>JAVVWP010000099.1:0-502 GCA_036652055.1 Oscillospiraceae bacterium | reverse complement strand
ATTCACGGTAAAAGCATAGGCGGCATGTGCCACGTTGAGAATGGGGTTCGGATTTGGGATTGCCGTTACTTTTACTTGGAAAGTGATTGTCACGGTCTGCCCGGCGGGAATTGAGTTTGTGAGAATTATGGAACTTGCAGGACCACCTATATAAGGTACGCTTACTGCGAGTGAACCGGGAACGAGAACCGTTCCGTTTGGCAGAAGATCGGTTACAACCACATTGTCTGCTGCTACATTTCCGGTGTTTGTTATTGCAATGTTATAGGTGATCACATCGCCAATATAGGCTATGCCCTTATCGGCGACCTTAACGATATTTAAATGCGCCGTGGAAACAGGTGTGTTTACCGTGTTGCTTACGCCGACTGCCGCCACACCGTTTGGATTTGCAGGGTCAACAGTATAGGCATAGGTGAGATTCGCCGTGTTGGGAATTGGGTTAATCGGCGGCGCACTGTTTCCAAGTTTTACTTTAAAAGTGATGGTGACTGTGCCGCCC
>JAVVWP010000098.1:0-502 GCA_036652055.1 Oscillospiraceae bacterium | reverse complement strand
AAAGGAGGGAGAGGGATTGTGAAGCTTTTCACATCAATATCCGTTATTGCTGGATAACTTGCACCTTTTTGAAACTTTTCTACATAAGTAAAAAAATCCGTTGATGAAATAATATGATATAACCATCCGCTAATCAATATATTCTCTTTGGCACGTAGCACACAAAAGCCTGTGCTACATACCTGTTTGTCATATTCGTTTGGTACTTGGCAGAATCTTTTAAGCATTGGCCTTGTAGTTCCCAACAAAACGTCACCTCGAGCAACAATTTGTTGGGCTCGACTTGGTGCAGTTTCAGTTGTTATTATTTGTGTTTCTGATATTTGATGAGTATCTCTATCAACAGAAGTTAAATCTATATATTGAAAAACTTTCCCCTTTGCATTTACCCAATTAATATTTGTCACTTTTTCTAGGCATAAGCCTATTTTTACATACTCCACCCCATCAGGGCAAAGCTCCTCTATCAGCTGCTCTAGTTTACTCATTTACCTCACCGCCT
>JAVVWP010000097.1:0-511 GCA_036652055.1 Oscillospiraceae bacterium | reverse complement strand
AAATACATAATGTATAAACTTTGTAAACAAATTTGACATTTATTTGTAAACTATATATAATATTTTTGTATCGCAAGAGATAAAAGAGAAAGCGAGAAAATCTTCTATAGGTTTTTTTGCTTTTTTTATTTTTAAGGAGGTTTAAATGGAAATATTAGCACATCGTGGTGCTTCTGGTACGGCACCAGAAAATAGTTTATCCGCTTTTAAAAAAGCTTTAAAAGACGGATGTGATGGTTTTGAATTTGATATTCAGCAAACCAAGGATGGTGAAATTGTTGTCTTTCACGACTGGACACTTGAGAGAACATCTAACGGAAAAGGAAATCTTAAAGAATTTACTCTTGAAGAGCTTAAAAAGTTAGATATTGGAAGTTGGTTTTCAGATGAATTTAAAGGGGAAAAAATTCCAACACTTGAAGAAACTCTAGATTTTATTCCGGATGATAATTTTATCAATATCGAATTAAAAGAAGAGTTTTCTAGAGAAAGAGGAACCGAGATTAAATTA
>JAVVWP010000096.1:0-527 GCA_036652055.1 Oscillospiraceae bacterium | reverse complement strand
CCTCTTGGGACTTTTTACGCTCCCTCTTGGGACTTTTTACGCTCCCTCTTGGGACTTTTTACGCTCCCTCTTGGGACTTTTTACGCTCCCTCCTGTGACTTTTTACGCTCCCTCCTTCAGTCGACTGCGGTCGACAGCTTCCTCCAGAGGAAGCGTGGGAGGGGTATTTTAACTTTTATTTTTCATCTAATTTTCTGCGTTTTTTGCCTATTTCCAATATCATTAATGCGCCGCTTGAAACGAACATCAAACCTATCCAGCGTGGCATAGTTTCGCCATTAGATGTTTTTGGTATTTCAGGGGTTGTTGGCTTTTCTGTATTTGGAGTTGTTGGAGTTGTTGGATTTGTTGGACTTGTTGGAGTTTCAGGAGTTGTTGGAGTTTCAGGAGTTGTTGGAGTTTCAGGATTTGTTGGGGTTGTTGGAGTTTCTGGTGTTGTTGGGGTTTCTTTATTTCCTACCACTGTGAATTTTGCTGTGGCGGTGCCTGTGGTTGAATATATTGACACCGTGTGCTGTCCATTAGGG
>JAVVWP010000095.1:0-538 GCA_036652055.1 Oscillospiraceae bacterium | reverse complement strand
AGTTTATGGCAGACTTTGCGCACTTCTTTATGTACTTTTGCCATATTAGACCAATGCACCGTACATTCCAAAGTATCTGTCATAATTCCAAAATCCAACATGGTATCTCTTAAATAAGGATCATTAAATCTTCCCTTTTCCCAGCTCTTGGTTACATAAGAAGTCAGACTCATTCCCCCATATTTTCTGGCAATACCTTTGATATTCTTGGCTACATTTTGAGAATATCCTTTTTCTCCATCGGTAAATCCTAAGAACAGACACCGCTCCATATCCTTATATCCACGGATATCAAATAGATGGCGAAGAGGCGTTTCATCCACATTGTAAAGTTTTAGCATAAGATTGGTTTCTTCTGGGTCAGATAATCGAAATACAGAAGAAAAACCGGCTTCACACTGCATCATTTCTCTGGTTGCCCGCATACCTGTTTTCCAATCCTTAAATATAAAAGAAAATCGCTTTCTATTTTCCGGCATATAACGAAATACCTTTAATGTTACCTCTGTCAATACACCAAATGTTCCTTCTCCCCCCA
>JAVVWP010000094.1:0-541 GCA_036652055.1 Oscillospiraceae bacterium | reverse complement strand
AATCTATTGTTATTTCTTCATCATATACTGCATCTTCATCAGCCTTTAATTCTACCCATTCCTCTTCTCTTCCTTGTGCTTTAAAGAACTCTAAAGTTCTTTCATCACTTGGGAATATAGATGTTGTAGCACCAAGTTCTGCTCCCATATTAGTTATAGTAGCTCTCTCTGGTACTGAAAGTCCAAGTATACCATCACCACCATACTCAAATACCTTTGAAACTCCGCCTTTAACAGAAAATATTCTTAAAACTTCTAATATAATATCTTTAGCTGCAACCATCTTTTTAAGATTATTAATTAAATTAATTTTACAAACCTTTGGAGTATTTATATTATAAGCTACTCCTCCCATTGCAAGGGCAACATCTAATCCCCCCGCTCCCATTGCAAGCATACAGACACCACCGGCCGTTGGTGTGTGACTATCAGACCCAATTAAAGTTTCTCCAGGTTTTGAGAATCTTTCTAAGAAAACTTGATGACATATTCCGTTACCTGGCTTTGAAAAATATATACCATGCTTTGATGCAACAGTTTG
>JAVVWP010000093.1:0-549 GCA_036652055.1 Oscillospiraceae bacterium | reverse complement strand
CTGCTGCAATGCGTTATACTGAAGCTAGACTTTCTAAGATTTCTGGAGAGATGTTAAAGAACATTGATAAAGATACAGTAGATTTTGTTGAGAACTATGATGGTAGTGAACTTGAACCAACTGTTTTACCTTCTTTATTTCCAAATCTTTTAGCTAATGGAACTTCTGGTATTGCGGTTGGTATGGCTACAAACATACCTCCACATAATTTAAGTGAATTAATAGATGCAATATTGTTAATAGCAAAAGATAAAGATGTTTCTTTACAAGAAATAAGAGAAAAACTAAAAGGACCTGATTTTCCCACTAGAGCTGAAATAGTTGGTGATACTGGAATTTTAAGCTACTTTGAAACAGGTAGAGGAACAATAACAATAAGATCTAAGGTAAAAATATCTAGAAAAGATAATGGAAAATCTGAAATCATTGTTTATGAAATACCTTATCAAGTTAATAAAGCTAATTTAATTGAAAAAATAGTTGATTTAGTTAGACATGATTTAATTCAAGGAATTGCTGATTTAAGAGATGAATCTTCTAGAGAAGGAA
>JAVVWP010000092.1:0-556 GCA_036652055.1 Oscillospiraceae bacterium | reverse complement strand
AGGCTGAATACAGAGGATGTCTTCAGTATAGTAGACACTTACTTTATGCCGTACGGAGTGGAGTGTGATCAATATTCTATTCTAGGTGAAATCCGTGAAATGAAATTACTGAAAAACAAATCTACCGATGTGGAATTAATGGAAATTACAGTAGAAGTAAATGAATTGGTATTCGATATTTGCGTACCAAAGAAAGACATATTAGGAGAACCGGCAGTTGGAAGAAGATTTAAAGCAAATATCTGGCTGCAGGGGTACATAAATTTCTAATTGACTAGATAGAGTATAAAGTAGTATAATGCATTAGTGAATGTCTCCGTAGTTCAGTAGGATAGAACGTTCGCCGCCTAGGGTGGTATAGAAACATAACCCATGAGGAAGATGGAAAGTGTCAGCAAGTAAAATTAAATATAGATTTTTTGAATGTTTCTGTAGCTCAGTAGGATAGAGCGTCCGCCTCCTAAGCGGAAGGCCAGCGGTTCGAATCCGCTCAGGAACGCCACAAATAATGCCGAAAACCTATAAAACCAAGGTTTTCGGCTTTTCTTATTTCCTT
>JAVVWP010000091.1:0-590 GCA_036652055.1 Oscillospiraceae bacterium | reverse complement strand
ACTATATTTGTATTTGTTAATAATTTGTTTTAATTCATATTTGATTATTTTTACTCGGGGCTGGCTTTAATTTTTATTTAAAAGCCAGTTGGAGAGAGGGGCTGCATAATTGGAAAATAATGTTATAATTAATTTAAAAAACATATCAGTCACATTTGATGATGAGTCTGTGCTTAAAGGTATTGATTTGTATATACGAGATGGCGAGTTTATAACCTTACTTGGCCCTTCGGGATGTGGAAAAACCACAACTCTTCGTATTATCGCAGGATTTTTAGAGCAAGATTCTGGAGATGTGATTTTTGAAGATAAAAACATTAATGGTGTACCGCCGCATAAAAGGCAGGTTAACACCATTTTTCAGCGTTATGCTCTCTTTCCTCACCTTAATGTTTATGAGAACATTGCCTTTGGATTGAGAATAAAAAAGTTGCCTGAAAAAGAAATAAAGCAAACCGTTGAGGATATGCTAAAGTTGGTCAACCTTAAGGGATTTAACAAAAGAAAGGTTGAGTCTCTTTCTGGCGGTCAGCAGCAGCGCGTTGCTATTGCACGGGCTCTTGCAATTAAGCCAAGAGTACTTTTGCTTG
>JAVVWP010000090.1:0-598 GCA_036652055.1 Oscillospiraceae bacterium | reverse complement strand
GTGATGATATAGCAATCCACAAAAATGGACAACTATATCATAAGCAAAATTACAAACATAGCTTTGATCGTAGAGCCAAATTTACCCCTGTAAAATCAAGGGGTGAGTTTGGCTCTTTTTTCATTGCGTTTAAATTTATTGCGGACAAGCAGTCCTCCACCGTTGGCTGTCGCAGCCCTCCATATCAATCGTTTTTGAAAACAAACAAAAACAAAATTGATATGGAGGAAAAATAAATGTCTGAAAATGATAATAATTCAAAATGCTTTATTAAATCCGAAAATGGATTTGAAGAAATAACATATAGGGAATTGTTATATCGGTTAGATGCAAATCCGATATATGCTGAAAAAAAGTTCATACCACAACATGGAATGCTTATGGAAGTGACTTGTGAAGAATATGCGGCGTTTTATAAGGAAATAAATCATCAGCTATATTTGAATAAAGAAGCTATTTCCAATGGTGAATTTTCTTTCGATATGCTCACAACAGATGAGTTTAATGGTGAAGATATTCTGGCGGATCCTACGCAAGATGTTGCAGAACAGGCAGAAAAAAATATAATGATGGACAAGCTGAAAGAATGTCTGCCAAT
>JAVVWP010000089.1:0-645 GCA_036652055.1 Oscillospiraceae bacterium | reverse complement strand
GAAACAAAATCCACCAAATCATGTACATGTAATACATTGCCACATGCAAAAACACCTTCTATATTAGTTTCCAAACATTCATTTACCAAAGGACCTGAAGTAACTGGACTCATTGCAACTCCTAAATCTCTAGAAATTTCATTTTCCGGAATCAATCCACAAGATAACAATAAGGTATCACAAGTATAATGTTCTTCTGTTCCAGGAATTGGACGCCTATTCTCATCTACCTGAGCTATCGTAATTCCTTCTACTCTTTCTTTTCCTTCAATATCGATAACGGTATGGCTTAACTTCAATGGAATATCAAAATCATCTAGACACTGAACAATATTTCTCTTTAATCCACCAGAATATGGCAATAATTCAGCAACTACTTTAACCTTTGCACCCTCTAATGTCATTCTTCTTGCCATAATAAGTCCAATGTCACCAGAACCTAAAATAACAACTTCGCGACCTGGCATATAACCTTCCATATTTACCAAACGCTGTGCAGTACCTGCAGAATAAATACCTGCTGGACGATATCCTGGTATATTTAATGCTCCTCTAGAACGTTCTCTACATCCCATTGCTAATATTACAGCTTTTGCTTGAATTTCAATAAGACCTTCTTTACGATTCATTGCGGTTACTACTTTA
>JAVVWP010000088.1:0-647 GCA_036652055.1 Oscillospiraceae bacterium | reverse complement strand
TAAGGGAGGTATATAGATGAATTATAAGGATAAATACAACAATTGGTTAGAATCAGAAATGATTAATGAAGAAACAAAAAATGAATTAAAAATGATAAAAGATGATAAAGAAATTGAAGATAGATTTTACAAGGATCTTGAATTTGGAACAGGTGGACTTAGAGGGATAATTGGTGCAGGAACTAATAGAATGAATATTTACACTGTATCAAAAGCAACTCAGGGTTTTGCGAATTACCTAAATGAGGCATTTGATAATCCATCAGTTGCAATAGCATATGATTCAAGAAATATGTCAAAAGAATTTGCTAAAGCTACAGCATTAACTTTAGCTGCAAATAATATAAAAGTATACTTATTTGAAGGACTAAGACCAACACCAGTGCTTTCATTTACAGTTAGACACTTAGGATGTACAGGTGGTATAGTTATAACAGCGTCACATAATCCAAAAGAATACAATCCAGAAAAAGGTTATATTGCAAGCTGGAACAATAAAGCATATGCAAGTTTGCGTTCAGACTCATCTAATTTTTCTCATGTTGACCGCGTCAATGAATTAATTGAACCGCTTGAAAGCAAACAGAAGCTGAGCCAGCAAGAAATTTGGGACATTAACAAAACTGGTGCATGGGCTGATCTCAACG
>JAVVWP010000087.1:0-649 GCA_036652055.1 Oscillospiraceae bacterium | reverse complement strand
GATACAAGCAAAAATAAAACAACCCTTCCGCTTCCTCTGGAGGAAGCTGTCGACCGCAGTCGACTGAAGGAGGGAGCAAAATAGATACAAGCAACCAAGAAACAAGCAAAAACAAAAACCAACAAAGTGAGGCGTTTTAATGTCATTAGTCTATAATAAATCACTTATAGAAAACGCAAAGTCTTTGCGAAAAAACGCAACACCGTGGGAAAAAAAGCTTTGGTTTTATTTTCTCTCAAAATATCCTGTGAGATTTCAAAGGCAAAAAGTAATTGGCAACTATATTGCTGATTTTTATTGCTATAAAGCACAACTTGTAATTGAACTTGATGGTAGTGGTCATTATGATGAAAATAAATTTGAATATGATGCAAAAAGAACAAAGAAGTTTGAGGAATATGGCATAAAGGTTTTAAGATTTACAAATATAGATATTGATAATAACTTTTATGAAATATGTTCGGTAATTGATAAAGAGGTTAAAGAAAGATTGATTTAAAACACCTCTCCCTCAGGCACTCTCTCACGCTTCCTCTCGTTTCTTCCGCTTCCTCAAAAGGCAAGCTGTCGACCGCAGTCGACTGAAGGAGGGAGCAACCAAGATAAAAGCAAAATCCCTCTCCTACGCTTCCTCTGGAGGAAGCTGTCG
>JAVVWP010000086.1:0-653 GCA_036652055.1 Oscillospiraceae bacterium | reverse complement strand
TTCGGGAGTACCCACCAATTCATCCATGAGATTTTCCCTAATTCCCTGAAGTCCTTGCAAACACGGTGTTTGCGGTTTACCTTTCCTTTTGTAAGTCCTTGCAAATCGGGACTTGACCACAGGAATGCCCACAGACAGCAATTTTCAATTTAATATCGGGGTGTGGCGAAGTTTGGTATCGCGCTTGGTTCGGGACCAAGAGGCCTGGGGTTCGAATCCCCACACTCCGACCAAAGCCTTCTGAAATCAGTGATTTCAGAAGGCTTTTCTTTGTTTTATGCGATGCAAATTTGACCATCACATGGCAATCTGCGGCGCTGCTTTGAGCGATTTCCTTTGCTCCGCAATCTCCTCCTTCATCTCCACGATCAGCACCTTTAGTTTCTTCTCACACTCCTCCCGGGTGTGGGCGTAGATATTGCGGGAGTGCTTTTTGCCGTCGGGCCACACGGGCGAGTAGCGCCCCTCCCAGAGATGGTCGTTGAGCTGCGTGACGCAGCCGGTGCCGGGTTTGCGGCGGCTTCGCTGATAGGGCGTGAAATCGTTCATGGCAGGCTTTGCCTCTGCCTGTTTCGTTTTGGCGGTTGGCGCTGCTTTTCCGATGCCACGGTCGATGCTGTCTGCCGCCTGCCTTTGCATATCGTCCGTAATAT
>JAVVWP010000085.1:0-655 GCA_036652055.1 Oscillospiraceae bacterium | reverse complement strand
TACAAGCAGCTAAAGAAAGTGAAATCCCTGAGTTTAAAAATGCAATAACAGCATACACAAATTGGTTTGATTCAATTATTAATTCTTGCGGTAGCAATATCACTAACGGATATACAGAAGGCTGTAACAACAAAATTAAAGTTATCAAAAGGAATGCATATGGCTATCGTGATTTTGAGCGTTTCAGAAAAAGTATATTACACGCATTCGCCTGTTCTGCATAAAAAAGAACAGAACCATAGGCTAATTTGCCCACAGTTCTGTTTGCTCGTTTCGACTTAGGTAATATCGGTTCACCCCAACATTTGACAAAGAGCCTAATAAATATACCTATTATGTGTAACAAAAAGTAGATATTCTTCATAGAATATGACTTGACGAATACAATACGATAGACACAGAATAATGATTACGGCTTACAGATTAAGCAAAAAATGTCCACACTGGTTTTTTAATTGCCTTGTTAATTATCGTTACGGTAGCATTTTGCAATCCATGAGGAATATTTGTGCAAGTGGAAATATCGATATTATAATCAAAATCATTCCATGAACGGAAACTATTTAAATTCAAACCGTTATTATTTTCAAGTTCAATACATCTTCGAATGTATTCGCTGTCTTCAATAATTCGTGGGTATGAAGCTACAAGCATA
>JAVVWP010000084.1:0-662 GCA_036652055.1 Oscillospiraceae bacterium | reverse complement strand
GTATTACCCCTGTAGATTATTCGCGTGATTTTGTAAACGCCTTAGAAGCTGCCGGGGCCGGTAAATACGAATATATAGAGTACCCTAATGAAAATCACACCGTATGGGAGCTGGCATTCCGTGAGGCGGACTTGTATCCATGGCTTTTTGCACAAGCTAAATAAACACAAAGTAGTAGAAAAAACAAATTGTTTTCCGCTTTAAGCTTCTTACAAATATTTAATGCTAAAAGCCTAAACAAAACTAACCCTAACATCTTACAAGCGGGTAAGATGTTAGGGTTTAGCTTTACATAAGCTTTCAATAGCTATGGGGTATGATGAAAAAGAAAAAGACTGCCCTATAACTGAATGTGTATCAGACATTCAAGGGCAATCTCATTCTTGCATAATCAGCAAAAATGCTGATGATTTTGGTGCCGGTGGTCGGGGTCGAACCGACACGGTATTGCTACCACGGGATTTTGAGTCCCGCACGTCTGCCAATTCCATCACACCGGCATGGCTGATGTACAGCTTTTATATTATACTACACACACTTTATAAACGCAATACATTATAATAATGTTTACAATATTTTTTTCAAGTCTAAAATGAGGCGGGGCAAATTTCGGGTAACATAATTTATGGCAGCATGGTAATAATCCTCGCCAATTTTCTTTT
>JAVVWP010000083.1:0-697 GCA_036652055.1 Oscillospiraceae bacterium | reverse complement strand
ACTAACTCTAAACTACTAAATAATCAAGTCTTTAAAGTAGAATGACTTAGTAGCTATTCTCATCTTCTTGTGATATCCTTTATGTTCACAAGGGGGTGTCACTATGACGGAAAAATTAGACGAGTTACATCGTGCAATGTGCCGGCAACTAAAATTAACTGAACTGGAAACTTGTGTTGAGGAAAACCATCAAATTCTCATTGAACATTTATCTAAAGCAGACCGCAAGATAGTTTTGCGTATGCTTGATGCACAGCAAACAATAGGAATTTTGCAAACCCAAAATGCATTTACACAAGGTTTCAAATTAGGCTTAGAGATATCAAACGAATTACAAAATTATAATGACCATAGTCTTGAAATTGAAAATCAAGATTATGGTCATTCTTTTATGCCAAATGAGGAGCAAGAAGATGAAGCCTAAAAATATAATTAAAATAACAGCAGCGTCATTTGCTAAGCAGATTGGAACTGTGAAATAATAAAATTAAATTCAACAATCAACCAAATGGTGCCGCAAAATTAGGCTCCTTTGTTGATACAGCATGACCTATCGAAACGGTATTTAAGTAAGATGGGTTTACAATAAAAAATTTAGCAGCTAAAATTTCTTCATAATTTTCATATACTCAAAATCTGAAAGCTCACCTCTTTGATTTTGTTCCATATATGAGATAGCCTCCGCCACTTTTTTGTT
>JAVVWP010000082.1:462-719 GCA_036652055.1 Oscillospiraceae bacterium | reverse complement strand
CGCATGGCGGATGCCGTGTAAACAGACTCAAGGGAAAAGCAAATATGATGTCTCTATGGAGCTGTCCGTTGGGCCCATATTTCCAAAAACCTTTAAGCCGTTTGAAGTTACTTCCGCGGTTGCATATATGGGGTATCCGGGAAACTGAAACTGTTTTCCCACGACAAGATTCCCGACTATAAATGTCCGTGCGCCATCGAAGTATATCCCGACTCGGGGAGTGAAGCCTGCATTTATATATTTGGTTGTGTCGGGGT
>JAVVWP010000082.1:0-452 GCA_036652055.1 Oscillospiraceae bacterium | reverse complement strand
GTAATGGTGCCCAACATGATGCCCCCGGAAAAAATCTCGACAGCCGCAGAAGGGACCCAGCTCATCTCCGCAATTTTCACCCACGGGCTTCCTCCGCCCGCCGCGCCGGCTCTTGCTACCGTGCACTCCGCCATCAGCTGCGCCCCCTCTCGGATGCGGGCGCACACGCAGGTGCGCCCCTACGCATGGATTGATGGTTTCCCGTAGGGGCGAACCTATGTGTTCGCCCGCATCCCCACCGGGGCTGGTCCCTAAGGTTTGATTGTGTGTGTAGACACACACGGGCGTTTGTCTATGTATCATGGACTGTTCCTCCATTTCTCATGTATTTTTTCTGCCTTACGTCTTTATCTCCGTGTAGCTATATCCGTCTTGTATTCCGGTAGCCGGGTACGCACCTGCGTCGTCGTCAAGGACAAATGCAACAAAGTTTCCTGTCATTACGTGTATAG
>JAVVWP010000081.1:314-740 GCA_036652055.1 Oscillospiraceae bacterium | reverse complement strand
ATTGTCCTGCCTCCTCCTTGTTGGGAACTTGCCTGTGCCCACAGCGGGGATGTCAGGCGTAGATTCCTTAGTATATGCGGGAGGCGGCAAAAAGCCTGCCGGCTTTTGTCGGGGGAAAAAATTTCAGCTGACGGGTGTCTCGCAAACATCACAACTCCCCTGTCGGAATTTTGGAAAAGTCTCTTGACAAAGTGGGACTTGTCTGTTAGAATTGTCAGTGTTGTGCGAGCGTAGCTCATCTGGTAGAGCGCCACCTTGCCAAGGTGGAGGTAGCGAGTTCGAGCCTCGTCGCTCGCTCCATAACAAAAGAAAAAGAACAGTCTTCGGACTGTTCTTTTTTTGTTTTTGCCGCCCTGCGGTTTCCTCCCCGCCCCGGACACAAGGCGCTGCCCCACCGTTTCAAGTGCAGCAGCGCCTGTGTGATGC
>JAVVWP010000081.1:0-304 GCA_036652055.1 Oscillospiraceae bacterium | reverse complement strand
TTTTTTCATGCTTTTTTATACACGGTGCCCTGCGGATT
The DNA here is from genome assembly GCA_036652055.1 of Oscillospiraceae bacterium. GTDB lineage: Bacteria > Bacillota > Clostridia > Oscillospirales > Acutalibacteraceae > Fimenecus. The sequence goes on along the minus strand of JAVVWP010000081.1, from coordinate 266 downwards.
TCCGCATCTGCCGGGGCAAATGCATCGCCGGGACAGCAGGCCTTTGCACGACAAAAGAGCTTCCTCCGTTTTGGGAGGAAGCTCTTTTGGGAAAGAAAACCTTGGGGTTAGGCGGTGAGCGCCATCGACCGACGATGGTCACCCCGGCACAAATAGGACTCCACCCGGGCACCCAGCTCCTCTAGGTCAAAGGGCTTGGCGAGAAGGCTGTCTGCGTCAAAGCCGTGGGCGTGCTCGCCCAACGCCACCCGCGCCGTCAGCAGCAG
>JAVVWP010000080.1:0-749 GCA_036652055.1 Oscillospiraceae bacterium | reverse complement strand
AGGGCGTCTCCGACGGCACAAATCCCACGGGCAATGTCACCCGTGAGCAGCTTGTCACCATGCTGTGGCGCTATTCCGGCTCCCCGACAGCCACAGCCGATTTGAGCAAATTTACGGATGCGGACAGCGTTTCGGCTTACGCAAAGCAGGCAATGGCATGGGCAGTTGAAAAAGGCATAGTCTCCGGCACCACCGCCACAACCCTGTCCCCAAAATCCAACGCCGCCCGCGCCGAGCTAGCCTCCATAATGATGCGCTATACAAAATAAGCACGGAAATAAACAAAAAAAGCCTTCTGAAATCAAAAATTTCAGAAGGCTTTTGGTCGGAGTGTCGAGATTCGAACTCGAGGCCTCTTGGTCCCGAAGCGTAACAGAAACATTTTTGTGCTTATCTATAGCGTTTTTGGCCGTTTCCGCTCCGTTTCACTTACTTTCCCTTGCTCTTAAAAGCACTGTTTCCGCGTGCTCCGAGCGTGTCTGTGGTAATCTATGTGGTCAAAAACGCTTCCCGCCCCATCGCCGGAGACTATTCACCGGCAGGGCAGGAAGCGTTTCGGTTCAGGTTGGTTGAATTGTAACTCTGCGGGAGCAGTTATGCAAGGAGTTTGTAACTGAGTTTCAACTCAAATTCTGCGGGGCTGTAAACAAAGAATACGGCGGCGGCTGAACCGCACAACAAAATACCAAAAGGCACAGAACCGGAGCTATCGCTCTATTTCTGCACCTTTCGGCTCCTGAAGCGTGATT
>JAVVWP010000079.1:0-754 GCA_036652055.1 Oscillospiraceae bacterium | reverse complement strand
CAATAATCTCGATTAGGCAGTAGCCTATGCCGCCAATGATAAACAGCGGCAACACCTTTTTAGCAGTCATTACAAAAGCCCCCTTTGTAGGAATTATTGTTTGCAAACAAGGGGCAAATATAACAGCCTTTGGCGAAAAATAAAAATATTTACGGTTTACGGTGTGTAAACAGAGTAAACGAAAACCCAAAACAAGTTATTATTGTATAAACCGCCTTACACACTTGAATGGCGGCGTAAAAAATGGTAAAATGCTATTAGATATATTTTCACATAGGATATGTTTTAATTGTGCATGTGCGATAGCACGCACATAGGATAGTTTTTTAAAAGATAAAGAGATAATCAGCGTGGGCAAAAGTGCCTTTTTACAATGTTTAAAGAAAGAGGCGTATGCCGCAAATGAATATAAGCGCATGCATTGTTACCTATAATGATTTAGACGAAGCACAGGTAGCGGCTAAATCTATAATAAAAAACACAAAGCAAAACGACCTCACGCTTTTCCTTGTGGATAACGCCTCTACCGACGGCACAGGCGAAGGGCTTCAAAAAACAGATTTTGGCGAAAACACAAAGGTGCTTGCCTTGCCGCGCAACCTCGGCTTTGGCTCAGGGCATAACAAGGTGTTGCCGCTTATTAATTCGCGATATCACGCGGTAATTAATCCTGATATTCAGCTTACAGATGATGCCCTTTCAGCGATATGCGCGTACATGGACGCAAACCCCGACATTGCCATGGTTACGCCTG
>JAVVWP010000078.1:0-767 GCA_036652055.1 Oscillospiraceae bacterium | reverse complement strand
GTGTTTTTAAGTAGTTACTATATATTTTTTAATGTACATTTGGTATAATATTTAGGAGGTGTACAGATGATAAAAAATAAATTAAATATTAATAATTCAGCTGAGCTTGCTAATATTGAAGAAAAAATAACTAAAGAAAAAGCATTAGAATTATTTGATAAGAATCTTCTTGATTCACTTGATGCAGGAACATTTGCTTCTTTAAAATTTATTCATTATTTTTTATTCTCAAGTATTTATGACTTTGCAGGAGTTTTAAGAAAAGAAAATATTGCGAAAGGAAATTTCAGGTTTGTCCCAGTAATATATTTGGAATCTTCTATAGAAAATATTGATAAAATGCCTCAAAAAACTATTGAAGAAATTATTGAAAAATATGTAGAGATGAATGTTTTGCATCCTTTTAGAGAAGGGAATGGCCGAAGTACTAGAATTTGGTTAGATTTAATTTTAAAAAAAGAATTAAATAAAGTAGTTGATTGGAATAAGATTGATAAAGAAGATTATTTACTTGCAATGGAACGTAGTCCTATAAAAGATGTAGAAATAAAGACTCTTATAAAAGGAGCATTAACTGATGAAGTTAATAATCGTGGTGTTTATATGAAAGGCATTGATAATAGTTATTTTTATGAAGGATATCATGCTTATTTGACTGAAAACTTATAAAGAACTTGCTTTTTTAAATATGACAGTTTATAATTAATTTATTCAGTGATGACGGAATTTACAACTCTTGAACTGAAACGGAGAAGTCACGTTATGAT
>JAVVWP010000077.1:0-798 GCA_036652055.1 Oscillospiraceae bacterium | reverse complement strand
CATAAGAAGTTTTTTCTGTAAATAAATCAGTTGTTCCTTCAAAATCTCCATAAACCTCATCTGTTGAGATATGGTGAAAACGGAATGCCATTTTTTGACTTTCATCAAGGCTTTGCCAATATTTTCTTGTAGCTTCTAATAAAGTGTAAGTTCCCACAATATTTGTTTCAATAAATGCAGCAGGACCATCAATTGAACGGTCAACATGAGATTCAGCAGCTAGATGCATTACAGCAGTAGGTTTAAATGTATTGAAAATGATTTCCAATTTATCCGTATCGCAAATATCAGCCTGTTGAAATTGATAACGAGGATTTTCACTAATTTCATTCAATGATTCTAAGTTACCAGCATATGTAAGTTTATCTAGATTTAGAACTTCATCATTCGTGTTTTTTATAATATGACGTACAACGCATGAACCAATAAATCCAGCTCCGCCTGTAACTAAAATTCGCATGAAATTGCTTTCCTTTTAAAATAATTAAGTTATTTATGTGTAAATAGATTTTAAGCTGATTTGATAAGTATCTATACAGTCATAAGATTGTTTTTAATAAAACTGTACATCAGTTCCCCCTCTAAACCGCTTATATCCCCACATATATTCAGTCGGGAAACGGTTGATCATGTTTTCAACGGCTTTGTTAAGTGCTGTTGTTGCGATTTCGATATCACGATCATAGAGTTGAGGATCATTGAGATCATCACAATACACATCAAAACCTTCACCATCTTCACGGCGGAAACAACTTAAACCCACAAGACGACATTGGGTTTTTTGTGCCATTTTACTGG
>JAVVWP010000076.1:0-841 GCA_036652055.1 Oscillospiraceae bacterium | reverse complement strand
TAAGGGCGTTTCAAAGCATGACATTATGCAGCAGCTAACAGATAAAGGCGTAACCAACAATAAGGGCAAGCCCCTATCCCTAACCAGCTTTCAACACGCACTTAAAAACCGCAAGTATACAGGCGTTACCTTTTACAACGGCGTTGAGTATAGCAGCACATACCCTGTACTAATAGATCCCGCCGTCTTTGAAAAAGTGCAGCAGCGGTTAGCCAAAGTAGCGCACGCCCCCGCCGCTGGTAAGGCTCGGCAAGAGTACCTATTACAAGGTAAAGCCTTTTGCGGTATGTGCGGCAATCGGATGGTGGGCGATGCCGGCACAAGCAAAACAGGGGCGATGTATTATTACTATTCTTGCGGAGCTAAAAAGAAGCTGCATAACTGCAAAAAGAAAAGCGAAAAGAAAGATTTTATAGAGTGGTACGTTGTAGAGCAAACCGTTGAATATGTTTTAACGCCTGCTCGGATGGAATATATAGCAGAGCGGGTAGTAGAAGAGTATAACAAAGAGTTTAATAATGCAAACGTGCAAGAGCTGGAGCGGCGGATCGCTAAGCTGGAGCGTGATGCAGATAAAGCCTTTAGGCTCATTATGGAGAGCGAAAGCCAAGCGGTTATAAAGCGGTATGAGAAGCAAATAGAGCTGCTGGAGCTGCAAAAAACAGACTTAGCGATCGACTTATCCAAAATGCGCATAGCTAACGGCATCCGTTATACTAAGGCTGATATACTGGCGTGGCTAAAGCAATTCACCAAAGGCGATCTAATGGATGAAGCTTTCCGCCGCCGCATTATAGATGTGTTCGTCAACTCTATTTACCTCTACGATGATAAGGTTGTT
>JAVVWP010000075.1:0-929 GCA_036652055.1 Oscillospiraceae bacterium | reverse complement strand
GTCGGTATTGAATATGCGCCTACAAGAAATCCCGACAACGAAAAAGAATATCTGATTGCAGAACGAATTGTTTTTGACAGTATGAGAGCATTTTTATATACAGACTTTTTCAGAGGTTTGATGAATGGCCACTGCCCTCGCAAATGCCATAACTGCGGAACATATTTCTTGCTGCTTTCGGGACATAACACCTGCTATTGCTCTAATATTGCACCAAACCAAAAGAAAGTTGGCGAAACAAAAACCTGCCGAGATATTGGCGCCCATATGAAAGAAGCTGAGAAAAAAGAAAAGCGTACCCCTGCACAGCAAGAGTACGACAAGGTTTATAACCGACTGAAAACCCGCAAAAATCGTGGCAAGCTGACAGTTGATGAATGGAACAAAAAAGTGGCGGAGGCTATTGATTTAATGGAGCAAAATCAAAGTGGAAAGCTTTCGGATTTTGACTATATGGAAATGATGGGGAAGTTTTAGCAAATCAATATATTTAATCTTCTTGTACCTCCAGTGGCATAAAAAAATGACCATAATCTTGATTTTCAATTTCAAGACTATGGTCATTATAATTTTGTAATTCAGTTGTCAGCTCCACGCCTAATTTGAAGCCTTGGATAAAGCTCGCCTTGGTTTGATAGTAGCAAATCATTTCTAAGGCATCAATAATTCGCAGAATGATTTTCCGGTCATCTTTGGAAAGATGGTCAATCAGTATTTTGTGATTTTCTTCTACCGAAGATTTAAGCTCCGGTAGTATCAGTGGTACGAAAAATTCGTGGTATAGGTCATCTAATTTTTGTGGCATATTATCTCCCCCTATCGCAAAGGACAATACCACATAGTGCAACTAATAGCTACTGCAAATTGTATTAAATTGCAGTAAATTATATGATTTTTTAATAAAATATGTTATACTAAGATTTATATAT
>JAVVWP010000074.1:0-980 GCA_036652055.1 Oscillospiraceae bacterium | reverse complement strand
ACCCTGCCTCTACGGCTGAACCTAAAGCTGAAAAATCAGCAGAATTTAAGCCTGAGCCATTACCTGCTAAAGTTGAAGCTAATTTGGGAATAACACCAGAACAGTTTAGAAAAGACTTTAATGCCCAACTTAAAGCACTGGATATTGAATCGATCAGTCCTATGGCCGAGTTTGATATTAAAACAGGAGTTGCACGCGACGCTTTCCAAGTTTTATTCAATCAGGATATTGCAATGGTTGGAGCTATCAACAAAGACGGTAACTTAAGAGAAGTTAACTTACTTCTTGGTGGAACTAAAAACTATGAAGAAGCCATGAGGCAATTACTTATTTTGAGCGGCATTACAACGAGAATTGTAAGCAATACACCTGAAGCTGGTGAAGAACTTATTATTTTAATTGGTGATGCGATGGACAATATTGAGAAGGAGAATAACTCGCATAATAAAATAATTGGCGATGTCAACTTGTATACTCATGCCAACAAAGAGACTGGTCTTTGGGTTATTATTTCACCTAATGCTGATAAATAATGAAAAATTTATTATTAATGATCTTTTATCAGGGAACTTGTACTGTTGCTATTTTTGAAGAGACAAAGTCTGATTCTTAAAAGTACAACTTTAAAAATGCTATACAGCAGTAAACTTGTAAAATAGTGAGCTATGCAATATAATGGCTCACTATTACTTTATAAACTATTAATTATGAAAAGAATTTATCCGCTAATTATTTCACTTTTAACATTAACGGCATGTGGGAATGAATCTCAAAATGCCACTGATACGGCACAAGCAGAGTTCGATAAAAAGCAAACCGAAATTAAAAAAAATATAGCTGAACAAGAAGAACAAGACCGACCGCAGCTTGAACTCCCTGCAGGGGACTTCACTTCTCCAGTGGCAAGAGTTGACCTGAAAAATGATGAAGAAATTATTGCTTCAGTTGGCTTGCCTGTCGTTGAAAAAGAGTCTGGTACT
>JAVVWP010000073.1:0-989 GCA_036652055.1 Oscillospiraceae bacterium | reverse complement strand
ATTGTTATGAGCTGGGCATATGCTGACCGCGTCAAGTCTCCCGGTGTCCCCCAGGCAATGCTTTTGGCATGCAGCCTGCTTGGTGCCGACCTAACTCTTGCATATCCAAAGGGATATGACCTGGACGCAGAATACATGGCATTTGCCGAAAATGCAGCCAGAGACAGCGGCGCAAAAATATCCATCACAAACGATGTTTATGATGCGTGCACAGGCGCCGATGTTATCTATGCAAAGAGCTGGGGCAGCACTCGCGGAATGGACAAAAAAGAAGATCAGGAATATCGCAAGCAGTTTGAAAAGGATTGGTGCATTTCCGATAAGCATTTCGAGCTTGCAAATCCCATTTCCTACTACATGCATCCCCTACCCGCAGCAAGAGGCGAAGAAGTAACCGACTCCGTAATCGATGGCAAGCATTCAATCGTTTACGATCAGGCTGAAAACAGACTTCACGCACAAAAAGCAATTTTGGCTTTGTTGATGAAGAAAAAATAGCCCGCTGCCGTTTCCCAGAGCGTAGGTTGTTTTTAAACAAGAAATACTTATTTATAGAAAGGATCAACTATTATGTTTGGAATGCCTTTTCCTACATGGCTAGGTTGGATTATAGGTCCTGTCAGTATTATTGTTACCGCGCTGATCTCTATTTGGTGCTACGTGAAAAGCTCGAAAGAGCATGAGGAACCCAACGAAAACAATTTGAAGCAGCCCCTTGAGGAAGGAAAGGGAAGGGAGCAGAAAAATGACTGATAAAATTAAAATTGCCGGATTTGTTGTCCTTGGTATCTACATGATTGGCATGCTCGGCATAGGCTTTTATTGTCACAAGAAAAATTCCGGCTCACTATCTAATTATCTACTCGGTGGACGTAAACTGGGTCCTTGGGTTTTTGCTTTAACCTACGGCACTACCTATCTTAGTTCTTCAACATTTATCGGAAACGCAGGAACGGCTTATAAGGGCGGTCTTGCCTTCCTGTTCATGC
>JAVVWP010000072.1:0-1040 GCA_036652055.1 Oscillospiraceae bacterium | reverse complement strand
TAGGATTTGCCTTGCGGAGATAAAAATGAAGTGATAGCTTATGCAGAACGATTGAGCTAGTAATAAGGTTCTGAAATTCTGAAATAGATTGATAACAATGAAACATACTTCTTTTCTCCTTTTAGCAGGGATGCTGACCTGCACGCTCTGCTCTTGTAGTCTTATTATGAATAATCCGTCCGAAGAGAAAGAGAGAGTCCCCCGTCCCCCCGATGGAAGCACAAAATCACAACTCCCATGGAATAAAACTCAAAAGTTTGAAGGCGAAGCACAGCTAGGACCTTTAGCCAGCCCAAGACGATAATTAAAATTGCATCCGTTATTCCTGCCATTTCAGATTCTTGTCTTTACAGACTTATGGAGATCGTGTAGAAGAGTGCAGGTTTTTTACGGAGAGATGGCTGAGCTGGTCTAAGGCACTCGACTCGAAATCGAACGTACGGGTGACCGTACCGTGGGTTCGAATCCCACTCTCTCCGCCACTTTTATATGCGGTAAGTGACCGCTTTTCCCTTGTTTTATATAGGTTTTCTAGGTTAATATGCGGTCAGTTACTGGGTATCATTTGTCCGAATCTGGTACGAAACACAAGTACGAGTTTTTTATGAGCGGTGAATATCCTAAAAACGTAAGTATCAACAAGGATTCCAAGTCTAAATTCTGGTTTGTTTTCTTCATCATCCAAGACGGAAGCAGAAAGCGGCGTTCAACGAAGGTTCCCGTTGGCGGTGGAATGTTCGGAAGTGAGAAGCTATCTGCCAAACAAGCGGAGAACAGGGCATTGATTGAAGGGCACAAGGTAGCAGAAAAGGAGTGTCAGAAGAAAGAAGAGTTTAATGACATCTCACTTCGTGCGTTTCTTTCGGATTATCTCGAACGGCGCAAGCCATATGTTTCTCATGTAACTCATGTGAATCAGCGTTCGGCATTCAATAAGTTTTGTGATTTCTTGGGTCGCCGCGCCAACGAATCAATCCGGCTTGTTACCCGGATTGACGCAAAGAGGTTTGCTGAAATGCGAAGGAAAGCTCTTTGATAAA
>JAVVWP010000071.1:0-1190 GCA_036652055.1 Oscillospiraceae bacterium | reverse complement strand
ATTACCAACCAAGCCATTGGCGTGCGTCACGGCCGCGTATTCAACATGCCCATTGCGGATGCGTTGAGCATGAAGAAGCACTTTGATCGTGAGCTGTACGACTTGATTAACATGCTTTAATATCGGCTCTGAAAATGAACAGCCCCGCCTGCGGAAGCTTTTTCTTCTGCAGGCGGGGGTTTTAGTTTGTGCTGCTGCAGGCCCTGGGGGGCTTGGTTGCGGGATTGGCATCCTGCGGCGCTGCATGTCCCCTGCGGGGGGGTGCCGCCCCACAGGGCAATGTCATCAGGGTAACTCACTTGGTAGAAAAGTTAAACTTTGCAGCTGAATGTTTCTTTTTTCTTTGGAATGAACGATTAGGTCTGACAACCGAAGTGAAGTTCAAAATTTCAAGTTGTGCTTCTTCAAGCAAGGCGGCAGCGATTTCAGGGTTTGATTCACATAAAGCCTGTATGAAAATCGGCTTTAGAATGGAAAAAGCGGCTTTGTAGTTGATTTTTCGCCCATTTTTATAGTCTTTATCTTTAAGTTTCTCTGAAAGATCGTGATTGGTTTCATTTATTGAGATAGATAAGAAGTTTGCGATTAATACAGTAGCATAAAAATCTTGCTCAATAAGAATAGGATACCCTGAGGTAAAATTTTCAATTTGCAAAATACTTTTAAGACTTTTGTAATTGCATTCAATACCCCAACGCAAAGCATACATTTTTTCGAAAAAATCTGGTGAGAAATCAAAGATATTCGTCAGAAGTTTTTCGGTTTCACCAGTTGACAGCAAGATATTAATAACACGCAATTGCATAGCTTCGCCATTTTCATCAGAAATTTGAACGATTTGGTCAGCCTCGGTTGCATTATTGACCGCCGACATAAACTGTTTGCTAACCCTAAAGAGATATTTTGATTTAGTGCCAATCTCAGCTAAAAGTTTCCTTGACGGAAACCCTCTGTCAAAGACAAAAATATTGTTTTGTTCTTGATGATCAAGCTGTTTTATCATTTTTAATGCTTGTTCTCGTTCGTTTGCGATGTATTTATCGATATCTGCTTTGATAATCGTTTCATTTATCACATCATAAAGCATACAAACCTCTGCCATTGCTTGTGGTTCTCCTTGAGATTTTTGTCCTCCATAATAAGAGTAGGTATTGTTGGGGACTTGAAAGGCTGAACCATCTACTGCTATT
>JAVVWP010000070.1:0-1243 GCA_036652055.1 Oscillospiraceae bacterium | reverse complement strand
CTTCAGCTTTTTTTGCAGGTGTTTCTGTTTTTGCCTGTTCTTTTACCTCTTTGAAATCTGATTTTGACGCACCACACAGCGGACATTTCCAGTCGGCTGGCAGTTCGTCCCATTTTAAAGTTTCTTTAGCTTCATCATAGATGTAGCCACAGATAGTGCATATAAATTTTTTCATGGTTTACCTCCTTTTTGTTTATCTCATTTTACTATAATTATTTTAAAAAATCAATGACTTGTGCAATTTCCTTTTGAGCATCCATGGTCACCACAAGTATGCGGTTCGTCACCGTGTTCATGGTCATGATGAGTGCATTTTACATCAGGATTAAACTCAAGCTTGTTTTCGATTAAAGCGTTTACAGCTTCATCGGCACTTCCTGATACTCCACCAAAAAGTTTAATCCCAGCTTCAGCAAGTGCAGTCTTAGCGCCTCCGCCAATTCCGCCACAAACAAGAACCTCTACATTATTATCTTTTAAAAACTTAGCGATTGCACCGTGGCCACTGCCATTTGTTGAAACTACTTCTGTGCTTTGTACCGTGCTACCTGTTGTTTCATACATTTTAAAATATTCCGAATGCCCAAAGTGTTGAAATATTTGCCCATTATCATAAGTTACTGCGATTTTCATTTTTTATTTCTCCTTTAAATTTTATTAATTTCTATGTGTTTTCTATGCTTTTTGCAACCACCGCATCTGCATATTTTTTCGCTTCCATCGCAAAGTTCATATTCTCCGCCATCGATTTTAAGAGGCCTTGCATCAACGAGAGCTATCGACATTTTTTTTCGTGCCGAGCAATAGATTTCTTGAACTGTCGTTCTTGCAATGCCCATATATTCCCCGCATTTTTCTTGAGTGAAACCCTCATGGTCGATTAAGCGGATTGCTTCATATTCATCAACTGATATCACCACAAAATCTTGTGCATTAAATACACGCCCAATAGGTCTAAACTCGCAATTCTTAGGCAGACAGCAAACCTTTCTGCACTTAATTGGTCTTGGCACAAAATTCCTCCTTTTTATGACATATGCCGCTTATATACTTAGTCTAACACGGTTTGTGACATATGTCAATAACGCTTAATTAAAAGTCTGCTCTGAAAATTGAATTAGGGCAACCTTCGGCATTCGCAAATGCGTTAGGGGGGGTGGTTTTTCCGCTCCCTCTGGAGCATCCCCTGTTAGGGGAAATGTCACGAAGTGACAAAAGGGTTCCCGTTTTCGGAGAAAAAGCA
>JAVVWP010000069.1:0-1459 GCA_036652055.1 Oscillospiraceae bacterium | reverse complement strand
GTTTGATGTGGGCATCAAACCCTACAACTCCCACTGCGTGTCATCCTGAGCATAGCGAAGGATCTCAACCACTAAGCGTCTTCGTGGCAGCTCTTGCGATTCTTCACTTGCGTTCAGAATGACCGCCAATTGTAGGGGCTAACATTGCCCGATTACTGGTGAGATTCTTCACTTGCGTTCAGAATGACCGTTAAAATAGAGCAGTCAGCAAAACAGTCAGCCCAAAATATTTTACTTGACAAAAACAAAAACATTGCTAAAATAATATGCGTAGAAGAACAAATGTTCTGCAAAAAGCAAAAGAAAATCACAAAACAAATTTACCTCATATTCTACATACATATAAGTCCCCAAAGCATTGCTCATAGTCCGAATGGGCAATTTTAATATAATGTCAAAAACCCCCATAAGATTTTTTGGGGGACAGAAAGGGAAAAAATGATAAACAAAACAATAGAGATAAATGTTTCTCCTCAAAACAGTTTAAATGGGCAAGAAGAAATAGCAGGCGTGATGTGCGAGCATAATGCAACAGAGCTTAAATTTATTTTAGATAGTTCCTACATAAATGCTACCTATAAATACTATCTTGAATTTGTGTCAGCGGTCACTGTTTCAATCAGGACAGATTATTTACCGATAGTTGGGAATGCGGTCACTTTTACAATACCTGCGGAAATATCATCACTTTTAAATGTTGACTGCTATTTCAATGTTGTCAAGGTGACAAACGGAATAACTGAAATGCTCATAAAACCTGCAAGAATAAATCTTGATTTTTGCAAGGTGTTTGATGCAAACAATGATATGCTTTCAAATTATGACTTTTCAATAAACACACTTTTAGAGGCGATAAAAAAAGGCACATTTAAGGGCGACAAGGGCGATAAAGGCGATACAGGATATAAGGGCGATAAAGGCGATAAGGGCGATGTAGGTAGCGAAGCAAGAAAGGAAATATTTAGAGTTGACACTCCACCTTATAAAATTCAGCCGACATTTTCAGGTGTGTTAAACCCAGCATTTAAGACTTGGATATACACCCATTATTATGTGCATATTGTTGATGAAGTGGCAGGAACATTTAAACTTATGCCAAATAGAAATGATGTTGCAAATGCAATAGCACAAGAGTTTACTCTGCCAAATCTTAACACGGGAAACTCTGGCACTCTCAAAGAAAATTCTGCGGTGGATTTTCTTGATACAACGCAGGCTGGAAGTACAGCAACTACAATTGTTATGAGGTCAGCAGGAAACATCGGCTTTTTTTCGCTAAACACATCTGAAAATTATAACGAAATTGAATTACATGGGAATGGTTTTTGCGATATAAGTGGGTATTTTGCGTTTGGTTATCTGGGTGGCTTTAATAGTGCAGATTTTAAGTATGTTGGAACTGTTGGCACATATACAGGTGACTCTGGATTTTTAATAAGCCACAATAATTACAAAAACA
>JAVVWP010000068.1:2030-2269 GCA_036652055.1 Oscillospiraceae bacterium | reverse complement strand
TGTTGCTCAGGAAGGGCGGGGAGGGGAATTTTGATATTGTTGAGATTCTTTTGATTCAGTTTAGGTTGAGCTGCACCCGTAATATAAGGTGATAAATCAATAGAATTCAAATACATTTCAACATAACGCCTTGTAGCATATTTATCAAACTTAAGTACATGGGCGTGATTGTTTACCCACGTCTTTCCCGAAACAGAAAATGCTATCGGTGTACTTCTCGCTAAAAGGTTAGCACCATC
>JAVVWP010000068.1:0-2020 GCA_036652055.1 Oscillospiraceae bacterium | reverse complement strand
GGCTTGTATACGTTCCATAATAAGTATAAATTTGGCCATAATGAATACAGCCAACACCTGCATCTGTAAAATCTTTTTTTTGCAACCCACCGCCTCTTGTAAACCGACCAATGCGCTCATCGCCTAATGGTAAGCATTCCATCGTTTCGCTTTCAAAATTGAAAAGATTCTCTCTGTAATGCTCATACTGTTTTTTTCTCGCTGTAAGCTCCGCTGTAAGCTCCGCTGTAAGCTCCGTGAAATTGTCCAATATGCGGACAATTTCCTCTTGTACTGGCAACGGGGGGAGAGGGATTTGAATTTTATCTAACACAGATTTAGTCAGACTTGGAACGCCACCCGCAGTATTTAGTTTTTCTATGTTTTGCGTAAGCAAATAATGATACATAAATCTTGCATTGATAAGTTCAAAATTTATCTTAGTGTAAAAAATAGTGTCAACTGTCCAAAATGGAGTATCGACATAAAATATATTTCCGATTGAACCTTTTCGAGGGATCAAAACGGACACCTTATCATAAATATATTGATTTGCATATCTCATAATCCCACCAGAGCCGTATACTGGAATATTACCGTCTTCTAAATCTTTGTGATCCCTCCCATTCGAAATTTTTGCAACACTTTCAAGTGTTGTATACTCCACCCCGTCAGGGCAAAGCTCCTCTATCAGCTGCTCTAGTTTACTCATTTACCTCACCGCCTTTTTTCAAAAGCCTTTTAACTTCCTGATCAAAATCAGAATGAATTCTTTGCGTTTTATTAAACGCATCATATTCTGCCATTGCTTTTTGTTCTGCTTGTCTTTTACTTGTTTTTCCTTTTCCTACTAAAATATCATATTTTCTAAAGGTTAAAAATTCGTTAATGCTTGTTGCAAACTGCTTCATCGTAAAAGTGTTTTCACGCTCAATTAAATCTTCAATATAGTCAAAATAGCCTGTAACAGCTCTTTCTAGCTGTCGAATTTGTTTTTCGTCTAAATAGTTTTTGCCAACCGTTACATCACTTTTTAAAATCCTACCAGCGGGTGCATTTTTCCAAGTGTTTAGGCCCATGTTTTCTTTTGTTCTGTCTGCTTTCGAATCAATTAGTTCAGCCGCAGTTTTGCCCGTAATCGCAAAGTGGAATTTATTTTGAACCATCGCATAAAACTCTTTCGTGACCTCGGCATTTTTATCGTAATCAATGCTACACTCTTGAAATATATCTGTTATTTGAAGCCAAATTCTTCTCTCGCTTGCACGAATGGAGCGCACACGCTCTAAAAGCTCTTTAAAATAGTCTTTACCAAATGCTGTTTTACCTTGCTTTAAACGCTCGTCATCCATAGCAAAGCCTTTGGTCATATATTCTTTCAGAACACCCGTTGCCCAGATTCTAAAATTAGTAGCTTTACGAGAATTTACACGGTAGCCAACAGAGATAATGGCATCAAGGTTATAAAATTTCGTTGGGTTTGTTTGCGTTTTACCCTCAATAGCGCCATGTTCACTGGTTGTTTCCAAAATGGAAACAACCACTTTTTCCGCTAATTCGCCTTCTTCAAAGATGTTTTTTAAATGCTTGGATATAGCAGGAACACCAACCCCAAACAGCTCTGACATGGCTTTTTGGGTCAGCCAAATCGTTTCATCTTTCACTATTGCATTGACAGATATGTCTTCTTCGGGTGTGTTATATATTAAAAATTGCAATTCATCACTCATGGTCACACCTCAATTTCCGCAATAATTTCATCTATTTCAGCGCGAAGTTGATCGATTTTTGCTACTCTATTTTTGATTTCTGCATTTAACACATGGATATCAATGACTTCTCTTGTGTCCCTTGCCTCTACATAAGAGCCTACAGATAGGTTGTAATTTTGTTCGGCAATCTGTTCATTGTCTACAGATTTTGAAATATAGTCAATATCTTTCTTGCGGTCAAACAGCTCCAAGATTTTTTCGATATGGTCCTCTGTTAGGATGCTATTATTGGTTTCTTTTTTAAAGAAACCTTCGCCGCTCGCATCAAT
>JAVVWP010000067.1:0-2279 GCA_036652055.1 Oscillospiraceae bacterium | reverse complement strand
AATCAATTTTTATATTTGCTCCTTAAAAAGTGTAAACTATGTCCTCAAACATTTTGTAAACTATCTCGTGCTTGACACAATGCTCGCCCCTACTCGAAATTGGCAAGATATTCGGGCGAACACATAGGTTCGCCCCTACATTTTCTCCCTTGACAAACCCCGAAAACTACGCTACAATAATAACGGTAGTAATCAATATGTATTTTACACTATTTGGCATCAAATTTCTTTAATTTTAAGGGAAGTTGTGTCTTTTTTCACATTACACACGATTTAAGGAAATTCAGACAGGATTTAAGGCAATTTACTTGCTTTGTAATTTAGTTTACTTTGTAATTTACTTGCTTTGTAATTTTAGTTTGCATTTTAAGTTCACTGATTAAGTTCACGCTTTGAGCTGGTCGAAAGGCCCTGGTTCACCGCAGGCGGGGAAATTCCCCACCATTCATTGTAACTTTCACTGATTTAGTTTGCTTTGCATTTTAAGTTCACTAATTAAGTTCACTGATTTCGTTTACTTTTTGTAACACTTCTTTGATTAACTTATTTATAACTTAAGCACTATGATTAAATTCTCTGATTAAGTTCACTGATTTCTTGTTCTTTGTAACATTCCCTTAATTTCCCAAAAGAATTTCCTCCATTTAGGGCAAAATATCGTTCTTTACTGACATATATAATTGTGAGGGCGAACAAGAATTTTTATCGACGCTTATCCTTTCACATTTCCTGTGAAGCAGCGTTAAACTATTGACATTATGGATTTCCACCAAAAGGTTAATTGCTTTTTTAGGCAGTTAATCGGTGCAGGTTCGGTCGTTCTTGTTTGTCCTCCATTTTTCATATTATTTATTTTATTAAAGGAGATGGTCTTTATGACAACAACACAAAAAACAACTGATTTTAAGAAAATTAGTTTTAAACTTTTAGCACTTACCTTTGCGGTTATCTTAGTTCTTTCGGCTTCAATCACGGGGTGCGGTAAAAAACCAATTGAAGAAGAAACGACTGAGCCGACAACGGAAACAACTACGGAGGCAACGACAGAAGCACCTACAACGGAAGCTACGACTGTTGCACCAACGACAGCAGTTCCTACAACTGCTAAGAAAAAGCCTGTAAACAAGCCTGCAACAACAACTAAGGCAGCACCAAAACAACCAGTAAACAACGGTGGTAACGGTAATATTTCTCACGATGATGCTGCGAAAATAGCTGCTCTACCTGAAGGGTGGAAAAACCCTGCAAACGGACCAGTTATGGACCTTGATATGAATCTTGCTAATTACAACAGAGATAAACACAGAATGGAACAGTACAGGTTGCACAAGGATGAAATAAAAGAACGTACTTTATCAAACGGGTATGTTAGTAAGTATTTTGAAGCGGTTGATATGAAAGGTAAACCAACAGAGTTCTGCTTATGTCCCCGTTGTGGAAAACCTAAAGGTCACGGTTCGTGCGGTACTTGTACAGAACTCTTGAGAGATATGAATTGTGGTCGTTGTGGTCTTCCTGTAAAAGCAATGTCTTGTCACTCTTGCCCTAACACTTAACTAACTAATTAACTTTTTACTAACCACTTTACTTTTTTTAGTAAGGTGGTTTTTTTACCTTTTTAATAGGTTGATAAAATATACAATATATAGTAATTTATTGTTGACAATGTCAATATGTTGTGGTATAATTGAAAATAGCAGACCAAAGAATTAGCAGAAGACGAAATGTATTTTTATTCGTTTTCTGCTTTTCTGTCTTTTTTTAACGAAATTGACAGTTTTTAACCTGTTAGAGGGCAAAATTGCTCTTGAATGTTACATAATTATTTAAGTGAACTTTGATTCATATAAGGAGGGCTTTTTTATGAAAAAGACAAAAAACAAATTTTTAATAAGGACAATTTCTCTAATGTTGGCGGTGATTACATTAATCCCCGCTAATATTGGGGCTATCATAGCTTCGGCAATGATAGTAAATGGCACAGGAGAAGGTGGAGGTAGTAGCACTTCGGTTGCCACCAGTGGCTACTCAGTCCCTACCGCTTTTGCTCCAAAGGACAATGCTGCTATGCCTGTTGCTGGTATGCGTTTTTCTGTATATAATGTTTATACGGAAGGACCAAATTATATGACATCAAGCAGAGCCATAGATGTTTTTGGGGCATCTGGATATGCGTTTATAGGTAGCCGAGAAAAGTTTGATATTAAACTTAATAAAATGGAACTTAGAAAACGTTATGGAACTGAAAGCTTTAGTACAAGCTTACATCCAGACAATGA
>JAVVWP010000066.1:0-2327 GCA_036652055.1 Oscillospiraceae bacterium | reverse complement strand
GGTTAATGTAATTGAGGAGATTGCAAAAAATATTAAAAAAGTACTTGATGAAGCAGAAAAAGAAAAAGCAGTGGCTGATGTACTAGTAATGCAACAGCCGGTGCAAGTCAGGAGAGCGATATAGTATGGCGAATATAACAGGAAATAAAGGCGAATGGAGCGAAATGTATGCGTTGCTCCGTTTATTGGCTGATGGAAAGATATATGCTGCTGATGAAGATGTTAAGAAAATTGAGGAAATGTACTTCCCTGTTCTTAAAATAATCAGAGAAGAAATACTGACAAAAAAATACGAATATGCAATTCATGATAAGGTTCAAATTCACTTAAACGATGCATTGGTAAAGGAAGTGCCGATAGAAGAATTTAATCAAGAAGCAGACTACTTATATAATCAAATTCTTGTAGGTGGTAATAGAGCATTCTCGGTAGTACGAACAGAAAATTTTATGCATAAAATTTTCTGTAATCGTCTTGCTGCTCCCTCTACGGATAAAACCGATATAACAATGCAAATACACGATATTCAAACAGGATATTCGCCTGTTTGTGGGTTTAGTATTAAATCAGAAATCGGTAATGCACCAACTTTAATAAATGCCACTGGTTCCACCAACTTTATTTTTGAAGTTACAGGATTGCTCGATGAACAAATTGAGAGTATTAATGCTATTGAAACACGCACAAAAATTAAAGACCGAATGGCAAGAGTTTTCTGTGAAGCAAATGATGTTAATTTTGTAAAGGTGAGCAGTGGCATATTCGACAGAAATCTGATGATGATTGACACTCGCTTTTCAGAGCTAATGGCTCACGCTTTGGTGTATCATTATCGTGATTGTATCAATGGTTGCGATGAAGTGTTAGATAAAATGGAACAAGACAATCCGATGAATTTTCCAGCTGACGGATTTTACAAATTCAAGTTTAAAAAGTTTTTGTGTTCTGCGGCTTTGGGAATGACACCCAACACAGTCTGGGACGGAATTGATGAAGCGAACGGTGGTTACATAATTGTAACTGCGTCAGGGCATGTTTTGGCCTATCATATATATAACCGCAATTCCTTTGAAGAATATTTGCTTAAACAAACACGTTTTGAAAGAGGCTCTACTACAAGACATGGATTTGCGTCGTTGTACAAAGAAGATGGCAAGACTTATATGAAACTTAATTTACAAGTTAGATTTAAATAAGGAGAATTATTATGTTACAAAGACTTGGGATTGTTAAATCCAAAAATAAAGGCTATTATACATTTATGCAGAACATTGCACCAGATTTTTTAAATAATACAATGTTGCCCTCTGAGTATGTACGAGATTGTTGGGAAAAATACGAAAATTGTCCTGTAGCAAAAAACAATGCTCTTAATGGCTCGGTTTTTGAGATTATTATAGCGACTTTGTTTACAAAAGAAGGTATCACTCCGATTCATCTGCAAGCAAAAATTGCCTTTGTGCCTAATGTTAATTTTGATTTAGTCCTATATGCGAATGAAACAGGACCGATAGGAATTAGTTTAAAGACAAGCTTGCGTGAAAGATATAAGCAAGCCGATTTAGAAGCTATAGCTCTAAAATATGTACATAGAAAAGCGGAAAATTATTTGCTGTCTTTAGATAAAGCGGAAACACAAAGTGTTAATCAGAAGATAACAAATGGAGATGTTATGGGTATAAACAAAGCAATATTGACTACAGACAGTGAATTTGATGAATTTGTAAATATGCTTAAACAAAAAGAATTAATAACACCTGAAAAGGTAGAAATAATCAGCGCTACAAGAATTGTGACAGAAGAAAAAGTAAACACAGAAAGAGCAAACAGTGGTATATGAGGGTAGTAAGTTTATTTGCAGGTATTGGTGGCATAGATTTAGCTTTCGAACAAGCAGGACATGAGATTGTTTGGGCAAATGAAAAAGATAAATATGCAGCTGATGCATATCGAAGAAACTTCCCCAACACATGCTTAATTGAGGATGATATAAGAAATATTCACGCTTCAACAATACCCAATATGGATATTTTGACCGCAGGGTTCCCATGCCAATCGTTTTCGGTTATGGGTTATCAAAGGGGATTTAAAGATCCTCGTGGCAATCTTTTTTTCGAGATAGCAAGGATTGCAGACGAAAAGCAGCCTCAAATAATTTTTTTAGAGAATGTGCGAAATTTGATGAACCATGACGATGGAAAGACTTTTATGGCCATTCATAATACCCTGTCTGAACTTGGTTATTTCATCAAATATAAAGTAATGAGTCCTCACGAATATGCAAATATTCCGCAGATAAGAGAACGTATTTTTGTTGTCGCTTTTAA
>JAVVWP010000065.1:0-2366 GCA_036652055.1 Oscillospiraceae bacterium | reverse complement strand
AAGCAAAAACAAAGCAACTCAGAAAAAAACTAAAATCACAGCACAAAACCCAATTTAACATTAAAGCCACCGAGAATTAATTCTTGGTGGCTTTTTAAATGCTTGTATAATTCCATTAAAAAGTTTAATCGATTTTTAAAAGTCTTGCCGAATTTAAAACAGCTATAATGCAAACACCTACATCAGCAAAAATCGCTGCCCACATTGGTGCAAATCCCAAAGCACCGAGAATTAAAACGCCGATTTTCACAGAAATTGCAAAATAAATATTAAACTTAATTATGCCCATAGCTTTTCTTGATGATTTAATGGTTTCAACAATGTTAGCAGGGTTGTTATTCATAAGAACAACATCACCAACTTCAATAGCAGCCGAAGTCCCACCGCCCATAGCAATTCCGACATCTGCGAGGGCAAGGGTAGGTGCGTCATTAATTCCGTCACCAACGAAAATTGCTTTTCCACCTGACTTTTTAATCTCGTCTAAAAGAGCTGTCTTGTCTTGAGGCAAAAGACCAGCTTTATATTCATTAATACCGCATTTTTCAGAAATCTTTTGTGCTGAAATTTCATTATCACCAGTGAGCATAACAATTCGTTTAATTCCAAGTGCAAAAAGGTCCTTAACTGCTGATTTTGAAGTTTCACGAAGCTTGCCCGAAAGCTCAATAGCACCGATTAATATGCCATTTTTAGCAACATATATTTGTGCGTATTCTATATTCTTAATATCTATATTATTCTCTGCCATAAATTTTTTTGAGCCACAAATAACAGTTTCGCCATCAAGCAAAATCTGCGTGCCTTTTCCTGGCATTTCCTTAAAATCTTGAATTTTGCTTTCATCAATATATGGAGCAGCATTTAAAATTGCACTGGCAAGCGGGTGAACTGAATATCTATCGGCATATCCTGCAAAGGTCAGAAGTTCTAATTCAGAAAGCCCGTTTAAAGCAGTAACTTTTTCAATTTCAAAGTTATCACTTGTGAGAGTTCCTGTCTTGTCAAAAAGCACCGTGTCAACCTCTGCAAGCAATTCAATATATTTTCCACCTTTGACAATAACGCCAAGCTTTGACGCTCTGCCTATTGCTGCAAAAAATCCAAGAGGTATTGAAAGAACCAACGCACAAGGGCAAGAGGCAACCAAAAACACCAACGCTCTGTAAATGTATTCTGCTGGATTTTTAAATATTATCGAGGGAATAACCGCTAATAGTATTGCCAAAACCACGACAACAGGAGTATAAATCTCTGCGAATTTTGTTATGAATTTATCCGCATTGCCTTTTTTTGACATTGAGTTTTCAACAACTTCAATAATTTTTGACGCAGCGGAATTTTTAAATTCTGCGGTAGCCTTAACAACTAATATTTCAGTCCCGTTTATACTTCCGCTTAAAATTTTAAGCCCACTTGCAACTTCAATTGGAAAACTTTCGCCAGTTATTGCAGAGGCATCAATAGTACCGCTGTTTGAAATTGACTCGCAGTCAACAGGTATTTTTTCAAAAGGAGAAATTAAAAGTGTGTTGCCAACTTTAACATCATTTGCATCAACAGTGAGAGTGCTACCGTCAGCGGTTAATATTTTTGCTTCATTTGTAGTAATTTCATAAAGCTTTTCGATTGACTTCTTAGACCTTGCAACTGCATAATCTTCAATGCTTTCGCCAATTTTAAAGAAAAGACAAACTGCCGCCGCCTCTGCACCCTCACCGATTGCAAATGCAGCAATAACAGCAATTAAAACAAGAAGATTTTCATCCATTTTTAGCTTTTTAAGACCTTTTAATGCCGAGGGAATTAATTCATACCCCGACAAAACCGCCGATGCAAGGAAAAAGCAAAGTGCAGTTATTTCATTAAATAAAGGCAAAAATCCTAAAAACAGAGTTACACCAGAAATGGCAATCATAAGTGGTTCAATTATGCTGTCTAATTTATTTTTGCTTGAATTTTCATTTAGAGAAGAATGTTTGCAACCGCAATCACAGGCAGTTGTAGCATTGACAGTACAGCGTTCGCTTTTATTGCAAGAATTATCTTGTTTGTGATGTGACATAAAAATACTCCTATCTATTTTCTTTTTTATGCTTAATATGGTTTAACCCTTCAGCAAAAATCGTATGAATGTGATCATCATCAAGCGAATAATACATTTCTTTTCCACTACGGCGAGCTTTAACAAGACCTGCACTGCGAAGAACTCTAAGCTGATGAGAAATTGCACTTTGCCCCATTTCAAGAAATTCTGATAAATGATAAACGCACATTTCTTTTTCAAGCAAAGCGCATAAAATTCTTATGCGAGTGCTGTCGCCAAACACCTTAAAAAGTTCAGCCAAATCAAAGAGAAGCTCGGT
>JAVVWP010000064.1:0-2683 GCA_036652055.1 Oscillospiraceae bacterium | reverse complement strand
TTATGCAAAACGCTTAAATCCCAAAAATAACCCCCCAAAAGTGACTACCCTGTACTTCTGTACGGCGACAAAAACGAAAAAATATGCTACAATATCAGTAAAATACCGTAGTAATGCGGTTTTAGGAGGTGATTCGTTTGGAAGAAAACAAGTTGATTTTACGTGAAAATCAGTTAAAAAGATTAAAAAAAGAATTAGAACACAAAAAAATTGCATACTTTGGCACACAAATTGGTTGGGGAAAAACCACAACGGTGTTGCAGTATTTACAACATAATAAATTTAAGTATGAATACATTTCAGCAAAGGACGAGGATTGGTTTAACCTTCTTCAAAAAGCCACTGAGGAAAAGGCAGAGCACATTGTAATTGACGATGTGCATTTAATAAACGACAAAGGCGACTGCTTAACGGAGATAATTGCCGAGAGTGAGTATACCACCAAGTTTTATATTATTGGAAGGTCTACGCTCCCAACCTATCTGAAAGCGTTCTATACAACACGAATGCTTGCTTTGTATGATGGTGAATTTTTCAAACTAAGAGTTGATGAGCTTAAAGAATTAAGTATAATGTACGAAAGAGATTTAACGCAAAATACTATTGATAAACTGCTTGAGTTTTCAAAAGGTTGGATTTTAGGAGTAATATTTTGTTTGCAATTAATGGCGAATAATGAATTTAACGAGGAAATTAAAAGGCTTTCATGGTTTGATATGTTTGCATATTTTGACCAAGTGTTGTTTAGTGAATTTCCGCAGGAAATACAAAAGTTTTTACTGAACATAGGACATTTGTCCGAATTTACCACAAAGCAGGTAGCAATGCTTTGCGGACAAAACAATGTGGAAAAATATTTGAGCAGGTTTTTAAGTATTGGAAGCTTCCTCTCGTTTACTCCGCCTAACCACTATACGGTTATGCCGTTTTTCCATATGTATCTTAAGTGGAAGCAGAAAAGAGAGTGTAGTCTGGAGTACATAAACAGACATTATGAAATTACGGCACTGTATTATGCCTTAGAGGGCGATGTTCCAAATGCGTTAAAATATTATTCGTTGGCAGGAAATGATGAAAAAGTATCAGAAATTTTGATTGACCATTCCGACAGACATGCAGGAAACGGATATTATTATGAGGTGAAAGACTATTATTTTTCTCTTCCAGAAGAAATCGTAGCAAAATCGCCGGAGCTTATGAGCGCACTTTCTCTTATTTATTCTTTGTCACTCAAGGTAGAAGAAAGTGAATACTACTTTAATATGCTTTCGGAGTTTGAGAAAAACACATCTAAAACAGACGAAAGAAAAAAAGTGGCACGTGAAAAAGTAGCTTACTTAAAAATAGCACTTCCTCATAGAGGGACTGTTAATTTAATAGATATTTTTACTGATTTTTCAATGTTTCTATCAAAGGAAAAAATAAACCTACAAATTATGAGTATAACAGGCAATATGCCCAGCCTTATGAATGGCGGTAAGGATTTTTGCGATTGGAGCAAAAAAGACAGATTATTATATAAAACAATGAAAAAGCCAATTTATATGGTACTTGGAAAATCAAGCTATGGTCTTGCAGAAATCGGGCTTGGCGAATGCCTTTTCGAGAAAAACTTTGACGGTAATTTTACTGAGGAATTAACACTTTTGAATACAGGTTATTCTGAGACCGAGGCAAACGACAATATTCAGCTTCAATTTGCAGTGGTTGCGGTTATGTCAAGGATATTTGCAACGCAAGGAAATTTTCAAAGTGCGATTGAGATGGTTGAAAAATTTAAGGAAACAGTATGCAATAGCGAAAATATTATCAAAAACATAGACGCATTTTTAGTGTATCTCTACATGCTGAAAAACGATACCGAGAAAATGGAGCATTGGTTTGCCCTTGAAGCACCGGACGAATATTCTGATTTTTATATTACAGAAAGGTATCGCTATCTTACAAAAATCAAAATTTATATCGTAAAGAAAATGTATTCCGAGGCATTGTCACTGCTCAGTCGGATTGATACCTATTTTGAAAGCTACGAGCGAACATATTGCCATATGGAAGCACAGATTTTAAAGGCAATTGTGTTATATAGGGCAAGAGACGGTACTTGGCAAAGGGTCTTTAGCGATGTACTAAAGGAAAGTGAGAGCTATAAATTTATTCGGATTGTATCAAAATTTGGTGTATCAATCCTTGATATGCTGAAAACCGCAAAGCTAAAAATCAGTGAGGATTACAGGGAAAAGCTTTTGGAAAACACAAAAAAGCAAGCCTTATTATATCCAAAATATATGCAAACAGAAAAGAAACAGGATTTTAGCTTGACAGAAACTGAGAAAACAGTGCTAAAGCTTATCTGTGATGGGCTTTCAAACGCACAGATTTCAAATCTTATGGAAATAACTGAAAGAACAGTGAAATTCCATTTAAGTAATATATATCAAAAATTAAATGTATCAGGTCGTATCGGTGCAATAAATTTTGCAGCCGAACAAAAAATTATTTTAGGAGGATTATAGTTATGAAATCAAAATTCAAAAAAACAGCAAGTGTACTGGTTGCACTTACCATGGTGCTACAGCTACTTCCTGTGCTGTCGCAATTTGGTTACAGCGCTGCTGCGGTAGACTCCGCAGGGATGGAAGGCACAAGCAAAGAGGTGCTTGATACGCTGAGGATTCCCGCAGAC
>JAVVWP010000063.1:0-2765 GCA_036652055.1 Oscillospiraceae bacterium | reverse complement strand
TCATTTTGCTATTGACAGAGTTTTTCATTGATTTTGAGCCAAAAAACGACTGTCAAAAAAAATGAAAACTCAAAAAATTACATAAAACCGTAGAAAAAACCAAATGCACTTTATTAGTGCGTTAACAGAAACAGGCAAAAAACGGCGTCTTTTAATTCTCTGCATTCACATACACACAAGATAGTAAATCATCTAAAAACGGCAATTACATAAATTTTGATTTTTGAAAGCTTTACTGGGCAAAACGCCTTTAATTTTTATATGCGAACTTAGTTCGCAATCACCAGATGCTTTTCGCCTGTTAGGGCGGGCTTTTGTTTTTGCTCTTCTTGGATAACTCTTAAATAAGTGTCGCAAGTTGATTTTATAGGTTTTTTTGACCGTTTTTGATTTGTAAAAAAATCAGCTTTTTTACAGGTTAGAAAGTAAAAATATTTATTTATTTGACAACCATGCACGGCATGGTATTTGTATTAGTAACGAACAATAATAACTTTCATGATATTTATTCCACAACGCATAATCCTTAAAAATCTTACTCCTGAATTTTTCTTTGCAGAATGTGAAAGGCAGTATTTTTTTGAGCGAGCCATCGAAAAAAAGATGATTGCAAAGGAATGTCTTGAAAATAAGTTAAATAACTCATCAAAAAGAAAGCGTGAAAACATAGCCAAAGAAATAAGAAACCTCAAAAATAAATTCACTTGGGTTGCCACTTGCAGTGAATATAGATGCTGGAAGATACGACATAAATACATTCTAGCTGGCGATTTGGACGAAATCGTCAAAAATATCACGTTTGTTTTCGAGAGAATTCAAGAGCAACTAATAATAAAGCAGAGAAACCTCGACAACGATGACTCCGGCGAGAGTATTTTTTCACGCATAAAGAATGATTGGGATATCGGTTATGGTATCAAAATAAAGGACATTAAAGGGTCAACTATAAAAGACAAGCTCATCAACATTGCTGATGAGAAAAGACTTAAATCACAAATAAAAAGAATACAAAAACAAAGAAGCGAACTTTTAAAGCTGCACTCAGGTTTGATTGGTTCCGGTCGAGCATTTGAGATTTGTAGTGATGAAGTTGTTCGCAATAGAGAAGCTGACGAAGCCAGCCAGCTTGATTACATAATGAAGAAATCTCTTGTTAATGAAAACAACAAGAAAATCCCACTATGGAAAGTAGCAAGCACTGAAAAGCAAAGATTTGCTGAGATATTTATCCAAGTCTCATCGTTGGACGCCTATGCCAAACAACTTGACTATAAGCCTCTTTTCATAACTTTTACCGCTCCGGCAAGATTTCATCCAAAGCCGTCGAAAGGCGTTAGTTCTTGGGACGGTTCAACCCCAAAGGATAGCAATGATTACTTGAAAGGCTTATGGAATGCTTTTAGAAAAGACATCCATAGACATAAGATTGAGATGAATGGTTTCTGGGCAGTCGAACCTCACAAAGACCAGTGCTTTCATAAGCACGCTTTAATGTATGTTAATAAGAAACATTATGACGAATTAGTAATCTTGATTAACAAGCATTTTAGACACTCGGAAAACGCCGTAAGAATTGAAGAAATTGACGCAAAGAAAAGCAAGGCAACATCATACGTGATGAAGTATCTAACTAAGTCATTCAATTTGGAATTCGAGTTAAAAGGCGGCGTCCTAAATGTAGATAAGTTGGAAATCTCAAATCACAAAAAAGTTAGAGCAGTTCAAGCACTGTGGTCTGTGCGTAGATATGCAATGTTCGGCGTTAAGAATACGCTTTCATTGTGGAGAGAGCTGAAAAGAAAATCATTCTTGAAAGGCAAGAATGACGTTATTGATAAGGCGTTCGCATTTGTGGACAAGAACGATTTCATTGGGTTCTCTATATTTGTAAATGGAAACCTAAAAATAATGAGGCTATACAGCAAAATACAAGTATTTAAGAATGACCTGCTCGGTGATGTTTTCGGAAAAAGACTAATAGGTAAATACATAATTGATTTGAGCACAAAAGAAATGATTGATATAAAAGCAAATTACAAAATTGTTGATACTGCATTGCTTGATGCTGCCGAGTTGCAATAAATAAATACTTATCTATTGATTATTTATAATCGCATGTTATATTGTTATCAAGAACAGGAGATTATGAGCATGCAACTAATAAGGGTAACTAGCAAAAGAAAAGAAATCTTAAAATATACAAAAAAACTAGGTCTTTATGGTTTATATAAAGATGTTAAGAATGCACATGACAAAAGTGTTTGTCATTTGATTTTTGACCCATTAGATTACACATTCAAGGTGCTGGTAGACCAAAGTAGAGTTCCTTACGAATATCAAGACGAATGTATAAGGGACTTATAACAAAGCCAGCTAATGCTGGTTTTTTTGTGCCTGAATTTTGTCAAGAAAAATATGTATTTATTTGACTTTGCTTTTATTTGTGCTCTAATAAATATATATAAATAAGAAAGGGACACTAATGAAAAAACCAAAAGCAAAAGCAAATCTTAAAGTTTGCACCATCACACTCGACGCTGAAACACATAATCAATTTAGAGAAATTGCCAATACTCACAAATTTCCGTTGTCACGCTTTATAAATGATTGTATGAAAGAATACTTAAATGTAAGCAAAGTTAACGGGTTCAACAAAGATGTAACGCTACAAGTTGGAATTAGAAACTTTCAAATCCAAGACAAATAAAAAGCCCTGATAGGGCTATTTTGTTAACTGTGGTTTTAAGTCAAACGTAACCGCTCTT
>JAVVWP010000062.1:0-2769 GCA_036652055.1 Oscillospiraceae bacterium | reverse complement strand
TATCGAAAGCTGGAACAGGCAGCGAAGAAACGGTTAATTTTAAAATTAGGGTGGGGTTTTGATATGACCTTGAGCGTAAATCGAAATCTGCCCTTTGACTTATTATTCGATTTTGGCTTGGTGAGTGCTTACGATTGCTGGCATAGTGGGAGTATGTAGTGTTGTTGACAGCAATCGGAGGGTTTTATGCCGTGAAAATATTGTTGGTTTCTGGTGACATTAGAACAATTTCATGATATTAAAAAAGAATCTAATAAAAAAATTTCTTGACACTGAGATTTGTGAGAAGTATTTGGATTTTTAGATTTGAAGTTTGCCATAACCACTCCTCCCAAAAAGGGCTAATCACAATAAAAATTCCTCTCGCTATATTCTAGTAAACACGTACAAATTGATTAAAACTAAAACAAACACGTAAAAACCAATGCAAACAATTGAAAAACTCATAAAATTGCAGTATAATTATAAAGGACAAGACCCTTATAAAACTTAGGAGGTAAGACTTGTGGGCGAAATGATAGAAGAAAAATGGATAAATATTGATGAGGCATCAGAATATTTTGGAGTTAAAGCCGCAACAATTCGTGGTTGGGTTAAAAAAAACAAAGACTTTCCGGCACAAAAAATAGGCAAGTCATGGAAATTTAAGTATTCAGAACTTGACACTTGGGCTAAAAAGCAAAACAAGGATTAGGCTTGTCGACAAGGTCAGAGTATACCCAAAAAGACATTGTAAATTAGGAGATAAAAGAGGTTAATGGCCGTGAAAAAATCAGAATTGTATTCCCTATTGTGGGAAGCTTGTAATAAATTAAGGGGTGGCGTAGAACCATCAAGATATAAGGATTATGTTCTTGTTTTATTGTTTTTTAAATATGTATCAGACAGATATAAAGGCCAGAGATTTGCTGAATTTACAGTAAGCGAAGGCGCATCTTTTGATGATTTAATTGCTGCAAAGGGCAAAAGTGATGTTGGCGAACGAGTAGATAAAATAATTCAAAAATTTCTTGAAGAAAATCGCCTTCAAGGCTCTCTCCCGGAAGTTAGTTTTAACAATCCGGATGAACTTGGTTCTGGCAAAGAACTTGTCGATAAGGTTTCTGGACTTATAGCTATATTTCAAAATCCCGCTATTGACTTCAAGAGTAACAGGGCCAGTGGTGATGACATCATCGGAGATGCTTATGAGTATTTCATGAGTAAATTTGCTCAAGAGTCTGGTAAGAGCAAGGGACAATTCTATACGCCCAGTGAGGTATCCCGTATTATTGCTAGGCTTATTGGTATTAGCAACATTAAGCAAGAGACCGGGAAAAAATGGACAATTCACGATCCTGCAGCCGGCAGTGGTTCTTTGCTAATTCGTGCAGCAGATGAAGCCCCAACAGATGAAAACGGTGATTCTATCGTTACAATTTTTGCTCAAGAAAAATACCCTGATACCGCAGGTTTGGCAAAAATGAATTTTATTCTGCATAACAAAGGTACTGGAGAAATAAAGAGTGCCAACACATTAGCAAACCCTGCCTATATAGATGACTTTGGTGGCCTAAAGAAATTCGATTTTATCGTTATGAATCCACCGTTTTCCGATAAGGACTGGACTGATGGAATCAAACCATCAGAAGATAAATTTAAAAGATTTGATGGGTATGGCATTCCGCCGGAAAAGAATGGCGACTATGCTTGGTTTTTACACGTTCTAAAAGCATTGGATAGTAATGGTAAGGCGGGTATTATTCTGCCGCATGGTGTACTATTCAGAGGAAATGCGGAAGAAACTATTAGAAAAACCATTCTTGATAAGCACTGGATCAAAGGTATCGTTGGTTTGCCTGCTAACTTATTCTATGGCACTGGTATTCCTGCTTGTATTATAATCATCGACAAGGAAAATGCTGAAAGCCGCGAAGGCATTTTTATGATAGATGCAAGTCGTGGCTTCAAGAAAGACGGCAACAAGAATCGCCTGCGTGAGCAAGACATTGAGAAGATAGTGCAAACGTTCATAAATGAAGAAATAATAATAGGCTATTCTAATTTTATACCCTATAAAAAAATAATGGAAGAAAACGGTGGCAATCTTAATATGCCTCGTTATATTCAAAAAATTGACGATACATTGCCACAGAATATTGCTTCTCACCTAAAAGGTGGTGTTCCGGGAACGGACATTGATTCTATTGAAAAATTATGGAAAGTATCACCACAGCTCAAAAAAGAAATCTTTACCTGTGTTGATGAAGCACACAACATATTTAATCTTTCGATGTCACCAAGCGAGATAGAAATAGCTATTGCTGAAGATGAAAACATTATGCGTGAAAAAGCAAACGAATGCGGCGAATTATTTTCCGCTTGGAAAAGCATAGTAAAAGACGCATTACTAAATATTAATGCGGACACAACTCCAAAAGCGTTGATTCGCAACATGGGTTTTCAAATTTTACATGAATTTGAATCAGCAAAGCTTTTAGATAACTACGATGTATATGACTTTTTGCTTAATTATTGGAATGTAAAATTACAAGATGATGTTTACGTTATCAAGACAAGTGGATATGAAGCCGGTCGTGAAATTGAGTATGTCTATGCTCAAAAGAAAGCAAAAGATAAAAATGGTGATGAAATAAAAGTTAATGATACATCTAAAATGAAATCTTTTGATGGCGCGTTAATTGGCAGAGAAATTATTGAGCGTGAGTATTTTGAAAAGGAACTCTTGGCTCTTGACGAGTTATGCGAAAAATCCGTCTTACTTGAATC
>JAVVWP010000061.1:0-2989 GCA_036652055.1 Oscillospiraceae bacterium | reverse complement strand
GCCTGTGCATGTGCGCTGCCTGATAGATGAAATGGCGAATATAGTCCAAATTCCGAAGATGGAAAAGCTGATGGCAACAATCCGCAGCCGTGAGATCTCTGCTTGCCTGATTTTGCAAACGCAAAGTCAACTCAAATCCTTGTATAAGGACAATGCCGATACGATTGTGGGCAACTGTGATTGCTCCCTTTTCCTTGTTGGCAAGGAAAAAGGAACGCTAAAAGAGCTGTCGGACGCTTTGGGAAAAGAAACCATAGACACTGTTAATTCGGGTGAAAATCGCGGAAAGGAGGTGTCCCATAGCCTAAGCTACAACAAATTGGGCAAGCCCCTGATGACTTCGGATGAACTGGCCATCATGGACGGCGGGAAATGCGTGCTTCAGCTTCGGGGGGTGCGCCCCTTCCTATCGGACAAATACGACATTACCCAGCATCCCAATTATAGGTATTGATCCGACGCCAACCCGCGGAACGCTTTCAATATCGAAAAATTCCTTTCCAACGACCTAAAAGTTAAATTCTTTAAATAATTCCGATAAATTGCTACCAAGATTATCCAACAATTCTGGAAACTCGGTAGCAAAGGTTTTGGAACGTTGAATTGCCAGCTTGATATTTGAGTAGTAGTATTGTTTGAATTTTGAAGAACAAATTGCCTTTGTGTGATGTGCCCTTTTTGAAACAGCAAGGCTCGTTTCAGTGTGTTTATTAGACACAACTGCATTTACAAGCAACTTGTTCTGCTCTTCAGGTGTAAATTCTTTTGCTACATCACAAAGGTGTAGCAAAAGCCAAAACTCAAAACAAGGATTCGTAATAAAGCAACCATAGTTTTTCTTGGAACAAAATTGAATGCATTCTTCTAATAGCTGTCGGTCATGATTTCCACAATCTCTGTCTAGTACGATTGCGAAGTAGTCTGTTTCTTTATCAAAAGACTGCAAATAATATCGGTACTCAAAGTCTATACCAATTTTTAACAGTTCTGCTTTTATGGCTTTTCTCAAAGATAAATTAAGAGTTATATCTTCGGACAGATATTTTTGCAAATCCTCAGATGTGTATTTTTCATAAAGAGTCTTCATTAAACTATCTGGAACCAATTCGCCGTTGCGTACATTAATATATTCGTCTAATAGCTCAATAACATGTTCTGGATCACTATACCCATCGCCCCTTTTATGCCTAAGCACTTCAATTTGTATTAAACTTAAATCCAAAAATTCATTCAAATGCTCAAAATAAGTGCGTTCCGTTTCGTCACCTTCAACGGATAAAAAAATCATTTTTTTAGGCAAAACTTTATCCGTGTCGTCTGCTCTTTCAAAAGCCGATGAACTTAGTCGGAATTTACTAGCTCTTTCTAGCATCTAAGTCATCCTCCTTTTCAGGATATGACTCCAAAGCAAATTGCCTAAATATTGGGAGGGCTCCATATCGTCCCAACAAATAGTCCTTTTCTGCCTTTTTATCAAATCTCACCTTAAACTTGTTTAACGAATAAAGCTTTGAGCTACCATCACTCTGCCTTTCTATGAACCAAATTTCGTCCTGCCTAATGAAATCAAGATCCATAATATTTGAATCATGCGTAGTCGCTATTAATTGTGCGGAAGTTTGCTCGGTTAATGAATAGAAATATTTTATGAACTCTTGCGCAGCCTTTGTATGAAGACTTCTATCTAGTTCATCAACAATAATAACAGAGTCTTTTAATGCTTTTTGATAAAGAGGAATTAAATCAAATAATCGTTGTGTACCATCTGATTCATCGTTGTACTCAAATAAATCGTCGTCATTACCATGGTTTGAAACAACTTCATATGCCATAAGTGAACCATTAACATTTTTTATTTCTACTAAAGAAGGATCATGTTGAACAAAAGCACTTTGTCCTGACTTTTTTAGTTGTTTTGTCATTTTTGTTTTTATCGAATCAATTAATCTGTCGGGAAAGATTGAAAATGCTTTATCAAACTCTATTTCTTTTTTTGATACTGCATTAATTCCTGTATCAAAATAATTTAGAAGATTCTCCAATCTTGTTCGCTCATCATCATTATCTAAAAGTTGAGTAATACCTCCATATTTGGACTCAGGGAAAACAATTACTAAACGTTTAAACCATGACATAACATCCCTAAAAGGTTTATATTCCGATTCATCGTCAGGGCTTCGCATAACAACATCTGATAAAAATAAAGTTTTACCCATTTTAGGACTTGAAATATCCTCAATATAAACGGCAAACCTATCTTGTTGAGATTTTTCTTTAAATTTAATATCAGAGGTAACAGCAAATGAATCCTTGTTTCTTTGTTTTGACCTTAAAAAAACACAAAATTCTTTATCATCAATTCTATAAAGCCATTCTTCCTCAATAGAGGATGTAACATAAGAAACGGCAAATCCGTATGAGTAAAAGTGCTCATTGGAATAAAAATCAAATTGAAATACGCCTGGCTGTGCTCGGTTTATCGCCTGAAGTCTAAAATATTTTTTATCACAATTTATATTTTCCACTCCTTCAGTCACAATGTCTTTTGCAAATTTAATGGCACGAATCAAGTTTGATTTTCCACTAGCATTTGCTCCAAATACATATGCACCTTTTAAAATCCTTTTTCCCTTTTTAGTAACAATATGATTATTATGTCTTGTCATCTTTCCTGCAATCATGCAAAATTCAGTTGAATCTTTAAATGACAAGAAATTCTCAACTGCAAATCTAATTAGCATTGTAAACACCTCCTTGCTTATATTATATGTGATTTTTTCACTTTTAGCAACAGTTTTTGAAATTTTGATTAAAAAGTCCCTGACAATTTGTCTTTGGTGCTGCTGCTGTGATCCTTCTTCCCCGTTTTGGGTATCCAAACCAATGGCTCGTCCTCTGTAAAACTGCTTCTATCAAAACACAAGCCCTCAACCCCATACAGGGCAAGGGCTTGCACTTTTTTGCAAAAAAAATGGAGCTGATGATGGGA
>JAVVWP010000060.1:0-3363 GCA_036652055.1 Oscillospiraceae bacterium | reverse complement strand
TTCCAACCGAATACGCTCATCAATAAAACGAGAGAGCCTAAATCAACAAGCGGTGACGAAATTAGAAAGCTAAAAGTCACGCCGATTGGAAGCCCTGCACTTGTGAACCCAATAAATAGCGGAATTGACGAACAAGAACAAAATGGAGTGACTGTGCCAAGCAGTGCCGCAAGGCAGTTTGCCCATATTCCGTGAAACCTGCTAAGAATTTTCTTTGTCCTTTCAGGCGGAAAATAGCTTTGAATATAGCTGATTATAAAAATGAGTACCGACAATAAAATCAGAATTTTAATGGTGTCATATATGAAAAACTGCACACTGCTACCGACACGGTTTGTTATATCAAGACCGCACAGCGAAAGAAAATTGCCGATAATTTCATTTAGCCATTTCATTCCAAGAAGTTGATTTTGGATAAAATTCCAAACTATTTGCATTCGCAGTCACCCTCTTTGCAACATTCAAGAGAAGAAACAAAGCTTTTAAATGCTACAAGCGTATCGCACGAAAGAGAATAATGCGACCATTTACCATCTTTACGAGTTTTAACTAAACCACATTCGCTTAAAATTCGCATATGATGTGAAAGCGTTGGTTGCGTGATTTCAAAGGCTTCAAGAAGCTTACAGCCACACTTTTCACCATCAGATAACATTTGAACAATCTTAAGTCTATTGCTATCTCCAAGAGCTTTACAAATAAGAGCTATATCAATTTCATTCATCAAATCGCACCTCACATAGATATTTGTCTATATTATAGCACATACATAGGCAGCTGTCTATGTGAAAATGTTTCTGCTACTAAGTAAGGGGCAAGCCTTATGTTTTAGTGCATTTAACATTTCAGATGTGCTAC
The DNA here is from genome assembly GCA_036652055.1 of Oscillospiraceae bacterium. Lineage (GTDB taxonomy): Bacteria > Bacillota > Clostridia > Oscillospirales > Acutalibacteraceae > Fimenecus. The sequence continues at coordinate 2,505 of JAVVWP010000060.1, read as the reverse complement.
TCATTATCTTCTTTAGTCAGTAATTTTTTATAGGTTAAATCCATTGCAAATGCACCGAGTGGTGCTGTTAAAATAATTGATACAACCGCAACAGTCAAAATAATTTGTCCGCACCCTAAACCGAGTGCAAGCGGAACAGAACCAATAGCTGCCTGAACCGTAGCTTTTGGGAGATATGATATAGCACAAAAAACTCTCTCTTTATAATTAAGTGGCGTTTTTATAAGGCAACAAAACACACCGACACAGCGGATTAAAAGTGCTATTAGTATAACAAACACTACCGAAAAAACTTCGAAGCTCAAAGCATATCGAATATCCACCGCTGCTCCCACAAGAACAAAAAGCACGATTTCAGCCGCAACCCAAAGGTGAGAAAACTTCCGAGAAAGTCGCTTTGAAGCCTCATTTCTTTTTAGCTGAATTGTTATTGCCATTCCCATTACTGCAAGCAGCCCTGACAGCGGAACAATATCCTTGAGCCAATTCTCAGCGGCAACTAAAAGGCAAGAAAATCCAAGAAGAACTACAACCTTTGCACTATCTCTCATATGGATTTTGCGAAAAACAAAAGACAAAACAAATCCAACCGCTAAACCTAAAGCAATCCCCAAAACAATTGAAACGGGTATTTGAAAAAAGCTCCATGCAGATAGTCCGCTTCCCTGCTCAAGCCCTACAAAAGATGTGAAAAGCACAATTACAAAAACATCGTCAAGAGAGGCTCCGGCTAAAATCATCTGTGGTATGCTTTTCTTTGTGCCATAGCCATCTTCCATAAGTGCAACCATTTTTGGAACGACAACAGCAGGGGATACAGCACCAAGAACCGCCCCCATAATTGCCGCCTGTGTGTATGTGATGTTTAAGAGCATTGGTGCAAAAATGATAACAGCAATAATTTCAAATACCGCAGGAACAAACGACATTAATATTGCAGGGCGACCAACTTTTTTAAGGTCTGCAATGTTTAGAGATAATCCCGCCTTTATTAAAATTATAATCAGTGCAAGTTGACGCAAATCTGCCGAAATTTCAAGAATGGAATTGTCGATTAGATTTAAAAGGTAAGGTCCTAAAATTATTCCTGTTAATAGCATTCCAACCAGTCGTGGAACCTTTATTTTTTCAAAAATAAAGCCAAGAGTTATCCCAACAATAAAGATGAGTGCAAGCGATGTAAGCATAAAAAAATCCTCCCACAGACAGAAACAGGCAAAAAAAGAGCCAATGCTTCTGTAAAAAATACAGAAGTCATCAGCATTAAATGCGGTTTCGGTTACCCGTGGGAGAACTTCATTCCCAATAACAAGAAGTATATCACTAAAAATCAAGAAAATCAATATATAAAAATATGAAATTCACAAAGGAGAGAAAAATTTTTAAAAGTTGGCTATTTTATATTGCAATTTGCACCCATCTATGGTATTATTATTTAGCCTAATGGAGAGATACCGAAGTGGTTATAACGGAACGGTCTTGAAAACCGTCGTACGGCAACGTACCGTGGGTTCGAATCCCACTCTCTCCGCCATACTGATAATGCTATATGACAATCCGCCATATAGCATTATTAGAAAATAAGAATTTCATTTTAAAAAGGCAGATTTGAGTTTACAGGTCGTTAGAAATTGCTCTCTTTGCTAAAAATGTAATTCATAATAAAACAAAATAATTCTATATTTTGTTACCAATGGAGAAGTACTCAAGTTGGTGACGAGGCGCCCCTGCTAAGGGCGTAGGTCGGGTAACCGGCGCGAGAGTTCGAGTCTCTCCTTCTCCGCCAAATAAGTACCTCGTAAGGATACAATGTGTATTCCTTACGAGGTACTTTTTTCATTATCAAGAGCCTTTGTTTAAAGGCTTTTTCGGACTTCGCAGTTGCAATGCCGTTCTCGGTGGTCGTTCAAAAAGCTTATCAAAGGCTGTCCACAGGCTATTTTTGGGTAGGCTGAAACCCAAAATGCAACTGCTGTATTTTGGCGTTACCCAAAATGTCACCCATACACCTTTCGTGTCAACCATATGCAACCGCCATAAAATTAGGGCAAAATTAAAGACCACAGACTGGAAACGGGCTTTTCCGTTTTTTGTCTGCGGTCTAGTTTTTTATAGGCTCCATTTAATTTCTGTTCCGTCTTTAAGCTTAAGCACAATGTTTTGTCTGCTGTAAACCGTCATAATGTCCACGGTTGCGTTCCAAAGGCTTTCGTCAAATTCTGTTATAATGTCGCTTGTTTCAAGAGCTTTGAAAAATGTCTCTATTCGAGTTGCCTTCAGCTTTCGCTGGAAAATTTTTTCTTTTATGTCTTCATATTTGCCTTTGAAAATCTCGTATTTTTCTGCTAGCGCTGCAAACTTAGTTTCATATTCCTCCTTGCTTATTTCGGCATGAGCATTTTCGTCTATGCACTTACGCAGAAGTTCGGCCGCATTATCACGCTCTGATTCAAGGTTGCACAACTGTTTATCAAGGCTACCCGTGTCTGTTAAAAATTCAATGGC
>JAVVWP010000059.1:0-3850 GCA_036652055.1 Oscillospiraceae bacterium | reverse complement strand
TGGCATCAGCTACACAGTGCCATTGCGAGCGATTGGTGAAAGAGTGATTCAGCTGAGTCTGTTTGAAAATGTGACTGATGCCATTGAAAATATCAACCGATCCTATTGCAAAATAAAGGACTGGCGTTCAAAGAAAATAATAGAATACATTACATTGGTGGAAGGAGAAGTCTAATGAGCAATTTATTTAAAACCTCATTTGAGTATAAACTGATTTATATTTTCAGAATAAACGATGAAAAACACAAGGGTCTCTTAAAAATCGGTGATGCTACCATCAAAACAGAAGAATCCGTTGATAGACTTCCACCAAATTGCAAGCTATTAAATCAAGCAGCAAAGGACAGAATTAAACAATATACCAATACAGCTGGAATTACAGCAGAGTTATTGCACACTGAACTTGCAATACATACCGTAAAAGACAAAATGACAGGACAGCCCACCTTAAAAGCTTTTCGTGATCACGATGTACACGCTGTACTTGAAAATTCCGGCTTTGCAAAACATATTATAAAGGGTTCAACAAGTAGAGAATGGTTTGAAATTGATTTAGAAATTTCCCTTAAAGCCATAGATGCTGTCAAGAAGAACTTGGCAAATCTCTCAAACAGTACAGTTAAAGGAGCAGTTCCGATTATATTTAGACCCGAGCAAGAGCAAGCAATTAAGCAAACATTGGAACAATTCAAGCATAATAATAAAATACTTTGGAATGCTAAAATGCGTTTTGGCAAAACACTATCAGCATTAGAAGTTACACGCAAAAGCAAATTTGCAAAGACTATTATTATCACGCATCGCCCTGTTGTTGATAATGGCTGGTATGAGGATTTTGGTAAGATTTTTTATAATGAAAAAGATTATATCTATGGCTCAAAAAGCACAGGATATACACTTGAACAACTGATTCAAACAAAGAAAAAATTCGTTTATTTTGCATCTATTCAAGACCTTCGTGGCTCTGATGCTGTTGGCGGAAAGTTTAATAAAAACGATGTTGCTTTTTCGCTCAACTGGGATTTAGTAATTGTGGACGAAGCTCACGAGGGTACAACTACAGCTTTGGGTGATGCCGTTATCGAAAATATTGTAAAGGACGGAAATGGATATGATACAAAATTCCTTGCTCTATCCGGCACCCCATTTAATATTTTGGATAAGTATGAGGACAATGTTTATACTTGGGACTACATCATGGAGCAACAGGCGAAAAAGGAATGGGACGAATTGCATTTTGGCGATTCCAACCCTTATGATGAATTACCCCAATTAAAAATTTTTACCTACGATTTAGGAAAGCTGGTTGCAGGTGAAAAGTATGTTGAGATTGAAGATAAAGCATTCAATTTCCGTGAGTTTTTCAGAGTGTGGACAGGTGATATGGCGGTAGACAGAACGCCAATGCCAATTGGTAAATCGGTTGGTGATTTCTACCACGAAGATGACATCAAGAGTTTTCTAAACCTCATTACAAGAGCAGATGAAGACAGCCACTATCCTTATGCCACAGAAGAATATCGCAGTTTGTTCAAACACGCACTTTGGATGGTTCCCGGTGTAAAAGAAGCCAAGGCTTTGAGTAAATTATTAAAGCAACACTCTGTTTTTGGCAGTGGTGTATTTGATGTTGTCAATGTAGCAGGCGATGGTGACGAAGAAGAAAAGACAGATGATGCACTGAAGAAAGTGCAAAAGGCAATCTCAGATGCAGGTGAGGATGGTTATACAATTACATTATCCTGCGGCAAGCTTACCACAGGTGTTACTGTGCCTGAATGGAACGCAGTTTTTATGCTGTCAGGCTCTTTTTCTACTTCTGCCGCTAACTATCTGCAAACTATATTTAGAGTTCAGTCACCTTGCAACAAAAATGGTAAGATAAAGCAGTTCTGTTATGTGTTTGATTTTGCACCTGACAGAACCTTGAAAATGGTAGCGGAATCGGTTGCTATTTCTACAAAGGCAGGAAAAGCAGATACCAATGACCGAGCTATTTTAGGCGAATTTCTAAACTATTGTCCTGTTATTTCTTTGGACGGAACAGAGATGAAAAAATATGACACAGGGAGATTGCTGCAACAGCTTAAGCATGCCTATGCAGACAGAGCTGTTAAAAATGGCTTTGACGATAATAGCCTTTATAATGATGAGCTACTCAAATTAGACGAGATAGACTTGACAAATTTCAGCAACCTTAAAAAGATTGTAGGCGCTTCTAAAGCAGCTCCAAAGTCAAAGGATATTGATATTAATAATCAAGGCTTAACTGATGAGGAATATGAAAAACTCAAGAAAATTGAGAAAAAGCAGCCTAAACAGCGTACTTCCGAGGACGAAGAATACCTTGCAAAAATAAAGGAGCAACAGAAACAAAAAAATACAGCCATTTCTATTTTGCGTGGTATCTCTATCCGTATGCCACTGCTTATTTATGGTGCAGATATTGACATCAAAGATGATTTCACTCTTGATATGTTCTTAGATGATAAGATAGTTGACCCTGATTCTTGGAACGAGTTTATGCCGACAGGTGTCACAAAAGAGCTATTCAAAGAGTTTACGAGGTACTATGATCCCGAAATATTTGTTTCAGCCGGTAGAAAAATCAGAAACACTGTAAAAAGTGCAGATGAACTATTGCCAACTGAAAGAGTACAAAAAATATCCGAATTATTTACCTGTTTCAAAAATCCTGACAAGGAAACCGTTTTGACTCCATGGCGCGTGGTAAATATGCACATGGGCGATTGTTTGGGTGGTTATGATTTCTTCAATGAGGAGCATAGCGAAACATTAAAAGAGCCTCGTTTTGTGGATCAAGGCAAGGTTACAGCTGAAACTTTTGGAAACAGCAAGGCACAGATTTTAGAAATAAACTCAAAGACAGGGCTCTATCCGCTGTATGTGACATACAGCATTTTCCGCAATAAGTGTGAGCCGTATCAAAAAGGTGAATTAACCGGCGATTTGCAAGAAAAGCTGTGGAATGAAACTGTTGAAAAGAATATCTTTGTCATCTGCAAAACTCCTATGGCGAAGTCTATTACCAAAAGAACACTGGTTGGATTTAAAGATGTAAAGGTAAATTCCCACGCGTTTGATGATTTAATTGGTATGTTAAAGGACAAGCCGCAACAATTTGTGGAGCGCATATTGCGCACAAGCTTTTGGGATAAAAAAGGAAGTGAAAAAATGAAATTTGATGCCGTGGTGGGGAATCCTCCGTATCAAGAAGAAAATGGAAGTACAAGAAAGCCGCCAATATATCATTATTTTTATGATGCAGCTTTTAAATTATCTTCGTTAGTGTCGTTAATAACACCAGCAAGATTTTTATTTGACGCAGGTCAAACACCTAAAAAATGGAACGAACAGATGCTCAATGATGAGCACTTTAAGGTTGTTAAATACTTTTCAAACTCAAAAGAAGTTTTTGATAGTGTTGATATCAAAGGTGGAGTTGCTATTACTTTCAGAAATAATAATGAAAAATCTGGTGCAATAAAAGTATTTGCCAAATATGAAACATTGAACAGTATTATTAAAAAAGTAAGTATTATTGAAATAAATAAAGATAGATTGGATAGTATAATTTCCTCAAGAGGAATTTACAGATTTACACCCAGTTTTTTTGAAAAATACAAAGATGCCTCAAGTAAACTTGGAACAGGTACAGGAAATATGGTTGTATCCAATGTATTTGAAAAATTACCATATGCTTTTTCTAAAAATATAGTTCATAGTGGTGATATTAGAATATACGGTAGAAAAAATAATGATAGAATTTCTATGTATATCTCATCAGCATATATTACAAATAATTCTTACTTATCTAAATACAACATTC
>JAVVWP010000058.1:0-4053 GCA_036652055.1 Oscillospiraceae bacterium | reverse complement strand
CATGTTTTGGAAATTTGCGGTTGCCTTTTTGGAAAATTCGGCTTGCCGCTAGACATAGGATGCTTTCCCCTGTTCATATAATACTGTTTTTATTACTAGACGTCAACTTCTTTTATCATAATACCTTATTTGCCATTTATAGTTTTACATATACAATATGCACCGACGCACTCTTAATTTGTTTCTCCAGTGTCGACTATTTTGCACAATAACGTAATATCTTGTTTTGGATATTGCGCATCAAAAGCTTGTTTGTATTCCGCCTTATCGTTTCGCGGATGCTCATCATCGGTCTCTTACATTATATATAATACTTTAATTTTATATTATAGATTCAATTCTTGATAGGTATCGGCAATCACTTCTTTCGTGATTCCTATATACCGTAATGTCATTGCTTCACTGCTATGTCCAAACATTTTTTGAAGCACTTGAACGATACCTGGATTTTCTTTAATGTTATTGTTGTAAACATGATAGCCAAAGGTCTTACGCAAAGTGTGCGTTCCGAAGTTTCCTTTTAAGCCGAGCTGGCGGAACAGCGTTTTCAGCGAACGATGCAAAGAAGACACAGTCAACGGTTTGTCCGAACATTTTTGGCTTGCAAACAGATAACCGTCCGGAGAAGTATCGTTTCTTTCGGAAAGGTACAAATCAATTGCCTCTCTGGCCGATTGGTTGATTACAAAAGCTCTTGACTTTCCGGTCTTTTTTTCTGTGACCGTTACTTCATCTGTTCTGTCTACTTGTCCGATGCGCAATGAAAGCAAATCCGATGCGCGCAGTCCTACATTGATGCCAACAGTAAAGATGCAATAATCCCGCCACCGTTTTGTGGCAATCAAATATTCTTTTATCTTTTTAATATCTGATACTCGCTTGATAGGCTCTACTTCTTTTGCTTTCGGAATGCCTCGTGATGTTTTCTCCATTCCGCCCTCCAAATACCAACTTTTTATTAAATTTTACCATAAGTTGGTTTTATTTTCAAATTTATTATGTTAAAGACATCAACGAATTTCACAAGAGCCGCATTCCTGCACAGTTTCTAAGCAAACCAACAATACCAACTTTGCACATAAGTTGGTATTGTTGGTTGCGTTTACGTTCGTAGCTTTTAGGTTGATTAGCTATTTTTCTTAAATATCAAGCAAGCTAAATCACGCAAAAACCATGATGTCGCTTACTTATTTCTAAACCATAGTTTTATAATAATTAAATCGTCACTTGAATACTGTTTTTAGTTTTCTCCACATTTTGCAAAAAGTTTAAGGTTTCGTCGTAAATACGCTTTTGCGCCGAAAAAAACTTTTGAAATTTGCAACCATCACTTTTTAGTTGCTGCATAATTGTTTTTTTATTGGCTTTTGCTATATCCTGCAGGCCCCATAAAGTTTGTTGCGAAAAAAATTGTGCTACTTCCTTGGGTATCTCCGGCCCCAACATATTAAGGCCCGTACACAAAGATTCATAAATACCATCCAATTCAATTTCCAGCATTTCCTGCACTTCTTCACGGTATGAAATTGACAGTAAAAAAATGTTGTCTTGCTGATTCTCTATTTTTGCAGCTCTTTTTGCTTGTTGCGCAATTATTTTCACCAATTGTTCAAAATCTTTTTTCAATTTACATTCTCCTTTTTTGTTGAATTTAATTCAATAAAACAAGTCTGCGGACTTGTTTATTAGAAATTTATTCTAATGTGCGCGCTATCGCACATGCACAATTAAAACGTTTTCCATTTTCGTTTCCCAGCATTAAGTTCTATCTTTTATATCTAATAGTATATGTACCTTTCGGGGGACTGCAAGTAAACAATAATTTCCCCGCATTTTGAAGGCCGGCGAAAAATTGGTTAGAAAAATCAATCAAAGACGCCATTTTTATTTGAATATACAGTCACTTATCCACGCCCCCTGATTTTTTTGCAGAAAGCGACTATATCTTTATTTGTTTATACTCTTTTTTGGTTACAACAAAAAACTTTACACTGCCTAAAAAAAGCTATATTATAATTATAATATTTAACAAAAATTTGTTATGGGGGTAAAAGTATGAAATGCATTAACCACTATGACCGTCCCGCAGTCGAAGCTTGCCTGCACTGTGGGAAATTTTACTGCAAAGAATGTGCTTCGCAGCGGACTCCTTGCATTTGCGATGAATGTATAGACAGAATCAATGCTAAGGCATTTGAAAAGTTGGAAATAGCCTACCGAAAACATAGCGCGCCATCGAAAAAGAAGACAAATGCAAACTTATTATTAATTCTCGGTTTAGTAACTTTCATTGTTTTAAGCGTAGTTGCCGTTTGTAGACCGAATTCCCACAAAGAATAAATTTTGCAATCAAGAGCAATGTAGCTAAATTTAGTTTTGCGTTTCAACCTAAGCTTTTTTGCTTTTAAAAAGTGTAGACAGTATGCGTCCACTGTGCTATTATTAAATAGTAAGATATATATTTATAAGTGTAAATTTTTAGCGGTGAAGTCTGCGTTTGCCAAACGGCATTTAAATAGAAAAGGCATTTAAGCCTAACTTAATATGAAAACCACTCTTTTTTAGGGTGGTTTTTTCTTTTATCTAAACGTTTCAGACAATCTAACTGTCCGGTGAAATGAGATTATTGACACAGCATTGTATGAAGCTTTCGAATGTCCGTAATAAAGATTTTGATAATATAATTTACATTCTTTTCACTACTCCCATTTTAGCAAGGCACTCTCTAAAAGTTTGTGCCGACATATGGATGCGTGATTAAGTCTTTTCAAGCAATCACATTATCACGGCCAGATATTTTTTCGATTCAAAAGTGCCCGTATTATTATATTATTAATGGATAAATCTAATCGATTATTTTTTAAAAGGAGAAAGTTTAAATTATGAAAAAAGAAGAAACCTCGCTTAATATTCCCAACGTATCAACCCTTGACGAATTATTCGAACTGCTTAATCAATATATAGATTTTAACAAAACAACACCATCCGAGTTGGAAAAATCTGTGGCCCCCTTGTGCATTCTAAAACCTGAATATCAATCTCAGAATTGCTCCAGTGGGGTTACTGTTACATTAGCTGACATTCACAATGTGCCAGCTAAGCAAAGGGTTTCCAAATTTGATTTGTCTCGCTTAAAACCCGGTATGAGCTTTCGTAAAAGCGAAATGTTGCGATTGCTTGGAGATATTCCTACTCAGTACGGTGTAGAAACAAGCAAAACATCAATGGATGCCATTCTTAGAGAGCTAAACAAGCAAGGAATTATAATTAAACGCGATATCGCACATGGAAAAGGCTATTATACCGTTCTCTCTATCTCTTGTGAAAGTCCTCTACCTTTTTCTCTCTATATCTCAAAGCCTTCAGTAGCGGTCCAATTGGTTGCGGATTATATTTCGCAACAATTGAATCGAACAGGAAAAGCAAGTGATAATATTCTCTTCGGATTTTTCAATACTGCTGTTGTAAACAGCCTTGATGACGTGCAAAAAAACTTGAAAAAATGCTTAATGTACAATAATGTTGCACTCAGTCGGCCAGCTGATGTTTTTCTATCCGACTTAGCTGAAAAAAACAGAGACATCTTTATTCGATGTGGGTTTGAATTACTGGCCAAAAATGGTGCTTTAATTGCTTCAGAAACTAAAGATGGAAAAGTTAAATTTGACACTCGTTTGGTTATACAGATAGATGGAATCCTACATCACGATGATGCATTAGCCCAAGAAATCAATGAGGCTTTCAAAATAGATATCGAACGTGTGGACAACAGTCCATTTTTCAGTTACAGAAAAAATCTTTATTTTTTGAAAGAAAAATTATGTAAGCTTGAATCCCTAAAAGGGCTGGAATCAATTTATCTCGAAAAACTTGCACGCATACCTACACGTATCGATTATCCAGCCTTGGAGCAACAAGAAAAACGAAAGCTTGCATATGGAATACACTCTGACATCATTACAAAATTGTCCGTTGGTTTGCAAAATAACAAACATCAGTTTTTCACTGAACAAGAGTTTCTGGATTATCAATCTTATATTTATGCTTATAACA
>JAVVWP010000057.1:0-4422 GCA_036652055.1 Oscillospiraceae bacterium | reverse complement strand
TGCTGATTCATACATAACAAAAGTCGGCAAATTCATGCGTAAAACAAGCCTTGATGAGTTGCCTCAGATATTCAACATTTTCAGCGGAAAGATGAGTGTAATCGGCCCTCGCCCTGCACTATGGAATCAGTATGACCTTATTGCCGAGCGAGATAAATACGGTGCAAACGACATTACTCCCGGGCTAACAGGATGGGCGCAAATCAACGGTCGTGACACAATCGAAATTGCCGACAAAGCAAGATATGACGGTGAATATGTGAAAAAAATAAGTTTTTCTTTTGACTGCAAGTGCTTTTTCGGAACGATACTTTCAGTTATAAAACGTGATGGAGTTCTCGAAGGCGGCACCGGCACTAAAAAAGCAGAAACAGAGGAAGAAACAAAAAAGGAAGAGAAAGTTGTGATTAAATGAAGATTGCTGTTATATCAAGCCATACACCGTCATTATTATGGTTTAGACTTGACATGATGAAGGCTTTTATTAGTAATGGACATTCGGTTATATCTATTGGGAACGAGCCTTCTACAAATGAAAATAATTGGTGCGAAAAATTCGCAAAATACAATATAAAATATCGTCAAATATATGTTGAACGAAATGGTAAAAATCCTTTTAATGATATAAAAACCTACAAATCAATTAAAGAAGTTTTAAAGCAGGAAAACCCAGACAAATTATTCGTTTATCAAGCTAAAACAATTGTTTATGGAAGTATGGCTGCCAAATCATTAAAAAAGTCAGAGGTTTTTTCCCTTGTCGCAGGTCTCGGCTCTGTTTTTCGAGGATATGGTTTTAAAAACTCAATAATAAAATTCTTATTGAAATTGGAATATAAAATTGCTTGCAAAAATAGCAAGGCGGTATTATTTCAAAATAATGATGATAAAAGCACATTTTTAAATTTGAATTTAGTAAGCGATAAAAAAGCTAAAATAATAAATGGTTCTGGCGTTAATTTAGAAAAGTTTGTTCAAACAGATATCCCAAATAGTCCCACTTTTTTATTCATAGGGCGATTAATAAAGGATAAAGGAATATTAGAATATTTATCAGCTTGTCAAATTGTAAAAGAAAAATATCCAAACATTAAGTGCTTGTTAGTAGGTCCGTTTGATAGCAATCCATCAGCATTAAAGTCTGAAGAATTACAACCATTTATTGATAAAAAGACAATAGAATATTTTGGCGAACAAATGGACGTAAAGCCATTTTTAGATAAATGTACGGTTTATATATTGCCATCTTATCATGAAGGAACGCCAAAAACTGTTCTTGAGGCTATGGCTACAGGAAGGGCTGTTATTACAACAGATGCACCCGGTTGTAGAGAAACGGTTGTTGATGGGCAAAATGGCTTTTTAGTTCCTGTAAAGGATACAAATGTTTTAGTTCAAAAAATGATTTATATGATCGAAAATCCTAATGAAACAATTAGAATGGGAACAGCAGGAAGAAAAATTGCCGAAGAAAAGTATGATGTAAGCAAAGTTAATCAATCAATTGTTGAAATTATGGAATTATAAAAGGAGAAAAAGCTATAATGAATTTATACGAAAAAATTGCAAATAGAGAAGAAAAAATAAGCATTGTCGGACTTGGTTACGTTGGAATGCCAATAGCTGTAGCTTTTGCCAAAAAAGCTAATGTGGTTGGTTTTGATCTTAACTCAAAAAAGATTGAACTTTACAAATCCGGTATAGATCCAACAAACGAAGTTGGCAATGACATAATTTCAAAAACAACTGTTGAATTTGCAGCTGATGAAACAAAACTTCGTGAAGCTAAATTTCATATTGTAGCAGTTCCTACACCAGTAAATGACGACCATACACCAGACCTTTCTCCAGTTGAAGGTGCCTCGACGATACTTGGTCGAAATCTTTCAAAAGGGTCAATTGTTGTCTTTGAAAGCACAGTATATCCAGGAGTTACTGAGGACATTTGTGTTCCAATCCTTGAAAAAGAATCTGGGCTCAAATGTGGTATAGATTTTAAAATAGGATATTCACCCGAAAGAATTAATCCGGGTGATAAGGTTCATCGTCTTGAAACAATAACAAAAATTGTATCTGGAATGGATGATGAAACTCTTGATATTATCGCAAAAGTATATGAACTCGTTGTTGAAGCAGGGGTTCACAGAGCAGAATCTATAAAGGTTGCCGAAGCAGCTAAGGTAATCGAAAATAGCCAGCGTGATATAAATATTGCTTTTATGAATGAGCTTTCAATTATATTCAACAAAATGGGAATCGACACAAAATCAGTTTTAAAAGCTGCAGGAACTAAGTGGAACTTTCTTAACTTTGCACCGGGTCTTGTTGGAGGTCACTGCATTGGTGTTGATCCATACTACCTTACATATAAGGCCGAACAGTTAGGATATCATAGTCAAATTATTTTGTCTGGCAGAAGAATAAATGATGATATGGGTAAATATGTCGCTGAAAATTTAGTTAAAAATCTTATAAAATCAGATAAAGCTGTTAATGGTGCAAAAGTTGCTATTTTAGGATTTACTTTCAAGGAAAATTGTCCTGATACTCGCAATACAAGAATTATTGATATTGTAAAAGAACTTAAAGAATATGGAATAACTCCGGTAGTAGCAGATCCGGCTGCTGATGCTGACGAAGCCAAATGCTTATATGGTATTGAATTCGTAGATGTAAATAGCATAAATAATATGGACGCTGTTATTTTGGCTGTTGCTCATAATGAATTCAGTAAAGTTTCTGTTTCTGATATGGACAAGCTTTTTACAAATGATAAAAAAGTTTTACTTGACCTAAAAGGCTTGCTTGACCGCAAAGAATATGAATCGGCTGGTTACAGCTATTGGAGATTATAAATTATGGGTTATAAAAATATTAATTTTCCGGCAAATTCGAAATTTTTAGTTACCGGCGGAGCAGGATTTATTGGGTCAAATCTTTGCGAAGCAATCCTAAATTTAGGATATAAGGTACGGTGTCTTGATGATTTATCAACAGGAAAGCAAAAAAATGTGGATATGTTCTTAGATAATCCAAATTACGCTTTTATAAAGGGTGATATAAAGGATTTAGATAGTTGCCTTAAGGCAACTAAAGGAATAGATTATGTTCTCAATCAAGCAGCATGGGGCAGTGTTCCAAGAAGTATTGAGATGCCTCTATTTTATTGTGCCAACAACATTCAAGGCACATTAAATATGATGGAAGCCTCAAGGCAAAATAGCGTAAAAAAATTTGTATATGCAAGTTCTTCCTCAGTTTATGGTGATGAACCAAAGCTTCCTAAAACAGAAGGCAAAGAAGGCAATTTGTTGTCACCTTATGCTCTTACAAAGCGTTGTGATGAAGAATGGGCAAAGCAATATACTTTGCATTATGGGCTTGATACATACGGAATGAGATACTTTAATGTCTTTGGTAGACGTCAAGATCCCGATGGTGCATATGCGGCAGTTATTCCGAAATTCTTGAAACAACTTTTACAAGGTGAAGTTCCAACAATTAATGGCGACGGCAAGCAGTCACGAGATTTTACCTATATTGAAAATGTTATTGAGGCAAATCTTAAAGCATGTCTTGCGCCACATGAAGCCGCAGGAAACGCATTTAATATTGCATACGGTGGAAGAGAATATCTGATTGACATTTATTATGGCTTAACTAAAGCGCTTGAAATGAGCGTTGAACCAAATTTCGGAGCAGACCGTAAGGGCGATATAAAGCATAGTAATGCAGATATTTCAAAGGCAAAAAATCTGTTAGGATATGCTCCTGATTATAGCTTCGCAGATGGAATAAAACTCGCAATAGAATGGTATAAGGAGAATTTGTAGTAGTGAGTAAAGGCACAATATTATATGTTGGTAGCTTTGAGTTACCAGATAATGATGCGGCTTCACATAGAGTTTTAAGTAATGCAAAAATATTTAGAGAATTAGGTTATGATGTTGTATTTATGGGATGTGATAAAAGCTTAAGCTATGATTCCGATATAATAGCGACAGTAAAGCAAATTCAAGGATTCGATTCTTTTTTCACATCATATCCGACATCTAAAAAGCAATGGATTCATTATTTATCTAACATTGATTCTTTTAAAAGAATCTTGGAACAGTATAATGACGTTGAATTTGTTATTTGTTATAATTATCAAGCAATTGCTCTGAGAAAAATTATCTCATTATGTCATAAAAAAAGCATTAAAATTATAGGTGATTGTACTGAATGGTATAGTGCTAAAAATAGAGGTCTAGCATTTTTTTTACTGAAAGGTTCTGATGTTTTTTATAGGATGACTATACTTCAAAAAAAACTTGATGGATTAATTGTAATAAGCAATTATCTGGAAAGATATTATAAAAAAAGCAGTCAAATAATTAATATTCCTCCCTTAGTTGATTTATCAGAAGAAAAATGGCAAGT
>JAVVWP010000056.1:4367-4644 GCA_036652055.1 Oscillospiraceae bacterium | reverse complement strand
AGTAGGGCGGGAAATAATGAAAAAGAAATTAAAAACAAGAGAATATGCTGATACGGCAGAGGCTCAAAATGAATTTGTAGTTACAGAGGCCTACCGTTTGGCGAGAACGAATATAGATTTTTCAGTAATAAATTCAAAATGTAAAGTTATAATGTTTACAAGCCCTTTGCAAGGTGATGGCAAAACTACAACAGCTATCAATGTTGCAGGTGCTTTTGCAAGAAAGCTTGATACACGAGTTCTTTTGATTGATTGTGACCTTCGAAAGCCTCGTATT
>JAVVWP010000056.1:0-4357 GCA_036652055.1 Oscillospiraceae bacterium | reverse complement strand
AATCAAAAGGTTTAACCGATTATCTTTGTAAAACAATAGATATGGACGATATTATTGTAAAAACCGATATTGAGGGATTATCTGCGGTGCTTTCTGGTACTATTCCTCCAAACCCATCTGAACTTTTATCAAGCTCAAGAATGGAACAATTTATAACAGAAGCAAAAGAAAAGTTCGATTATATTATTATTGATACGCCGCCCATCAATATTGTTGCAGATGTTCTTTCGATTTGTGACCTTGCAGATGGGATTGTTGCAGTTGTAAGAGAAAAAAAGACGACAACAAAAGATATTGATACAATGCTTTCATCACTAAGCTCAAGAAATGTTAAGCTTTTAGGATTTATTTTTAATGATGTAACAGTGCATAAATCCTCTAAATATAAAACAAAATATAGTAGATATAAAAATTATGGATATTCAGGTTCATATTACAACCAAAATGATACTAAGGATGATAGTTAATGTTTGTAGATTGTCACACACACATCTTACCCAATATTGATGATGGTTCTAAAAGCATTGAAATGTCAATTCAAATGATAGATATGCTTTTAGCTCAAGAAACATCACAAATCTGGCTTACCCCTCATTTTGATGCTTTACATCAAACAATTGATGATTTTACAAAAAGTCGTGAAAAAGCTTTTGAAGAAATTCTTCTCCATTACAATCGTGAGCTTTTTGTGCTTGGGAGCGAGGTTTTTCTTTCGGAGCCTCTTTTGGCGTGTGAGGATATTTCACAGCTATGCATAGCGAACACTCCTTATATTTTAATAGAGCTTGACGCCTCTTATGAATTTGAAAAGAATGAAAAAATGCTTTCTACTTTAATTTCAAAATATGCGGTTACTCCAATAATTGCCCATATTGAAAGATACGCTAAAGTGTTTGTGAGCGATAAAGCTATTTCTAACCTTTTAGAGCTTGGTTGTGGCATTCAAATGAATACTAAGATTTTCAAGTCAATGTCATTTAACAGAGCGCTTGCAATTGAACGGATTTCAAATGGCGAAATTTCTCTTTTAGGAACAGATTGTCATAATATGGAGCTTAGAACGCCAGAATTTTTAACAGCTATTGACTATATAGAAAAAAAGCTTGGAAAAGAAATACTAAAAAAATTCGAAACGACTGCTGCCTATATTTCCACAGGGAAAGAGAAAAAGTTATTATTTATATAAAATTAAGGTGGTAATAAAAAATGCGACTTGATAAATATTTAAAAGTTTCAAGAATTATAAAAAGACGAACCATTGCAAATGAGGTGTGTGATGCAGGTCACGCCCTTGTAAATGGAAAAACAGCAAGGGCATCATATGATGTCAAGCTGGGTGATATTATAGAAATCAGCTTTGGTGCAAAAAAGACTAAATATGAGGTTCTTTCAGCCCCGGAATATGCAACCAAAGAGAGTTCCTCTGAAATGTATAAAGAAATTCAGTAAAAACTGTTATTGACATTTTGTAATTTTTTGATATAATATTAACATAATAAAGGCAACGAGGTCTTGTAAAAGGACTCATTGTCTTTTTTTATTTTGTTTTTGAAAGGGGTTCATATATATGAGCTATACAAAAGAAGATGTTTTAAGAATTGCTAAAGAACAGGAAATTAAATTTATCAGGCTTCAATTTGTTGATATTTTTGGTCAGCTTAAAAATGTTGCTATTACAAGAAGTCAATTTAACAAGGCACTCAATAATGAATGTATGTTTGACGGTTCGTCAATTGAGGGATATGTTAGAATTAATGAATCAGATATGTATTTAAGACCTGACTATAATTCTTTTGTAGTCCTCCCGTGGAAAGATGGCGTTGCAAGGCTTATTTGTGATGTCTATTGCACAGACGGTGAAACACCTTTTATGGGTGATCCTCGAAATGTTCTTAAAAAAGTTGTTAAAACTGCAGCCGATATGGGCTATTCATTTAATGTTGGCCCTGAATGTGAATTTTTCCTTTTCCAAATTGATGAAGATGGAAATCCAACCACAAAAACAGGCGATGTTGCAGGCTATTTTGATATAAGCCCATCTGATCAGGGCGAGCATTGCCGTGCTGATATTTGCTTAGCACTTGAGGCTATGGGATTTGAAATTGAAGCCTCTCATCACGAGCTTGCCGAAGGTCAACACGAGATTGATTTCCGCTTTGATGAAGTTTTGACTTCAGCCGATAATGTTATTACTTTTAAGCATGTTGTTAAAACTTATGCTCGTCGCCACGGGCTTCACGCAACCTTTATGCCAAAACCTGTTTTTGGTATTGCAGGTTCAGGAATGCATACAAATATGTCACTTATGAAAGATGGCAAAAATGCGTTTTATGACGAAACCGATGAAATCGGACTTTCAGAAACTGCTTATCAATTTATTGCAGGCGTTATGAAGCATATAAAAGGCATTACCGCTGTTGCAAATCCACTTGTAAATTCATATAAAAGGCTTGTCCCTGGCTATGAGGCACCAGTTAATATTGCGTGGTCAGCTTCAAACCGTTCAACACTTATTCGTGTTCCTGCCTCTCGTGGAATGGGTACAAGGGTAGAGCTTCGTTCTCCTGATCCATCGTGCAACCCATACATTGAAATGGCTCTTTGCCTTGCTGCGGGGCTTGACGGTATTAAAAATAAACTAACGCCTCCTAAAAGCATTAGTAGGAACTTATTTGAAATGACTGCCGAGGAACTCAGCGAGTCTAAAATCGACCAACTTCCAGGCACTCTTGATGAGGCTATGGACGAATTTGAAAGCGATCCATTCATCAAAGAAGCTTTGGGCGAGCATATTTTTGAAAAATATCTTGTTGGCAAACGCACTGAATGGAATGATTATCGCACTAAGATTTCACAGTGGGAGCTTGACAGATACCTTATAAAATATTAATAATCAGATAAAAAAGGGTGGATTTAATATCCGCCCTTTTTTGCACCATAAAATTAAATTTTTAAAGGAATGTAAAATCATAAAAAAAATAGGGCGATAGTAATCACCCTATAAAACCATTTAATATTATAAAACTTTTGAAAGAAAATCTTTTAATCGTGGATTTTGAGGATTATTGAAAAGCTCATTTGGAGCATTTTCTTCAACTATTTTGCCTTCGTCCATAAAAATCACACGACTGCCAACTTCTCTTGCAAATCCCATTTCGTGGGTAACAACAACCATAGTCATTCCATTTTTTGCAAGGTCTTTCATAACCTCTAAAACCTCGCCGACCATCTCAGGGTCCAGTGCAGAGGTTGGCTCGTCAAAAAGCATAACATCAGGATTCATTGAAAGTGAACGAACAATAGCAATCCTCTGCTTTTGACCGCCCGAAAGCTGAGAGGGGTAAGAACTTGCTCTATCATCAAGGCCAACTCTTTTAAGAAGCTCCATAGCGTCTTTTTCAGCGTCATCTTTTGATTTCCCTAAAAGCTTCATAGGTGCAATTGTCATATTTTTGAGAATTGTCATATTAGGGAAAAGATTAAAATGTTGAAATACCATTCCCATTTTTTGACGATGAATATTAATATTTGCCTTTTTGTCAGTGATGTTAACGCCTTCAAAAATAACCTCGCCTTTAGTTGGAATATCCAAAAGGTTAAGACAGCGTAAAAATGTGGATTTACCCGAACCCGAAGGGCCTATAACAACGACAACCTCGCCCTTTGCAATTTTAGTTGTTATGCCATTAAGGGCATAAACTGTATCTTTGCCTGTCTTGCTTTTAAAAGACTTTTCAAGGTTATTAACCTCAATAAAACTATTATCGTTCATTGTTTCTAAGTCTCCTCTCAAGCTTTCCGACAAGCCATGATAAAATCATAACCATAACAAGGTAAATAAGTGCAACTGCAATGAGTGGCATAAAAGCACTATAAGTTCTTCCACGAATTTGCTCACCGACTTTAGTAAGGTCAGCAAGACCGACATATCCGCAAACTGCGGTTTCTTTAAGCAAAACGATAAATTCGTTTGCAAGAGTTGGAAGAACATTTTTAAATGCCTGCGGAACTATTATATGTGTCATAGTTTGAGCATAATTAAAGCCGAGGCTTCTTCCTGCTTCAAACTGGCCATTATCGATAGACATTATTCCGCCTCTAAAAATCTCTGTAACATATGCACCCGAATTTATACCAAACACTAAAGATGCTACCATTACAGCATTTCGAGATGACGCAAAAATGATGAAATATCCAATTAATAATTGAACAACAACAGGCGTTCCACGAATAACGGTTAAATAAAATTTGCAAATTGCATTCGCAATGGAAAGCATTGTTTTGCCAATTCCAGATACCATTGTTTCAGAATTTTTATCATAGGTTGAACGAATTATAGAAACCATTACACCTATGG
>JAVVWP010000055.1:0-4933 GCA_036652055.1 Oscillospiraceae bacterium | reverse complement strand
TTACGCTATCGGTTTTTCCGAGGGCATTTTTTATACTTATTTTACCACAGTAAAGTAGCTATAAGTTAAGAAAAACAGAATTACTAAATGCTTTTTCTAATTAATTTTAAGCGTTTTTAGATATTCTTTTTGTTCAGCGTTTACTCGATAACTTTCTAAGGCTTTTTGAATTGCTTTATTGTAAGTCCAAGCGTCAAGTCGATGACTTTTTAAAAAGGGCAAAACATTGTCATATTGTTTTGCGAGGGCAGTTGCAAAATACCAAGCTATCATCATTTTAACATAATATTCTTCTGATTTAATTGCGGCAACAATATTTGGATATTCAATTTTAAATTCTTCACCGAGATAAAATTGCATTAGCATTTTTATGCCAAAACGAATAGTAAATGTATTTTCAGATTTTAACCATTCTTTTATTTTGACAATCAGTTCAGGCAAATGATTTTTAAAAACTTTTGGATTTAAAAGGTCGCAGGTTGCCCAGTTATCAACATATGGCAAAAATTCATCTAAAGCTATTATGGTTTTATCATAATCATTTATTGTTTCAATAAGAAATCCGTGAAGGTTGTTTTCTTCATAATATTTATGAGGTAAAATTTTCATAAATTTCGTAGCTTCACTTGACTTTGAAAATTCTTTTGCAAATTTGCGAAGAACTGGTGTACGCACTCCAATGATTAAATCTTTATCGATTGTAGGCATAAGCTTTGAATGAAAATCTCGATAGGGGAGGTCTTGCATTTCAAATAATTTTGATTGCAAGCAGAACATCTTCTCTAATAGAAATCCAGCATTTTTACCAGCTTCTTCGCCAACAAGATTATATCCCTCCTGCGTATAGTGATATTCATCTTTCATCATTTTGCGTTCCAAAAGTGTTTTAAAAGTATCAGATACCAGATGAATTTTAGGATTATCTTTACAGAGCTTTAATTGTGCTGTATGAATTTCATCGTACAAGCCTGGAATATCACGATGATTGCCAATAGCAATCCAAAAGCAGGCTTCTATTCCCTCAGCAAAAAAAGCTTCCATAAGGGCGACGCTTTGTCGAGAGTACTCCTCTGGCGAAATTTTGCCGTCTGTGTTTGCACATCCTTGGCACCAAGCAATCGCCATATGACGCACTGCGATATTCTGCTGATGCAAAAAGGCTTTAGCTAAGCAAAATCGTTCCATTGCGTCGGCAAAATAAGGTGTCCCTGGTATCCATTCCTGAATGCGTGACGCTCCCTTTGCACATGAAACGCCAACCACTGGCACATTTGTAACTGCATAGCAAGCATTGACAAAAGCTGTGACCATAGAACCTGTTTTCTCTACTTGTTCTATAACGCCTTTGGGATTATTTTCATTGACACCAAACGGTTCTTTCAGTGGACTGAGTGTGTGTGGTGCGGAAATAGCACGATATTCAAAGCCTGCACCATCTGTCAAAGCAGGTGCTTTTGAAGCGTCACCGCGACCTGCCATATTACTCTGCCCCATAAAAAGAATTAAATCTACTTCCTGTTTCAAATTTATCGTTCCTTTTTGATTTTTAATGAGATTGATGGATTGCGGATATTCCAAGACGCTCATATAATTCTTGCGGAGCCTCGTTTTTTTCCATCATTTCGCTCATTTTTTCTATTAGGCGTTGTTCTACCACTTCATTTTTAATCGGTCGTTTCTGATTTGGATCAATTAAAAGGTCAAACAGCATAGTACCAAACTGATGAGCATTAAAATAAGCCTCTGTTGGCACTTTTAGCACTTTTGTGCCTTTTGTAAATGAAAACTCTCCTGTGAGGCTGACTTTTTGCAGTTCTCCCACTGTAAATGGTGCATTCATATGCATTGGCATCAATGTGTATTCGTATAAATCATTGCACGAAGCACCAGTGGGGGCACGCATATACACATAATGTCCGTCAGTAATGTTGACATGTCCGCCATGAATACCAAAAAGTGCATAGTCCCGTACTGCGACATCATTTTGTATCACAGGCAGTAGTGATACGCCATCCATAAACTGCGGTGGCTCAATATCAAAAAATTCTGCAAGTGTAGGCACAATATCTACTGTTTGTGCAAGTGCGGTGGTGCGTTCACCAGTGCGTTTGTAGCGTGGATCATAAATAAAAAATGGAATGTGCATAATTTCGTTGTACAGTGGCTGTATGTTTTTTCCCATCCATTCTTTTTCACCCAACATAAAACCATGGTCGGTGTTGACAATCAGCATAGTATCTTTCCACAAATCCAGTGCGTCCATTTTATCCAATAGTTTTCCAAGGTAAGCATCGCACATACTGAGCAGTGATGCATATTCAT
This sequence comes from Oscillospiraceae bacterium, assembly GCA_036652055.1. Lineage (GTDB taxonomy): Bacteria > Bacillota > Clostridia > Oscillospirales > Acutalibacteraceae > Fimenecus. The sequence goes on along the minus strand of JAVVWP010000055.1, from coordinate 2,611 downwards.
AGCGGATATGTGCAGTTGTTTGTGCATCATAGTCATTTTTGCCATAATCAGGCCAATCCATATTTTTACCGTGATAATCGTGTGGATAAAGTGCTTTGTAGTTTTCCTGTGTATAAAAAGGTTCATGCGGATCAAAGGCTTCTATTTGTAAAAACCAGTTGTCTTCGCCCGCATTTCGATCTATAAAATCAAGGCTGGTATCAAATGTTCGTTTTTGTGGCATTTTGTCTTCACTGTCTAAAAACGAACGGTTAATCCAATCATGGCGCCAATTTTCGCCACCTGTTCTTTTTGATAAGGTGTCTGGAACTTTCGGCTTAGATACCTGTCCCATCCACGGGTCACCTTGCTGTCCACGAACCATTTCGCAACTGTTAAATTTGGTGAGGTAGCCTGAGCCACCGTCTTCCCAATAATGAAAATGGTCCGTGCAAATATGAGTGTAAATTCCAGCATTTTTCATGCGTGAAATCACAGAATTATCAAATGGCTGCATCGGCGACCAAGAGCTGTGCATAAAATTATACCGCCCAGTGTGCAGTTCACGCCGTACCGGCATACATGGGGTACTGCCAGCATAAAAAGAGTCAAATGTGAGTGTGTGTTCCCCCAATCGTTGAAAATTCGGCATTTTTGTCCAATCACAGCCATAGTTTGGTAAAAATTCACGATTGAGTGAGTCAAACAGTAACATAATAGCTCGCATAACAGATCTCCTTAATGTTCTTTAAAGGTTTAGGGATTTTGCTCATTTGCTTTACTTGCTTTTTAGGTCAGCGGTATTTTCTACATAGATAGAAATTTCTCCACAATTCGGACAAATAGCTACCTTTGGTTTGCCTATTCTTCCAGCAAAAACTCTGCTAGTGCTATTGGCAACTGTTAGACCATATCCGCCAGCCTCGACCTTCAAATCGCAGTTTTCTACCATATCGGTCTGGCATCTTAAACATTTACGCATACATAAACCTCCAATTATATAAATAATTTCTTAATGAGGTAGCAAGAAAATTATTTATTGTTTTACGCTCTCTCTAAAAAACCCCATAGCGTTTTAATATATTGACATTGTACCATAGTAAAGTAAGCTTTTCAATCAATCAAATTTAAGTCTTAAAAGGGGAGTACCATATTTCTTAAATTTAAGTCCCATATATTCAAAATATAAATATAAGACCTAAAAAAGATTAGAAAAACGCCCTCAAAATAAGGATAAAACCTTTACATTTGAGGGTGTTACTTATTTTATATCATTTGTAATTTCATAAGCGACATATGGGTGGGAAAGATGATACCCTAATTTTTCGGCTAAATGAACTGACCTCAAGTCATGAGCGTCCCAACTTGGATAAATGTTTTTAGACAAACATTCTAAAATTAGCTTAGCTCCACAAATAGTTGCAAGCCCTTTGCCTCTGTAATCAGGTTTTGTGTCTATCTCAATCTCAATACCATTTTTATATATCCCATAGGGAGAAGCCCCTGCGACCAATTCGCCGTAATGTAATATTGCCACACCTATTGCACAATTTTTATATTCTCTATAATCATCAAATTGCGAGCATAAGTCAGCTGACCAGCTTTCACTTTGAGCTAATTTAAAAATTTCATTATCAAACAGCCTAATTTCATAGTCGCTTTGAAGTGATGCCACATATAATTCTAACTTTTCTTTATCAAAAACATCAGGCTCTTTTTTTATAGCATAGCGCACTATCTTTTTTGCTTTCCCATAAAAAGCACGCTCTATCAGTGCTTGCCAATCTTCGCTGTTTGGCACTATAATTTTAAAACTACTGATGGATATGGATTTAAGCAAATTCTCATTTGGTATGCCTGCACAAAAACTAAAGTCACCATTATCAATAATCGCTGACTTTGGATTTTTTCCATCATCTACAATCATTTTTCCCATATAACCTTGCAGGCAAGACCATATTAAAGCTTCATCCCAATCTTTAAATAGTGTGACCGCAGTTTTATTCAACATTTATATATCTATCCTCCAGCTAAGCTAATAATACTATTTCTTCTGTATTGCATAGTTCCTGTTAAAAAACCATAAACAACAAATAATCAGAGCTATTACAATAAGTTCTCCCATTCCTGTTGACGCATTATCAGGATAATAAAAATTGATTACTAAATGGGCAATAAAAGCCAAGATTGTTAAAGTTATAATAACTATATTTAAGATTTTTTTATCAGCTTTTATCCTCGCTTCCTTTTTTTGCTGTTCTAAAAGATTTTTTTCTGCATTTTCCTTATAGTTTTCCATATTTAATCTTTCACCTGTCAGCAACTCATTTACGGTGATGTTTAATAGCTCACAAAGTTCTAACATAATAGATGGATCAGGCATAGACTTTCCTGTTTCCCATTTGGATATAGCTCTATCAGTTATATTTAGTTTTTCGGCAAGTTGAAATTGAGTGAGCTTTTTTTCTTTTCTACAAGTTGCTATAAACTTACCTATTTTTTCTTGATTCATTTAGGTGAACTCCTTTCAAGTAAAAATATAATACAAATTGAGTTTAATTTACACGAACTAACAGTTGAATAGGCGATATCAACTGCTAGTTGATATGATGATATCTCTGTATTTATATAC
>JAVVWP010000054.1:0-4977 GCA_036652055.1 Oscillospiraceae bacterium | reverse complement strand
TGCCTTTATTATACTCTTAAACTGTAAACCATGTCCTCGTACAATGTGTAAACCATGTTATCATACTAAACACATTGTGTTCGCCAAATCAGCTACATTTTAACAATCTTATTAATTCCTGATTTTTCTATTGCAACGGCAAGTGGAAGTCCAAGTGCATAGCAAACAACCATTTCTCCGATTGCTACCTGCATAGCAGAAATAAAAAATCCTGCAAAAGAAAATCCCTCAGGCATAAAAAAAGATATTTCAAGCCCAATGATAATAGCATTGGTGATAACTGGAAAAATTGGTGCTAAAAATGGAATATTCTTAAATTTGATTTTTCTTGTGAAATAGGTAAGGACTGCTGCGATTAATGTAGCAAGAGTTCCAAGCACAATATCAAGCATTCCAAACGGGCTTGAGAGATTGCCTAAAAAGCAGCCAATAGCAAGACCGGGAATTGCGGCAGGCGTAAAAATCGGAAGAATTGTAAGCGCCTCCGAGAACCTAAATTGAATACTGCCATAGGCAAGTCCAAATGCACTGGCGGCATAGGTGAGGGCGGCATAGAGTGCAGCAATAACTGCCCCTGTCACCAAAAAGTTAATTTTTTTTCTATTCATTTTTTCTCCTTAGTTTTTTTCGGAACGAGCGTTCCTGTCAGGATGGTTACGAACTGACAGCTCAAGAAATATTTTAAGCGTTATTATGATACCGCGAAAGCCTGATATTGTCAATAAAATCGTTTTATGTGGGGCAAAAGTGAATTTTTATTCACTACCAAAAACAACGCAGATACAAGGTTTCAAAGTTTAGTTGCATAACTTGCAATCCAAAAATTGCAAAAACAGCTTATTTTTTTTAAAATTGAAAACTAAAGTATGTTGTTGTTTAATTTTGTTTTTGATATTATGTAAACAATGAAACAAAAGAAAATTCTTGAGAGCTTATCTCACACACATATTAACGATTAAGGTATAAGGAGTAAATTTATGAAAATCACAAAAACAATCAATTTCGGAATTCAAAGAAAAATCGTAGCCAATATGACAACTGAATCTTGGCAGAATATTCCTCATGTTTCCTATATGTACGAACCTGATGTTACTGATTTTATGAAAGAATACAAAAGCTTAAATATCGATAGAATAGGTAGCGACAAAATAACAATCAATACGCTTATGATGAAAGTTATATCAGAGGGTTTAAAGGCAGCGCCGATTATGAATTCGCATATCCAGTTCAACCGCAAATTCGTAACAGGGCGGATTGATGAAATTGAAGACATTAATATTTCTATGCCAACAGTTCTTCACAATGGCGAAATGATGACTTTAAATCTTCACGGATTTGACAAGCTAAATCTTGACGAAATGACCGATGAAATTGCTGATGTAACTCGCAGAGCAGAGCAAAGCAATCTAACAGAAGCAATGTTTGAAGTTTCAATGGATAATACAATTACCGCCCTTAAAAAAGGACGCATATTTCAAGTGCTTGGCAGATTGCTCGGTGCAAAGGTGGGTGCTTGCAAGGTAAAAACATTAAGCGGAAAAGCAAGAAAAGATTATTTTGCAATTCCTGCAACAGAGCGTTTAACAAAAAATGATATAGAGCAGGGAACAGTTACAATTTCAAATCTCGGTTCAGTTTATAAAGAGCAAAGGGGAGCAGTTGCACTTCTTGAAATAATTCCACCGCAGGTATCAGCCTTTGGAGTTGGTGCAGTTCAAGACAAACCAGTTGTTATTACAGACTCATTAGGAAATAAAACAATCGAAATTCGTCAGGTCCTTCCAATTTGTATAGCGTTCGACCATAGAGCATTTGATTTTGGTGAGGTTGTTCCTTTCATCAAAAAGCTCGATTTCATCTTTGAAAATCCTTCAATAATGCACACATGGAAAGGCAAAGAAAAAACATTGATGTTTTCAAAAGATGCTTAAAATTTAAAAATTTCTTCTCTTTTCAAAATCCCTATTTCCTCTCTTCAACACAAAGAAAATCCATTACATCTTCTTTTAAAAAGGTGTAATGGATTTTTCTTTTTTATTTTATTTGTTCTTTAATTGTTTTACAACTTGATTTCCAAAAACCGCAGCCCCTGTGACTAAAACGCCTTGAATAGCTGCATTAACACTAAAACCTATAATTCCCATTGCCCCTAAAATTCCGATTGGCAATAGAATTAACGGAATATATTTGTCTGGAATTTTTTCAATTCCTTTGATGATTGCTCCGATTACATTTAAAACCGGAATTAGAATAAGTGCATTTTCTACTAAATAATTAACTATATCCATTAAATTGACCTCTTTCTTGTGGCGTATCGCCACTGATAATTCGAACAGGCAAGTCAGAAGTTTATAAATATCTTCCCCGATGGCGAATAAAACAGCGAACTAAATGTCAGCGTATCGCCACTGATAATTCAAACGAACTTCACCCAATTATCCTAAATCTGTTCTATTTACAAAGCCTGTTACATTTTGAGCAATAGGTTCTTTGTTAGCTCTCTCGGGAGATGAAGTTATCCTATATCTACCGTTTATGAGTATTCCGTCATATATATAATAAGTGCCTGATTTATATGCAGCAGGCTCTTTAGCACTTGCTGACACGAAAAGCGGTGTATTTGAAAGTGACAGCATTGTTTTAGGCAAAAATTTCTTTTCAGGCACTGGCTGTGGAGCTACGGGAACTTCCTCGCCTGAATTTTTACTAAATCCGTTAAACCCATTGTTTTTGATGATTGACGGGTAATCCTTATAGCCCTCATTCATATCAACTCTACCGTTAATACCTTCAACGCTACCGTCAGAGGAGTATTGCCAAATGCCATAAGCACCGCCGAATGATGGCTTTTCTGCCCATTGTGCGAGCCAAATATCATATCGAGTTTTGCAGTCATCATCAATTTTTGTGTCAAGCCAGCTTTTGTTAGCATAAACGCTTACATAATATCCAGCGTTTTCAACTGTTTCACAAAATGCTCTAACAATATTTGAAATAACAGCCTTGCCGAGTGCCGCTTGAGATTGGTCCTCAATATCCAAAACTACGGGATATTCAAACTGTTTGCCTGCTACCCATGACAAAAATGCCTCTGCTTCGAGCTTTGCCTCTTGTTCATTTGTCGCATAGCTGTAATGGTAAGCCCCAATTGGCATACCAACAGCCTTTGCATTTGCATAGTTTTGCTCAAAATATCTATCTTTTTGGTCTTTTCCCCAGCCAAAGCCTGCACGCAAAATTGCGAATTCAATGCCCGAATTTTTAACGCTCTGCCAATTTATATCCTTTTGCCATGATGATACATCAATTCCCTTTAACATATTAAATCTTTCCTTTCTAAATCGTCTATTCTGTGGTTTTGAACGCTTATCTTTTCTTCTAAAACTGGTATGCGTTCTGCGAAATTATTATGCTTATCAACTTTTTTCTCAAGCTGTAATAACCTATAATTTATCAATTTTGAGCTTACGACAATTCCACTTAAAGTGCCTATTGTCGTGCCAAGAAATGATAAAAATGCTACAAATAGTTCAGATGACATTTTCTTCGCCTACAATTATATTAAATTCTTCGGCACTTATTTTAGTGCCTATGAGCGTTTTTAATTGTCCTTTTGTAATGTTTTTTAGCATATATTGAATTTTTAAAAATTTGAGCATTTTCGTCCTCCTAAAATTTGTTTTTCATTAAAAAATACAGTTCGGCAGGCATTACATTATATTCAGTTTTAAGTCAAGAGGTTAACTCGTCAACAAATTTTTCTTTAATAGGATTAAAGCTTTCTGGCGGATTTAAAACACTAAAATCCATAATGTATGGGTATTTTAAAAATGTGTAAAGTTTGTTTTTCCCATTTTTAAGAGCAGTTATTGCAACAATTCTGGTAACACCACAGGAAGAGGCGGCTCTTGTCAGCGGAATGCCCTGCACTAAATGCAAATAAACAATTCTTTTTTCAAGCTCATTGAGTTCATTTTCAAAGACAAGCCTAACAAGTCTTTTAATGTTTTTTTCTTTTGTTGTTAAAATAAATTTTGGAATTTCATCTATTTGGTCGGCTGATATAAATTCAAACTGCTCGGACAGCATATTGTATTCATCATCTAAAATCACCAAAATGTCTTTAAAATTTTCTGTTTCCAAATTATCCCTCCTAAAAATCAAAGAACACCCAAGAACGAAATTTTCAGGTAAAGCGGTATTTACCATCTGCCACAAAGGCATTCGTTTCTTGAATGTTCAATATTATGTTTTGCCGAACATATGTTCGCTTGCATATCCTATTTTAATGGCGATTTAAAGTTTTGTCAAGTAAAACTTGCAACAAAATCCCCCCTGTGTCATCCTGAGCATAGCGAAGGATCTCGCCCCACTGTGTCATCCTGAGCAAAGCGAAGGATCTCATCCACTAAGCATCTTCATTGGAACTTTGCGATTCTTCACTTGCGTTCAGAATGACCGCCAATTCAGAGCAACATTTCCGCTTCCTCTGAGAACCCCAACGCTTCCTCTGGACAACTTTTCCGCTTCCTCTGGAGGAAGCTGGCATTCGCAAATGCCTGAAGGAGGGAGCAAATCGGAAACAAGCCAGCATCAAGTAGGGCGAGCATTGCTTGATTATTGGTGAGATTCTTCTTGCGTTCAGAATGACCGCCAATTCTGTGCAACCTTTCCGCTTCCTCTAAGAACCCCAGTTGAAAGTGGATAATGATTAAGTTGAATGAAAGCAGAGAGTTCTAAGATTTTCTGCTACTGCTTTATATGTTTTTTCGCATAAATTTTTATAGTTTGTTACTATGGCCCGTTGACTTTAAGTGTGGTTTGTATTATATTATACCATAAGTAGTATTACACTATCAGAACTATTTAGGGGTATTGATTAACTGGAAATCATGGAAGGACATTGTATTATGAGTTCAAATAATTTTAAAAAAGATATTAAAAATTTAAAAGGAACTTTTGCTGTTGAAGGAATGA
>JAVVWP010000053.1:0-5298 GCA_036652055.1 Oscillospiraceae bacterium | reverse complement strand
ATATAATTTTATTTAAGTTAAAGGATGTGTAACTTTTGAAAACTAAGACTAAAAAAGTAATCAAGAAACTATTCATTATTTTTGTTTGCCTTGCAGTTGCCAGCATTTCTGCTGTTTTTGTAATAAATCAAATTGTAATCAGAAGCACATCAAAATATATTGTATCAGTTGAAAAATGCAAAGAGATTTCAGATGTCGACTGCATTTTAGTTTTAGGTTGCTTTGCAAAGCCTGATGGCCCGAGTATGATGCTTGAGGACAGGCTGAAAAAAGGACTTGAACTATATAAAAATGGCGTGTCTAACCGCCTTTTGATGAGTGGTGACCACGGAAAAACCAACTATGATGAAGTTAATACAATGAAAAAATACTGTATTGAAAATGGTGCTGTGGCAAACACAGTTTTTCTTGACCACGCAGGATTTTCAACCTATGACTCTATGTATAGAGCAAGAGATGTTTTTAAGGTAAAAAAGCTAATCATAGTCACTCAAGGGTATCACCTTTATAGAGCTGTTTATATTGCTCGTGCTTTAGGTCTTGATGCCTATGGCGTTGCTTCTGATATTGAAGTGTTTAATGCAAAAAATAATATTTTTAATGCAGTTAGAGAACCCCTTGCAAGAACAAAGGATTTTATGATGTGCATTATAAAGCCAAAGCCTGTTTGTCTTGGTGAGGCTATACCTATCAGTGGCTCTGCTGAGCTTTCTGACGACAAAATTTATGTTTAAATTTGGAAGGAAACTTTTTATAAATGAAACGCAGCTTTAAAGGAACTAAAACTGCCTGCTATGTTGGATATTTTATTCAGGCAATCGTAAATAATTTAGCACCTATTCTTTTTGTAATTTTTAGAAAAGAATTTGGACTCTCTATTGAGCAAATTGGCACTCTCGTTTTGGTGAATTTTTTATCACAAGCAATTACCGATATTATATCTGTCAAGGTTGTTGATAAAGTAGGATATAAAAAAATCGTATTGGTTTCTCACCTTTTGGCAGGTGTTGGTCTTGTGCTTATGGGCATCTTGCCAAAAATTATGACGCATTCTTTTGTGGCACTTTTGATTTCAACCGTAATTTGCGCTCTTGGTAGCGGAATGATTGAGGTTACAATAAGCCCGATTATAGAATCAATTCCAAGCGACCACAAGGCATCAGAAATGAGCTTTTTGCATTCGTTTTATTGTTGGGGACAAATGATTACCGTTATTTTTTCAACAATATTTATTAAAGTCTTTGGAATTGAATTTTGGTTTATTTTGCCTATACTTTGGTCACTTGTTTCGTTTGTCAATTTCTTTAACTTTATGAGCGTACCCTTTATGGAAACGCTTTCTGACGATGAAAGAATTCCTATAAAGCATCTTCTAAAATCAAAATATTTCATTATTGCAATGGTGCTAATGCTTTGTGCAGGGGCATCTGAACTTGCTATGTCACAATGGTCATCTTATTTTGCTGAAATGGGACTTGGTGTTACGAAAATAATGGGTGACCTGTTTGGTCCGTGCCTATTTGCATTTTTTATGGGGCTTGGAAGACTGGTTTTTGGCTTTTTGGGTTCAAAAATCAATCTTCCAAAAGCTATGGTTGCATTATCAGTGCTTTGCATAATTTGTTATGGAACTACTGCTTTTGTAAACATTCCCCTGCTTTCACTTTTCACTTGTGCGTTAACTGGATTTTCTATAAGCCTTTTTTGGCCTGGAACATTTAGCATTAGTGCGAAATATTTTCCAAAAGGTGGCGGTGCAATGTTTGGAATACTTGCAATTATGGGCGACCTTGGCTGTTCGCTTGGCCCGTGGCTTGTAGGCTTTATTAGTTCTGCTGCACAAAGCGCTGACTCTGCACTTAGCGACGGAAATGCTGTTAAGTTTGGTTTGGGATTTGGAATGATTTTCCCTGTTATTATGATTATCGGTCTTATCTATCTTATTAAATCGCAAAAATCCGAGGTTGACAATTAATTCCATTTATGGTATGTTTAATATATTCAATACAATACAATATAATTAATTAAGCTACTTATTAAATGTGCAGATTGCGGACGCTGTCATTTGTGTGTGAATTGTTAATAAAAGGCATCTATACATTTTAGTAAATGTATAGATGCCTTTTTAATTTAGACAAAAGTCTGCTAAATGACATCTGCTTATAAAGTTTAGTGGCTTGATAATATATTGTATTTTGTTTGAATGTGAGGTGATTGCAATATACTAATTGAATTTTATGTATTTTTGGAGTTCCGGTAAAAATGTTCAAATAAAGCAATATGATTGGCTATTTATTAAAATAAGCATAGTTATAAACTAAAGGGAAAAAATATTATAAAAAAAAGAGGTCGTTAAAATGAAAAGAGGATTTATTTTACTTTTATGTCTTGTGACTTTTTTTACATCAACCACATTTTCTTCTAATGCAAAAAAAATTGAAATTGATACCAATAAACAAACATATCATACTATTGATGAAGTTATAAATTTGTCTTACGATCAACTAAATACTTTTATTGATGACTTTAAAGAAAATAATGACGAATTGACAAATTATCGTTCCTCCACATATATCGAAAACTCTTATATTTCACCCCTTTGGTCATCTTCTGGTGGGACTTCATTAGATAACGATTCAAGTCATGCTTTTTTAACTGCTCAAGCTGTCAACTGCTTAATGAATGATAAAGGCTTTTGGAGATATAATACAGATGGAATGAACGATCTTTTAGTTTTGATGGTTATGTCAGAACAGCCTGATACAACTGAAACAGATGCTAAAACTATGTTAGGACATTTCTATAATCCAAACACACAAAAGAACTATTTGGGATTATCAGCACCAACTGCTTTAGACCGTGCTGCTGATCACTATTACGCTGCAGTTAACTATGAAAAGGCTGGAGATCATTCCAATGCAATGAATGAACTTGGGTTATCTCTACACTATTATCAAGATGTTTTTTCTCCACACCATACAGCTTCTGCTCCAAAAAGTCAAATTAAGCATTTGGATTTCGAAAATTATTCAGCAAGTAATATTGAAAGCTATTTTGAAACTCCTGTTGGCGTTACACCTACTCAATATAATTATGCTTATACAGAGTTAGCAAGTGGAATATTAATTAAAGGAGCAAACGGTTCAACGCAGTATATTGATATTGTTACAAATGCAGATTATAAAAACACAACATGGGCAACAGTTGCATATAGTAGAATGAGATCATCAGTTAGATGTTCAGCAGTAGTATTGTATAAATTTTCTATTGATACAAATTTAACGCTTTCATAAGGAGTTAATAAAATGAAAAAAAATCTAAATATTTTCCTGTATATTGTGTATTCAATTAGTTCAATTTGCATAGCTTTATTCTATATCACCAATGTTTCATGGGTATATTCAATGGTTGCAAATATTACAGTAGTTAGTAAAATATTAGTTTCTCACACTCCGATGAATGTTTTACTAATCTCAATTCCTATAATGATTATTTCATCTATTATATTTTACATATTAAATTCTAAAAAGAAAAAAAAGTCCGTTTTGATAAATTTTCTTTTAAGTCCGTTTATCGTTGTGTTATTCTTTTGCATTCAGGTATTTGTTCTTATTCCTATGCTTGATTTGGGTTCATCACAACCATATCCGTATTTTCAAGATAAACTATTATCAAATATAATTAGTCTTCCTCTAAGTATTTATTTATTATTTACTACCATTTATTCGGGTATAAAGTTTTTTGCGAAAGCTCATAAATAATCAACGTAGTAATTATAATGTTGACAATTAACCTATTTAGACATATAATGTTATTGCAATTGAATAGCTGTCTTCGGGGCGGGGTTAAACTCCCCACCGGTGGTTAAAGTCCACGAGCCTTTTTTGGTTGATTAGGTGTAATTCCTAAACCGACGGTATAGTCCGGATGAAAGAAGATGTATAAACTTTTATACTAATGCCCTAAATTAATTTTTAGGGTATTTTTCTGTTTGACAGCCTACATTAGCATATTTTGAAAGGATTTGATTTTTAATGTCAAACAAAAAATTCTCTACCCAAAAAATCAGAAAGATGACAGTAACCGCAATTTTAGCAGCAGTAGCAACCATTCTTATGTTTTTTAGCTTTAATGTTCCGCTTATGCCATCTTTTATTAAGCTTGATTTTTCAGAACTGCCTGCACTTATTGCTGCCTTTGCATTAGGCCCTGTGAGTGGCGTTATGGTTTGCCTTGTTAAGAATTTAGTTAATCTGTTTTTTACTACCACTGCTGGGGTTGGCGAGCTTTCTAATTTTATTTTAGGCTGTGTCTTTGTTCTTCCTGCTGGTCTGATTTACAAATACAAAAAAACAAGGCTTGGTGCTTTTATCGGCTCGTTTGTCGGAGCTATCACAATGGCTGTTTTTAGTATTTTTTCAAATTATTATGTTGTTTATCCCGTTTATACGAATTTTATGCCAATGGAGGCAATAATAAAAGCATATAGCATCTTTTTGCCTTCTGTAACTAATCTTTGGCAAGCACTTATAATTTTTAATATGCCTTTCACTTTTATTAAAGGAATGTTGAGCGTTATTATTACATTTTTCATTTATAAGCACATATCTCCTATTATAAAGGGCAAAAATGTTTAACAGATTGTAAACAAATCTTTTAAGGCTTGACTTTTTTTGTCAAAAATTATACAATAACAGCCGTAAAATTAAATATCATCCTTATGAAGAGTGGTGGAGGGATAGGCCCTGTGAAGCCCGGCAACCTGCGTTGTGCAAGGTGCCAAATCCCACAGTTGTTATGACTGAGAGATAAGGTCGTTTTTAAAGCACCTTATTAAGAGGTGCTTTTTTTAAGTAATATGTTATAAAAAAAGGAGTAAAATAAAATGGCAAGACATCTTTTCACATCAGAATCTGTTACTGAAGGACATCCTGACAAAATTTGTGATGAAATTTCAGACGCAGTTTTAGATGCAATTTTAGAGCAAGACCCTAATGGCAGAGTTGCTTGTGAGGCAACTTGCATTACTGATCAAGTTATGGTTATGGGTGAAATTACAACTACCGCTAAAATAGATATTCCGCAAATCGTTCGTGATGTTATTTGTGAAATAGGCTATGACAGCCCCGAAAAAGGCTTTGACGGTCACACCTGCAAAATATTAACAGCTATTGACAAACAATCTCCAGATATTGCTTTAGGTGTTGACAAGGCACTTGAAATCAAAGAAGGCAATGATGAGAGTTATAATCTTCAAGGTGCTGGCGACCAAGGAATGATGTTTGGTTATGCCTGTGA
>JAVVWP010000052.1:0-5326 GCA_036652055.1 Oscillospiraceae bacterium | reverse complement strand
CTTTTTCTCCGAAAACGGGAACCCTTTTGTCACTTCGTGACATTTCCCCTAACAGGGGAATAACTCCAGAGGAAGCGGAAAAAGAGAGTTTAGTTTTTAAATGTTAAATCTTAAAAAAATTACGCCTTTTGTGCATTTTCTTTTACCACGAAGTGTATACACATACACGAGCGATGAAAAAATGTGTGAGAGAATTAAGATTTTAAATGTTAAATCTTAAAAAGATTACGCCTTTTGTGCATTTTCTTTTATCACGAAGTGTATACACATACACGAGTGGTGAAAAAAATGTGCAAGAGGCGTAAGATTTTTAAGATTTCATTTTCATTGAGATGTCGAAGGCTTGAACCGAGTGCGTTAAAGCTCCGAGAGAAATAATATCAACTCCTGTTTTGGCAGCTGCGGCGATTGTTTCGAGAGTTATTCCTCCTGACGCTTCTGTTTTTGCCTTATCACCTATTATTTTTACAGCTTCTGACATCATTTCATTTGTCATATTGTCAAGCATTATAATATCAGCACCTGATGTAAGAGCTTCTTTTACCTCGTTTAAATCTCTTGTTTCGACTTCGATTTTAACCATATGCCCTAACTTTTCTCTTAAAGTTTTTACAGACTTTGTAATTCCGCCGCCTGCATCAATATGATTATCTTTGAGCATCGCTCCATCTGAAAGGTTGAAGCGGTGATTTTTTCCGCCTCCACATACAACTGCGTATTTTTGAATTGCTCTGAGTGATGGCAATGTTTTGCGAGTATCTGTAACCTGTGCTTTAGTTCCCTCACACAGTTTTACCGCTTCATTTGTCGCAGTTGCTATTCCTGACATATGCTGTAAAAGATTTAGTGCTGTTCGCTCACCTTTTAACAGCAAGACGGTTTTTCCGCTAAACTCTGCAATAATGTCACCCTTTTTTAGTGTATCGCCATCTTTTTTATATATTGTAGCCTTAAAGGTGTCATCTAAAAGTTCAAACACTCTTAGTGCAACCTCAAGTCCGCAAAGAACGCCATCTGCTTTTGAAACAAAATAGGCTGTATCGGTTTGCGTTTGTGGAATTAAATAATCTGCTGAAACATCAATATAATTTATATCCTCTTTAAGTGCATCTTTAATAATATCATCGATGTAAAATTGTGGCAGGCTCATCCCTCATCTACCTCCTTTAAAATTATATGTGCGACCGTTGCAAGACTTAGTGCCTCGCAGTAATCGGCATTTATTGCAAACTTACCAGTTTGTAGTCTTTTTAGAATTGCATCAATTCGTTTTAGACCTGTTCTGACTGCACCCTCGTCAGGAATTACAAAATATGCTCTTTGCATTATTGACCTGATTTCAGTTCGCATTCCGTCTTGCATTGGCGCTCCTGAAACATCAACCGTATGTTCTGTTTCGGTAACTTTTGCAAAGCCTGCATCTATACATTTTTTAATATCCTCGGCGGCTCTCCTACCAAAGACAAGAGCTTCTAAAAGAGAGTTGCTTGCAAGCCTATTTTTACCATGAACGCCTGTATGTGAACACTCACCGACTGCATATAACCTTGCAATTGAGGTTCTTGCATCAAGATTAACATCAATTCCGCCCATTAAATAATGCTGGCACGGGAAAATCGGTATTAAATCTTTAGTGATGTCAACTCCGTGTTCAATGCAACCTGCATAAATCCCAGGAAATCTATTTAAAAGATAATCTCTATCACGGTGGGTAATATCAAGATAGAAATTGTTGCTACCAGTTTTTCGACTTTCCATAATTATTGCTCTTGAAACGACATCACGAGGTGCAAGCTCAAGGCGTTTATCATAACGGTGCATAAAACGCTCTTTTTTGTTGTTTAAAAGATATGCTCCCTCGCCTCTTACCGCTTCGCTTATAAGGAACTGCTCTCTGTCTGCACCATTAAATGCGGTTGGGTGAAACTGAACATAACTTAAATTTTTAATATTTGCACCAAGCTCATAGGCAAGCCTTATTCCATCGCCTGTTGCGACAGATGGATTTGTTGTGTATTTGTAAACTCTGCCTATTCCACCTGTTGCAAGGACACAATAATCAGCAAAGGCTGTAACAGGCTTTTCATCTTTGATAAAATCAATACAAAATCCGCTTTTTGCCCTTGTAACTTTAAATACCATTGAATTGTCAGAGATAACAACATTCTTTCGAGTTTTAACCTCTTTTAAGAGCTTTTCAATTATTTCAGCACCAGTAGTATCTTTATGATGAACTATTCGCCTGCGACAATGACCGCCTTCAAGCGTTTTTTGAATAGTTCCATCAGCATTTTTATCAAAATCAACGCCATAACTCATTATTTTTCGAACATCATCAGGCCCTTCGTGAACCAAAACGCTAACAGCGTCTAAGTCGTTTTCACGCTGACCTGCTATTAAAGTATCTTCAATATGTAAATCAAAGCTGTCATCTTCAAAATTCAAAACAGCCGCCACTCCGCCTTGAGCAAGCGAACTATTTGAAAGCGTATCGCTCTTTTTCGATAAAACTAATATCGAAAGATTTGAGGGAAGTGACAATGCAGTATAAAGTCCACCTATACCGCAACCAACAATCAACACATCATATTTTTTTTGCATACCCATTCATATCCTTTCGGGAGGCTTAGACTTATTATGGTATTATGATACCACAAAATTTAAAAAAGTGGAAAGTTTTTTATAAGTTTAATTATTTTTTATGGTTTTAACATAATTTCCTATAATATTATATCAAAACAAAGCTTTTTGACAACGATAATTCATTATATTAAATTGATAAATTGTTTGTTTCTTGACAAGCTATTTATAAGATGCTGTTTTTTGAAAAAATAATATGCTAAATTAATAACGGTCATTTTAAAAAGTTAATAATTTTATATTGCAATTTTTAAATTGTATATTTATTAGCAAATATTGTTGAATTAAACACTATCTTATGATATACTAACAAGATAATAGATGAAATGCAGATTTATAATTTTTGCCTAAATTTTTTGGAGAAAATAATATGAAAAAATATGATTTTTTAATTGTCGGCAGTGGTCTTTTCGGAAGTATTTTTGCTTATGAGGCAACTAAGCTCCACAAAAAATGCTTAGTAATTGATAAGCGTGAGCATATCGGCGGTAATATTTATTGTGAAAACATTGAAGGCATTACTGTACACAAATATGGCGCACATATATTCCATACCAATAATGAGCGTGTTTGGAATTATGTTAATAATTTTGTTAAATTTAATAGGTATACTAACTCCCCTGTTGCAAATTACAATGGGGAACTTTATAATCTTCCTTTCAATATGAATACTTTTAATAAAATTTGGGGAGTTATTACTCCAGAAGAAGCAAAAGCTAAAATAGATGAGCAAAGGAAACAAGTCAAGGGCGAGCCAAAAAATTTGGAAGAACAAGCAATAAGCCTTATAGGTTATGATTTGTATCAAAAACTTATAAAAGGCTATACCGAAAAACAATGGGGACGGGATTGCAAGGATTTACCAGCATTTATTATTAAACGCCTCCCTGTTAGATTTACCTATGACAACAATTATTTTAATGATTTGTATCAAGGCATTCCGTTTGAGGGATATAATAAAATCATTGAATCTTTGCTTGATGGAATTGATGTTCGTTTAGGTGTTGACTTTAATGACAATCGTGACGAGCTTTCTGCTCTTGCTGACAAAATTGTTTATACCGGAACTATTGATTCTTTCTATGATTTTTGTTTTGGCAAGCTTGAATATCGCAGTGTTAGATTTGAAACTGAAGTTTTAGACAAAGAAAATTATCAAGGCGTTGCTGTAATGAATTATACTGATTCAAAAACGCCTTTTACTCGCATTATTGAGCATAAACACTTTTTAAATGGCACACAGCCAAAAACGGTTATCTCAAAAGAGTTTTCTGCTGACTGGCACGATGGTATGGAACCATATTATCCTGTTAATGACGAGAAAAACCAAGCACTTTTTCAAAAATACAATGAGCTATCAAAAGATAAATCTAATGTTATATTCGGTGGCAGACTTGCTGAGTATAAATATTATGATATGGACAAGGTTATTGCATCTGCACTCGAAGCAACAGATAAATATTTAAAATAATTAAGTTAGGTGAAAAATAAATGAATGAAGTTAAAGTTAGCGTAATAATGCCTGTTTATAATGTTGAAGGCTATGTAGGCAGGGCCATTGAAAGTATTCAAAAACAAACTTTTAGTGATTGGGAGTTTTTTGTCGTTGACGATGGAACTCCTGATAAGAGTGGCGAAATCTGTGACAAATACGCTGAAAAAGACAACAGGCTCCATGTCATTCACAAAGAAAATGGCGGTGCTCCCTCGGCTCGTAATGTTGCTATCGACCTTGCTAAAGGTAAATATATGTATTTTATGGATTCTGATGACTGGGCTGAACCAACAATGCTCGAAGATATGGTTAAAATTGCCGAAGAAAATGACAGGCAATTAGTCGTTTCGGGCTATTATATTGACACATATTATAATGATACTGAAAAATTTACTCAGGAGCAACAATATAAAGACAAGGTTTATTCATCTCAAGAGGAATTTAGGCAAGATGCTCATAATCTTTTTGATCAAAATCTGCTTTATACTCCTTGGAATAAGCTTTTTTCAGGAGATTATATCCGAAATAACAAGCTTTATTTTCCTCAAACATTTTGGGACGATTTTCCTTTTAATCTTTCTGTTTTGCAAGATGTTGAGCGTGTTGCTGTTACTTCAAAAAAGTATTATCATTTTATTCGCCAGCGTGCTGAATCTGAAACTGCAAAGTACAGAAGTGATATGTATGATAAGCGTGAAGAAGAAAGCCAATGGATGATTGACCTTTATAAGCATTGGGGCGTTTCTTCTGATGCTTCTAAAGAATTTTTGGAAAGACGCTACATTGAAAGAATTGTTGGCTGCATTGAAAATGTTACTAACAAAAACTGTACTC
The DNA here is from genome assembly GCA_036652055.1 of Oscillospiraceae bacterium. Classification (GTDB taxonomy): domain Bacteria; phylum Bacillota; class Clostridia; order Oscillospirales; family Acutalibacteraceae; genus Fimenecus. Next base: position 357 of record JAVVWP010000052.1, on the reverse strand, counting down.
TTTCTTCAAGTGAGAAAAAAGAACAAATTAAAAAAATGATTTCAAACGATAAGACGAAAAAAGCAGTTAAAATTGCCTCGCCAAAATCACTTTATATGAAAATTATGCTTGTTCCTATAAAAATGCAAAGCACCTCTTTAACTTACCTTGAAGGAAAAGCAATTTCAAAAGTAAAATCAGGAAATACGAAGCTTTTTGCTAAACTAAAAGCTGGAAGATAAATCACATATGAGAAGGATATGAATAATGGAAAATACTCCTCAATTTAGCGTAATTATGCCTGTTTATAATGTTGAAAAACATTTAAAAGATGCTGTGGGTAGTGTTCTTTCACAAACCTATGGCAATTTTGAGTTA
>JAVVWP010000051.1:0-5792 GCA_036652055.1 Oscillospiraceae bacterium | reverse complement strand
CTGCATCTTTTGCGAAATTTGCATACATATCTGTCCACTCATAGTTTTCGCCAGCCGCTGCGGCTGCAAGGTTTGTAGCAGTGTCTGAAACTCCGCCGAGTGCTTTAAACCATAACTCTGCGTGTTCTTTTTCGTTTGCTGCTGTTGACTCAAAAATTGCTGCGATTTGTTGATAGCCCTCTTTTTTTGCTACTGATGCAAAATATGTGTATTTATTTCTTGCCTGACTTTCGCCTGCAAAAGCTGCTGCTAAATTTTGTTCTGTTTTTGTTCCTTTAAAATCCATTGTTTTTTCTCCTTTAAATTTAATTTTATAACTTGCACTTCGGGCAATAACCTTTAAATATTATTTCGCTGCCTGTAACCTCAAAATCTTTTTTGAATTTTTGGGAGATTTCATAATTTTTTGACAACTCACAATCAAAGATTTTGCCACATTTTGTGCATAGGAAGTGACAATGTTCGGTTGTTGTGAAGTCATACCTATCGGGTGCATTCGCAACCTCGACACGCCTTATTACTCCATCATCTGCTAAATTATTGAGATTTCGATAAACCGTTGCCTTGCTTATAGTAGGGCATTTTTTAATGACTTCGTCATAAATTTCATCAGCAGTAGGATGATTTTTCATACTTTGAACCAATTTTAAAACCAACTCTTTTTGTATCGTGTTACGCTTTATTATGATAATCATTCCTTAATAGTATTTAATATCATTAATTTACCACTATTTGTATTATTTGTCAATATTTTTTTTAAAAATTTTTTAGAGCTATTCAAAAAGCCCTGCTGAAAGGTAACGCTCGCCTGTATCCGGAAAAATAACTACAATATTTTTGCCTTTGTTTTCACTTCTCATTGCGACTTTTTTAGTAGCACAAAGTGCAGCACCTGATGAAATTCCGACTAATATTCCTTCTTTTTTGGCAAGCTCACGGCAAGCTAAAAAGCATTCGTCATTATCTATTGTAATTATTTCATCATAGATTTTAGTGTCAAGAATTTCTGGAATAAAGCCTGCACCAATTCCTTGTATTTTATGCGTCCCTGCTTTTCCGCCTGAAAGCACATTTGAAGTGAGCGGTTCAACTGCTATAATTTTTAAATTTGGATTTTTTTCTCTTAAATACTTGCCTGTTCCTGAAATTGTTCCGCCCGTTCCGACGCAAGCGACCAAGAGGTCAACATTTCCATCAATATCTTCCCATATTTCTGCACCTGTTGTTTTATAGTGTGCGTTAGGATTTGCAGGATTTACAAATTGCCCTGCTAAAAAGCTGTTTTCTATTGTCTTAGAAAGTTCGTCTGCCTTTTCTATTGCCCCACTCATTCCTTTTGAGCCTTCGGTCAAAACAAGATCTGCTCCATAAGCTTTCATCAGCAATCTTCGTTCAACGCTCATTGTTTCAGGCATTGTTATAATTATTTTGTAACCCTTTGAAGCTGCTACTGCACAAAGTCCAATCCCTGTATTTCCGCTTGTAGGCTCTATTATTGTTCCGCCTTTTTTTAAAATTCCTCTTTTTTCAGCATCATCTATCATCTCAAAAGCTACTCTGTCTTTTATGCTTCCGCCTGGATTAAAATATTCAAGCTTTGCAAAAACTTTTGCATTTAATTTATTTTCTTTTTCATAATTAACAAGCTCCATTAACGGAGTTTTTCCTATTAATGATGAAAAGTCTTTATATATATTTGGCATAACTTACTACCTCTACTCTAATAACATCTTCAAAATCTTCGTTTCTTTCTATTGGGGTTACCCTTCCTTTGACCGCAGCTAATGCAAGCACTATTGCAACTATTATTAATGCTATTGCGATTAGTATTGCTCCCTCACGATTTTTCATTCAATCACTTCTATTCCGCATTTTATAGGGATTGTAAAACACACCTCATCAAAATGCTTTTTTAACTCTGTTTCGCATTTTTGTGCATTGTCGTATGATGAAAATATTCCATAAACAGTAGGTCCACTACCACTCATACAAGTGGCATCAGCCCCACATTTTCTCATAATGGTTTTTATATAAGGTCTTTTTGGCACTTCAATAACCTGTTCAAAAACATTATTTATTGCTTTACACATTATTTCATAATCGCCATTTGCCATTGCATAAAGCATTGCATTTTTATCAGTGTGGCGAATTCTTTTTGCCTCATCTATTGCCTTATAAGCATTATTGGTTGAAACCTCCATTGGTGGCTTGCAAAGAACAATATAACAGTCTTTAATAGCTGGTAGCGGTGCAATAACTCCGCCTGTGTTCATACAAAGTGAGGTTCCGCCTGTAAGGGAAAATGGAACATCTGCCCCAACTTTTTCACCTATTTTGCACAAAACGCTTGTCTGTAAATTGGTTTTATAAAGCTTGTCCAAAATAAATATAACTCCCGCACCGTCGGCACTTCCGCCTGCAAGCCCTGCTGCAATTGGAATAGCTTTATCTATTTTAATTTCAATTCCTATATCTTTTATATTGTTATAATCAAAAAAGGCTTTTGCTGCTTTATATGCAATGTTTTTTTCGTCAGTTGGGATTTTTTTATCATCAGTTAAAATAACGATTTTGTTTGTTTTTGTTCTGCTAACTGTAATTTCATCATAACAGCTTACAGATTGCATTATCATAAAAAGGCTGTGATATCCACTGGGTAGCACTCCCAAAACATCAAGCATTAAATTGATTTTAGCCGCTGCTTTTACTTTCATTTTCTTACCTTTCATTTATATACATCAAAAAACTATTTTTCAAATCACTCTTTCATCACTCAATTTTCATTTGCAGTGGTGTTCTTTGTTGAAAGAAAGTTGTTTCTGTAAATCCGGCTGCTTTCATAACATCAAAAGCTTCATCTATTCCTTTTGCAAGGTCATCGGCAAAATGTGCATCAGAACCAAACGAAACAAATTTTCCGCCAAGCTCGTGAAATCTTTTAACCGTTTCAAATTCGGGTGACAATTTGCCAATCGGTTGGCGAAGCCCTGCTGTATTTATTTCAAGCGATTTTTCTTTTTCAGCGGTCAGCTTTAATATTTCATCAATTTTCTTTTTGTAATCGTTTACATCGATAGAAATTTGCGATTTTGCAAAGAAATATCTAAGCGGATAAGTAAGGTGTGCAAGCACATCAAAATCGCCCCACTCGAGCATATTTAAAATTTCATCAAGGTATTCGTTGAAAAGAAGCTCTGCTTCATTCTTTGTAAAGCTTTCCATAAAGTAGAAATCCTGTTTATCTCTCAAATTGTGGATTGAGCCGATGACCTGATCATATTTGTATTTGCTTAAAATGTCATTGGCAAGCTCAGGCAAATAATGAGGCTGTGCAAGCTCTATACCTCTTAAAACAACAACCTTTCCTCTAAACGCAGATTGTGCCTTTACCATTTCAAAATACGCCTGTCTAATTCTTTTGTCATAGCTTTCTTTGTAAAAGCCATCAACCTCACAATGGTCGCAAAATGCAATTGCCCTAAGCTCTCCCATTTCGGCTTTTTCGCAAATGAACATAGCTGAATGATTTCCGTCAGGAGAATTATCAGTATGAACATGCAAATCTATTTTTCTTTGATACATTTTCATCACCTAAAACTTATATATAATTTTCTTCATTGTATCACATTTTTATTGGCAATAATACTATTTTTGAAAAATTTTCTCTTTTACTATGTAAATTTTATACAAAATATGTTAGTATAATATCATATTTTGTTTGGAGGCTAATTTTATGAGAGCTATTATTACTGTTGTCGGGAAAGACACTGTCGGAATTCTTGCAAAAATTTCTTCTCTTTGTGCTAAACATTCAATTAATGTTATTGAAGTTTCACAATCAATTTTACAGGATATGTTTTGTATGATTATGTTAGTTGATGTTTCAAAATCAAACCTCCCTTTTACTCAGTTTGCTGATGAAGCGAATAAAATCGGTGAAGAACTTTCGCTTTCTGTTAATGCTATGCACGAAGACATTTTTAATTCAATGCACAGAATATAAAGGATGAATATATAATGATTAATACACACGACATACTCGAAACTATAAATATGATTAGAGAAGAAAACCTTGATATTCGCACCATTACTATGGGTATTTCTCTCTTAGATTGTGCAAATTCTGATATAAAATCCTCTTGCGATAAAATTTATGAAAAAATTTGCAGAAAAGCCGAAAAATTAGTTTCTACTGGTGAAAATATTGAAAAGGAATATGGTATTCCTATTATTCATAAAAGAATTTCAGTCACTCCTATTGCTATGATTCTTGCAGCAAGCGGTGGTGATCCTGTATTATATGCTAAAACGCTTGAAAAAATTTCAAGAACTGTTGGCGTAAACTTTATAGGCGGATATTCTGCACTTGTTCAAAAAGGTTTTGCAGCTGGCGACGAGGCTCTTATTCGCAGTATTCCCGAAGCTTTAAATGTGACACAGCATATTTGCTCGAGTGTTAATATTGGCTCAACAAAAGCCGGAATTAATATGGACGCAGTCGCTCTTATGGGAAAAATTGTAAAAGAGGCGGCAGAGGTTAGTGCTGACAATGGCTGTATCGGCCCTGCAAAGTTAGTCGTTTTTTGCAATGCTCCTGATGATAATCCATTTATGGCAGGTGCTTTTCACGGTGCAGGTGAACCTGACTGTGTTATAAATGTTGGCGTTTCAGGCCCCGGTGTTGTAAGGGCTGCACTTGCTAAAATCCCTGATGGCAACATTACTGATGTTGCGGATACTGTTAAGAAAACTGCTTTTAAAATTACAAGAGTTGGTCAATTAGTTGCTAAAGAAGCTGCTCGCCGTCTTGATGTGCCATTCGGCATTGTTGATTTGTCGCTCGCCCCTACACCTGCTATTGGCGATTCTGTTGCTCATATACTTGAAGAAATGGGGCTTGAGCAATGTGGCGCACACGGAACAACCGCTTGCCTTGCACTTTTAAATGATGCAGTTAAAAAGGGTGGCGTTATGGCATCTTCTCATGTTGGTGGGCTTTCGGGTGCATTTATTCCTGTTTCTGAAGACCAAGGAATGATTGACGCTGCAAAAAGTGGCTCACTGACTATTGAAAAGCTTGAGGCTATGACTGCTGTTTGTTCTGTCGGGCTTGATATGATTATTATTCCAGGCGACACAACCGCTGAAGTGATTTCTGGAATTATTGCTGATGAAGCTGCAATCGGAATGGTTAATTCAAAAACAACCGCTGTCAGAGTTATTCCTGCTATTGGTAAAAATGTTGGCGACGAACTTAATTTTGGCGGGCTTTTAGGCTATGGGCCTGTTATGAAATTAAATACTGCCTCCCCTTCTAAGTTTATCAGTCGAGGCGGCCGCATTCCTGCTCCACTTCAAAGCCTTAAAAATTAAACATCCTATATCAAATTTAAAACTGCTGATGAAATATTGTTTTATTAGGAGGGTAATATGAAAAAGTTTTTATTAAATTTTTTATGCTCAATAGTAGCTACCTTATTAACATTTTTCAGTAATCGTATGTTCGTTTATTGCGTTACCGATTTTCGTTTTAACTTTGGCTTAATTACATATTTGATTTTTTGCATTATTAACTGCATTTTACAATTTGCAATTGCTGAAAAATTAGGAAGGCAACTAAAAAACAAGTTTTTGACGATTGCGTCATTATTGTTTGTGCCTATTGTTTTTTACGCTGTACTTATGCTCGTTAGAAAGCCAACATTTAGTTTGATTTTCTATCCGATAACTATTTTTGAAACATTAAATAAAACTGGTGATATTGTCAATTTTGGTGCGTGCATTTGTTTTTT
>JAVVWP010000050.1:0-6268 GCA_036652055.1 Oscillospiraceae bacterium | reverse complement strand
GAAGTGACAAAAGGGTTCCCGTTTTCGGAGAAAAAGCGACGCATTCGCAAATGCCTGAGGGAGGGGAATTTACGCTTAAAATGAATTTTGTGCTAATGGGTTGTAGGGTTCGATGCCCACATCGAACCGTTTGGTTTTTCGGGTTGCTTTGTTTTTACTTGTATCTGTTTTGTTCCCTCCTTTCTGTCTACTGCGGTCGACAGCTTGCCTTTTGAGGAAGCGTAGGCTGCCCTAAACGAAAATTCCTAAAAAATAGAGTAAAGCATAATTTATTAATGTAGTTGAAAAAACAAATAGAATTATGGTATAATAACCTCACGGCGATGGCGTGGTAGCCATCGGTGCTATTTCATAGCACTTAAAAAGTTGACACTTTTTCCCGTGAGAACATTTGACCATCAAATTGCCCCACTGCGGTGTGGCGTGGCTCTGCCACTATCTGTGCTTTGCACAGATAATTTGTGGTATAATAACCCTAAAGCAAAATAAACCTAAAGCAAATCGGTGAAACGCTTTGAATGCACAAAGTGCATTTTCAAAATCATACTCGAATAGTTAATTTAATAAAATTAAACCCATAAAATACATAATATATTTTATAGATGGAGAAGTAAATGGACAAAGAAGAAATAATGAAGCAAGACTTGGTAATTGGTCGAAATGCTGTTTCAGAAGTTATAAAATCAGAGCGTGAAATCGACACAATGTTTATAGCAAAGGGTGAGAGAAACCCTGCAATCAGTCGGCTTGCGGCAATGTGCCGTGAAAGTGGCGGAGTTGTTAAAGAAGTTGACTCAAAAAAACTTGACTATATGTGTGGAGGAGCTACCCATCAAGGGATTGCCGCATATGTTGCATCACACGAATATTCAAGCGTTTCAGATATTTTAGAATACGCTGAAGAAAAGGGCGAAAAGCCTTTCATTATTGTTTGTGATGAGGTAGAAGATCCTCATAATTTAGGTGCGATAATAAGAACCGCTGAGGCTGCAGGCGCTCACGGAATTATTATTCCAAAAAGAAGAAGTGCTTCGCTTAATTTTACTGTTGGAAAAACTTCGGCAGGTGCGCTCGAATATATGCGAGTTGCAAGAGTTTCAAATCTTGCACAAACGCTTGATGAGCTTAAAGAAAAGGGCTGTTGGGTTTATGGGGCGGATATGGACGGCACTGATTACAAAAAAACTGATGTTTCAGGCTCGGTTGTTCTTGTTGTAGGTGGCGAGGGCAACGGTCTTGGCAGACTTATTAAAGAAAAATGCGATTTTGTTTTGTCACTTCCTATGAAAGGGCAGATTAATTCACTTAATGCTTCTGTTGCAGCAGGAATTTTGATGTATGAAATATCCTCAAAGAGGAATTAATAAATCGGGGTGTGAAAATGGCTGATAAAGATGTATTCTCCGAATTTTTGATTGATGAAATATTAAACGATGCCAAAAGATATTCAGGAGAAGATACAGAAACAAAAAAATGGAGTCTGGGCGAAATTGATAAGCTTATAGCTGATGATGAAAAAGCTATGGGTGTTGATGAAGTTTTGCCAAAAGTAAAGCCCCCTGCTACGCCCGTAAAAAAAGATGATGCTAATAAAGAAAAAAATTCTGTACTTAGCTTAAAAGAAATTATTATGAATAATTCTGTTGCCGACACTCCTTTTGAATTAAGCGACGATAATGAAGATGAAATTTCAGATGATGCTAAAGATGAACCTCAAGTGGAAATTCCAGGGCAAATCACAATCGAAAAAACAAGAATATTCAATGAGGTTGAAGCTCGAGCTGTACATAGCGATAAAATAAAACACAATATAAGTGCAAATAAGGTTATCAATACTAATGAAGAACCTGCTAAAAAGCCTGTTATGGAAACGGATAAATATAGAGAGCGATTTTTAAACAAGCCAAAGTTAAATCTCGAAAAAACGATGGAACACAAAGAGATTTTAAATAAATTACCGCCTAAAACCATTGAGCGTCCTGGAATAATTGTAAAAAATATTTCAAATGAAAAGATGGGCGATGATGGTCTTTCGCCTGTTCCTATTATCGTTGCGGTTGATGATGAGCTTAATTCAATTAATCAAAATGAGGCGGAGAATTCTCTCAATGCCCCGCAAAAAATAGATGATACGCAAATTAAAGACCAAATTATGCTTGATGGCTTTGAAAAAGAAGAAAGTCCGCATAAAGTTGATGAATATGAAACAGAAATGGATTTAATCAAAAAAAGGCGAGAAAAGGCTAAAGGATTTAAGCTTTTCCCAAATCTTCCTGCAGATCAAGATGAAGATGATGAATACGAAGATGACAGCTACGAGAAAAGCCAAAACCTCGCTGACGACAAGACGCTTACTGATATAGACCTTTCAGAAATTTCTGATGATGAAAAGCCAAAAAAGGAAAAAAATCGCAGAGAAAAAGCAGCAACAAAAGCTCCAATTAGAATAGATAGAGAATATTTTGGCCCTCGTGATGCACAGGCAGTTTATGATATATTAGAAAGCGACAGGAAAAAATCGCTTGCTAAGGTTATTGTAACCGCTGGCTATATGATTGTTTTGGCAGTTTGTGCAAGCTTTGTTTCTCTTACTGGAAATTTTTTGCTCTTTGGCGATAGCGAATTTTTCTATATCGGATGTAGTTTAGTTTTGCTTTTAGCAACTGTTCTTGTGAATATGTCTAACTTTAAAGAAGGTATGATTGCTTTATTTAAGGGTGAATGTGGTGTTAAATCAGCGGCAGATGTTGCTATTTTTGCAGCCTCCATTCAATGTATCGTTGCATTTTTTAATCCGCAATTAGTTGAAATCAAATGTCACCTATATGCAAGCGTTGCAATGCTTCCTATGCTTTTGCTAAACATTGGTGAATATATAAAAACGAAAAACGATATTTCTTCATTTGAACTTTTATTTAAAAAAAGCAATACGCTTCATACAGTCGCATCAATTGATGATGAAAATGATGCGTTTGAAATTGGCAGAGGGCTTTTGCTTTCTGATCCTGACATAAGATATGGAACGAAAGTTGGATTTCTTTCAAAATTTGTTGAGATGACAAAGCTTTCTGAGCCAGCAGACAAATTTTCTAAGATTATGCTTATGGTTGCTGTGGGCGCAGGTGCTGTTTTGGGCGCTGCAACCGCCATTGTTACAAAAGATGTTTTTGTCGCAGTTACAGCGGCAACAGGCGCAATATTACTCGGTATTCCATCATTATGTATTTTGTCTACGGCAAGCATTTTAAAAAACGCAAACAAATCGCTTTCTTCCGACGGTGCTTTTGTTTCGGGGTATGCCGCAGTTGAAGATGTTGTAGCCTCAAACGCAGTTTGTGTAGATGCTTCAGATATTTTCCATTTTGGTGGCTCTAATATATATGGAATTAAAACTTTCCATTCAATGAAAATTGATGATGCAATCTTATATACCGCAGCAGTTATCATTGAGTCTAAAGGGGCATTGTCTGATGTGTTTGACGGTGTTATTCTTTCAAGGCGTGACCTTCTTCCAAATGTTGAATCTTTAGCTTATGAAGAAAAACTTGGCTGTTCTGGTTGGATTTTTAATCACCGTGTATTAGTAGGAAGTCGTGATTTACTTTCAAAACACAATGTTGAAGTGCCTCCTATTGAAGAAGAAAATAAATTCAAAGTCGGTGACAGGCAACTTATTTATTTAGCAGTCGAGGGAAAAATTGCAGCAATGTTTGTTGTTGGGTATAATGTTAATATTAATACAGCAGAATATATGAAAAAGCTTGAAAAACACGGAATTAGCATTTTAGTTAGAACTTCTGATCCGAATATAACCGAAGAACTTATTGAAAATTATTTTGATTTGCCACGAAGCTTTGTAAAAATTATCAGCCCCGTTGCTGGTGAAATATTCAAAGAAAAATATAATAAAGAGCTTCCAAAATCACCTTGCCTTATTGCTCACAGTGGCGGAATTGTTTCTTTTTTCAAAGCATTTTCATCTGTTTTTGTTATTGAAGAAAGATTAAAGCTTTCAAAAATATTACAAACAGTCGGCATTGGCATTTCTTTAATTGTTATGGCGTTATTATCGCTTTTTTCGGGAATTTCGGGCGCAGGTATCGTTCAGCTGTTTTTATTTCAACTTATTTGGACGCCACTTGTGCTATTAATTCCGAACTTTAAAAAAATATAATCGAGCAAATTTAACACTGCTCGATAAAAGGAGATATTCTGTATGGAGTGGTTCTCGGATATTGTTTCGTGGCTTTGGAATAATGACGAAGTTAGATTTTGCTTAGATGCGATATTAAAATTATCTCTTGCGGCACTTTTTAGTGGCTTTATAGGCTATGAGCGTGAACATTCACATCGCCCTGCAGGATTTAGAACGCATATTTTAGTCGCTGTTGGCTCGGCACTTGTTATGCTTACATCGGTTTATATAACTCAAAAATATTCTGGAACAATGGCGATTGATCCTACTCGAATGAGCGCTCAAGTTATAAGCGGAATTGGATTTTTAGGCGCTGGCACAATTCTCCGTGAGGGGTTTAGCGTTAAAGGGCTAACTACTGCTGCAAGTCTTTGGGCGGTTTCGTGTATCGGCATAGCGGTTGGTGCAGGATTTATCGGTGGAGCAGTTATTGCAACTATCGTTATTTATGTTACACTAAATTCTCTTAAAAAGGTTATCGTTAGAGGTCATGCTGGTAGCGTCGTATATGTCGAAGTCAACGAGCTTGAAATGGGTGTTCCCGAAATATCAAAGATTATTAAGGATACGGGAACAGTGGTTCATTCAATGGAAATCCTTTATGATAATGATTCTAAATTTAAAAAGAAAAAAGCAACCTCAACAATTAAAGCATTGATATTTCCAAGGAGTGAGGAGGCTCTTAACCTAATTGTTTCAGAACTTCGTGCAACTGAAAATATTGTTGATGTCTATGTAGTGTAAAAAAATTTATTTTAGGAGAGAAAATAACACAATGAAAACTGCCCTTTTGGTTATATCTATCATATTTAATATCTTGGCTCTTGTAGGAGTTTTTTATGTCATCTCAAATAACGGTGAGGTTAACGCTGGCTATGCCGTTATCCCTATGGTTTTGTCTTTATCTGCATATTTAGGTTATCGCATCAAATGCAAAAAATGTTAATGGCAAAATTTATTGCTTTATGAAATTGCGTATGGCTTCATATATTTTAAAACTAAAAAATCAACCTTGCCATTCAGTCGGCAAGGTTGATTTTTGTTAAATTATTTGGACTTTTGCGAAACGAATGGGTTATTTTCTTGTATCTATCTTGCTCCCTCTTGGCGTTCTTTCCGCTCCCTCTGGGCGTTCTTTCCGCTCCCTCTGGAGGGAGCTGGCATTCGCAAATGCCTGAGGGAGGGGTATTTATAGTGCTTTTGCTTGTTTCTTAGTTGCTTTTTTTTGCTTATTCCTTAGTTGCTCCCTCCTTCAGTCGACTGCGGTCGACAGCTTGCCTTTTGAGGAAGCGTGGAGTTGCACAGAGGAAGCGGAGAGAGTCTTTGCACTTCCTATCAATCAATTAATTGTATATCATTTTTACTTTTTTCACCAGTTTTTTGTATAATATATTAAACGCTTTTCACAAAGCAACAATATGCTTAAATTTTCCGCTTATCGGATTAGCCTTTGGGAGTTCTTTTGATAGATGCACGGTAGCAACTACACCATTTTGCAATAAATAGCTTTCTATTGCTTGCTTTGCAGCTGCAAATGCTTTGGTTTTATCTTCTGCAATTAACCGCAGTTCCAACTGATTTTCGCCTGTTTGAATAAGCTGAAAGCGCTGTATACCGCGCACCTCTTTTATGATTGCATAAAGTGAAAGAGGAGCAACGCAAGCCCCATTGTCAAAGGTTAGCACATCATCTGTTCGCCCCTCTAAGGTGAGCCACGGTTTTGTGTTTCCGCACGAACAAGGCTCGCTATGCAAAACGATTCTATCTGTTATTTCAAATCGGATGATTGGGCAAATGCGATTTGCAAGATTGGTGAGTAATAGCTTTGCCGATTGTGTGCCAAAAGGTACAGGCTGATTATTTTCATCCACAGCCTCAATGATAATCCAATCATCATTGATATGAAAATGCTTCTCAACACACTCACAGGCGATCGTTCCGCCCTCTGTACACGAATAGTTTGTCTGCACATAGCAGCCGAACACATCGGAAAGATGCTTTCTTACATCATCGGTCAGCTGCTCGCCACCTGTCATAATAATAGCAGGATGAATGTGCAAGTTCCCGTTTTCC
>JAVVWP010000049.1:0-6962 GCA_036652055.1 Oscillospiraceae bacterium | reverse complement strand
CGTGGCAAGCTGACAGTTGATGAATGGAACGGAAAAGTGGCGGAGGCTATTAATTTAATGGAGAAAAACAAAGCCGGTGAACTTTCGGATTTTGAGTATATGGAGATTATGGGGAAGTTTTAGCTGCTAGTAACTTAAAAATTAACAACTTCGGTTTTCAATAAATTCCAACACTTTTTTTCGTTCTTTCCAATCCGGCATAAGCATAGAAACAAAAGCATAAAACTGCTTTGAGTGATTTGGATGAATGAAATGGCAATACTCATGTAATATCACATATTCAATACAATTTCGGGGTGCTTCTATCAATCGCTTATTTAATGTAACAACACCTTTTTTGGGCAAACAAGAACCCCATCTTGTTTCCATATTTCTTATTTTCAATGTAGGCAATTCCACTCCATATTTAGAAAAGATAGATAACATTTCAATTAATATTTCTTTAAAACATTTCATGCATTGTTCGTCAAAGTATTTTGTTACCGTCTTTTCTTTGCTTGCAAAGTTATCTTTATCTTTTATCTTTAAATAAAGATATATCCCATCGCTATAAATATCTTCGTTTGGATCTTCAAGCACCTTTAATCTAAGGTTTTTGCCAAGCAAATAAAAGCTTTCTCCACTCACATATTCTTTAGGGGTAGGAGCATATAGTTTTAGTTCGCGAAATTTAGCTAAATTTGCAATTATATAATCAGCTTTCTTTGTAATAAATTCTTCTATTACAATTTCCTTTACATTCCTGTTGGCTGATATCGTAACACTCCCGTCAGCTCGTATTCTTAAATTAATGTTCTTAACATTTTTTCTTACCAGTTCGTAAGATATTTTTTGTTCATTATAATAAACTGATTTTTTTACACCAAGGATTTTGTTCAACTTAAAACCTCCTAAGTGCAACTGTTTTAACATTTTCAATTATTTTATCAATGGTATCAAAGGAGAACTTGAAGCCTTTTTCTTTTTCAATCTCAAAAAACAAATCATCAATATCTTGTGCAATACGATCATGAATAGTGGCGTTATTAGTCCAGTCCACTTGACTATGTTTCTCGATAATTTTCGTAATTTCTATTGCTATATCAACTACTATTTCTCCGTTTTCAGAAAGGTTTAACTCGGAATCCAAGATAGCAGAAATCACCCCATAAAATGCCTGCGCATGAACATTGTTCTTTATACGTTCCGGATATCGTATATCTGCTTTGTTATTTCTATAATCATCCATAATAGAACGCATTTTTGCAAGATATTCTGCTTCGGTTATAATTCTATCTTTGTACTCCTCAAGTGCTTCCTTAATGCGCTTAGAAAAGCTATCATAGTAGGCTGGGTTTTCATCTCGCTTTTTGCTAATGCTTTTTGTCATGCTACTTGTAATCGCATCAGCTTTTGAACGCAGCGAACCCAATTCACCAAGTTCCTTTTCAAACTCATCTTTATTCAAAATATCAACAGGGTTCGTAATTTGTTTTAATCCCGCTACGGACAAATGCGTATCAAGCAAATTTTGCATTTGTCTTTCGTATTCGCTATTATCAATGGCATCATGATATCTAATTCTTACACTTCTGCGGACTTTAGAATAAAATATAAAGTTATCTTTGCATTTGTTAAGCTCATCTTTTGGAAGAGCAGCATAAACACTTTCAGAGTTTAAGACTATGTTTAAGGACTTTCCAAAAGCACAAAGCAAGTTATAAAATTCTTCTCGTTTTTTATCGTCAGCAAGAAATACTTCTATTTCCTCTGTATCACGACTATTCCCAACTTCTGAAAATAGGTCTTCCAGTCTTGAGCTTGCTTGCCTTAAATCGCCGATTGAGGTCATAACATCGACAACTGCACCTTTAAGGTCACTGCCTTCAAAGTTTTCAAGCCCTGCACCGCTGTACATATCCATCGCGGTATCAAGTTTTGTTATGAGTCCACGGTAATCTACAATTAGCCCATAGTCTTTACCTTCGCAAAGGCGGTTTGTCCTTGCTATCGCTTGAAGTAAGCCATGCTCTTTAAGCTCTTTATCAATATATAATACCGAACATATTGGAGCATCAAAGCCTGTCAAAAGCTTGCTACAAACAATCAGAATATCAATCTCGCCATCTTGAAATTTGTTTTTCATGGTTTCTTCGTAACGATCTGCATCTCCGTATTGATTCATCATCTTTTTCCAATAGGCAAGAACTTTATCGTCAGAAGCTTCGTCAATATCTTCTTCGCCTTCACGCATATCGGGCGGAGAAATTACGACACCACAAGTAAGGTCGCCAAAGCTTTCAAAGCATTCAAGATAACGCACAGCATCTTTTTTGAAATTAGTTGCAAGCATTGCCTTAAATCCTGTTTCTTTATAGGTGTCTATAAAATGATTATTAATATCAAGTGCGATACGTTTTATTCTTGCATCTGTTGAAGCAAGCCTTTTTATGCTGCTCCACTTAGCTTTAAGGTCTTGCTTCTCTGCATCACTAAGTTTTTTTGTTGTTTGCTCAAACCATAAATCAATATTTTGCTCATCTACATTTTGCTCTACAAATTTACCCTCGTAAATCAAAGGAACAATCGCACCGTCATCAACTCCATCTTTAATGGTGTACTTGTGAATGAGATGACCAAATTTAGTCATTGTGTTTTTTTCTTTTTTCATCAGTGGTGTTCCTGTAAAACCAATATAGCAAGCGTTAGGGAAAACCGTACGCATTTTTGTTGCAAGCTGGCCATAGTTGGAACGATGGCTTTCGTCTACAAGCACAAAAATATCCTTTGAGTAGTTCTTTGCATCAAGCTTTTCGGCAGTGTTAAACTTGTTAATTATAGATGTTACAACATCGGCTTTATGGCTGCCTATCAGTTCTACAAGATGTCTGCCTGTAACGGCTCTTGCAGGAGATAGCCTTGTGTGGGCGAAAGTTTTTGTAATTTGCCCGTCAAGCTCTTTTCTGTCTGTAATAATAACAACTTTTGGATCGTGTTTTGCAAGCTCAAGTAATATATATTTTGCAAGCATAACCATAGTTAAACTTTTGCCACTGCCTTGGGTATGCCAAATAACACCGCTTTGGCGATTGCCCTCGGTGTCTGTCTGCGTAACGGTCTTTATTATTTCTTTAATAGCAAAGTATTGCTGATAACGGCATATTTTTTTTACATTGGCATCATATAAAATAAAATACTTAACTAAATCTAAAACACGCTCTTTGGAAAATAGCGAAATAATATTTTTGTCTTGCTCTGTGGGAATGCGGTCTGCAATACAAGCTGAAATAGTACTATCTAAAAGCTCTGCATCTTCTTCTTTCCAAACGCACCAAAACTTTTTGGGTGTACCTGTTGTAGCATATTTTACAGAGTTTTTATTGGTTGACATAAGTATTTGAGTAAACTTAAAAAGCTGTGGAATATAGTCTATCGTTTGGTTTCTCACCATTTGCTCAATACCTTGCTCCACCGAAACAAAGGTCGTTTTACACTCAATTACAGCAAAAGGAATACCATTTATAAACAGCACAATATCAGGACGAGCGTTATGGGCTTTGTCCTGACTTTCTACTCTATATTCTTCGGTTATGTGAAACAAATTGTTTTCGGGATTTTCCCAGTCTATATATTTAAGATTAAAGCTTAAACTTTTGCCATCTCCAACAGTTTGTGGATAGCTTTTGCCAAGCAGCAGCGCATCAAAAATACGTTCACTGCACTTAATAAGTCCTTCTGTCAGTGGCTCGTCCAAATCTTCTATAGCACGTTCAATATTGGCGGAAGAAAACTCGTTTTCTGCACCACCATAGGTATATCTGTTAATTTTACGAAGTTGTCCACGTAAAATATCTTTTAAAAGAACATCATACTCGCTGCCACGCTGGAGCAAACAGTCCTCTTGGGATATGTAGATATATCCTAAAGACTGCAAAAGCTCTAATGCCGGAGCTTGGCTGATATTCTGTTCAAGGTAAAGGTCTTTTTGCACTACTTGTCCCTCCTTAATCGTTTCATATAAGCAGAATCAGCTAAGCTATAAACGCCTCGCTTTTTCCGTGGTAATTAACCTTTGTGCGCTTTGAAACAACAACTCGCACAGCCATCAGCATCTGTGTAAATGCTTTTACGCCCTCACAATTCCTGTTAATAATAATTGCATTAATGCTTTTTTCTTTTGCTTTTCTTCTGCTAAGTTTTTTTGCAATAGCTCGATTTCACGGTCGGCAGTGGAGAGAATTTCAGCTATTGCGGTTTGCTCTTTTATGTCTGTAGGCAAGTAAAGAGAATTGGATATAAATGTTTCGTTTGCAATATTTATGGTATTTTTTGCACCTTTTTGAACTATGGGTGTCAAATAATTATTCGTATTAACAGGATATTGAAAATAGCAATGAAGCATATAACCTAAACCATAACTTACAGGTTTATATACCCCATAAAGAGGTGAAACTGCTACATCGTTGCTTAACTGACTTTGCTTAACAATTCCGTAAGGAAAATCACCAGTGGGGCTTTTCGTGTAAATTACATCGCCATACGAAACCACATTATATTTTGAGGTGTCTGAAGCAGCATAACTACGTCCTAAATGTTCGATTTGACTAATAATGCCTTTTTGAACCGCAACAGAACAAATCATTAAATTCTGTTGTTGATTTCTTTTTCTCGTTTCTTTTAGAACTTTGTTAAGTTTTATTTCTTTCCATTCACCGCTAAATCCTTTTAATTTCTTTTTACCCGTCAGAAGATTTTGCATTAGCCATTTTTTCTGCCGTTGTTTCTCTGCGATTAGCTTTTCTTTCAATTCGATCACTTTGTCTTGCGCGGTGAGTATATCGGCAATTTTTTGTTGTTCTGGTAGAGATGGTGAAACAATATAAGAATTGGAAAAGTCGTCAACTGCAATATTAAGTAATCCATGATTTCTTGCACCTTCTTGTGCAAATGCGTTTATCTCTTTATTTAAATATCCTGCTTCAAAATAATGTTCATAAAAATCCGGACATTTATTTTCTTCAGTAGGTGAAAAGCATATATAAAGAGGGGAAACAACCCCCTTATTGTATCGGGTTAATTTCTTAATTGCGCCATATGGATAACCATTTGAATAACTTTTATTATATGCAAAATCACCATTATGCAGTAGATAGTAGTTGGTTTTATCTTCGCTCGCTATCTCTTTGTTGAAGAAATCACCTTGATTTATTAGACCGTGCTGTGCAGATATTGTTAGAACATTTGTGTTGCCCTCTACATTCTTACTCTTTAGTCGATTGAATTTCTTCTTCAAATGGGTTTCATCCCACTCACTCGGTACAATTCCGACTTTAGTCTTTTTATACCCTTGTGGCACTTCGCCGCGCTTAATTTGCTCTATACGAGCCTTAATTTCTTGATTCATTGGGCTTCACCCCTTTCCTTCGTATTAAATAAATTGCTACTGTATTTGTTGAAAACCATATAAAAATTCTTATTATTTAGGCGATTGCCCTGTAAATAACTAAGCGAATTAACCAATGCAAAGTGAAAGGAAATTTCATCTGATATCAGTGGAGTAAGTTAATTGCAGATAATATCTGTCGTGCACAGTAACTTCGCCGGTTAGTATCTCGAATATTGGTTTGAGTATGTTTATTAATAATAATACTCCTTTATAAGTAAACATGTTATCTTGTTAAGCCAATAATTCTATCAAAGCAGTAACCAGCGGGATAACAGTCGCTCCGCCTGCACAAAGTGTTTTTAAAGCTATCAATAAACCTTTTTTAGGTTTATGATTTGATTTTATTTCATCTTCAACTTGGGCCACAATATCCTTGACATCCGCCTTGTTGGGGAGAGTGTCGTTCTCTAATAAATCCTTTATAGCCGATATAATTTCTACCGCATCTGTCTTTGTGGCTTCAGATATACTTACATTTGTTGTTACATTTCCATCTACTGTACTACCAATAACAACAGTTGAGTTATGTGCTGTAAAAGAAGGTGTTTCCATTGGTTTAGACTTCTGCTCCTCACGATTTGCATTTTCATAGCATTTACGTAAATATTCACCTATATGGTCTATTAATGGGTCAATGATATGTTCAATGAATTTGCGCATTTCATCGTTGATGGTTGATTTTGCACTTGTATACCAATATGTACCATATAATCGAGTAAAATTGCCATTAAAATTTTCAACTGAATGTTTAAGCAATTGAACTGATAGTGAAATTTCCTCATTAAAATCAGGGCTAACTTCAAAAGGAGAGAGTTGTTCTCTTGATTTTACTATGTTAAAAATATCATATTGACAAGTATTATGTTCATTAATAAAACTTGAAATCAAATCTGTCGAATCAATCATCGATATGAATCTTTTCAAATTCGAATCACATTGAGAATAATCGGTTTTACTTAATCTGCGAGCAACGTTTCTAAACTCTGACGAAATATTTTGAATTTCTTCACTACTGTATTTTTTCATTTAACGATCCTCCCGCAATATGGACAATAGAAACCAGCAGCCACATCAACTGGTGAAAGGGCTATTTTCTTTTCACAACAATGCACTACCAATTCTTGCATATCATAGTCTTTATTCTTGAAAACCAAATCCGTATCAACTCTATCTGTTGGTGATGTTTTAACTTTAATATATTTTGAATTTAAGCCTTTGAAAGCATTCTTTATCATTTCTTCCGCTTCTACAATAGCTATTTTTTTAGCTTGCTCAACAACTTCTTCTGGATAATAAGTATTGAGTTCGTTAGAAATTCCGCAAATAGGACAGCAAATTTCACCTTGAAGTTCATCGTTCAAAAACGCACAATCAACTTTAAAACGTGATTTACATCTATCACACTGTAGCGTAACAAGCCCATTCTCATCTGATTGTAAAGTTATTTTGCCAATAGTAGACATAGCTTGTCTCCTCTCTATATCCCCAGTTCTTTTAAATACTCACTCATCTTTGCTTGTACCTGACTTTAATTCAC
>JAVVWP010000048.1:0-7186 GCA_036652055.1 Oscillospiraceae bacterium | reverse complement strand
GTCATCATAATTAGCTTTGCATTTGGCAGTTCAGCCTTTAATCTTCTAAAAATCTCATTCATATGCTCATCAAATGGGCGAAGAAGTGGCGGATATTCCTCAGGAACATAATTTTCCCACGCATCATTAACGCCGATTAGCAAAACAATTACATCGGGTTTTAGCTTAATACAGTCTTTTGTCAGCCTGTCATAAACGAGATAACTTCTGTCGCTTGCGATGCCTTTATAGAAAAATTCAAGCCCTTTGTGGCTTTTTTTAAGCTCATTACTAACAACAAGCGGATAGGTTTTTGCTCCGCCGATTTTGCGACGCATTCTTTTGTTAAAAGCAATGTCAGTAATGCTGTCGCCTAAAAACAAAATTTTATCATTATCTTTAATAGTTATCATTCTGATACCTCTTTTATATAATCTAAAGTTGAATTCAACCCTTTTAAGAGGAAAGAAGTACACGCCAAAGCTTTAGATTAAAGTAATTTTCTGCCCATCAAAACGCCCATAACGCTCGACATCATAAGACCGTGAGTCCATCCGCTTGAATCGCCCAGACAATAAAGCCCGTTTATGTTTGTATTGAAATCCTTATCCATTTTAACTCTGTTTGAATAAAATTTAATTTCAGGGCCATAAAGAAGTGTTTCATCACTTGCAAAGCCAGGAACAACCATATCAACCGCTTCAATGAATTTGATAATGTTCATAAGTGTGCGGTATGGCATTGCAGCTGTGAGGTCGCCTGCAATAGCATCTGAAAGTGTAGGCTTTACATTACTTCTTGCAAGCTCCTGTGGCCAAGTTCTTTTCCCTGCGAGAATATCGCCGAAACGCTGAACTAAAATGTGACCGTCAGCCAGCATATTAACAAGCTCGCCAACCTTTTTAGCATATGGAATAGGCTCGTCAAATGGCGCTCTAAAGTTATGACTGCATAGAATTGCAAGGTTAGTGTTGTCACTCTTTTTATTTTTAAAGCTGTGACCGTTAACAACTGCAAGGTTGTTGTTATCATAGTTTTCTTGGCTTACAAAACCGCCAGGATTTTGGCAAAATGTTCTAACCTTATTTGTAAAAGGCTCAGGGTAGCCAATAAGTTTTGATTCATAAAGCACCTTGTTAACCTCGTCCATAACTTCATTACGAACCTCAACACGAACGCCAATGTCAACAGTGCCGGGCAGGTGGTCAATATTATGCTTTTTGCACATTTCTTCAAGCCAGTCAGCACCCTTACGACCAGTTGCGATAACAACAGTTTCAGCATTAATAATATATTCAGGCTCTTTTGAGCAAGGCTTTAAAATTGCACCCGTAGCTTTTGCATTTTCAATAATTATATCGGTACATTCAGTTTTAAAAATGATTTCAACGCCGCTATCTAACAAAAACTTCTCGATTTTTCCATAAAGCTCTTGAGCCATTTCAGTGCCAAGATGGCGAATAGGGCAGTCGACAAGCTTTAAGCCTGCACGAATTGCACGAAGTCGAATGTCTTTAACTTCAGCAGTATGCCCAAGCCCTTCAACCTTTTCATCAGCACCAAATTGAAGATATATTTTATCGGTATATTCAATCATCTCTTGAGCAAAATTATGACCGATAAGGTCGGGAAGATTACCACCAACTTCATAGCTAAGTGAAAGTTTTCCGTCAGAAAAAGCACCTGCACCCGAAAATCCCGTTGTAATATTACAGTCAGGCTTGCAGTTGACGCAGTGACCTGTAACATTTTTAGGACAATTTCTCTTTTCAACAGGAAGACCTTTTTCGACGATAGCGATTGTCTTTTTAGAGCCATTTTTAAGAAGCTCAAGTGCTGTGAAGATACCAGCAGGGCCAGCACCGACGATTAACACATCATAATTCATAATAATTCATTCCTTTACATAAAAAAACCGCAAAGATTGGACTTTCACCAATGATTTACGGCAAATAGCTTTTAACTATTGCATATAATGATAGCATTTTAACCGAGTAATGTCAAATATTAAATTAATAACAAAGTGTAAATTATTCTTGCTAAATGTTTTTAATTGTGGTATCATATTAACATATTAATTGAGGGGATTTATATGGATTTTATAAAAACCGTTTTTAAAATAGCGTTTGCCACTTTTGCAGCTATCACAACAGCTGTCAGTATGAGCGTTGTCTATGCTGAAAAGGCAAAAATAAAACAAGAAATTAATAATAATTAATGTTTATAAACTATCTGTTGATTAGCAACTAATATTTTGTGTTTTGCAATTCAAAAGTTACAAAAATTGATATTGTGCAACCAAATAGCAACTATTGAGCAACCAGAAACGGTTGCTTTTATTTTTGTTTAATAGTAAATTTAATAAGAAAAATAAATAGGTGAGGTATTAAAAAATGGCATATCTTGATAAGGTGGCACTTGCAAAATACAGCAGAGCAGAAGATTGGATAAATTCGATTTCCCATATGATTGGAGTTCCGTTTACACTTATTGCAACGATTTTATGTCTTGTTAAAGCTTTCAAATTAAGGTCATGGCAATATGCAGTTTTAGCAGTTGTATATGGAATTACAATGCTTGCAATGTATTCTTGTTCATCGGTTTATCACGCATTAAGACCGAACAAAGGCAAAAAGGTTATGAGAATGATTGACCATTCTATGATTTTCCCAATGATTGCAGGAACGATAACTCCGTATGCGATTTTAATAATAGTTCCGCATAATCCTATTTTAGGGTGGGCAGTTTTTGCGGTTGCGTGGGTGTCAGTCATTGTTGGAATTTCTTTCACAATGACAATGTTTGCAAAAACCCAATGGCTTCAGCTAACGCTTTATCTTGCGGTTGGCTGGGTTGTTATCGTTGCATTTAAAGTTCTTTTCACCTATCTTGACAGAACAGGATTTATACTTCTCCTTGCAGGCGGAATTTCTTATACGGTCGGTGCGATTGTTTACGGAATAGGAAGTAAGAAAAAATATTTTCATTCGGCATTTCACATTTTTGTGCTGATAGGCTCAATTCTTCACTTTCTTTCGCTTTATATGTATGTGTTTATTTAAAGCTAAACAAAAATCAGCAATACAATTAGTTGACAAAGAATACAAAAAATGATAAAATAAATAAAACAATATATGATAAATGAACAGTTGCGGTCTGTCATTTGAATGTTAAAGTGGCAATCAAGCTGTAATAGGTCTGATTGCCTTTTTTATAAAATCACTCAAGCTTTTAAACTAATAATTTATGAAAGGTAATGGTAATCAAAGAAATGATTTTTAAAAATATGAAATCGTTTATAATTTCACATCCGTTTTTATTTGGGTTCTTTATGTTGCTTCAAATTTTGACTATGATTTCTCTACTGTTTTCATATTGCGAATACCAAAATCAGAGATTGCAAGACCGTGCATACAATGATAAAGTTACACAAGTTACGGTGTCATTTGAAAAAACCAATCTTTCTAATATGAGTGAATATTTAAAAGAATTAGAAAAAAGTGAAAAAGACTATTCACGAATTAAACTTATGCTTTCTCCTAAAGGTGGAGATATTTCGTTTTTCAAAGGAACTGAATATGTTGCCAATAGTGGCAGAAAATTTGAAAAAAGTGTTGCCCCTGAGGTGATTGTGAATGATGCCTTAAAACTCCAAAAAAAAGTGAGAATAGGCGATAGCTTTGAAAACTTAGGTCAAACTTTTAAAGTTGTTGGAACAAGAGGTGCAGGCAACTATATAGAATATAATTTCAAAGGCTTAAAAGAATTTACAGAGGTTTATGGCGTTAAAGTTTCATTTGAAAAACTGCCTTCAAATAAAGCGCTTGCCTCTTTTTCAGAAATGACGCAGAAGTTTTTTAAAGATGCAATAATAACTATGCCACAAGAAAGAAATGCAATTAATGAAATTGCCTTTGATTCGTCTTTTTTATCTTCGGCATTTTTAATGATTTTGTCGCTCATTAATCTTACTTTTATTTTCAATTATTTGCTTGGCGAAAGAAAAACAGCAAATTCGATTTATCTTTTATGTGGATGCAAATCGAGTAGACTTTTTTCAATGTATTTCTTTGAGGCTGTAATTTATTGCATCAGCACCTCGATAATAAGCATTTTAATTTTCCACTTTTTCATTAAGGATTTTATATTTATTTCAGCAATTTCATTTACTCATTACCTGTTTCCAACATTACTTTATTTATTTGCATCACTTTTAGTAATGTTTATTTCAATTAGCAAAATGGCTAATAAAAGCCCCTCAAAAGTGTTACAGGAGGAAATATAAAAAATGAAAAAAATGCTTTTGGGATTAAAACTATTCAAAAAAAATATATTTCTAAATTTAATATCTTCCTTCCAGTTGGGAATTGTACTTATTATTGTTGCCTTTGTGATTTCTCTATATTCTTTTTTATCGCTCGGTGACAAAAAAATAGAACCTATTTCAAATGAAAATTTTGTTTATTACACTTATAATAGCAGTCCTTTTGTATTCCCGTCTGAGGCTGAAACAAAAAACGACAATTTAGAAAATGCACATACAAAAGATGAAAATATTCCTGAAAACCCGATAGATGTTTCACAGCTCAAGGGTGTAAAAAGCATATTAAATTATAGCTATACTGAGGCTAATACTAATGACGATTACAGCGGAAAGACCTTTTCGGTTCGTGGTTATAATGATGAAACGCTAAAATATTTTCCAATAGATACAGAGCGTAATGCACCTATGCCAAAAGAAAATGCGGATTATTTTGAGGCACTGATAAGCGAAGAAGATGCTACCATAAAGGTCGGCGACATTAAAACATTATGTTTTAGGACTAATGAAAAAGGTGTGTCTAAACAAAAACAATACAAGGTTAAAATTATCGGGGCTTTAAAGTCACCAGCATATATTTTAGGTTGCAACTCAAGCGGTGCAATATCACCGATTTCACTCTTTGAGAATGTGAATTTGGATATTAGAGAACAAGCCACTTTAATTTTTAATAAAGAGCAGTTATTAAAAAGTGACATCAGTGTTTTAGAGCCTGATAATAAAATCATCGTTTTTGAAAAAGATTTGCCGCTTGAGGCTATGGACGAAAATATGGCAAAAATGCTTCGCTCAGGAACGGTATTAAAGATTGAAGATTTAAAAGAAAATCAGCAAGAAGATGAAAACTATTTACTCCAAAAATATATGCCATCAATAATAATGCTAATGATTTTATCTTTATCGGGAATGGTAGGAATTTCGATTATTAATACAACAAAATCAATAAAAACGCTCAAACTGTTTTTTATTTGCGGTTTAAAGTGGCGTCAATGCTGTATGCTTATTTTAACAAGCATTTTATCCTCTGTATTAATCGTGGGAATACCGATTTTAGCCTTTGTCGGAATATATGACTATTTGGGGTGGGAATTTTTAAACCTTGTAAATATTACCTTTGAAACATATGGAATTATGATACTTATAATGTTTTTATATGCAATAATCGCTTTCATAACACCGCTTATGATTTTACATAAAAACCGCCCGTATGACATATAAAATGAGGAGATACTTATGATAGAAATAAAAAATGTATGCAAAACTTATAACCCAAAAAGTAGCAATAAGGTAGAAGTTTTAAAAAACTTTAATGCGGTTATAGAAAATAATATGCTAACTGCAATAATAGGAACATCTGGTGCAGGAAAATCAACGCTTATGAATTTGCTTTGCGGAATTGATCGCTTTGAAAGTGGAGAAATTCTTGTTGATGGTGTAAATTTAAAAGAACTTAAAAACGACAGTCTGTCAGAATATCGCAACAAAAAAGTAGGCTTAGTTCTTCAAAATTCTGCATTGGTTGAAGATTTTAATGTCTTTGAAAATGTTGAAGTCCCTCTTATATTCGCAAACAAGCATAAAAAAGAGCGAACAAATCTTGTTGTGAATGCACTTGAAGAAACAGGGATAGTTGACCTGTTAAAACGAAAATCGAACAAGCTTTCAGGCGGGCAAAAACAAAGAGTGGCAATAGCCCGTGCGATTGTAAACAATCCTGATTATGTTTTAGCAGACGAGCCAACAGGAGCGCTTGATTTAAAAACTTCAAAAGAAATTATAAGCCTTTTTAAAAAGATAAAAGAAAATGGAAGAACGGTTATAATAGTTACTCATGATATGGCAATTGCTCAGCAGTGTGATAAAATCATAGAAATAGAGGATGGCGAAGCAAAATGAAAAATTTAGAATTAACAGCAACAGATATAATAAAATCTGATAAAAAGAAAAAAATCATTATAATTGTGTCAGTCCTTGCTGCTATTATAATTTGCGTTTCGTCATTTTTATTTTACTCTTGGCTGCACACATTTGACAAAGATGATTATAAAAATATGCAGTGGAAAAGAAAATATATGTATATGGATTTAGTGTCGCAGCAAGACCTAATCGCATACAGAGAAAACAAAGAGAAACCAGCAAAAAATAATCAATATAGTTTATATTATTATTCCAGAGAAGAAATAAAAGAGCTTCTATATAATGAGAACACTGGAAAAATCCCAGAAGATTTTACATATACATATAAAGACAAAGAAATTCTCTGTGAAAGGGATAGCTATTATATTTGCACAGATAATGACGGTGTGAATTATTGGATTGTTGTACAGCTTAGAAATGGTGAGATAATAGAAATTGACAATATATCAACCGGAGTAACAGTAATGGGTTAATACTCGCCCAGTCAGTGTAGTACTTTGTATCAACTAAAACTTTACAAAACAACAATAGGATAAAGATGTTTTAATTTAACACGAGCATCATCGATGGCAAAGTGCCAATTAACACCTTTTTGATTTAAATTTCTATCAGAATACCATTTTTCCAGTTCTAAGTTTAGGTCTTCGATTGTAGAAATTCTTCTATTTTCAAGGCATTGCAATGTAAGCGCCGACAATTCTATTTCGGCAATATCTAACCATGAACCGTGTTTTGGTGTGTAATGTATTTCAAGCTTTTGAGATATTCTAAATGCTTCTTCTGGAGTAAAATGTTTGTATAATGAAGCTATGCTATGCGTGTTTAAGTTGTCCATTACTAATACTATTTTTTCCGAATTTGAATAAACATCATCAACTAACCATTTTATTTGATTTGCCCAGTCAGTGGCTCTTCTTTGAGGGAGTGCGTGAGCTTCACGCCAACCGCCAAGCGGTTCTGTAAACATAA
>JAVVWP010000047.1:0-7990 GCA_036652055.1 Oscillospiraceae bacterium | reverse complement strand
TGCATCTTGACTTGCACTTTTTAATTACTATTAGGTATTATTCATTCTGCATTATTCATTCTTCATTTGAAAAAGTCGCAAAGACGAATGAAAAATGAATGATGAATATTGAAAAATGAAGAATACAAAAAGAAAAAGCCACACTTCGTGCGACTTTTTCTTTTTGGCAGGGGCAGAAGGACTTGAACCCTCGACGCACGGTTTTGGAGACCGACGCTCTACCAACTGAGCTATACCCCTATAAAAATTGCGACTTAAAACTTGGTGGGCCATCAGGGACTCGAACCCCGGACCGTCCGGTTATGAGCCGGATGCTCTAACCAACTGAGCTAATGGCCCTTGTTGTTTAAGTCGCTCTGATATTATATAGTGTTATTGCTATATTGTCAATACTAAAAAAGCAAAAAGAAATACAAAAAAAATATTTATTTTTCGGTTTTATATTGAACTTATATGAAAAATATAGTATCATATATAAAGCGTTTGTTACGGAACGCTTTTTTAGTGCGTTTAAAAAGGGATTTAAACACACAAACTTCAAAAAACGTTAGGGGAGAAGAAATTTGAAAGAAAAATTAAGGCAACAGCTCGAAACTGCGTATAATACCGTAGCTTTGCACTGGAAAACTCCTGCACTTGGAAGATATGTTCCTTATAAGGAAATACTTTCATATGGTGTCGGCGGAATGGGCGTTCAATTTGTAATGTTCTTCGCTGCTCAAATCGCACTTACGGCAACAAGCTTCTTAGTTGGTAATACTATCGGTATTAAACCCATGCATTTACAATATATGGGAATTATATCAACTATTTTAGGCTTTGGAATTACAATTATTCGTTCTTATGTAATTGATAGTTCCAGATTTAAAATGGGTAAGTTTAGACCTTGGCTTTTAACTATGGGTATTCCAACCGTTGTTATAGCCGTCGCATTTGTATGGTTACCATATGAAACAATGACATATGTTCAGAAAGTTATGGCTGTTTTAATATGTTTCAACCTTATGAACTGCTTTAGCCCATTTTTCCAACAATCATTTACAGACCTTGCGAATGTTATTTCGCCAAACAGTGTTGAAAGAACAGATGTAATTTCTGTTTCATCTGTTATTTATTCATTTGCACCAACACTTACAGGTGCATTTGTACCAATGCTTTCAAAGTTTACTGGCGGTCTTAATGACATTAGAACATACAGAATTATTCATCCTATCATTGCAATAATCGGTGTTTCGTTGTCTTTAATTGCTGTTTTTGGAACTAAAGAAAGAATTATCGTTGCAAAAACACATATTCAACATTTTAAATTCTTTGATGCTTTTAGAAGTGTTGCTAAAAATAAATATTTCTGGATTACATCAATGGCTGGCTGGCTTGGTTTCCTTGAGGGAGCAGTTGGCGTTATCATTGGTTGGACATTCATATATGGTTATCCTGACAGAATGGGTACATATGGTCTTTTGTCGACGCTTATCGGTAATGCGGCGTTGTGGTCCATGTTAATTTGCCCGTTTGCAATCAGAGCAATTGGTAAAAGAAATCTTTTGATTTGGTGTAATGTCGCTAACATCTTATTTATAGGTCTTCTCTATCCTTTATATGATAACTTAATAGCTTTAGGAATTCTATATTACTTAAATGGATTTGTTGGTGCTTTCGCAATTGTTTATAATCCGGGTATCAATGCTGATATGCGTGACTATCAACAATATTACACAGGCGAGAGAATTGACGGAATGTTCGGAGCAGTTGGAATTATCGGTTCGTTTATCGGTATGTTCACAGGGCTTGTTCTTCCTTTCATTTATCAAACATTAGGGCTTCAAGATAACTATGATGTTTTGGAAGTTGCTTCTTTCAGAGGCGATATGTTCCAAGTCTTGATTGTAGCTGCAACAATCGGTGCGGCGCTTAATACGGTCCCTTACTTCTTCTATGATTTAACTGAAACTAAGCAGCGAGGCATTGCTAAAGTGCTTAAAATTCGTGCATTGTTTGAAGATTATGGTAATGGTATGCTTAAAGACGAAGACCTTGTTGAGGCTATCGATATAATCGATGAGGCAGACAGACTTTATAAAGACCGTGATACCATCACAACAAAAGATGATATTAAAAAGACAAAGCATCTTCCTGGCAATACTGCTGAAGAAAAAGAATTCAAGAAGGCAGAGATTGCAAGAGTTACGGCAAACTATAAAAAGTTTGAAGCTGACAGAAAAGTAAAAATGGCACAAAGAATTCAAACAGCAAAATCAATGCCAACATCAAACGATGCTGAAAAAGCTGCAAGATCAGCTGCAATGAAAGATGCAAGACATCAAAACAGAGTTGACAAAAGACTTGACGATGAACTTTCAGTTTGCGATTTCGTTGTTGATGAAATGAAAAAATATGATACACTTCGTATTCAAAAGCAACTCGAACGCTCTCAAAAAGTTGCAAAGCTTGGTGCAAAAGGCGTTCTTGAGTTTAATGCAAGTGCTGCAAAAGCAGAAGCAAAAGCATTACCTGCTACAACTCATGAAGAAAAAATCATCAAGAGTGATGCTTTGGCAAATGTTAGAGCTATCGCAGGTTGCCAGAAGAATATGAAAAAGTATTATCCTAACGGTTTAGTTGTTCCTGATGCAAAAGCTATGGAACTTGCTGAAGATTTACCTGAAGATAATTTCACTGCAAAATTCACTAAAAAAGGTAAAATCAAAGCCCTTGTTAACGAAATATCACAATATAATCGTTCTGCAAGAGTTCTTCTTGATGCTGAGCGTATGTCAAAAGAAAAAGAAAACTATGCTCATCTTGATGAAATTAGAGCAAAATATGAAGCTGCTCTTGAGAGAGTTAATGAAAACAATGCAAAGAAAAAAGAAGAACTTGATAAAATAGAACAAGAGCGAAAAGCTGATATGGAGAGAAGAAAGCAAGAGCGTCTTGCAAAGAAAGGAAAGAACAAATAATTATGAAAAAAGTTAGTATAATTTGTGTTAGCCTTATCTTATTGATGTCCATCTTATTCAGCGGCTGTAGCCTTTCATCATTTATGCCAAGTGCAGAAGCTTTTGGCGCAGACCCTGCCGTACTGACAATTGATAAATTATTGAACAAGTCTTATAAAGAAGAAGCCAAAGTTTATCAAAGTGGCGATTTCTCATATGTGCTTTTTGAAGATGATACTGCTGTTATAACAAAGTACAATAAAGATATGCCTACCCTTTCCGTTGATTCTATCAAAGAAGAAGACAAAAATGTTTTCAAAACAAAACTTCCAAAAGAAGCTGGAGAAAAAGACGACGCTTACGATGCAAGACTTACCGATGCTATTAAAAAAGATTATATGGAAAAAGTTAAGAAATACATAGATGAAAAAGGTGTTTCTGTTACTATTCCTGAAACAATCGATGGCAAAACTGTAATCGGTATTGAAAACAAAGCATTCTATAAAAGCTTAGGCTTAAAAGAAATAATTTTACCTGACACAGTTAAATACATTGGAAACCTTGCATTTATGACTTGTGAGTTCTTGCAGAATGTAGAAATCGGTTCTGGCATTGATACTATTGGCGATTCAGCTTTTGAAGGTTGCTTCCGCTTACTTACAGTTAATTACAAAGGCGCTCCAAAGAAGATTTGTGAAAAAGCATTCAATAAATGCTCTTGGTTACAAATTATTGATTTACCAGCTGGCGTTGAGTATATTGGTGAATGGGCATTTGCAAAATGTGAAAATGCTGAAAAAATCTTATTAAAAGACGGTATTACATTCATCGGCGACCACGCATTCCTTAAATGTAGAAAAGCTGTTGAAGTTTCAGTTCCTGGAACTTGTGAATCTATTTTAATTAGTGCTTTTTATCAATGTCCAAAAATCGAAAAGCTTACTTTGAACGAGGGAATTAAAACTCTTTCAAAAGGTGCTTTTGAAGAATGTTCAGGTCTTAAAGAAGTAGTTCTTCCAAATTCTCTTGAAACTATGGAAAAATATGTTTTCTTAAACTGTACATCTCTTAAAGATGTTACCTCTAATGCAGAGCTTAAAGAGATTGGTGCTGAATGCTTTATTGGTACTTCTCCTGATCTTGTAATTACTGCAAAAGCAGACAGTAAAATGCAGCAATATGCAAAGGATAACGAAATAAAAGTTAAATAATTAACTTATAGCAAAGGCGGATAAAGTGTAAAAGCTTTATCCGCCTGTTTTTTATATTAAAGTCGTATTGCTTATTTCTAATTCTTTGTTATAATAGAATTAGAAATTATTATTTTAAAAAATATGAGGGTAGAAGAATGAAATTTGGTTTTATAATTATGGGTGACTTTAATATAGATAAGGACTTTGCAAAAATACATAATGATACAGCACAAATCATTGGCGTTTCAAATTTAGATGAAGCCTGCACTGCTGCTAAAAAGCTATACCGTGATGGTATTGGCTGCATTGAGCTTTGTGGTGCGTTTGGTGAAAACGGTGCGAAAGAAATTATTATAGCTACTGAAAATAAAATTCCTATTGGTTATGTAACGCATTTATCAGAGCAAGACGAACTTTTTAATTCAGCATTTTCTAACTGAATAGATATTATTTTAAAAATATAAAAGCGACAATCCTCTATTATGAAGATTGTCGCTTTTTGGTTTTACTTTGAAAATTTGATATTTACTTTTAATTTTAGCTTTTTGAATTTCGGGATTTTATACTGTGGTTTTAGCGTTGCAATTGCCGGAACATCTCCGCCGACGCCACGCTGCATACCGTCAATATTGACTGTAAGGCTTTTTCTTCTTTGTAAATCGCACGAATGCATTGCCTCGTCTAATTCTTTCATCGTATATGGGTGTACGCTTGCTTCAAACGCCTTGTCAACAGCATCTACACGAAGCTTAATGTCTTTTCCTACCTCAAGCCATCTAACATCACAGCGGTTCGCATTCTCTTGTGGATAGAGGTAATCATGAATGAAATCTTCTGCAGTGTCATAATTATAAACATCAATATATGCACCTGTTTTACGGTCGCAATAGTTTTCGTGTTCGCCCTTACCATAATAACTAATTCCATCTATGCCATCAGAAAGCTCCATTGTAAATCCATATCTTGGCATATCAAGAGGAATTATATCCATACATTTTAGTGACATTTTAATTTCACCATCAGGATAAATAACATATTTGCTACTGACTCCCCATAAATATTTTGTGAGCCATTTAACGGTAACTTTAACCTTACCATCATCTTTTTCAGCTTTTACTGAAATTGCTTTAAGACATTTTGTCGCACTCTTGAATGCCTTTAAACCAATTAGAGTTTTTACCCATTCAAAAGGAATTTGAGCAATTCTTTCATTATCTGTGTTTGCACGCCCAAAATTAAGCTTTACGCCACTCTTTAAGCACTCTGTATCATCAATCTTATAAGATGAAATTTCACCTGTTTTTTTGCTGATTGCAGTTTCAAATCCATAGCCTTTTATAACATATTCATTGTTGCTATAATTTAGTGAAAGTTCAGATTTTGAGCTGTTTTTCTTTTTAAAGTTATACTCGCCTAAAACAAACTGCTCTCTTGCCATTATATGACCTTTTTTAAGCTGCATCATATCTTTTGACAAAATCAAATAGCAATCAAGTGTTTTTTCACTATTTGTTTTTATGTCGAATGGAACTTCTATTTCTGCTTTTTCAAGGTATTTTATACTCGGCAGTGAAATCTCTTTTTCTTCTAAGGTCTTGCCCTGCTGTTTTAATGTGAATTTAAGGCTGAATTTATCAAGCGAGGTAAACATAAATCTATTTAAAACTGTTACCTTATTACCATTTAAAGTGAAGTCTACCTGCTGATAGCATTTAACTACTTCGTAATAATGAGGGTTTGGCGAACGGTCTGCCCTA
The DNA here is from genome assembly GCA_036652055.1 of Oscillospiraceae bacterium. Lineage (GTDB taxonomy): Bacteria > Bacillota > Clostridia > Oscillospirales > Acutalibacteraceae > Fimenecus. Next base: position 2,101 of record JAVVWP010000047.1, on the reverse strand, counting down.
AAGACGCCATTAAATGCAAAGTTTCCATCGTTTGGCTTATCGCCAAAGTCACCGCCATAATTCCATTTGTCTTTTCCATCAGGAGTTTTTGTTCTGATTGACTGGTCTGCAAAATCCCAAATGTATCCACCTGAAAGTCGGTCATATTTTTTAAAGTCTTCCCAATAATCTGAAAAGTTGCCCATACTGTTACCCATTGCGTGAGAATATTCACAGAGAATAAATGGCTTGTCAATATACATTTCAGGCTTTACTTTACTGCCTGTACCTAAATTCCAAAGTGCACGGCAATGAGTGAGTGGGCCGTTTTCACCAATGTTTTTCATATCGGTTTGAACTGTATACATCTCGCTGAAAATATCAGTGCTTTCAAGATGTTTATCGGGTTCATAATGAATTGGTCTTGTTGTGTCTATTGAAAGTGCGGCTTTTTTCATATCTGCGAACGCACTTCCATTGCCTGACTCGTTACCAAGCGACCAGAAAAGAATTGAACTATGATTTTTAAAGCTGTTTACCATATTTCTCATTCTATAACAGCACTGGCTTGACCATTTTGGATTGTTTGACGGAACTTGAGTTGCAAGCCCGTGAGTTTCTAAATTATTTTCGCTCATTACCAAAATTCCGATTTCATCACAAAGCTCGTAAAATCTTCTTGAATTTGGATAATGGCAAGTTCTTACATTTGTAATATTACTACGCTTTAAAAGCTCTAAGTCTTTTCTTGCAATATCTTCTGGCACTGCGTGACCATAATCAGGATGAAAATCGTGCCTATTTACACCACAAATTTTTAGTGGTACGCCATTTAGAAGTATAAAAGGCCCTCTTTTTGTCGCTCTGTCATACGCTTTGATTTCAACATCTCTAAAACCATATTTATGTATTCTAAGGTCAAGCGGTTTTTCGCCTTCACAAAGCTCAACTTCAACTGAATAAAGGTAAGGGTTTTCGTGACTCCAAAGGACAAATTTTGAAACATCAACACTACCGCTGACGCTAACACTACTACCGCTTAAAACTGCTTTCACATCAACTGCTGCACTTGCAAAAGCCTTGCCTTTTTCGTCAAGAATTGTTACATTTAGCTTTCCGCCTTTAAAGTCTGCTCCCCTGCTTTCAATTTCTGCATCAATTTTAAAATTAGCTTTAGTGTAATTGTCAGAAAATGTGCTGCGAATAAAGAAATCTTTAATATATGCCTTTGGTTTAAACACAAGATTAACATCTCTGTAAATTCCGGAAAGACGCCACATATCTTGGTCTTCAAGATAACTGCCATCACAAAACTGGCGAACAGTCACTGCAAGTCTGTTTTTGCCTTTTTTAACAAACTTTGTAATATCATATTCGGTTTCGTCAAAGGTATCTTGAGAATATCCAACAAAATTACCATTAACGAAAACCTCACCACAAGAATTTATTCCACCAAAATGGATAAAAACATTGTCGTTTGTTTCGGGCAAATCAAATTCTTTAACATAAAGCCCACAAGGGTTTAGCTTTGGATTGATATGAGGAATTCTGACTTTTGAAATAGCTGTTGGATAATTAAAATTTGTATAAACAGGCGTTCCGTAGCCTTTAATTTGCCAATTTGACGGCACTTCTAAATCATCAAACGAACTAATGTCAAAAGCTTCTTCATAATAGCCATCAATCATATTGTTTACGCTATCAAGAAATTTGAATTTCCATATTCCATTAAGACAGGTTCTTTTTTCTTCTTTTGTTTCTGTATTCCTCGGAAATCCTGCACCACTGCGTTTTTCTGTATTTACATCATACACATCAATATCTTGCCAAATTTCTAAAGGTTTTTTCTCGCTCATTTTTATTCTCCTTGTTAATCTTTAAAATTACAAAATTTTTGATATTTTATTGCATATTTTATCTATTATTCATTTTACCGCTTTTAGCTACTATTGTGATACAATAATTATTATATTTGTATCATATTTATTGTATAAGTTGAAATTTTACTTGTTATTGTAATTTAAAATAGGAAGATTGGGGTTTTGCTATCTATAAGGAACAAAAAAGAGGAGGAACGGTCAAGACCGTTCCCTACACTGAATTTAATTGCATCTAAGTTGCT
>JAVVWP010000046.1:0-8279 GCA_036652055.1 Oscillospiraceae bacterium | reverse complement strand
TGCGCCGCCTTAACCTCAACAGGCGCTCCTACATCCCCCACCCCCTCAACAGCCGCCACAGGCGTTTTTAACACGTCAGACACAACACCTTGTGCGTCAGTGCTCGGAGCATTAAGCGTTCCACTAGCCGTAGTGCCCGCGGTCTTGACCTTGCGTCCGTTTCCAAGCGCATCCGCGCCCTGCATAATGCCGGAGAGCGCGGCACTTTTACCCCTCGCCCGGAAATGTTATCAAAAATGGCGCAAGTCTTAGGCTGTGCCATGGAGGACTTGCTGTAATCGCCTCAAAAATCTGCCATTGTAATTGCCATTGTAAATCTCCATTTCAGCCCATTTCACTACACTTTTTTGCCAATTACCCACCAATTGCAATATTCGAAAAAGTACAAAAAAACACCCGCAAACCGTGATTTCTCAATGGTTTGCGGGTATTTCGTTCCGAACAATTCGGCTTAGAGATGGTCGGAGTGTCGAGATTCGAACTCGAGGCCTCTTGGTCCCGAACCAAGCGCGATACCAAACTTCGCCACACCCCGCCAACTTTGATATTATAATACACAAGCGGATAAAAATCAATAGGAAGTTAGCAATGTGACTTGATTTTCTACTACATTATAAATAGATGTGACTTTATTTTATATTTGCATTATTTCTTCATTTTATATCAGCGATATTACTTTGTTTTTTACTGAATTTATCTTTATTCTTTGAATATATCATCAAACAAAGGCAGTTTAGATATTTCCATTGCTTTGCTGAAAAGTTTTGAGCCTTTTACTGGCATAAGCCTACCAAAATAGTTCATTAGGATTGCATCTTTTCCAAAAACCATTAGACGGCGTTTGCTTTTTATTCCACGCATTATTTTTTTTACCATTTTATCGCACGGCGTTGCTATCATCTCAAAAGCTTTATCTGCCCCCTCTTTGTTTTGATTTCTAAAAATCGAGGTTTTTGTAAATCCTGGGCATATAATGGCAACATAGCATTTTCCCCTGCATTCCTCTCTAAGTGCCTCTGTAAAAGCCTTTAGTGCGGCTTTGCTCGCAGAATACATTGAAGTGCCTGCAAGTGACATCAGTGCGGCTGACGAGTCGACATTTATTATTGCAGGACTTTTTGACCTCATAATAATTGGCAACATACTATGGACTGCATAAACACATGAAAAAAAGTTGATTTTCATAGCATTTTCTGCTTCTTCAATGGTATATTTTTCAAAACGAGCAAATCGAGGGAGAATGCCTGCATCATTAATTAATATATCTGGCTTAATGCTACTTTCTTCTAAGTATTTTGCAAAGCTTTCCCAGTTTTTGTTTTGTGCCACATCAAAAAGACGGTATGAAAACTTGCCTGACAAGTCACCTAATTCTTCTATAAGGGCAGCCATTTTTAATTCACTTCTTGCAACGCCAACAACATTACAATTATAATCACGAATGAGTGAAAGCGTTATTTCCCTGCCAATGCCACTTGAAGCACCTGTTATTATTACAGTTTTGTTATTGAGCCAAGAAGTTTTCATTAGTCTGCCCCCTTTTTTAATTTGGATTTTGTCATTTTAATAAATCATTAAGCTAAAGTGCCAATTATATTAAAGCTTTATTGTAACACATTCTTTGCTTTCTTTGCCCCAAGTATCAACCGCATAAATTTTTATATTATGTATTTCTTTCGGTGGATTTTTAAGCTCGATTGAAACTTTTTCTTTCATATCATCAATTCCATTATAAAAATCGCTAAAATAATATTGAATAGAATTATCATCAAAGCAAAGTTTATAGCTATGAACAAAATCATCATCTTTGCCTGCACAAAATGATAAAACGATTTTTTCATCGACAATTTTATAATCGCCATCACCCACTGTCATTGTTGGGGCTTCGTTAGCATTTATTCGCTCGTTTGTATATTTAAAACAGCTTTGTGAATATGGCCTTTTTAAAGTCCAACGCATATTTTCTTTTTCTTCATATCCATTTTCACCTTTTGCAAAATTAATTCTTAAAAAAGTGATGTCGCTTTCAGTAATTTCGATTATATAACCCATTGGTGTATCTTCTGCATTAGGCGGAATTGTGCCATTTTCTTTTCCTTTTTCAAGCTCTGTATATGAAAGCGATTGAGTGTTAATTACCGTATATTTGCCCTGCCAGATTGAGCGTTCATCTAAAACTGGATAATGAACATGACCACTTAAATTTATAACATTAGGGTGCTTTGAAAAAGCCGCATCAAGCGTTGTATCGCCCCAATCTTCACTTCCATAGCTTGTATTTTTGGGCTGATTATGCGTCATCACAAAAATTGGATTTTCTGAATTATCGCTTTCGGCTTTTTTGATTTCTTCATCGAGCCACTTAGTGATTTTATCATACCCTGCTGTCATATTTCCATTATATGGTGATGCTCCTATAAAATGCATACCATTTACAACATAATGCGACCAAGGACTTTTTTCAAAAATGTTTCTAAAAGCCTTTTTGTGATTTATTGCTGACCACAAGGATTTGTTCCAATAATCGTGGTTTCCCATTATTATTTGAAGAATTGGTTTTTCATTGCTATAAACCTCATTAAAAATATTTTTAAAGGTTTTGAACGCATATTTTGTTCCAAGGTCACCAATATCCCCTGCAAATAAAATAATATCGACTTTTTGATTTTTTAATACTTTTAATGCTTTTCTAAGACTGTTTGGATATGTATCAGCTGCTCCAAGCGGTTTTGGCGGTAACTGCGTATCTGAAATAACCCCTACTTTAAGCTTATTAGTATCAATTGTTTTTTTCAGTGTATCTGTTTTTATTTTATGTTCAAGCATTTGATTAATATCATTCCTTTTAAACATTTTGTTTTTTCGCAATCCATAAACCCGACTGACTTCTTAGAAATCAATCGGGTTTTTGTTTTTATAAAAGATTAAACTTCTACGCTCGCCTGCTGTGCATTTTCCTCTTCTTTTTCTTCTGCTCGCTGAGTTAATGTTTCAATGATTTTCTTGTGCTTTTCTTCTGTTAAATCATAGAAGAAGTAAGGTATCATTGAAAGTATACCGGCGGCTAATGAAACTATTGCTGTAATTGTAATTATCTTGGAACGAAGTTCAGGAACATACATAATATCCCAATCCGAAGTGAAACCAACAAGTGCATAAAGGAAAGGAATAAGGTATCCGCCGAGAGTTGTAATAGGGTTTAAAATTAAACCGAATATTCCTGAAAAACCATCAAGACGCTCGCCTGTTAAATACTGCTGATAATCCCACTGGTCTGCACCCATCGCCTGAGTTGCGATTGATGTAGGTGACATAAACAGCGTACATAGATAGTTTATAACTATAAACAATACAACTGCGTTAGTATTTATTGCTATAATGCTTCCGATTAAACTAACTATTCCTATTACCTTACTCATAAGCATTAAGTTTCGTTTGCCTACTCTTTTGATAATAAAAGGAGCTAAGAGCATTCCAGGAACATATGCAGTTCCAACAATTCCTGCATAAACTCCCATTAGCCAATCTTGACGAGTTACATAGATGAAGAAAATATTAAGCATTGCAACAGAACCTGCTGTGACACAGTTCATAAGAGCTGAAATATTTGTAATCCAAAAATATTTATTCTTCATTACGGATTTAGAGCCTTCAATAAAATTAATTTGAGGCTTATGATTTTTTTCAAGTAAAACCTTATCGTGTACTTTAAACGCAACGATGAGCGTAATTCCTGCAAAGACCGCCATAAATGGTGGGAAAACCGTTCTGTATGTAAGGATATTTGTAAATCCGCCTGACATTGAAGCAAAAACAGGAAGAATCATTAAAACAAGTGAAGGGATTGCACTCCAAAGCAATGAACCATAAGAAATGATTTTTGTTCTTTCTTCTGTCGAAGGTGAAATAACATTTTGAATGTTTCCGACTTGACCTGAAAATACATTGAAAATTCCAAAATACGAGAATAATAAATGTAATACCCAAAGTTTTGTATAGTAAGGCATAATATTTTTTTCAAAAGGAATATAAATAATTAACGCTACCATTATCATCGCCGGCACTACCCCTGCGACTATCCAACAGCGGAACTTGCCGAATTTTCCCGCTAACTTTTTTAATACAAACATTTTAAAATAGACATTGAATACGCTTGATGTCAAAATTGTTCCAACAATTTGTGGAAGTGCTGGCATAAAGCTTTCAGTAAATATTTGAGGTATAAAATAACAAATTATACCAATTATGAGCATCGGTATGCAAATGGCATTTACACTTCGCGCTGATTTTTTAGGCAAGTCACCGAGATTATCGGTTACGAGCATATTAATAGGTGTCATAATATAGCCAAGAGGCATTCCAATAAGACCGATATAATAAATATCTTTATATGCTATTCCATAAATCGAACCAACCAAAAGACATCCTGCTGCAAAAAATATGTAGTTTGCAAAGCAAGAATATGAGTTGTTGCCAGATACGCCTAATACTAAATATACAAATTCTTTGTATGAAACATAATCGCCTTTTTTAGGAACTTTCCAATGGTCTTTCACATCATTAAATATGCCCATTGCCATTGATGGAAGGCCTTTTATCTTTTCAGAAATTTTACTCATACTAATTAGCCTCCCTTATTTGTGAATATACAACAGGAATTCTTGCATCAACTGATTTTCCTTTTACAGGAAGCCAGCCGTCACCAATTGTCATTGCATCTGAATTTTCTCTTTCAAGTTTCATCTCAGTAAGAGAAGAACACCCGAAGAACGCATAGTTACCTATTGTTTCAACTGATTTTGGAATGAATAAACTTTCGAGTTTAGGGCAAAAGCTAATTCCATCAGCTCCAATTGATTTAACATTGTCTGGTATTTCTAATTTTTTGAGTTCAGCACATTTCATAAAAGCTCTGTCTGAAATTTTAATTATGCTGTTCGGTAAAACAACTTCTTCAATATTAATACATTTGTAAAAAGCATCGTTTCCAATTTCTTCTGTTCCGTCTAATACTGTATATGTTTTACTTTTCATATTAGGATAAGAAACAAGCTGCTTTTGGTCTTTAGTATAAAGTACGCCATCGATAGACATATACTTTGTGTTATTAGCATCAACATTGATTTTTTTAAGCTTAGGACAGTTTGAAATCGCCCAAATGCTAATATCGTTGATGTTTTTGCCAATGGTAAGCGTTTCTATGTATTCTGCATTTGCAATTGAGAAATCGCCAAGCTTTGTTACAGGCTTGCCCTCGTATTCATCTGGCACTGTAAATTGTAATTCCTTTGATGTTCCTTTGAAACTTTTAAGTTCAATTATGTTATCAACAGTTTTGTATTCGACTTTCAAATGCTCCCCCAATGTACAGGAAGAAAGCCCCAACACTAAAATTGCTAAGATAACAATGGAAAATAGTTTCTTTTTCATTAACTCCCTCTTTTCTAAATACTATAAAACATTGCAAATTTTCCTCGAAAATATAGTTATATTATACAATTAGTTTTTCATTTTTAATTTAGAAATACTATCGTCAAGTTTAGAAATAACATCATATTTAGAATAAAAAAAAGATACGGCAAAATTAATCACCATATCTTTTAAATATAAAATACTTTATACTGTTTTTTTCTTAGATGAAAACTTATTTTCTTCGCCTTTAATAATTCTTTTTATATTGCCTCTGTGCATAAAAATAATCATTATTGCCATTATCGAAGTGAAAATTGTAGGGATTGTCGGACTTTCGCCATAAAAATAATAAATGAAGAATGTAGCAACTGGAAGAATTGCAGATGAAACTATTGATGCGACCGAAACCATTTTTGTAGTAAAAGCTAAAATGAAAAATGGAACAGCTAAAATAGGAAAGGTAAGCGGTGCTAATGTGGTTGTAACTGCAATTGCTGTTGCTGCACCCTTTCCGCCTTTAAATTTAAAAAACGCTGGAAACATATGACCTATAACTGCAAAAAGTGCCGCAGTATATGCACAAATCAGCACATTGGATTGCCCTGCTATAAGATATTTTGCAATTAATACAGCAGCGACGCCCTTTAACACATCACCAATGAACACAACTGCTGCCGCACCTTTTCCAAAGGTTCTTAGTGTGTTTGTCATTCCTGCATTTTTTGAGCCAAAATCCCTGACATCTTTTTTGTATTTGATTTTTGAAAAAATTATTCCAAAACTCAAAGAGCCAATTAAATATCCTATTAATGCCGAGAGTAGATAATTTATAAAATCCATTATTTTAACCATTCCTTTTAATGTAAAACTAAATTTATTTTTCTTGTGAAATTATATTTTTTTTATATTCCGAGGGAGATATGCCAAAATATTTTTTAAAATCACGGCTAAATTGAAACTGCGAATAATAACCAAGATTTTCAGAAATTTCGCTTATATTATAAGTGCCATTTTTAAGCTCGGTTGCTGCACTTTTAAGCCGCTGCTCCTGCATATAGGCTTTTGGGGAAATGCCGACATAATCTGTAAACACCTTTCTGAAATTTCTTTCTGAAAAATTGATTTTTGCTGCAAGCTCGGAAAAACTAATTTTGTTAAACAAGTTTTTATCGATAAATCCTATTGCTTCTTTAATCTCATTTGAATATATACCAACTATCTTCTTTTTATTGTTATATAGCTCAACCCAATTGTAAAACTGCATTTCAAACAAGCTGTTTATTTGGGAATTTGAAATAATATCCCAATCGTTTTTGCACTGCATAATATGAGAAATAATTTCTTTTTCGCTTTCATCATATGGGAAATTGTATATGGTTTTTATTTTAAGCGGTGGAAGAAGCTTATCAGCACCTGAAAAAATATAAAATGTTCCGATAAAGCCTTCAGTCGCTTCGGCTTTTTCTAAATCTTTTAGTGTGAAAAATACAAGCGAACCTTGCGAGGCGGTGTATTCATTCTTTTCATTTATTATAGCCGAAATGCTTCCCGACACAACTCTTATTGCAACCAAAGAACTTTTTGAAATGCTTTTTTCAACAATTTTAGAAATATCAACGCTTTCTTCCTTTGACGCAACTTTATTTATTTCAATTATAGCACTAAGCTTTGGCGAAAAATCATATGCAGGCCCGAAAATCTTAATTTGTTCAATTTTCATTATTAGCCCCCATAATCACAAATTGTTTTAATTGCATATACTAAGCAGTACACATTATTATAAAAGCGTATGTTAGTTTTGTCAACACAAACCGAAAAGTATATATTACTTGCCGATTACTGCATTCACAAAGTGATTGAAATAGTGCATAATGTAGTCACACAGCAAGGAAAGACGACAAACAAAATTTAAATATATTTTAAGAGGTGCTTTACTATGAAACTTTGGAAATTATTAAAAGCTTATTCAAACGCAATTGCCTATTGTGCATCGGGAAAAGAAAACGAAAAAATAACCGAACAGTTTTTTCACTCTTTTGACTAAAATTACAGATTATTACATTTGCTTATCAAAAAAAATCGGGAATAATAAAAGTAGAAGAATAAAAACAAGCCACTTTGTTAAATGTCTTTTTTCTAAAAGGAGTTTTGTTTATGAAATTTTTACAATTATTAAAAGCCTGCGGTTATGCAATAGCTATTGCAAATAACCCTAAAAATGATGATGAGTTAATCGAAAAGTTCTTTCAAACACTTGATTGATAAATCCCCTTTTTCTCTACACGATTTGTAGAACCGTAACAAAAAGCGAGCCGATATGGAAAAAATCCATATCGGCTTGTTTTTTGGCTTGAATTAATCATTAAATTTAAAGCGTTAATACAAATTTAAAACTATTTTTTTATAATTAACTCCTAAGATATTGCTTTTTATTGAGTTATCTTATATAATATCAATCGTGACTTATGGAGAGTTGTCCGAGCTGGTCGAAGGAGCACGATTGGAAATCGTGTAACCGCCTAAAACGGTTCGAGGGTTCGAATCCCTTGCTCTCCGCCAGTCGAGAACCTCGACGCGTAATTCGCGTTCGGGGTTTTCTTATGTCTTGAATTTAGTGGCACGCATCTAACCTGTATCTATTTCACTCACCAAATACAAAAAAGATTGTCGATTTTTTGTCGGCGGTCTTTTTTTGTTGTGGTAGATTTGCTACCTCAAGAGGAAGCGTGGGGTTGCTCTGTTTTGGCTTTTATCTGATTTGCTCCCTCCTTCAGGCATTTGCGAATGCCTTGCTTTTTCTCCGAAAACGGGAACCCTTTTGTCACTTCGTGACATTTCCCCTAACAGGGGATGCTCCAGAGGGAGCG
>JAVVWP010000045.1:0-8600 GCA_036652055.1 Oscillospiraceae bacterium | reverse complement strand
TCTTGTAATGGGCAAAAAAGCACCTGAAATCTGCCCTGTATGCAAACATCCACAAAGCTATTTTGAAGTTAGAAAAGAAAATTATTAATTAAATTTTGCATTTTTAAAACATATGCCACTTCTATTTTATAGGGGTGGCATTTTTAAAAATAATATTTTTAGTTTAAGCCCAAGGCTAAGTCCGAATTATTGGTCTTTCAACAAAAAAAGTTTTTGCATTTTAAAAAATAAAGGATACAATAAGTTTAAGCAAATATAAAATAATAATGTTTGGAGGTAATCTTATGTGCGATATTTTTGATGAGATTTTTGACCTTGATAGTGACGGTGAAGTTGAATTGACAGATGTTTATCTTATGAATGAACTTATGGAAGAAGAAAGCGATGACGAAGATGATTTCGACAATGAAGATGACTTTGACAATGAAGATGACTTCGACAATGAAGATGACTTTGACAATGAAGATGACTTCGACAATGAAGATGATTTCGACAATGAAGATGATTTCGACAATGAAGATGACTTTGACAATGACGATGGTTTCGACAATGAAGATGATTTTTAATAAGTAAATCCCATTTATTAAAACACATCATTAAGTAAAGGTTTTAATTGATTTTCATAAATCCATTTATTTGAATATCTAATTCGTGATAATGTTTTAGCTTTAATCACAGGGTTAGAAATCATATTTCCTATAATGTTTTTTGCGTTTTCAATATAGTACATTTTTTCAGATGGGTGATAGGTTTCGTTGGTATCAAATCCAAAATTTTTAGCTGACCATCTCATAAAATATGCACCTATATTTTTCCCTATTTCTTCGAGTGCTGGAACTGCCTCGTTAAGCACAATATAATTCCCTCTGCTTGCAGCTTCAATTACGGTAAGACCAAAAGATTCGGAATATGATGGGCAAATAAACAAATTGCTTATAGAAAAAAGAGAAAAAACAGTTTCTCTTTTAACTCCGTTTTTAAATCCGCAATCCGAAGTGAATAATACATCCTCAGAACTAAGCCCATTTCTAATTCCTAATTCTTTGATAATGTGTTTATATGTTTCTGGCTTAATGTCAGAACATGAAAAGTCGCAAAAAACTATGCCAACGCTTTGGTGGCAAAATGTTTTAATATATCCTGCAAGCTCTGCGATTATATGAAACCTTTTTGACAGCGTCAGCCTTGCTGGATAGACAATTAAAATATCTTTGTGTGTAAAGTCCATATACTTGCCTACCTCTCTTGCTTCCTCACTCATTCCAAGCATAATGTCAACGCTGTTATTAACACAGGCACAGCTTGAAATGTCTGTATTGTATTGAGCAGCAAGGGCTAAGAGCCCACTCTCTGTCGGATAAACAAAGGTTGTATTGGGCATTCCACTAAACATACAGCTTATGGGATAGGGTGCTTCTATGTGCTTAGTTGGGGCGGAGTGTGTAAAGGCTATAAACTTTACACGAGGCAACTTCTTTTGTGCTTCACGAATTGCAACATTATGAATAAGATGCACTCCTTGATATAGAATATCGTGCATAATACATATATCAACATCGCTCAGATGCTTTACAAAATCCTGCGTAATTAATTCTGCCTGATGAAAAAACGATTTTTCTATTTCATCATTAGCGTTTTTATATGTTTTCCAGTGAAAAAATTCTCCGTTTTCCTGATTAATAATTTTTACCCATTCAATTCTTTTGTCGGCAAAGATTTCAACTCTTTCGCTGTCGGGGCAATTTTCGCTGACAAGTACCTTAACCTCAATGTTGTCAGAAAGCAACATTTTCAAATGCTCGGCAACAACATTAACCAACGAATAAGTGTTAGAAAGACCATTAAACATAGTTAAAATTGCAACTTTCAATTTACGCCCTCCAAATTCACAAAATTTTAGCTCTTTCATATTATATACAGAAGCATATTTTTATGTGCAACTAATATGAAGGAGTTTTTATTATGTCATTAAATTTTTTCCTTGCAAATGACGCAAATCTTTTTATTTTTAATAATCACACACAGAGCAACGCATCTGCAACGGGTTCTGTGGTGGTATATGGCAACGCACTGTATAACAACTATAATGTAGGGGCAGATTTGCCCGTTATGACAGGGCCTCATTATTCGCTTTGGATAGCAAAAGATGTTAATATAACAGGTGGTACAAACTTTAGCCAAAACACAGCTCGAGATACAACTTTATCAACCTTAACAAAATACACTATGACAAATGCAAACGGAGTTCCAAATCAACCTTTTAAAGTCGCAATGTCAGAAAAATGGTATGTAACTGATTTTCTACTTTGCTCATCAATTGGTTGGGCGATAGACAGCGGAACAAAACAGTCTGTAAGTGGCAACGCCTTGACACTAACAGGTACAGATCCAAATTCCAACAGCTTTTTAATAAGTTCATCTAATGTTGCGGGTTCGGGTTTGAATATTAATGCTATAACAAGTATAAATCTTGTAGTGCCTGCAAATTCTACTGTAACAGTCAGTATAGATGGCTCTACGATTACACTTAACAATTTTACAACTCTTATGAATGGAACTCCAATAACAAAAGCACAAGCAACATATGTCTTGTGGAACTTCCCTGAAGCCAGTAATATTGTTATAAATTCTAACATTTATGGAGCATTCCTCGCACCTTTTGCAACAATAAATTCTACCGCTGTAACTATTTATGGAACCCTGATGACTAATAATTTAAGCGGTAGCATAAATGCTGTAAATAATCTTTTTGTAGGCACTCTGCCTGATTTATATGATCCGTCTTTTTCGACTACCTGTTCAAGCTTTACAACAACATCATCTACAACAACCACAACCACGACAACGACTACCACGACTACAACAACAACGACAACAAGCACAACAACAATGTCAACAACAACTTCTGCACCTCTGCCGTGGGACCAAGCAATTTCGGATTTGATTGAATCGGTTGCACTTGAACAAACTGCTATTTCACACATTTTAAATGCGGAGGGCGAAAAAATCCAAAAAGCTCTGTCTTTAAACTTGCCATTAGAAAAAATAATAGAAGTAAATTGTTCAGTTGAAGATATGACAAACGCAATAGGAAATCTCGAATTAGTATTACAATCTAAATTAAATACAGTTAAATGCAATATTTGCGGGAAAAAATAAGTGTTCCTTTTCCGCCCTCTGGAGAAACTTTTTCCGCTCCCTCTGGGGCATCCCCTATTAGGGGAAATGTCACGAAGTGACAAAAGGGTTCCCGTTTTCGGAGAAAAAGCGACGCATTCGCAAATGCCTGAGGGAGGGAGCTGTCGACCGCAGTCGACTGAAGGAGGGATTAAAACAGATACAAGCAAAACAGAATATACCATCAAAAAAACACCTATTTGACTAAAAATCAGATAGGTGTTATTATTATAATTTAAAAAAGGGCAAAAAAATAGCCCCCCTATTGGAGAACTACTTTAAAATGTCGGCATCGACCTATTTTCCCGGGAGGCTGCCCTCCAAGTATTTTCAGCACGAATGAGCTTAACTACCGTGTTCGGGATGGGAACGGGTGGACCCTCATCGTAATAAACACCGACTTTTGAGAAACTTCGCAATCTGCTAATCTCTCAACTGCAAGAGGAATTATATCACACGATATTACAAAATGCAAGCCTTTTTTTAAAAAAAGTTATTTTTTTTTGAATATTTTGTAAATTAATTGAAAATTAACACTTTTTCGATTGAACCTACATACATTCTGTGGTAATCTTTATTAGTGTAATTACCTTTTATGCTTTCATCAATAAAACCGTTTGGGTTTAAATCTTGAAACGCCATTTTTTTACAAACAAAAACTATTTTTGATTGTTCAAATGAAACCGCATTGTCAAGGTACATAGGCGTAAGGTTTGACTTTTTTGCTTTGTCACAGTCTTTGCCCGAGTGACTGCCACAAAATTTTAAAGCATCTTTATTTTCCTCAGAAAAAAAGCTAAGTGTGAAATATTCACTTTTCTCCATAAATTCAAAGGTGTATCTTTGCGGTCTTACAAAGCAGCAAACAACATCTTTTCCCCAAAGTTCGCCAACAGTTCCCCAGCTAACAGTCATAGTGTTCCATTCTGTTTTGTCACCTGCTGTAAGCAGCGACCAATCGTCAGCGATAAGCTTTACTGGCGACACCTTTAAATCTCTAATGTTTATTTCGTTAAACATACTATCAACTCCGTTTATAAAATTTCACTATATATAATAATACGAAACGAGGATTAAATCAATGACAGAAATTAAAGGTTATTTAAGAGATTTCAGATTAGATGTTCCCGAGGCGGTATATGGCTGCTCAGGAATAAGAATTTTTGGTAGAAGAATTAAGTCAATTCTTTTCTCAACAGATGTGAGCATTATCAGAAATTCAAATGCAAACGCAGTTATTGCAGTCTATCCGTTCACGCCTCAGCCTGTGATTACAAGTGCGGTTATGATGGCTGCCGATACGCCTGTTTTTGTTGGAATTGGCGGTGGTTTAACAAAAGGGGAGAGGGTAATAGGTCTTGGCAAGCATGCTGAATATCAAGGTGCTTTTGGCGTTGTTTTGAATGCTCCAACTCCCGATGAAACGATTTTAGAATTAAAAAAAGAGCTTGATATTCCAATAATCATAACAGTTGTGTCCGAGCTTGACAATATAAAGAGCAGATTAGCTTCAGGGGCTGAAATTCTTAATGTTTCGGCTGCCGCAAAAACGCCTGAACTTGTTAAAAAAATCAGGGCGGAATTTCCTGATGTCCCAATAATGGCAACAGGCGGGCCGACTGACGATACAATCAGGGCAACAATAGCCGCAGGAGCGAACGCAATAACATGGACACCACCTACTAATGGTGAAGTGTTTAAAGACATTATGGAGGCTTACAGAGAGCATAAAGAACATCCTTAATAGTTTTCGATATATAGCTATATTATAATAAAAAATTGCCACGATGAATTTCAATTTCTTCATCGTGGCTTTTATTGTTTGTTTTTATTTCAACGAGGCTAACAGCCCGCCTTTTTCAATAATATTTTGAATAAATGGTGGAAAAGGCTCGGCTTTATAGGTCTTTCCCTTTGTTAGGTTGATTATTTCACCACTATCAAAATCGACAGAGATTTCATCACCGTTTTCAATATCCTCGCCTGCCTCGGGGCATTCTAAAATAGGAAGCCCGATATTAAGCGAATTGCGATAAAAAATTCTTGCAAAATTCTTAGCAATGACACACGAAATTCCCGACGCCTTAATGGCAATGGGAGCGTGTTCACGAGAAGAACCGCAGCCAAAGTTCACCCCTGCAACCATAATATCGCCCTCTTTAACCTTGCCGACAAAGGATTTATCAATATCCTCCATACAGTGAGATGCAAGCTCTTTGTGGTCAGCAGTGTTTAAATATCTTGCAGGAATAATAACATCTGTATCAACATGGTCGCCATATTTATGAACAAATCCTTGTGTTTTCATTTATATTACCTCTTTTTTTAAAGCTCACAGGGGCAAGAAATATATCCGCTTACTGCACTTGCCGCCGCTATGTAGGGGCTTGCAAGGTAGACTTCGCTTTCAGGATGCCCCATTCTGCCAACGAAATTTCGGTTTGTAGTTGAAACAGCTCTTTCGCCTGCTGCTAAAATCCCCATATGACCGCCAAGACAAGGGCCACAGGTTGGAGTTGAAACAATTGCACCCGCATTTATGAATATTTTGGTAAGTCCCTCATCAATGCACTGCATATAAATCTTTTGCGTTGCAGGAATTACAATTACACGAACATCTTCTGCAACTTTTCTACCATCTAAAATAGAGGCAGCAGCACGCATATCTTCAATTCTGCCATTTGTGCAAGAACCTATAACAACTTGGTCAATTTTGATTTTATCAATTTCATCAATTGTATGCGTGTTTTCGGGAAGATGTGGAAAAGCGACAGTTGGTTTTAACTTATCAAGATTAATTTCAATAATTTCATCATATTCTGCATCATCATCAGCTTTAAAAATTATAGGCTTTCTATCGGTTTTGCCATTCATATATTCAATAGTTTTTTCATCAACAGGGAAAATTCCGTTTTTAGCACCGCATTCAATTGCCATATTAGCAATGCAAAATCTATCGTCCATAGTCAGATTTTTAAGCCCATCGCCAAAAAATTCAAGCGAACGATACCTTGCACCATCAACGCCGATTTTGCCAATGAGGTGAAGAATTACATCTTTTCCGCTGACATATTTTTGGAAATTCCCAGTTATAACAATTTTTATTGCTGATGGAACTTTAAACCAAGCCTTGCCAGAAATCATTCCTGCCGCCATATCGGTTGAACCTACACCAGTCGAGAATGCACCGAGTGCGCCATATGTACAGGTGTGAGAATCTGCACCGATAATTGTATCGCCTGAAATTACAAGTCCACTTTCGGGCAAAAGAGCGTGTTCTATTCCCATTCTGCCAACATCAAAAAAGTTTTTAATGTTATATTCTCTTGCAAAATTTCTAACCTGTTTGCAATGCTCAGCCGATTTAATATCCTTGTTAGGCGTAAAATGGTCCATAACAAGAGCGATTTTATCAGTTGAAAAAACATCTTTAAATCCCTTGTCAATCATTTCATTTATTGCGACAGGAGAAGTGACATCGTTTCCCATTACAAGGTCAAGATTAGCTTCAATTAGCTGACCTTTTGATACAGTTTCTAATCCTGCGTGTGCGGCAAGAATTTTTTGAGTCATTGTCATTGCCATATTGTCTATCTCCTTTGGAGTTTAATTATCTTTATGTTCTTCGCTAATTGATATATCGCCACTTTCAAGGGCAGTAAGACCTGAACGAGAAAGCTCGATTATAGAATGTTTTATCATTTTCTCGATAAATTTATCAATGTGTGACGGAAGCCCTGTAAGCTCGGCTGTAATAGTAGTGTGACCTATGTCTTTAACCTTTGCTCCAAAGCCATTAATTGTTTTTAAAACAGAAGTTCTTTGGCTGTTTGTAGCGTGAACTTTGATTAAAAGCAGTTCGCTTGCAACAAAATGGTTATCGTGAAGCCTTATTACTTTAATAACATCTTCAAGCTTTGCAAGCTGGCGTTCAACCTGCAAAAACTTAATAGGCTCAACATCAGCAACTATGGTTACTCTTGAATGAAGTGGATTTTCGGTTTCTGCAACGGTAAGACTTATAACATTGTAACCACGCCTTGCAAAAAGGCTTGACAGCCTAAGAAGAACGCCTGAACGGTTATATACAAGGGCAGAAAGGTATATCCTTTGGAATTTTTCGCTTTCAATATCAGACATTTTATGATTTCCTTTCAATTATTTAGAAAATTTGAATATTGTTGTTGATTTAAAGGGATTATTTTCATCAAACACGCATTGAATAAAGTTTTTATTATTCAGTGCATCTGGGAAATATTGTGTTTCAAGGCAAAAAGCATTTCTATAATTTTGTGGTTTACCGCCTTTTCCTATTTGAGTGCCATCTTTATAGTTTGCAATATATAGCTGAACGCCTGGCAAATCAGTATAGCAGGTCATTTCTCTGCCTGTTTTTGGCTCTTTAACTTTTGCAAATTCACGAACTTTTCCATTATAATTAAGAAGCTTAAAATTATGGTCATAGCCTATTCCGATTTTAAGTTGCTCATCATCTGCATTAACATCTCTGCCAATTGTCTTTGGAGTGTTAAAATCAAATACAGTTCCGCTAACAGGTCTTATTTCTCCAGTTGGAATGCTGTCCTCATTCATAGGAGTGAAAGCATCAGCAAATATTTGAAGCTCGTGGTTTAAAATGTCACCACTGTCATATCCGCCAAGATTAAAATAAGAATGGTTAGTAATATTAATTGCGGTTTTAGCATCAGGCTGTGATAAATAATCGATTTTAACTTCGTTTTCATCATTAAATGAGAAGGTGACTTCGTTTTCAACATTTGCAGGGAAACCCTCGTTCCCATCAGCACTAAAATAGCTGAATTTCACCGCATTATCACCAATTGTTTCAAAGTTCCAAATAGCTTTTGAATATTCGTGATTTCCGTGCAGAGTGAATTTACCATCAATGTTTTTTGTTATAGGGTAGTTTTTGCCATCGATTGTAATGCCATTGCCTGAAATTCTGTTAGCAACTCTACCGACAGTTCTGCCCTCTGAATCGCTTCCGTTTTCAATTCCCTCCATTGTGTCAAAGCCCATTAACACATCGGCAAAATTGCCATCTTTGTCAGGAACAACTATCTTATTTAAGGTAGCACCAAAACTTAAAAGCTCAATGTATGCCCCACTTTTATTTGTAATTATAAACGAATATACTTCATTGCCTTTTTGGGTAGTACCATAAAGATTTTTTTGGAGTTTCATTTATTTCACCTCATAATTTCCTTTTTAATTTTACATTTAAAATAGTATATAATTATTAGGGTTTATTGTCAAGAAAAAGCACTGATAAATGAGCAAAAATTGCAATAAGGCAGCCTCACGCTCCCTCTGGAGCATCCCCTGTTAGGGGAAATGTCACGAAGTGACAAAAGGGTTCCCGTTTTCGGAGAAAAAGCGACGCATTCGCAAATGCCTGAGGG
>JAVVWP010000044.1:0-8815 GCA_036652055.1 Oscillospiraceae bacterium | reverse complement strand
GTTCTCGACTGTAAACAGTTGACGGAAATGATACAACTTTGTTGTCAAGCATTAAAGCAAAGAATCACTGAATTCATATTAACTTGAGTCCAGAGACACGCTGTCAACCGGGTACATAAAAGATGCCACCTAATTTTTGCGTTGTTGACTTGAACCTACACGAAAACTTCGCAGTATAAACATTAGACGAAATTAAATAATTTGTAATTTGCATATTGATTCACCTTGTGTTATTCGAGGCTCGCACTGTTAAGCGGATAGAATAACAGTATTATTTGTTTTATTGGGTTTTTAGTATAACCTATGCGACAAGCAGGGTAAGTGTAAATAGATCTTATTTTAACCAAGCATCAATATTGCTGTGTTTGAAAATTCAATTTTCTGCAGTTAGCATATAAATAATCACCTTAAAAGCTATCCGCGCCTTAAAGTCATCAGTTTATTAGATCAAAAAAAGATATTTATATGTTTTTTGTGGAGAGATTCGAATACTTGTAGTTATCAACTTTTCTTAGGATTATTTTCTTTAATTTTATCCTTCAATTTTTGAATCTCATTATCAGACTTCGTTTCGCTTGAATAATTCACACTGTCAATTAATCTTTTCATTTCATAAAGAGATAAGACAAAATAAATAATTAAAAAGAGCATGAATGTTATTTCTATATTAGCTGCAAAACACGAAATAACTTTTTGCAGATACGAATTTCCAGATGGTACAAGCACAAAATACAGCCCAGCTAAAACTGAGACGGTAGCATATATAATACCCTTTAGGATATGCATATTTCTTTTTTTAATTATATTTGTGATTTTTATTTTTTCTACAATGTGATTATCAGACAATCCGATTAACAAAGAATAGTTTGTATATAAGAAGCCTCCAAAAAGAGCATTTACAGTTATTAGACTAAAATGAAAATTTGACTCATACGGAAGAATGAATAAAGTTTTTCCACCACATAGAACATATATACTCACTATTATTACGATAAGAATCGGAAGAACATTAACTGTGACCTTTATCACTTTTTTCATATATGCTCCTCCTTAAAAAATAAAATAATTATTTTGCTGGTTATCTATTGCTTACAGCGAGTACAATGTCTTTATATTCATTATAAACAGCCATCATTTGTGCCCTATAATCATTTTGAATATCTACCTTATCATTTTCTATTTTACGCATATTTTCTTGATGATATTCAGTAACAGTAATTGGATATTTAAAATATTCTTCATAAAGATCATATTTCCGCTGACGATCACCAGCATCTTTTTTTCCAGAAAGAACCACGGAAGTATATCTTGTACGGTTTTGTTGTAAAGCATGAATTAGACGAGAAACAAGATTTGGGTCATTTGTAAGTGCACCTCGCAGTTGCGGCTTAACTTCAAAAATCAAACTTGATGTATTTTGATTAACCGCTTGGAGTACTTCATCATCATTAAATCCAAATAACTCCTGTAACATCTGTGCGTTAGGTTGTGCCATATCAACTTGTACTCTATTGATTTCAGGAGCATTACCTTCTAAAAGTTCATTAATCAAATTCTGATTTGGTATTGGATCCGTTTCTAATGAATATCTGTTATTATGTCTCGAAAACACACGAGCCAATGCGCCCTCGCCCGGTGCTCCTTTTGAATTAACAATTGATAAGATACCATGCCTATAACCTATAATACAATATGTAAACCATTCCACGCCATTGTTTCCTATTTCATCAGGTGATAAAACATCTGTTGTTACAAAAGTATTATAATTTCGCTTTTGCATACTGTTATTTGGACGTTTCCGATTAAGGCGTCCGAATAAATACTGATCGGTGTTTTCTATAATGTCCAACATCATCGGTTCAGAATCTTGATATGTAAGTTCTAAAGCATTATTTCGACTTTCCCTGTCGAACACTTCCTTAAATAAATTATAAAATGATTCTACAGGCATATCAGCATTGTTTTGCGTATCTCGAATACTTACTTTATACAAATAAATGTTTTTCGTAGACATTTTCACTTCTCCTTTATCTAATGTAAATAATCATATTTTTATATTCTTAATTAGTAACGATACAGTGCCATCTGGATTATTAATGAACTGAATTTCATTTTCGTTAGAATATAATTGCGTTGGAATTTTTATTTCCACTCCGCTTGTAGTCTTAATGGCTTGCTTTTGAAATTTCCTTTGAAACTTTTCAGATAGTGAAAGCGTTTCTTCTTTAGAAATGTTTTCAGCAGATAACATTTGATAAAATTCATTTTGAGCAACGGGATTTTCTTTAAAAATTTTTGTTGCTAAGTGCTCAACACGAACAGGAGCCTCTTCCTGAAATTCTTCATAAATCGTAGATGAAATGTATGCGTTAATATTGTCTTCATTAGTATAATAAAGCTCTGCAATTTTATTTGCAGCTTTAACAAGCTTAGTGGCTTTTTGACGTGGTGACAAATTTTCTGTACAAGCCAAAATTTGTGTAGATATATAGAAATCTTTAATTCCATCAACAGAGTATTTTTTTTCAAGAACCTTAACATATGGATCGTTTATTGATATAAAAAAACCTTCTGAAACTTTTAATGGTTGTGCAGATAAAAATGAATTGTTTTGAATTATATTAACTGCTATTTGATTATCGTGAGATTCTGCAAAATGTGTATATGCGCTTTTATAATCAAGTTTTAACATATAAAAATAATCAGCATTTTCAATTTCTACAAGCCCAAATAATAAATCGGCTGAAGGAATATCATGATTTCGTCTCATGATTGTAAACATACTATTAGTAACACTTTGCGATACTGACACTAAATCCCAAGATAATGAATTACATTGTTTCCAAAATGTAGATTCAGATTTAAATTCACACATTTTTGCATCGTCACTATAATATGATTTTTCAACTATTGCAGTTATATAATCATTAATATCCCCTGCGATAGATAGCGGTACGGAAGATAATATAGCCGAGACATCCGAGGCGTTAACAATATCGACAATAACGCTTTTTATATTTATTAACATATTCTAATATCACTACTTTCTATAAGTTTAAATTTAAGATCAAAGCAAATTATATTGTTATTTCTTTTTGCGTCCATCTATTGGCTTGTTCTCATTTGCAGGAATAAGCCATATGCCGCCTTTTTTTATTGCAGTTTTAATTTTCCCTGTTGTACAGTAATATGTGACCATCCTATCTGAAACTCCCCATTTTTATGCAGCTTCTTTCATAGTTGAAAAATCCACATGTGACACCTGCCTATGATATTATGATTTTAGTATACTTCATTTGCTCGAAATTTACAAGCTTTTGAAGATAATCGTCAAAAAATGTTTGAAGATATTCATGTTATAATTCCAGTTAAGGAGATGATAATATGAATAGTCAATACGACAATAAAGAAAAGCAAGAAATAATTCAAAGATATCATAACGGTGAGTCAGTTAAAAGTCTTGTTGCCGATACTGGAATACCTCGAAGCACTATTTATGCATGGATAAAACAAACAGCAGATTCTCAGCTTGACATAAATAAAGTGTCAGCAAAAAACTTCCGCCTGCTTGAAACCAAGGTTGCACGACTTGAAGGAATTATTGAGATTTTACAAAATGTAAATTGTCGAGTAAACGATCCACTTGATGTAAAGCTTTATGCTTTGGAAGAACTCTACGGACAATACAGCATTCATATGCTGTGCGAAGCACTCAAAGTTTCACGAGGCACATTCTATAACCATATGCTTCGTAACAAACGTGATAATACTTGGTATGCAAAACGCAAAGAAGAACTACGCCTTAAAATCCAAAAGATTTATGATGACAGTAACCAAATCTTCGGTGCTGCTAAAATTGCGGCAGTTCTGAAGGAGGACGGTTGCCGTGTTTCTGTTGAAATGGTCAGACAATTGATGCAGGATATAGGGATAACCAGTATCCGTCAGAATGCAAAAAAGCTATATGATAAAGAGCAACGCTACCATAAGAATTATTTAAATCAGCAATTTACTACAGTACAACCCAACGAGGTTTGGGTAAGCGATGTTACATATTTTCGGTACGACGACAAAAATTATTATATTTGTGCTATCCTTGATCTATATGCAAGAACAGTAGTCGGATATAGAGTGGGAAAAGTCAATAGTACGCAGTTAGTCAAAAGCACTTTTCGTATGGCATATGAAGAAAGACAGCCGGTATTGCCTTTGATGTTTCATACTGACCGTGGAGCAAATTATCGTTCAAAAACCTTCTGTACATATTTGAAGTCATTAGAGGTAACGCAATCCTATTCACGCGCTCATGTGCCTTATGATAATTCGGTAATGGAGTCTTTCTTTTCATCGTTAAAGCGGGAGGAGTTATACCGAACAAAATACCGTTCCGAAAATGAATTCAGAACGGCGGTAGAGAACTATATGACTTTTTATAATGAACGCAGACCTCACGCAAAGAACGGATACAAGACACCTATGAAAAAGGAACTTGATTATTACAATAATCAAGCGGCTTTGTAATCAAATTCAAATTAGACATGGGGGTTCGGATTGCAAAGTTTTCATTTTTTAGGTTGCGGATTTTGAACTTTTTTGATTTAGGTGTCCAGTTTGAATTTATGATTGCAAGTTCAAAAACTCCTATAAAATCAAGGAATACAGTAAAACACCTATTGTTTTCCAAACCCAAGGGGTTCAGATTTCAATAGGTGTTTCAGATGGCTGGGGTGGCAGGATTTGAACCTACGAATGCAGCAGTCAAAGTGCTGTGTCTTACCACTTGACGACACCCCAATATTCGATTTTTAAAAATGGGGTGGAAGATGGGATTCGAACCCACGATCTCCAGTGCCACAAACTGGCGCTTTAACCAACTAAGCTACATCCACCATATTATTGGCATTCCGCCATAAATTTAGAGCCACGCCCATTCAAATGTTATTTAAATGAGCATTAACTCTTTTTGGCGTGCTTGGAGGGACTCGAACCCCCGACCCTCTGCTTAGAAGGCAGATGCTCTATCCACCTGAGCTACAAGCACACATAGCACTATTTTTAAAGTGCTTGATTATTATATATGCCACAGTGGATTTTGTCAAGTATATTTTAGCATTTTTCGCCTATTTTACCGCATTTGCATCAAAAATATTTATATTCCCGTTGAACCAAATCCGCCAGTTCCCCTCTTTGTATCAGATGTTTCATCTACCTCTGCAATTGGCATATTTGAAACGGGCATAATTACAAGCTGTGCTATTCTTTCATTTGGCTTTATTTCATAGCTCTCTCGCTTTTGGTTAATTACGCCGACCATTATTTCGCCTCTATAATCGCTGTCAATAACACCAACTGAATTTAAAAGCCCTATTCCATGCTTTACTGAAAGCCCGCTGCGAGCAAAAACAAATGCACCATAATTTTCGTTTGGAAGCTCTATCGAAAGCCCTGTCGGAATAACCGCTGTATCGCCACACTCTAATAAAATTGGCTTTTCTATTGAAGCACAAAGGTCAAGCCCTGCACTACCACTTGTTGCACGCATTGGCACAACTGCATTTTCATTTAACTTCTTTATTTTTAGTGTTTCCATTTTAATTATTCTACTCCCCTATATAAAAGCCCTCTTGTAAATTCACAATTCGGCTTAATTTTATTTTGATAATCACTTATAATTTCTAATATTTCGCTTTTTGTTTCATTGGTAAAGTTTAAAACAATAAAATCAGTGTTTTTAATTTCATTTAATCTGTCCGCCATATAAATAGGTCTTGAATTTAAGATTTCACTAAACCCATTATTACATATAATCGGAAATTTTATTCCCATTCGGTCAGTCAAGACGCCTTTTTTATTGCATTCGTTGCAGTTTTTTCCGTTTCTTATCGGGCAATTTCTGGTTAACATAAGCGGAACCTTGCCATATGCAACAACTCCCCTTTTAATGTTTCCACCAAGATTTCTGATTTTGTTTAGCGTCATCTCATATGAAAGAATTATCTCTTTTGCACCGATTTTCTCGATTTCATCTATTGCCAATGAATTAAAAATATTAAGCGACGGTCCGCCAATTATTTCTACGCCTGCTTTTTTAGCAATTGCAACTGCATCAAGCGTATTACAAATTGCTTTTTTTGCATTTGTCTTTTTAAGCTGTTTTAAGAATTTTTCTTCGTTTCCAAAAATCCCTCTTGGTATTATTACGCCTGCATTTAACTTTTCAACAAGCTTTGCATCTGCAAAAAGCGGAATAAATATATCATCAGCTTTAATATCCTCAGGAATTTCATTTTCATAATTAAAGCAAAGATATGTATTTAACTTTTTGGCTTCATATTGATTTATTTTAATTTCAGCATCACTGCAATTTGGGGCTTTTCTTGATTTAATTCTTTCTTCTAACAGCGACAAAGCTTCACGCCTTAACGCATTTATTGCAGACATTGGAACTGACAAATTATCATCAATATCATAGCTTGCGCAGGCAAAAGTGAACACTGTTCCGCCACATTTTTTAAGCTGAAGTTCGATTATTTCACTTGTGAGTGGCCTATTAACTGCTGTCTGTGCAATTTCATCTGACAACGCAAACACATTAAAGCCAGAGGCAGAGGCTGACAGGCTTATTTTTTCGCTGTTTTTTGCTGTGAATACGAATTCTACTGGATAAATTTCTTTTTCTTTTTCATATTCTTTTGCGTATTTTTTTAATAATGCACTCGTTGCCGAAGTCACATTTTCTTTTTCACGAATTCCAAACATATCACGGCTAAGTTTGCCCTCATAATAGCCTTTTGTAAATCCCGAACGGGAAAACAAAGCTTTGAGTTCTTCTTCTCGCTCGTTTTCATATTTATCTTCTAAAGCTTCACGGCTGGCAATCACGCTTGCCGACACATATTCGGGGCGTTTCATTCTTCCCTCAATTTTAAACGAATTAACTCCCATATCATACATTTCTTTTATATTTGAAATAAGCGAATTGTCTTTAAGGCTTAGGTCTGCTCCTGTTCCATTTTCTACTCTGAATGGTAAACGGCAAGGCTGCGCACAAAGCCCTCTGTTGCCACTTCTTGAGCCGAGCATAGCACTCATTAGGCATTGCCCAGAAACGCACATACAAAGCGCCCCATGAACAAAAACTTCAAGTTCAATCGGAGAATTTTTGCACAAGTATTTTATTTCGGATTTAGAAAGCTCTCGTGGCAAAACAGCTCGTTTAAAGCCTAATTCTTTAAGCTCAAAAAGCCCGTCGAGCGTTCCGACTGTCATTTGAGTCGAAGCGTGCATTTCTATATCAGGGCAAATTTCATAAGCAAGCCTTGCAGCGGCTAAGTCCTGCAAAATTAGCGCATCCGCAGAAGCATTGCAGATACGCTTAACTGTTTCTTTTAAATTAACAAGCTCATCATCTTTTACAAGAGTATTGAGCGTAATATAACATTTTACATTATGAAGATGACAAAATTCGACAGCTTTTGAAAATTCATCCCACTTAAAATTTGTAGCATTTTGCCTTGCGTTAAATGTTTCTGTTCCAAAATATACAGCATCTGCACCACTGCGAACCGCTGCAACTATTGAATTAAAATCACCAGCAGGCGCTAAAATTTCAGGCTTATTCCTCATCTTTTGGCTTGTCTTCTCTAAAAAGATTTATCTGATTAGCTTTTCCGCTAATTTCAGATCTCACTCTGTCAAGTTCTCTTTTGTAAAAATCTCTTTCGGTTTTTGCCTGTGAAGAATCTTCAAGATAATCTTTAATTTGCATTCTTAAATTTTCAGCACTCTTTTCATGCTTTTTGCACTCATTTGCATATTCAAGTGTTAGCAAAACAGCCGCTTGATTGGTTGAAATGAATGGGTTTTCACATTTGATTTCTTTGATTTTTTCATCAATTTCAGTAGCTAAATCCACTGTATATTCAGCTGTTTCTTCTGTTGTCAATGCATAATCAGTTCCTGCGATTTTTACCCTAACCTTAATTTTATCCATTATTTTAAACTTCCCTTTCAGCATAAATTTTTAATTAAAAACTATATTCTTTATTATTATACTTTAATATACAAAAAACTGCAATATTTTTAAAGGATTTCTTCCTAATGTTTTTGTGTGGGCAATTTTTTGTTTTAACTGCGGGTAAAAATCAGGGCAACTCACATACGAAATGTGCAAATTGCCATAACTCTTTCTTCTTAAAGAGTTAGCGGGATGCTTTTGTGTTTTGGAAAAATTGTGGTAAAAAATTCTAAATCAACCAAATAATTGGCAGAAGAATTTGTAAAAAATCGTTCCTAATGTTATAATTGTATAATGATTTTATTGTAACTAACAGGAGGATTTATTATGGAACATAGAGACAGAAAGAAAGGCTGGCAGTACGCTAAGCTATCTGGTCATAAAAATGAGGAGTTAGTTAAAAAGCTTTTAGATAATGATAAAGAATATGCGTTGGACTTTTTATACAGATTAGGAGTGGAATGCAATAATATCACAAATACAAGTATCGGCGGTCTCCACGAAACCAATGTCAAAAGCATTAATGGTAAAGGCACAAAGTCTAAAACAGATCTTAAGATCTGTTTTGGAAGTGGTAAAGAAGTAAATATATCAATTAAAAAAAGCTTGAGTGGGCAAGTTTACTTAGTTAGAGCGGGTTTATTTATTGATACATTTGAAAAGCAATTCAATAAGAATATTCCCCAAACTATAAAAAGAGCTATAAACCTATTTTGGGCTGGAGCCGATGACGCTTGTTCAATTATAGAACAATTTTCCATTAAAGATAGAAATTTTGATTCACAGTACAAACATAAA
>JAVVWP010000043.1:0-9299 GCA_036652055.1 Oscillospiraceae bacterium | reverse complement strand
AGCAGTTTATTGATGAAGAAAAAGGCGTAAATTCAGCAGAAGAAGCACTTGCAGGGGCAAAAGATATTATTGCTGAAATGGCATCAGATAATGCTAATATAAGGCGTAGACTTAGAAATCTTTATTCAGTTGTCGGAATTATAAGTTCAAAAGCAGCCGACAGTGAAAAAGAGAGCGTTTACACTAATTATTATGACTATTCAGAAGAAGTCAAAAAGATTGCAGACCATAGAGTTTTGGCTCTTGATAGAGGCGAAAAAGAAGAATTTTTAAAAGTTAGTATTACAATCGACCTTTTAAAGGCTCAAAGCATAATACAAAATGAAATGCTAAAAAACAATAATTCACCTTGCAGTGATGCAATAATAGAAGCTTGCAATGATGCCTATACTCGTCTTATAGCTCCGTCAATCGAAAGAGAAATAAGAACAATGTTAACCGAAAAAGCGGCAGTTGGTGCAATTAAGAACTTCGGAAACAACCTTCACCAGCTTTTAATGCAGCCACCTGTTAAGGGAAAAGTAGCATTAGGGCTTGATCCTGGGTATAGAACAGGCTGTAAGGTCGCTGTGGTCGACGAAACGGGCAGAGTTCTTGATACAACAGTTATCTATATAACTCACAGCGAAGCTCAAAAGCAGAGTGCTAAGGCAACAATAAAGGAACTTATCAAAAAAGATAAGGTAGATATAATTTCAATTGGAAATGGAACGGCGAGCAAGGAAACTGAAATGTTTGCGAGCAGTTTAATAAAAGAAATTGACAGAAAAGTGTCATATATGGTAGTCAGCGAAGCGGGAGCATCTGTTTATTCAGCAAGTAAGCTTGCAGCAGAAGAATTTCCAGAATACGATTTAACTTTGCGAAGTGCGATAAGCATTGCAAGGCGACTTCAAGATCCTCTTGCAGAACTCGTTAAAATTGAGCCAAAAGCAATTGGAGTAGGGCAGTATCAGCACGATATGCCAAAAAAACAAATGGAAGCAGAACTTAACTTTGTTGTTGAGGATTGTGTAAATTCAGTTGGAGCAGACCTTAATACAGCTTCTGCACCACTTCTTCAGCGAGTTTCTGGTATAAATGGTACAATTGCAAAAAACATTGTAACCTATCGTGATGAAAATGGAGCATATGCGTCAAGAATTGCCCTTAAAAAAGTGCCAAAGTTAGGGCAAAAAGCATTTGAGCAGTGTGCAGGATTTTTAAGAATAATTGATGGCAAAAATATTCTTGATAATACAAGCGTTCACCCTGAAAGCTACGCTGCGGCAAAGTCGATGCTTAAAATATTAGGATTTAGTGATAAAGACCTTAAAGAGAATAAGCTTTCACAGCTTTCACAGAAAGCGTCAGACTATGGCGAAAAAAAGCTTGCTGCTGAAATTGGAATTGGCGTTCCTACGCTCAAAGATATTATAAAGGAAATAGTAAAACCGGGGCGTGATCCTCGCGACGAGCTGCCTTCTCCTATGTTACGCTCTGATGTTCTCGATATGAAAGATATAAAAGCCGGTATGGAGCTTATGGGAACCGTTAGAAATGTAATAGACTTTGGTGCGTTTATAGATATTGGAGTTCATCAAGATGGCTTAGTGCATATTTCTCAAATCACTAATAAATTTATAAAGCATCCAAGCGAAGTCTTAAAAGTCGGTGATATTGTTAAGACTTGGGTTATATCAGTTGATGAAAAAAAGGGCAGAATATCATTAACAATGAGAGAGCCAAAATCAAATTAAACTATTTATCAAAGGGCAGAGCGTTTTAAAGTCGCTTTGCCCTTTGTGCTATTTTATATCATAGTCGCAAATAAGGCATTATCCGAAACCATTTAGGCAAATACAACTTTTTTTTTGAGTTAAAATTAAAAATTATGTATTATTTGCATAGTTATTGTTGCAAAAGGAAAAATTTAGGAGTATAATTTATTAAGGTTTATTTTTCCATGCTGGTATGTTGCGTTAAAAAAGCTTAGCATAAAGAATAGGGGCGTCAAAATGATAGGGGCAAAAAACAAAATTCTAATTGTAGATGATAATTCAGTCAACAGGAAAATTCTTGCGAAAATTTTATCTGATGATTATGAATCTATTGAAGCGGAAAACGGTAAAGAAGCACTTGATATTTTAATGACGCATTCTGCGGAACTTTCTGCGGTTATGCTTGATATAATTATGCCCGTAATGGATGGATATGAATTTTTAAAAAAGATAAAAGAAAATGAAAGATATAACAATGTGCCAATAATAATTACAACAGGAAATTCAGATAGTGAAAACGAAATAAAAGCACTTAAGCTTGGTGCGTGGGATTTTGTTTCAAAACCGTATAATGCAAAAATAATAAAATTCAGACTAAAAAATGCTATTGACAGAAGTCAGCTTGGCATTTTTAATCAGCTAAAATATCTTGCTGAATTTGATACCCTTACAAATATTTATAATAAAAGCAAGTTTTTTATGGAAACCGAGCGTATGCTTAAAAAATACAGCGATGAAGATTTTGCATTTATTCGTCTTGATATTGATAGGTTCCAACTTATAAACTCATATTTTGGTACAAGCGAAGGCGATAGAATGTTAATGTATATAGCAAGCCAAGTTATGATGATTGAAACATATTTTGAAAAAACAACCTATGGCAGAATAGAATCAGATATTTTTGGCGTTTGTGTGCCATACAATAAAAAAATAATTGAGGAATTTATTAGGTCGTTTAGAGAAAGCTTATCCGAATACAACACAGAATATGATATTGTTCCGTCAGTTGGAATTTATATTATAAAAGATAGCAACAAAGGCGTAGAAACCTATTACAATAAAGCAACTCTTGCAAGTAAAGCAGTAAAAGGCAACTATATTGATTATTTTGCTTATTATAATACCAAAATGAGTGACAAGCTTAAAGCCGAGCAAGAAATTACAAACGAAATGAATTATGCTCTTGATAATGGGCAGTTTAAAATTTATTTTCAGGCAAAATATAGCTTGCACGATTCAAAACCTGCTGGTTGTGAAGCCCTTGTTAGATGGATTCACCCCAAAAAAGGTATGCTTTCACCTGCCGATTTTATTCCGGTATTTGAAAAAAATGGCTTTATAATGAAGCTTGACTATTTTGTTTGGGAAAGTGCGTGCAAATCTATCAGAAAATGGATGGACGAGGGAAAGCCAGTCACTCCTGTGTCAGTTAATATTTCAAGAGTTGATATTTACAATCCTAAATTTGTTGATAATATGATAGAGCTTGTTGAAAAATATGGCATTCCTACTTCCTCACTCAACTTGGAGCTTACCGAAAGTGCATATACAGACAACCCAATAGTAATGCTTGAAACTGTTAAAAAACTTCAAGAACACGGATTTGTTATTATGATGGACGATTTTGGAAGTGGCTATTCATCACTTAACATTCTAAAAGATATTCCTGTTGACATTCTTAAAATTGATATGAGATTTTTAAGCAAAACTGAAATCGTGGGGCGTGGCGAAAATATAATCGCATCGGTTGTTAGAATGGCAAAATGGCTGAATATCCCTGTTATAGTTGAGGGAGTTGAAACAAAGCCACAGGTTGATTTTCTTAGAAGTATAGGCTGCGAATTTGTACAAGGCTATTATTTTGCAAAGCCTGAACCTATTGATGAATATGAAAAAAGAATGGCAGGAAATTCTGCCGCTGACCTTAAACCGATTGAAAGACGCAAAGAAATGAACAAATTTAATGCTGATTCAATATGGTCAACAGATGCCCAAATGGAAATGCTGTTTAGTAATGTTTTACAGCCAATACTAATATACGAATTTCAAAATGACAGAATTGAAATTTTGCGTGTAAATGGTGCGTTTTATGAAATGCTTGGATATGATGACCTTGCAATAAAGCTTGATAATCCACTTAGTGCAATCGAGCCAATTTATAGAGCAGTTGTTTTAAATGCTTTTAATTCAGTTATTAAAACTGAAGAAACCGCCGAATGCGAATACATAAGGCACCTTGCAAACGGTAAGAGCCTTTGGATATTATTAAAGCTAAAATATATCAATAAAATAGGTGAAAAGCATGTCATTTTAGGGGCGCTTTCAGATATTACAGTGCAAAAGCAATTTGACGCTGAGCTTAATAAACGCCGAAAAGCTATTGATTATAGAACAGACATAAGAACAATCCTCATTGTTGATGATGATGAAATTAATCGTGTGATTTTAAAAGAGATTTTTCAAAATGATTATCGTGTTTTAGAGGCAACAAATGGCGAAGATGCAATAGAAATCCTTAATGAAAACAAAAACTATGTTGATTTAATACTTCTTAATATTATTACTCCAAAAATGGACTCAGAAGAATTTTTAAAATACAAAAATTTGAACGAGGCAATTGTTGATATACCAGTAATTTTAATAACAGCTGATGAAAATCAACAGGTGCAAATGAACACCTTGTCACTTGGTGCAAATGACTATATAGTCAAACCTTTTATTGGCGAAGTTGTTTTAAAGCGTGTTAATAATGTTATAGATTCGGGCAAACGCTTTTCAGAAATAATAAAAGAATATAATGATGTTGTGCTTCGTTCACAGCTTGACCAGATGACTGGAGTTTATAACCGTTCAACTGCTGAAGAGCTAATAAAGACAATCCTCAAAAATTCTGACAATACCTATGCAATGATAATGCTTGATATTGATAATTTCAAACAGATAAACGATACTTATGGTCACGCTTATGGAGATGATGTTTTAAGAAGGCTCGCACAGCTTCTTCATTCATTCTTCAGGCAGGGGGATATTGTTGCAAGAATGGGTGGCGACGAGTTCCTTGTATTTATGACAAATGCACCGTCGCAAAAAATTGTTGAATTAAAATGCAAAGAGCTGCTTTATGAAATCCAAAACAGCAATACTGATAAAACTAAAATTTTCACTCTTTGTTCGCTCGGAATTGCAATTTCTAATGATAAGAGTAATACCTTTGAATTATTATATGAAAATGCTGATAGCGCACTTTATGAGGCTAAAAAGAATGGCAAAAATCAGTGTAGCATCTATAATAATGAACCGTGGGTAGAATGCGAATAACCTTTAATATTAAAACCAAAAAAATCTAAAGAAAGGCTGCGGCTGCTTTAAATAGCATATTAATGACCGCAAAAATGCGTATGAATAAGATTTATGATAAGCTTTTAAATTGGCAATGCGATGTAAATGGCGCTCGTGAACGATTTTTGAATGATGACGAATTGTTTTTAGAATGTCTTAACTCTGTTTCTAATGATGATTTATTTGAAAAACTTTATAATTCACTAAAAGAAAAGAATGTTAGTAGTGCCTTTGAGTGTTCGCATACGCTAAAGGGCGTGCTTGGCAATATGGGAATAACCCCAATGTTTAAGCAGGTAACTATTATTGTAGATGCAGTGAGAAAAGATAACAATGGAAAAGAGCCAACTCCTGATTTTGATGAACTTTTAATTCAATTTGATAAGCTTAAAAGCCAAAATGAAAAATTAAAAGAAATATTAAAAGAGCAGCCTCAAAAAATCTCGTAAAGCAATGTAGCTTTACACGCCATATAAATCAACAAAAATATAAACGCTACTGTAAAGTCTAATACCTTCACAGTAGCGTTTTCAAATTGTTTTTAATTATTGAGTCTGAAGATTTTTTTGCGACTCAGATTTTAGATAAGCGTTGATAAATCCATCAATATCGCCGTCCATAACCGCATTTATATTGCCCATTTCAAAGTTTGTTCTGTGGTCTTTAACAAGAGTATATGGCATAAATACATAAGAACGGATTTGACTGCCCCAACCTATTTCTTTTTGGTCGCCTTTAATATCAGAAATCTTATCAAGATGTTCACGCTCTTTAATTTCAACAAGCTTTGATTTAAGCATACGAAGTGCAACCTCACGATTTTGATGCTGACTTCTTTCAACTTGGCAAGAAACTATAATTCCGGTCGGAATATGAGTTAGCCTAACAGCAGATGAAGTCTTGTTAACCTTTTGCCCACCTGCACCGCTTGCACGATAAACATCCATTTTAATATCTTCGGGAGCGAGGTCAACTTCAATGGTATCGTCAATTTCAGGCATAACCTCAAGAGATGCAAAAGAGGTGTGACGCCTGCCTGAAGAATCAAAAGGAGAAACACGAACAAGCCTGTGAATGCCTGTTTCACTTTTCAAAAATCCATAGGCATTTTCGCCTTCAATCAAGATACTTGCCGATTTAAGACCAGCCTCATCGCCATCAAGATAATCAAGAGTGCTAACCTTATAGTTGTGCCTTTCACCCCAGTGGCAGTACATTCTAAAAAGCATCTGTGCCCAGTCTTGAGCCTCAGTGCCGCCTGCCCCTGCATGAAAAGTAATAATAGCATTTTTGCTGTCAAACTCACCGCTTAAAAGTGTAGTAAGTGTTTGTGTATTAAGATTTTTTTCAAAATTCTTAACGCAGGTTTCACATTCAGGAAACAATTCAAGATCTTCTTCTTCATTAGAAAGCTCAATCATAACAAGGGTATCTTCATATTCAGCTCTAAGCTTTTGATATGTTGCAACCTTGTTTTTGAGCGAACTTGTCCTTTGAAGAACTTTTTGAGAATTTTCAAGGTCGTCCCAAAAGCCATTTTCTGCGGACATCTTTTCAAGCTCAATAATTTCCTCTTTCATTTTTGAAAGACCAAGAGCATCAGCCAAATCATCTAAAGTTTTTGTGTGTTCTAACATTCTAAGGTTTAGTTCTTCAAATTGAAGCATAAATTGTTTTCCTTTACTTAATAATTATCTAAAAGCTGTGAGAGTATTATTTTAATAGCGGGATAAGGTTTTTGCTAATTTCATTAAAGCCTACTGCGTTTGGATGCAAGCCATCATAAGTGAATTCTTTTTTAAATTCGCCGTTTTCGCAAGACAAAGCACTTGTAAAATCTGCAAAAGTCACATCGTATTTAAGAGCAACTTCTTTAAGCTTTGCGTTAAGCATTGCAATATGCTTGTTGTTTCGGTCACCGACCATTCGAATTCTAAAGTGATTGTTTACAGGTAAAATTGCCTCTAAGATTATATTTGCATCGGGGCATTTTTCTTTAGCAAGGGATAGCATTTTTTCAACATTACCTGTGGTAAAGCTGAAATCTGAAATTCCAATATCATTAGTACCTATTAAAATGACTAAATTGCGTGGCTCAATTAAAAGTGCATTATCATTAAATCTTTCAAGAAGCCTATCACTTGTGTCACCGCTTATTCCACGGTTATAAACAGCAATTCCGCTTTCTTTAGTATAGTCAAAAAATAAATCAGTAACATTATATATTTCAATAATTGAATCGCCAATCAACACAGTTTGATTTTTTTTGCATATCGTTTTGTTAAGAAAAGTAAAGTTGTCACGCTTAGTTTCTTTAACATAATCATATTTTGTTTTTTGGGAAATAGTATCTAAATCTTTTCTAATGAATGGATTTCGCATAATGCTACCCCTTAAAACTCATATTTTCATTTTCTTCATTGCAACAGCGAGAGCCTTGCTAATTCCTGATGATAATACACCACCAACAACAACCTCAATAGGAGCGTTAATACCAAGGGCAATAGCAATAACTGTTTGAAGAACAGTGTTTACTCCGCCAAGATTAGTTGATTGCTCTGGGGTAAATTTAAGTCCCCAAAAGAAAATCGCTAAAAATCCTAAAAAGAAAACAGTGTTGAGAAGTGGACCGCAAATGCTTGTGACAACATACGACCAACCTTTTTTTCGGTCAACCTTAGCACAGGCTTTAAAAATAAGCCCAGTTAAAAGACCTGCGAGAACTCGTGGCACAATACAAACAATAAATGTTTTAAACATACTTGAAGAAACAAGTATAGAGCCTAAAACATCGCCCATAAAGCATTGCATAAAGCTTGTAACGCCAAAGACAAGACCTAAAAATGCACCAATCCAAGGGCCAAGGCTGATAGCACCAATAGTGACGGGAACCATCATAACTGATAACACCAGAGGGCCTACGGCAATATACCCAAGTTTTGTGAAAGTCATCACAAGGATAATTGCAGTGAGAAGTGCGGTTTCGACTAACATAAGAATATTCTTTCTGTTAGCCTTTACATTCGAATTTTTCATATATATTCCTCCTTGCTGCTGCTCCGAAATTCGGATGCAACGCAAAATTTAGCGAGAAAAATTATTTGGTATTTTTATTATAAATTTGGTAAAGACCTTTCAATAATAAATCAGGGTCACATTCTATTTTATGCGAACATTCACCAATAATGCAAGATGCAAAGCCACCAGTTGCGACAATTGATTTTGGCGTTCCGAGTTCTTTTTCAAGGCGGTCAAGTAGCCCGTCAATCATAGCGGCAGTTCCAAAAATAGAGCCAGACTGCATACACTCAACAGTGTTAGTTCCGCAGGCTTTTGATGGTGAATTAAGGCTGATTGTCGGAAGAAGTGAGCTGGTAGAAGTCAAAGCGTTAAGCGAAATTGCAACTCCTGGGGCAATAACACCGCCGTGAAATCCTGAATTTTCGTCAACTACATATAATTTAGTAGCAGTTCCAAGGTCAATAACAGTGCAGGGCAAAGGGTAATAAGCGATTGCACCGACGCCTCCAGCTGCAAGGTCAGCACCAAGCTGTGCAGGGTCATCAATTAAAATGTTAAGACCAGTTTTAACTCCCGGAGCTAAAACAACAGCCTTTACAGAAGAAACTTTCATAATTGCAGATTTAATAGTGTCAGTCAGCGGTGGAACAACAGAGCTGATAATAGCACCATTAATATCAGTTGGCTTTATAGAGTTAAGAGCCATAATATTTAAAAGCTCGATGGCATATTGGTCATCGGTTCGATATTTTTCAGTAGCAAGTCTTGCGACATAAATAAGATTTTCATTGTCGAAAATTCCGAGTGTAATGTTTGTGTTTCCAATGTCAACAGTTAAAAGCATTCCAAAGACCAATCCTCTCAAAAGCGTTTGTCACTATGATTTAAATTCAGTGTATTATACACCAAATAATATTAAAAAACAAGTAAAATCATTTAAAATACTCTGCTTTTGAAAATTGAATTTAGGATAACCTCACGCTTCCTCTGGAGGAAGCTGTCGGCAGATTGTCAAATCAAGTGCAACACTTCTTAGATAGAAATTCACTAAAAAGCATACAAATTCAAATCCCAGCAGGGGATATATGGATGATGCCTTAAATAAATTTTATATTGAGGATTTATCTCTAAAATCTTTAGGGGCAGTTTAAAAATATCTTCACTTTTATGATAAACAGC
>JAVVWP010000042.1:0-9636 GCA_036652055.1 Oscillospiraceae bacterium | reverse complement strand
TCCTCAATCCTTTCTTTGGTTTTCATCGACTTTATTGTATCGGATTTTTTGGAATATGTCTCCCTTTTTGTAAAAAAAAATAAATGTTGGAGTTTCCATACCCCAACATTTATTATAGAACCATTAAAAAAACATAGGCAAAGGTGAGGGAAATAAAACTCCTTCACCTTTTGTTTCATTTTGACAAATTATGTTTGTTTAAGGAAATGCCCCCAAATAATCTAAGACATAGAATCATTTCCATGCCTTTATATTTATTGCATAAAATATTGACATAATTTTTTGTGGGTGATATTATATTAATAATGAAACTGTATAATAATTAAATAGAAGTGGCATGGTTAAAAAGGTGCTTAGTAGTTTAAATATTTTGTATATTTGCGGTATATACAAAGAATGAAGTTTGTTAAATAAGTATTACTAAAAATGAGGAGAGAAAAATATGAAAAATCATTTTATTAAATTTTCATATTTCATTAATATTGGTTTAATTGGTTTTATTTATGCCTACTTTATACTGTTTTACCTTTGTGGCTTCATTTCCTTAGTGTTTTCTAATATTCCCGTTAAAATAGAGATGCTTATGAGCGATATACTTGAATTGGGATTAAATATGTTTAGTGATGAAAAAATATTAAGCCTTATTATTATTCTGATCTCTCTCGCTGTAATTATATCAATATTTGCAGCAATATTTTATCGAAAGATTGTTTCAAAAAAAACATATGCGTTATTTTCTTGCAGTTTTATTCCTATTGTTATTGCAATGTTGTTAAATATTTATTGTGTAGATGGCTTTTCAGCTAAAAACATAAGTATGGCATTTTGTTCGTTAACAGCAATTATTTTAGGCGCATATTTAGGGGTAACCTTATATTTTTCCATTAAAGACATAAAATTATTAAAGTAATAAAATTACAAAATGATATATGTGTTGACAAATAATTAACAATATAGCTCATTGTCAAAATTTTTAGTGAACCGACATTCCCTAAATCGAAACGAGCAAACAGAACCATGGGCAAATTATCCAATGGTTCTGTTCTGATTTTATTCACCCAACACCCCTCTAAATTTTTAAAAAAGGAAATTTATTGTGAATTTTAAAACTCTATATGATAGGCTACTTTTTGTATTATTTACGAAAAAATGCAAATATTGTGGCTCAATAATTCCTGAAAACTTAGAAATTTGTGATGACTGTCAAAAAAATTTGCCTCGTATTTTGCCACCGATTTGTCATCTTTGCGGTCACAGCAAGGAAGACTGTAAATGCAAAAATAAAAAGCACGAATACGATGCAATTGTTGCACCGTTTTATTATGACAAGGCAATCAAAATTGCAATTCATCGTTTTAAATTCGGCAAAAAGCTAAATATAGGCAAAACGCTTGCAGAAGATATGGCACAAGCTGTTTTAAGAGAATACAGTGAGCTAAAATTCGACTTAATTGCTTTTATTCCTATGACAAAAAAAGAAGAAAAGAAGCGAAGTTTTAATCAAAGTGAAATTTTAGCTAATGAATTATCTGAAATTATAAATGTTCCTGCAACTAAAGTTCTTGTAAAAATTTACGAAACAAAAACTCAGCATACACTTAGCGAAAAAGATAGAAAAGGTAATGTTTTTGGCGTGTTTGACATTTCTGAAAAGGCAGATTTAACAGGAATGACAATATTGCTTGTCGATGATATTAAAACAACAGGCACAACTCTTTCAGAATGTGCAAAAATGCTCAATCTTAGCGGTGCAGAGGCAGTTTATGCAGTAACAGCTGCAATAACATTAAAAGGAGAAAAGAAATGATTGTAGACAATATTCAAAATTTGTTAAAGTACGAAAGCTCGTTCCCATATGCAAAAGAGGCATATGATTTTATTGCAAATTATAAAAATAATCCACTCCCGATTGGTACATATGAAATTGACGGTAAAAATTGTTTTGCATTTGTTCAAGAATATGAGCCATCAGATGAAAATTCAAAAGGCTATGAAAGTCACAACGATTATATTGATTTGCAGGTTGTTATCAGCGGAAAAGAAAAGATGTTTTGGTCAACACTCGACAAATTACAAGTAACTGAAGATTTTAAAGAGGGTAGTGACTTTGCACTTTATGATGGTAAAGAGGGCTGTCCGCTTGTGATTGCAGAAAACGAATTTGCTATTTTCTTCCCAAGTGATGGGCATAAACCTGGCTGTAAATATGAAAATTATGATAAGGTCAAAAAAATTGTTGTTAAAATAAAGGCTTAAACTGATACTATAATAAACGCAGCACTATAATAAATGTTGGGGTATGAAAACTCTAACATTTATTTTTTTGCAAAAAAACCAATCAAAAAGATTGTCCGCCGTCTTGTTCGATTTCTTCATCGCTATGAAAAAAACAACCAATCCAAAGATTGATTGTTTTGTAGGGTATGATGCCCACATCATACCGCTTTTACGCATATCGTTATATAACATAGCATTTTGCGAATAATGGAAATCTACCCGCAGACTAAAAAACTTGCCACTGGCAACTTTTTTACGGCTTGCGAGCCGCCGTCTTGTTCGATTTCTTCATCGCTATGAAAAAAACAACCAATCCAAAGATTGATTGTTTTTTTGGAGCGAATGATGGGAATCGAACCCACACGACCAGCTTGGGAAGCTGGAGTTCTGCCACTAAACTACATTCGCAAATATTGATTTTACAGTTCTTTGACAATTCAGCCATATCAAAGAACTGTAAAATTATATCATATCAATTTGTAAAATGCAACTCAAAAAGACATTTTATTTATGCACTGATTTTTGAATTACATTTTTAAATGTTTCAAGCATAGCATCATTTGTTTGCTTGCTTTCATTCCACTCATAATGCGTTATATTGAAAACATGTGAAAGCTTTTTCCCTTGTGATTTAGTCCAATATTTCAAACAGAACTCTGAATTTCTGCTTTCAAGATATTTTTGTGCCTCAAAAGTTTGAGAATGAAGTGGATCTGCTTCACTTGAAATTAGCATAACAGGTGGCAATGCGACATCTTTTGAAGTATCTTTAAAGCTCATATTTTCTAAAATGTCAGCACTTTCTTCATTGTTTGAAAGTAGCATTTTTTTAACCTCGTTTGATATAAATCTCGGAAAACCTGTGAAATCTAAATCAAAAACACCGTGGCTAATAGCAAGCATACTAAAATTAAAGTTTGGCACAGTGACATCATAAATTTTTTGGAGCTTTTCACTCTTGATAATTGAGCTGATTAATCCCGTTAAATGCCCCCCAGAGGAGTCGCCTGTTAAAAGAACATTATTAAGGTCAAAATTAAATTCATCACTATGCAAATCAAGCCAATTTAATGACCTGAACACATCTTGAACCTGACCTTTTAAATCGGTTTGAGGCACTAAATGATAACTCATTCCCATTACTGCATAGCCTTTTGATGACAGATACATACAATAATATTTATTAAGGTCCTTATCGCCATACATCCACCCACCACCGTGAATATCAATAATGGTTGGCAATTTTTGAGCTTTTGAAATTTCTGGCAAATATATATTTAATAAATGCATTTTATCTTCATCATTAGCATAAGGAATGTTTTCTATAACTTTTACTCCGCTTGGAGGCACTTGCTTTGCAATACGCTTTGCATCTGTTTTGGAAATAACCGACCACGCAAAACTCATTGCTTTTTGAAAAACTATGCTCATAAGAAAGTTGCCTCCAATCAGTTAGCCTAAATGTTTTGAACTTACAATTTGTCAACAAGCTGTGCTTCATAGCGAAGAATTCTAATTGCATCACCCGAAGTTACTCTATTGTCTTTTACGACATCAGCCGCAGCAAATTCTTCTGCTGTTAATGTTCTAAGCTGTGCCTCGGCTCTTAAAACTGCAATTGCATCAGCAGAGGTTACTCTGCCATCGCCATTAACATCGCCTAATGCTAAAATCAATTGGAATTTGATTTTATTATCTTTGGCATATTTTTCAGCAGCACTACCCTTTGTTCCTGTAATTGTAAATCCAGGTAGTTGTGTCTCACCGCCATCCATAAAATAGCCAAACGCCATGTTCCCTATGCTTGTTACGCTGTCAGGAATTGTTACACCTTTTAGACCTGTACAATCCCAAAACGCAAAGGTACCTATGCTTGTTACGCTATTCGGAATTATTATATCTTTTAGACCTGTGCAAACTTGAAATGCACACCATCCTATGCTTGTTACGCTATTTCCAATTATTACACTTTTTAGACCTGTGCAAACTTGAAATGCACAATTGCCTATGCTTGTCACGCTGTCAGGAATTATTACACTCGTAAGGCTTGTGCAAGTGTCAAAAGCATAGTTGCCTATGTTTGTTACGCTATTTGGAATTGTTACACTTTTTAGTCCTTTGCAATGGTCAAATGCATAGTCTGTAATTGAAATTATTCCTGATTTTATAGTTATTTCTGTGTTTTGTGGCATTGTGCCTTTATACTTATAAAAAACTTTTCCTAAATAAACTTCGCCATCTGGCAGTGAATTATAAAACGATGTCCCCTCAAATGCACCTTTACCTATATAAGTTACGCTGTCAGGAATTGTTACGCTTTTTAGATCTGTGC
This sequence comes from Oscillospiraceae bacterium, assembly GCA_036652055.1. GTDB lineage: Bacteria > Bacillota > Clostridia > Oscillospirales > Acutalibacteraceae > Fimenecus. The sequence continues at coordinate 5,027 of JAVVWP010000042.1, read as the reverse complement.
AACCGCTAAATGCATCGTCTGTAATTGAAACCGTTCCAGCTTTTATGTTTATTTCTGTGTCTTTAGGCATTGTGCCTTTATATTTATAAAAAACTTTTCCTAAATAAACTTCGCCATCTGGCAGTGAATTATAAAATGGTGTACCATCAAATGCACTGTAACCTATTCTCGTTACGCTATCAGGAATTGTTACGCTTGTAAGACTCGTGCAATAATAAAAAACACCGTCACCTATTTTTGTTACGCTATTCGGAATTGTTAAACCTTTTAGACCTTTGCAACCAGCGAATGCAGCGTTAGCTATGCTTGTTACACTATTTGGAATTATTACGCTTGTAAGGCTTGTGCCATTAGGGCATATAAATAACTTCGTTTTGTCTTTATTATATAATATTCCATCAATACTTGAATATTTTGTATTACCCTCGCTTACATTAATAGCTGTAAGACCTGTGCAACCGTAAAATGCATTGCTATCCATGTTTGTTACGCTGTCAGAAATTGTGATTTCTCCAGATTTACCCTTAGGGCATATCAATAACTGTGTTTTATCTTTACTATATACTATTCCATCAATACTTGAATATACGGCATTACCTTCGCTTACATTAATAGTAGTAAGGCTATTGCAACCGTAAAATGCATTGCTATCTATGCCAGTTACACTGTCAGGAATTATTACGCTTGTAAGACTTGTGCAACCATTAAATACATTGCTATCTATGCCAGTTACTGTATACGCATCAATTTTTGATGGAATTGTAATATCTCCGCCAGTGCCTTTATACTTATCAATTTTTGCGGTTTTGTCGGTTTCTGAAATGACCGAATAATCATAATCGCCACTTGTAAGTGCAAAAGATGAAATTGCCCCCATTGGGATAATTGTCGCCACCATTAAAATTGCCATTAGAATTGAAATCCCTTTGAGTTTCTTTTTCATTTTGTTTCCCCCTATTTTTAAAGTGATTTTGTACCTAAAAAACAACATTTTACCGTGCTATTTGTTATTATATACCAAATTTTAAAAAAATTCAAGCAAAAATAAGAAGTTTTCACGCTCCCTCCAAAGCAATAGGAAAAATGAAATGCCCTGCCACAATAAAATGGCAGGGCATTATAAAAAATCTAATAATTAAAGTGATGGAACTAATTGCGCCTCATAGCGAAGAATTCTAATTGCATCGCCCGAAGTTACTCTATTGTCTTTTACGACATCGGCCGCAGTAAATTCTTCTGCTGTTAATGTTCTAAGCTGTGCCTCGGCTCTTAAAACTGCAATTGCATCGCCCGAGGTTACTCTACCGTCGCCTGTAACATCACCTAAAAGTCGCTCTGCAATTTGTTCTTCCATTGTTTTAACTATAATTTCTGTTTTGGTTTCGCTTTCTTTAAGACTGTCAACCGAAGATATTGCAATGGTGTATGATGTGCCTTTTATAAGCCCAGTAATTTCATATGTTGTGTCTGTAATTGGCTGTGTGTTATTTAAAGTACCATTAACATAAATGTTGTAGCCTGTTGCATTTGCCGCCCTATCCCAGCTAACACTTATTGCATCTTGCGTTACTGATTTAGCCACAAGATTTTGAGGTGGGGCTAACTTAATTTTTGGAACTTCATAAGCATTATCTGCAAGCATTGGATAAGTAAGCCTGAACGAACAAGGAAATCTATCTCCTATTGGAGTATGAGATTGAGAAAAAGTTTGCGCTCCATCAAAGTTTGGTGCAACAGTATTTGCTCCTACAAGGAAAAAATCATAGAAAAGTTTACTTACTTGATCATCCCATGTTAAATCAAGTCCATACCACTTATTATCTTCCATTTTAACATAATTCCAAGCATGGGCTCCTCCATTAGCAACGCCAACAACTATTATACAAGGAATGCCTTCTCTGTCACAAATTAGTTTAAAGCTTTCAGCATAGCCCTCGCACACTGTTAAATAAGGTGACAAAATAGCACTTGTAGGAGAATAACTTTCAGGGCTGAAATTATTATCATACGCAGCAAGCTTTGCAATAGAGTCATGAATAGACTTAACTTTTTCATAACGAGTTGTGCCATTAACTGTAAAAGTGTTTACCGCATTTTGAAGTGCATTATATTTGCTCTTTACTTTATTATAATCACTAAAAACCGTTTTATCTAATGGAATACTGATTGTAGCATTGTCAACAACTGCATGGTAAATCCCATCACTTCCCATTTTACCATCAATATGAGAAAAAGAATAACCTACTCTACTAATCCAAAACATCATTGGATAATCATCAATTAATGCACTCATTGCCCCTAAAAATAATTGGTTTAAGAATTCTTTTGTTTCTTCCGCTATAACAAGGTTATTATTTTCTATTGTTGCGTCAAATTTTATTTGATTAGGAAAATTCACAGTATATTCTTCTTTAAAATTACCTGCCATAATAGAATTATGAACGGTGTCATAAATATTCTGTTGATTTTTATCTAAAAACGAATAAAATCTATATGGCTCGCTGGGGTTACTGCTTAAAAAGCTGTTTGCATAGACAATATCAGAGCTATTACTTTTGTCAGAAACAGTATCAGGATCAAGGCTCTTGAGATTAATTATTTCACTTTTGTATTGCGGACCTTCCTGTGATTTTGCAAAAGCAGACGCACTCGATGAAACCATAGAAAGCAAAAGGACAATTGATAATAATAGGCTTGTAAGTTTTTTCATAATTTTTCCTCCAAAAAAATAGCTACCCAAATAAAGACTAAATGGGTAGCTAAAAATTATTTCCCTTCAAGTAATGCTGATAGCTCATCCATAAAGGCAGGAATATCTTTAAAATGTCTATAAACAGATGCGAAACGGACATAAGCAACCTCGTCAATTTCTTTAAGCTTATCCATAGCAAGCTCACCTATATGGATAGAGGTAACTTCACGGTCAAGCGAATTTTGAAGCGTAACTTCAATTTCATCAATCGCTTTTTCAAGGGTATCAATAGAAATCTGACGCTTTTCACAAGCTCTTAGCATACCGCTTAAAAGCTTATTTCTGTCAAAAACTTCACGAGATTTGTCTTTTTTTATAACTAAAATCGGAACGCTTTCAATAATCTCATATGTAGTAAATCTCTTAGCACATTTAATACATTCACGGCGGCGGCGAATTCTTTCGCCCTCATCAGTAGGTCTTGAATCAATAACCTTGCTTTCTTCATATCCACAAAATGGACATCTCACAAAAATTACCTCCAAAAATAAACTTTTTAACGATATAATTATATCAAGGATATACTATAAAGTAAAGAAAAATATTTACTATATATAGTATAGTCTGTTTTTACAATATTTTTTCTAATTCAAGCTTTGCATTTTTAATTTCTTCTTTGTTTTTATAACTGTTTTGATAAAGCTCAATAATGTAATCGCCTGTGTATCCTTTTGATTTCATTGTGGTAAAAAGCTTATTAAAATCAAAATTGCCACTAAGCGGAGTTATGCAATCGTGTTCACTGTTAAAATCACTAATATGTGTGTGTATTATTGAACTATAAAATTCATTTATAAAATCATATACATCATAATTTGCACGCCTTGCCTGTTTTATATCAAAAACCATTTTAAAATCATTGCCCATATAGTTTTTCATCTTTTTTAAAAATTCAGGGCTTTCACTTCTATAATGAACAACATTTTCTTGTGCAATAAAAACGCCTTCTTTTTTCCCTATATCATACATCTGTGAAAATCTGTCAAAATATAGTTCGTCAGAGATGCTCCCCGGAAGCTTTATTCCGTGAATTACAATAATCTCTGCCCCAAGCTCTGCCGCTGCATAAAAATAGCGTTTAAAGTCATCTAAGCTTTCATAGAAACGCCTTTCATATGAACTGAAATAATAATACGATTCTGCAAAAGAAGCATAAGGGTGAAAACTTTTTATTTTTAAATCATAACTGCTTATTATTTCTTTTAAATTTTTTATAAAAGGCTTGTCAAGCTCGTGCGGTGAATTAAAAAATATTTCACTAACGCCAGCAGAAAGCTTTGCAGTAGTTAAAAGAGAATTTTCAGTAGTGTCGGGGTAAAAACAAGCTGTGGAAATGCCTATTGCCATATTAGTCATACCTTCCATTATTTGTGTATTGAATATAAAACATCTATCACTTATTATTGTAATAGGTAGGTGTTGCAAAATGCAAGCATTATTTAAGGAATTACATAGTAATTTTAAAAACATTAACAATTTTTCAAGACTTTTAATGAAATATGGCGGAATTTTAGTGATTTCACTTTACGCAGCGGCATTTACTTGCTTTTTAGTAGCAGGTAGCATTTCGGACTATTCACATTTTATGAGGCTTTGTTTTGAATTTTTAGAATGTGGAAAAGAATGTATGGGAGCAGTGTTTGTGCCGGCATTTTTAATTCAAATAGTAGTAACCGCAGAAAAAATCAAATGAATTGCGGATTTTATCCACTGTGTCATCCTGAGCAAAGCGAAGGATCTCAACCACTGCGTCATCCTAAGCATGGCGAAGGATCTCAACCACTAAACATCTTCATTGGAACCCTGCGATTCTTCGCAAGCTCAGAATGACCGCCAATTCAGAACAACCCAACGCTTCCTCTGGAGCATCCCCTGTTAGGGGAAATGTCACGAAGTGACAAAAGGGTTCCCGTTTTCGGAGAAAAAGCGAGACCGCAGTCAACTGAAGGAGGGAGCAAAATAGAAACAAGCCAATTCAGTGTAGGGAAAATCCCTTGACCGCTTTGCAAGTTTTTATGAAATTCAACGGTTTGATGTGGGCATCAAACCCTACAAACCCTTGATATAAAATTCATTCTAAGCGAAAAACTCACCAATGGAATGTAGGGAACGGTCTTGACCGTTCCTCCTTTTTCCCGCTTCCTCAAAAGGCAAGCTGTCAGCGGAGCTGACTGAAGGAGGGAGCAAAAGCGGTAGGGACTGAGTAGCCACTGGTGGCAACTGAAGTGCTACTACCTCCACCTTCTCCTGTGCCATTTACTATCATTGCCGAAGC
>JAVVWP010000041.1:0-9836 GCA_036652055.1 Oscillospiraceae bacterium | reverse complement strand
TTTTTGCCTTTATTATACTCTTAAACTGTAAACCATGTCCTCGTACAATGTGTAAACCATGTTATCATACTAAACACGTCCTCGACGCACCGAAAACCCCAAACGGTTCGATGTGGGCATCAAACCCTACAAACCCTTAAATATAATTCCTAAACACTAAAAAACAGGCTCTTTGAAAAAACTGCTTTACAAAAAGCGTTCTACAAAGAGCCAAAAATCATTAATTTGTGTTTTTTTAAATAACTGCCCTGTTTATTACTTTAAAAACTCGGCGACAATAGTTCCCATTTCTGATGTCGAAACTTTTTTAAAGCCATCTTCATAAATATCAGGAGTTCTTGCAATTTTTAACGCCTCATTAACTGCATTTTCAATCGATTTTGCAGCCATTTCTTGGTCAAGCGAATATCTAAGCATCATAGCAGAAGAAAGAATTGTAGCGAGTGGATTTGAAATTCCAAGTCCTGCAATATCAGGTGCAGAACCGTGAATAGGTTCATAAAGACCAAATTTCCCCTCGGCAAGGCTTGCCGAAGCGAGCATTCCAATTGAACCGCTTATCATTGACGCTTCGTCTGAAAGAATATCGCCAAAAATATTTGAAGTCACAATTACATCAAATTGCTTTGGATTTCTGACAAGCTGCATTGCACAGTTGTCAACATACATATGTGAAAGCTCAACCTCAGGATAGTTTTTCGACATTTCAATAACTGTTTCTCTCCAAAGTCGAGAGCTTTCAAGAACATTCGCCTTGTCAACGCTTGTTAGCTTTTTATTTCTTTTCATTGCCATTGAAAATGCGGTTTTTGCAATTCTTTGAATTTCAGGAACGGTATACATTTCAGTGTCATAAGCTGCTGCAGCTCCGTTTACTGTTTTTCTGCCTTTTTCGCCGAAATAAATTCCGCCGGTGAGTTCACGAACAACCATAATGTCAAGGCTGTCACCGATTATACTATCTTTAATAGGCGAGGCACTTTTAAGCGGTTCAAAAATTGTTGCAGGGCGAAGATTGGCATATAGCCCTAACGCTCCACGAATGCCCAGAAGCCCCGCCTCGGGCCTTTTATTTCCTGGGAGATTATCCCACTTATTTCCGCCAACTGCCCCTAAGAGAACGCTGTCTGCCTTTTTACAGGCATCAATGGTGCATTGCGGAAGTGGCTCGCCTGTTTCATCAATTGCACAACCGCCCATAAGCTTATATTCAAAATTAAACTTAAAATCATATTTTTTTGAAACAGCAGTTAAAACTTTTAAAGCTTCATCAACGATTTCTGGGCCAATCCCGTCACCCTTTAAAACAACGATATTATATTCTTTCATATTAATACTCCCATCACATTAAAATATTGCCGGTTGAGGCTCTCTTACCACATTTTTTTGGCAACGGTTTATGGCACAAAGAATGCCTTTTAACGAGGCATAGTTGATATTGTGAGAAATTCCGACGCCAAACACAGATTTACCGTTTGGTGCTTCAAGCTCAATGTATGAGCAAGCTTTTGCGTCAGCACCGACTGAAATAGCGTGTTCAGAATAGTTTTTAAATTTAAAGCCACTAACTCCAACATGAGAAAACGCATTAAAGAATGCTTCGATAGGGCCTGAACCTACGCCCTCAATCTCTTGCGGAGCGTTGCCATTGTATTTTAATATGCCTACAAAATGAACTCTTGTAAGGTCCTCATTTTCGCCTTTTTCTTCTTCAAATTTATGGCTTAACAGCTTATAAGGGCCACAGACATTTCTGTATTCCTCAATAAACAATTCAAAAACCTCTTGGGCTCTAAGCTCTTTGCCTTTTTCTTCGCAAGCCTCTTGAACAACAGCACCAAATTCAGGGTGCATAGCTTTTGGCATTGTAAATCCGAATTCTTGCATAATATAGGCAGCGCCGCCCTTTCCGGACTGGCTGTTTATTCTGATAATCGGCTCATATTCACGCCCAACATCAGCAGGATTGATAGGAAGATAAGGCACTGACCAATAATCGGTTTTTGTTTCTTTCATATAAGCCTTGCCCTTGTTGATTGCATCTTGATGTGAACCCGAAAATGCAGTGAAAACAAGTTCGCCTGCATATGGCTGACGAGGATTTATTTTCATTTTTGTTGTGCGTTCAAAAACTTCTTTGATATGGTTTATATCGCTAAAATCAAGCATCGGATCAACATTTTGAGTGTGCATATTAAGTGCAAGCGTTACAATGTCAACATTTCCTGTTCGCTCACCATTACCAAAAAGAGTTCCCTCAATTCTGTCTGCGCCTGCTAAAAGCCCAAGCTCTGCGGCGGCAACCGCTGTTCCCCTGTCATTGTGAGGGTGAAGGCTTATTATTGCATTTTCTCTGCCCTTTAATTTACGGCAAAAATATTCGATTTGGTCAGCATATCCGTTAGGCGAGCTGCCCTCAACGGTTGACGGAAGATTTAAAATAACCTTGTTTTCAGGCGAGGCATTTAATTCTTCTAATACTTTTTCACAAATTGCAACAGCGTTATCCATTTCAGTTCCTGTAAAGCTTTCAGGTGAATATTCATATCGAATATTAATATCAGAAGTAGCCATTAATTCGTCTGACAGCTTTTTAATAAGCTTTGCACCGCTTGCTGCAATATCAATAATTCCGTTCATATCTTTTTTAAATACAACCTCTCGCTGAAGTGTAGAGGTGGAATTGTAAAAATGAATTATAACATTCTTAGCACCACGAACAGCCTCAAAAGTCTTTTTTATAAGATGCTCACGGCTTTGCACAAGAACTTGAATTGTAACATCATCAGGGATATATCCACCCTCGATAAGCGTTCTTAGAATTTCATATTCTGTTTCAGAGGCTGACGGAAAACCAACCTCTATTTCTTTAATACCAATGTCTAAAAGAGTTTTGAACATTTCAAGCTTTTCCATTAAATTCATAGGGTCAACGAGTGCTTGGTTGCCATCTCGAAGGTCAACACTACACCAAATTGGGGCTTTGTCGATTGTTTTTGAGGGCCAAACTCTGTCAGAGATATTGACTTTTTGAAATGGGATATACTTTTTTGTGCTTTTCATAAATTTTCCTCCTTGTGATAGTGATAATTTAAAAATAAAAAAATCGCCTCTATTTTACTGCTTTTAGTAAAATAGGGGCGAAGAATAAATTCTACGCTGTACCACCCTAATTCGGTAACAAGGTTACCCTCTAAGAACCTCCAACAAGGCTCCGACCAATAACGAGGTCAACCGTCACAGCCTATGATTTCAGCTATGCAACTCCGGAATGAGTTATACACAAATAATTAGTGTTGCTTTGCACCAAACAGCAACTCTCTAAAACTAATTTAATTCGTCTTGTTTCCTTCACAGTTTTTAAAAGGCGATTATTCAATTTCTATTATTATATGTCAATCTTTTTTCCTTGTCAAGGGTTATTTTATTATTTCATAAATGACTGGCTGACTTTGCGGTGGTTCATCACTCATTACAATCGAATTTTTAAACAAGCCTTCTGCAAAAATTATTTTTTCGCTTTTAGCAGTGTAAAAAGTGCAAAGAGTTTCGCCCTTTTTAATGTAATCACCTGTTTTAGCTTTTAAAATAATGCCTGCCGAAAAGTCGATTTCGTCTGTCAATTTTTCTCTGCCTACACCGAGTATTACTGCACATTCACCAATTTTTTCGGTATTCATTTTGCTGATAAATCCAGACTTTTCGCTTTTAACTTCATAAGAAATTTCGCCTTTTTTAAAGAGCGATGGATTTAAAATCAGATTTTCATTTCCACCTTGAGCTTTTACAAGTTGAACTAATTTTTTAAGTGCAGAGCCATCCTTTATAGAATTTTCTGCCATTTTGTAACATTCATCATAAGGCTTTTTAAAAGAAATTTCAAGCATATTAGCAGAAAGGCAAAGACAAAGTTCTGTTAATCTTTTGTCACCATTTCCTTTTAAAACATCAATACTTTCAATTACTTCAAGGCTGTTTCCTATATTTTTTCCAAGTGGACTATCCATATTTGTAATGACAGCTGTCAGATTTCTATCAAAGACTTTTCCGATTTTAGCCATCATTTTGGCAAGAAGCTTAGCTTCATCCGGAGTTTTCATAAACGCACCACTGCCACATTTTACATCAAGAACGATGTTTTTAGCACCAGCAGCAATTTTTTTGCTCATAATGCTTGAAGAAATAAGGGAATAATTGTTAACGGTTGCGGTTACATCACGAAGTGCATAAAGCTTTTTATCACAAGGGGTAAGATTTCCTGTTTGCCCTATTAAAGCAATTCCTATATCATTAACCTGTTTAAAAAACTCATCATTTGTAAGCTTAGTGTTATAGCCATCAATTGATTCTAATTTGTCGACTGTTCCGCCTGTATGCCCAATCCCTTTTCCACTCATTTTAGCTATTTTAAGCCCAAGACTTGCACAAATCGGAGCGACTATAAGCGTTGTTTTATCGCCAACACCACCTGTTGAGTGTTTGTCTGCGGTAATACCGTTAATCGCTGACAAATCAAGAATATCACCCGAATTTGCCATTTCGCGTGTTAGAGTTATTGTTTCTTTTTCTGAAAATCCGCCCATACAGATTGCCATTAAAAGTGCTGAGGCTTGATAGTTTGGAATATCTCCATAGGTATAGCCTTTTACAAAAAAGGCGATTTCCTCGTCAGTTAATTCTTTTTTGTTTTTCTTATCATTAATAATATCAAACATTCTCATAACTAATTCACCACCAAATTTATTGTATGATAATAAAGGGAAAATGTCAATGATCAGATGAAAAATATAATCTTCGGATTTTAAAATTTAGTGGTTTACGATTTACTTGTTTACGATTTACTAAATATAAAACCATTTTTCCCTGTAAAACATTCAATTTAACTCGACACACCAAAAATTCTTATAAAAATGATTGAATTCCTACTAAACTTGTATTATTATATATAAATGGGTATAATTAAAGGAATAATAAATTTTAATAAAGATAAAGCATTAAGAATTTCTAAGAAAGGCATCGATATAAGGGCAGGTTAGCCGATTTATTATATCGGGGGGAATTAAATGAAAATTTCAACAAAGGGAAGATATGCAATAAGGCTTATGCTTGACCTTGCAATGCACGAAAAAGAAGGATTTGTTTCAATAAAAACAATTGCAACTCGTCAAAACATTTCAGAAAAATATTTAGAACAGATTATAAAGCTTTTAAGCAAAAACGGGCTTGTTGACAGCACTCGTGGGGCTTTGGGCGGATATAAACTTCACAAATCGCCAAAGGATTATACCGTTGGTGAAATATTAAGAGTGACCGAGGGAAGCCTTGCTCCTGTTTCGTGCCTTGATGATGTTTCGCCTTGCGAGCATTGTGATGATTGCGTCACTATTGAAATTTGGCAAGATGTTTTAGAGGCGATAAATGAGGTTGTTGATGGCATAACGCTTGAATATCTTGTTGAAAAGCAAAAGAGCAAAAAAATGTGCTGTAATAAAGGATAAAATTTGTTATAAAAATATATTGACAATATCATACTGATATAGTATGATATTAGCGAATTCATAGGAAGATACTATGAATAGAAAAATTCACAACATTTTATGTTTATATAAAGAAAAGAGTTGGATATTATGAAGGTTTATGCGGACAATGCTGCTACAACTTGCGTTTCTGATGTGGCACTTAGTGCTATGATGCCTTATTTTCAAAAAATTTATGGCAATCCCTCAAGTTTACATTCAGTTGGGCAAGAGGCATATTACGCAGTTAAAGATGCACGAAAAACTGTTGCAAATGCAATTGGGGCAGAGGCAGATGAAATTTATTTCACTTCAGGTGGTAGCGAGGCTGACAATTGGGCAATAACAAATGTTGCTAAAAATTTGGCGGCTAAAGGCAAAAAGCACCTTATCACTTCACAATTTGAACATCACGCAGTTCTTCACACAATGGAAAAGCTTGAAAAAGAGGGCTTCTCTATCACCTATCTTCCGGTTTATTCTGATGGTCTTGTCAGAGTTCAAGATGTTAAAAATGCAATTCGTGAAGATACAGCGCTCGTTACAATTATGTATGCAAATAATGAAATCGGAACAATTCAGCCTATAACTGAAATTGGAGCTGTGTGCCACGAAAAAGGCGTTTTATTTCATACCGATGCAGTTCAAGCGGTTGGGCATTTGAATATTGATGTAAAGGCTCAAAACATTGATATGCTTTCAATGTCAGGTCATAAATTCCACGGTCCTAAAGGAATAGGGGCTCTTTATTGCAAAAATGGCATTCGCCTTACGAACCTTATTGAGGGCGGCGCTCAAGAGAGAAATAAAAGAGCAGGAACTGAAAATGTTTATGCAATGGTTGGAATGGCAGCGGCTTTAAAAGATGCAGTTGACCACTTAGATGAAAATGCAAAAAAGGTAAAATTCCTTAGGGACAAGCTAATTAATGGGCTTTTAAAAGTCAATAGAAGTAGGCTAAACGGTGATAGAGAAAAAAGATTAGCAGGAAATGTTAATGTCTGTTTTGAAGGTGTTGAGGGTGAGTCACTTCTTTTATACCTTGATATGAAAGGCATTTGTGCCTCGTCAGGTTCTGCTTGCACTTCAGGCTCGCTCGATCCAAGCCATGTGCTACTTGCAATTGGTCTGCCTCACGAGATAGCTCACGGTTCTCTTAGGCTGAGTCTTTGTGAAACAAATACAGAAGAAGAAATTGACTATATAGTTGAAAATGTTCCTCCAATCATTGAAAGACTTCGTGAGATGTCGCCATTGTGGGAGAGAATACAAAACGAAAATAAATAAATCTTAGAATGAGAAAGAGGATGTTTAATTATGGAATATAGCGAAAAAGTAATGGAGCATTTTGCTAACCCACATAATGTAGGAAAGCTTGACGATGCTGATGGCGTTGGAGAGGTAGGAAATGCAAAGTGTGGCGATATAATGAAAATGTATATTAAGGTTGACGATGGAATTATTACAGATGTCAAGTTTAATACTTATGGCTGTGCATCAGCTATTGCTACGAGTTCAATTGCAACTGATATGATTAAAGGCAAGCCAATAAAAGAAGCATTAAAGCTTACCAACAAGGCTGTTGTCGAGGCTTTAGACGGGCTTCCAGCAGTTAAAATTCATTGTTCTGTTTTAGCTGAGGAGGCAATTAAAGCTGCTGTTCAGGATTATTATGATAAAAACGGAATAGAATATGACAAGTCACAGTTTGAACACGGTGCAAGCTGTAATGTTCAGCACGAATAATAGTTTAATATTAAAATAATACCGACTTCCAAAAGTTAGACCAAAAATCTAACAAATAGGAGGTCGGTATTTTTATAGAAAAAATATAGCTGTGAATTAATCAGTTGTATGTAAGCTATCTTTGCTGAAAATCTGATTTTCAAAGTCTTTTACAGGCATAGGCTTTGCAAAATAATAACCTTGCACGATGTCACAGTTTGCAGACACCAAAAATTCAAGCTGGCTAAGTGTTTCAACGCCCTCGGCAACGGTTAGCATATCAAGCCCTTTAATCATTTCAATCATACCAAATATGACTTTTTCACCACGCTTATCATGCTCTGCCTCATCTAAAAAGCTTTTATCCATTTTTACAACATCAGCGGGCAGAGATTTCAGCGAGGCGAGAGATGAATATCCACTGCCAAAATCATCAATAGACAGCTTAAATCCGACTTCTTTAAGCCTGTTCATAAGAATGTGCATTTCTTCCATATTTTCAAAAACAGCACTTTCTGTAAGCTCGATTTCTAAAAGCTCTTGCGATATTTCATACTTGTCTGCGATATGTTTTAAATCATTTGCAAGCTCTGGATTAGATAGATGCGCACGAGAGATATTGACAGATACTGAAAAGTTTTTTGCACTTTTAAAATTTTTCTGCCATTGTACCATTAGTTTACAAACGCTTTCAAACATATAAAGATCAAGGCTGCGAATAAATCCGTTCTTTTCAAAAATAGGGATAAAATCATTAGGAAAAACTAAGCCCTCATTCGGTCTGTTCCAACGCACTAATGCCTCCGCACCAACAGGTTTATGTTCTTTTGCTGAATATTTAGGTTGCAAATAAACTAAAAACTCACCGTTTGCGAGAGCGTTATCCATTGCGTCTTCAATTCCTTTTTCACGAAGAAGTTCAATGCGGTTTTCATCTTTAAAAAAGTGATAAGACAGGGAATTTTGTTTTTTTGCAATATCTCTTGAAATATTTGCCTTGTCGCTATATACAGAAACATCAAGGTCACGCTCTTTAATTGTGCAAATACCACTCGAAATTTTTATTTTATAATTATTTATGCAGCGGTCTAATTCATCTTCAATCGATTTTAGCCTGTTTACAATTTCATCTTCACTTTTATATTGCATAAGAACATTAAAATGGTCAGCAGACGCACGACAAAATGCCTCGTTATTATCCAAATTTTTAAAAAGTACATCGCCGACAAAGGTGAGAATTTCATCACCTCTTTGATAGCCAAAAAGCCCGTTTATCAGCTTAAACTTATTAATATCAAAAGCAATCATAGCATATTTACGCTCGGGATGTAGAGAAAGCAGCTCTTCAACATCAATCCTAAACTTAACCCAATTAGGGTGACCTGTGACACTGTCGGTATAAGCTAAATGCTTTAGCCTTGTGTTGTTTTTCTTAAAGGCTTTAATCATTCGAGAACAAATAATAATTGAAAGAAGAACAATTATCATAGCTAAAAGCCCTAAATTGCGAATAAGCTGGTCAGATTGAAAAGAAATGACTTTTACAGGAACAACAGAAAAAACATACCAGTCATTAATTCCGACAGGGGAATAAAACATTTGACGCAAAACCCCTTGACGAGTGTATTCAAGAGTTCCGGAAGTGTTAGATTTTATATGGCTTTGAACAGTTGAAAGCTGCTGCGGAGTAACACCATAGTCTACCATAACATCAAAAAAGTTTGTGTATTCTCCGATGCTTTCAGGATTGTTGGTTTTTATAACGGGGCGACCGTCACCGCTGACTATATAAGAATATCCTTTGCTCGAAAAGCTTTCAATAACGAGCGATTTTGAAAGTTCTTCTTGAGATTTTGTAGCAAAAACAACTCCAACAATAATACCATTGTGATATATTGGCGTAGCGAAAACATTAATTTCTTCGCCACCGATTTTGTCAATCAGACAATCGGAGGTAGCATTTTTACCAGTCAAAGCCTCTTTAAAATATTTTCTGTCATTAAAATCTTCGGTGTATCCATCTGTTGTGTAAGCAGTACCATCAGGAGTGATAATACCCATGCGTTTAAAAAACCCTTTTGACATTTCATTTTTAAGAACTGCCAAAGCCGAGTCTACCGTAAAATCATCATCTCCGCCTATAATGGTGCTAATAACTTCAAGCGTAGAAAAATAACCGTTTATTTGTTCTGTTACAAGCTGTGTACCTTTTTTTGATATTTCTTCAAGGTAGGCAACTTTTTCTTCGTAAAGACCTTCAGAACCCATTCTAATAAAGAAGTAACCAAAAACTACTATTGTAACGACACAAAAGGCAGATAATGCAATCCACCATTTTGGGGTTTTAAAATCCTTTTTCACTTGGAAGTTAGCCTCCTTTTTAATAATCAATTGGCAAAAATTATATTAAAATAAACATAATATTTCAAAATATATTTTAATTATAGTACACTTTTACAAATTTTACAAGTGATTTTTTGGAAAACTCTTTCCGCTCCCTCTGGAGGGAGCTGGCAGCGTAGCTGACTGAAGGAGGGAACAACTAAGAACCAAGCAAAAACAAAGCAACCTTTTCCGCTTCCTCTGGAGGAAGCT
>JAVVWP010000040.1:0-10908 GCA_036652055.1 Oscillospiraceae bacterium | reverse complement strand
CTTGCCTTTTGAGGAAGCGGAAGAAAGAGTTTTTTGCTTGGTTGTGGGTGATACTTCCTATCAATTAATTAATTGTATATTATTTTTACCTTTTTTGCAACAGTTTTTTGTATAATATATTAAACGCTTTTTATATTTAAAACATTCACTTTTTTAATGAGAAAAATTTCACCGCCCACATCTTGTTTTAAAAAGATTTGGGCGGTGTTTTTTAAAGGTTTAAATTTTTATAAAATTATGCAAATAAGCCCGTTACAGCCTTCGTTTATCACTCTTTCTAATGTTTCTTGAAGCTTCATTCTTGCATCTGACGGCATATGAAACAGCTTGCTGCGGAGTCCCTCGTTTACCAATTCGTTTAATGATTTTCCAAAAATATTTGACTCCCATATTTTTGTCGGATCTTCTTCAAATTCTTCTAAAAGATATTTAACAAGCTCCTCTGACTGGCTTTCACTTCCGACAATTGGTGCAACTTCTGTTTGAATATTTGCTTTTAGCATATGAATTGACGGAGCTGACGCTGAAAGCTTTACTCCATAACGCCCTCCCTGTTTTACTATTTCGGGTTCATTTAGCGTTAATTCATCAATTGATGGCATTACTATTCCATAGCCTGTCGCTTCAACCTCGTCAAGTGCAAATTTTAATCTATCATATTCTTTTTTTACCTTTGATAAATCTGATACGCACTTTATCAAATCCTGCTCGCTATCTACCGTTACTCCTGTTTTTTCAGAAAGTATTTTATAAAATAAATCTCCACTTAATTTTACGCTTACATCTGCACTGCCTATTCCTAAATTCATTGACGAAATGCTTGCATCTTTGATATATTCGCAGTTTTTAAGCTCCTCAATTAAAAGCCCCACATCTCTCACATATGTCATTTCTTTTGTCGCTGAATTTACTGCATTATATGTTGCCACTCTTAGCCAATGGTCACTGCTTAGTGACACGAGCCACGAGGGCAAATCAACAGAAATTTCTTTTATCGGAAATTCAAATAACACCTGCGTTAAAATTTCTTTTATTTCTATTTCTGTAAGTTCAAGACAGTTTATCGGAATAACTGGCACAGAATATTTTTCTGATAAATCGGCTGCTAAACTTCTTGCACTGTTTGTTTGGGGATACATACAGTTTAAAAGCACTATAAATGGTTTTTCTAATGCTTTTAATTCATTTATTACCCTTTGCTCTGCCTCCTCATATTCTTCTCTTGGAATGTCACTTATGCTCGCATCTGTTGTGATTACAAGACCTATTGTTGAGTGTTCGTTTATCACCTTTTGCGTGCCAATTTCTGCCGCCATATTAAACGGTATTTCATGGTCAAACCACGGTGTATTTACCATTCTTGGCTTGTCGCCCTCAATATAGCCGAGCGAACTCGGAACTATATAGCCAACACAGTCAATCATTCTAACATTTAATGATGCGTTATCAGGGAGTTTTATTTCTACCGCATTTTCTGGAATGAATTTTGGCTCGGTTGTCATTATCGTTCTTCCCGCTGCGGATTGTGGAAGTTCATCTGTCGCTCGGTCACGCATTGCATCTTCTTCAATATTGGGAATTACAAGCGTATCCATAAATTTTTTGATAAAGGTTGATTTTCCCGTTCTGACTGGTCCTACCACGCCAACATATATGTCGCCATTTGTTCGTTTTGAAATATCACTATAAATGCTGTGCTTTTCCATTATATTATTCTCTCCTTTCATTAAAATTTTAAGCTCTTGGTATTAGAAGCTTGCACTTTTCGGGTACTATTTCCCCTGTTAGCTTGTTGTCGTTCATTATTGCATCGACTGTTGTATTGTATTTTCTTGCAATTTCCCAAACGCTTTCGCCCTCCTCAGAAAAATATATTGTGAGTGCCGCAGGATTTCCTAATTTTTCTTTTTTTTCATCTATTTCAATCTCTGTTATTAAATTTAAGCTTTGATTGTTGAAAACTGTTGCACCTATGAATATTTCAACCCGAACATCTATCTTATCGTCAGCACTTAAAATATAATTTATGCCTGTAACCGTTACATTTGGATTGCACTCTGGACTGCTTGTTTTTACTGATAAATTTCGCCTATATTCATAATCAAACTGTCTTTCAACATAATTAATTTGATTTTGTTCATCACTTGCCAATAAATTTAATGTTATTGTGCCTTTTATTGCCATTTCATTATCATCAAATTCTATGTTTTTGGTTATCCCTGCACATGACATATCGATTATTTTTGTAATGTTTCCGCTTGGCGTTTGTATTGAACCTCTGCAAAGATATGTATCTGTAAAATGCTCGTTAATTGATTTAAAATCAATGTTTTCTCTTTTTTGCTCTGTTTCATATTTTGTTGAATAGGCATCTTTAATTCCCTCTATTTGAACATCTTGATACATTTCAATTTCTGCTCTTAAAACTGCTGACATTTCAAGAAGTCTAAGCGCCCCTGCACTATCAGTTTTTGCCGAAACTTCAAGGCTTGCAACATAAAGGTTAATGTTATCTGTGCTTTCTGTATTATCTGTTTCTATTTCAATTATTTGACTTATTGGCATTGAGTTTTCTATTCTTTGAAGCTCGTCAGTATCATCATCTGAAATGTATAAGGTTTTTATTGTGAGTTCACCTTTTATTAGAATTTTGCCCGAAACTATTTTTACATCTTCAATTATTGCTACTGCATCACTTCTTATTAGCTGTGCTATTGATGGCTTTGACGCCCCTATTTCAAGCGTTTCACTAATTTGAAATGGCTTTTCTGTATAGTCTGATAAATTTGAAATAATGAACTTCTGCTTTTTTGCCTCTATGCCTACTCCCTCACAATCACATATGAGCTTTTGCGAGCTTTTTTTGTATGCTTTAAAATTAAAGGTCATACTTGCGTGAATGTCTATACGCCTACTGCTTACCACTCTGCAATTAACATAATCAGTTTTTGGTGCGACGGTTACCGTGCAACCCTCCGCCAGTTTTGATTCGAGGTATCTTGAAAATGGAATTTTTTGTTCAAAACAATGTATTTTTTCATCATCACTGATATATAAAATACTTAGAATTGCTGTTCCCTCTGCTGTCACTCTATCACCCGACGGCGAAATTGATGCTATTTGAGGTGACAAAGAGCATTTCAAAATCCTCACGATGTCAGGAAAATATTCGGGCATTGTTATATCACTATCTATTGCCTGCTCAACATTTCCCTCGTACATTTTCTGCTTTGATGTCACTTCATTTGTTTTAGTATTGAAATCCATAATTATCTCTCCTCTAATATTTGTTTTCGTCTATATGTATTCAAATCCTGTCCTTTTTATTACAAACGGATTTGGATTTATTGTAAGAAAAATTGAAATTTGAGTATATTCTAAGTATTTATTAAAATAATATTGATATTACCTTTAAAATATGAAATAAAAGGAGAATTTAAAATGGCAAAGAAAAATAAATCAAGCTTACCAATGAATACTTTAACAGAAATCCCCGTGCCTTGTGCTAATGCAAAAAAAATTGTCGCTACAATTAAGCATAGTGGTAAAATTTCGGGATATAAGCTTTCAGACGGAAGTATTGTTGACAAAGCGGCAGGCGTTTCTATCGCAAAAAAAGGTGAAATAAGCGGAGTTGGAATTGGAATAAGAAATGGTAAAGACGTTGAAATCTCTCCCAGATGAAGCAGAAAATAATAATTTAGGCAGTTTACCCTCTATTAGTAATTAAACAAAAAGCTACTCCCCACTAATGAAAAGCATCAGTGGGGAGTAGTTTTGACTATTTACATTTAAAGTTTTTAAAGAGCAAATCTCAACCTAAAATTTCAATGGTTTTTATTTTTATGTTTTGATTATTATCTAAAAACTCGATTTTCAGATACCTTGTTGAAGCAGTAGTTTCAAAGTTTAAACTATTCGCTTTTTGAAAATAATTAAATTTCGTATTAGAAAGCTCATCAAAAGTTGAACGGTCAGCAGAAGAATAAAGCTTAAATTCAAGCTTTTTGTATCCAATTCTTTTTAGTTTAACTGTAAATCTATTATAGCAATGTTCTAAATCTAAAATAATATATGGAGTTTTTTCATCTTTTTTTGGCGACCAAAATTTAAAGTTTGAATTTTCAGAAGTCAAACAAACCTTGCTACCACTGACATTTTCACTGCTTACCGTAACAGGTCTATCTATTATTATGTTTTTAAGTTGCAAATTTTTGTTTATGCTTTCATAAGCTGCGACAGGATATTCTATGTCTTTTCCACTATATTTTTCAGTACCGACTGCATTTATTATAATTTCACTACTTATTAATTCATTTCCACTTGCTATTACTTTGATTTCACCTGAATAATATGCTCGCATTTCTATTGCACAAGCTCCGTCAAAACAGTTTTTAAGGTCTTTATTAAAAATCATCTTTTTGCCCGTTGGCAGTATTCCTCCGCCTTCAACGACTTCAAGCGTGATTTCTATATCGGCTGATATTCTGTTATTATTTTTATCATAAAGCATTGCAATTAGCATTACATCATCGGTTCCATCGCAAGATATACTCTCTTTATCAGCGGTTAAAACAAGATGGTTCGCACTCCCCTTTTTTGGGAATTTTGGCGGTGCAATTCCTCTTAGCTTTTCACGGTGAGCAAACCACGCACGAAGTGGCAGGCGATATAAATCAACTATTCCAAGATTTCCGATATTTGCAATGCTACCATGATGAAAACCGCACCAAATACATCTTCCTGCTCGCCAGTCATAGTATTCATCGCTTCCCTCTGTTTCATATAAATCATATTTTCCTGGTCTAAAAGCTGGAATGCTACCATATTCTGCAACCATATTTGGCTTTTCAGGATTTTTAAAAAGCACTGCTCCATCGCCATTATATCCAGCTACATCACCAATTTTGTCAAAATCTCCTCGTTGAACGCCACCTATTCCAGCAGGTCTTGTATCGTCTATTGAATGGCAATAATCAACAAGGCGTTTTACCATTTTTCTTGCATCAGAAATCACTTGCTTTTTCGAAAAGAATATCTCGTTGCCCATACTCCAACAAATTATTGACGGGCTGTTTCTATTTGTTCTTATCATCTCTCTTAGTGACTGCTTTAAGCTGTTTTCAAAGGAAAGATAGTCTTCTTTTTTAGTGGGCATTGCACTGCTGTCCCAATATCCCTCATCTTTAAAGCCACCTATTCCCCAAAAAACATTTTCACTCCAAAAAAGTATTCCCTGCCTGTCGCACTCTTTAGCAAATTCTGTATGATGTGGATAATGAGAACCTCTTATAAAGTTAAATCCACATTCTTTCATCATTGATATATCTCTTTTTATTCCGCTGTGAGTGACCGCATCGCCCCACCCACCGTGGTCGCCATGAACATTAGCACCATCTAAAAGGCAATGCTTTTCGTTTAGGAAAAATCCTTTTTCTTTATCCCATCTTATATATCTAATTCCAAAAGAAGTGTATAGCTCATCTTCACCGCAAATCGTTTTTACAGTGTATAAATATGGGCTATCTACATCCCATAAATTTGGATTTTCAATCAATAACTCCTGAACTGTTATTTCTGAATTGATAATTGTTTTTACTCTATTTACTTCATTATTTTCGGCATCAAAGATTATGTTTTCTAAAGTTAAATCAGAACAATTCACTGTTTCTGTTTCTATTATTATTTTTGCTTTACCGTCACTTAGTTTTTCGGATTTTACAAATGTGCCATACCATTCAATATGTTTTTTAGGATAAATCAGCAGCTTAACATCACGATAAATTCCACCATTAAACAAATGCTCACCTGCCCTTGGTGCGATTTTAGCATTCCAAAGGTTGTTTACTCTTACAAAAAGATTGTTTGCTCCCTCGTTTACAAAATCTGTTATATCACAGACAAAAGCAGTATATCCGCCCTCATGTTTTTTAACAAATTTTCCGTTTATAAATATTTCGGCTACTTGGAATACTGCTCCAAATTCTAATAAAAGTTTTTTCTCTAAATCTTCTTTAGGTATGAACAGTGATTTTTGATAGCACCCATATCCAATATAAAAATCGTCACCACCATAATATGGAATTCCAAAGCTATGTGGCAAACCAATTTCATCATATAAATTATTTAATTCTTGTTCATCGCCATTGTTTTCACCAAATTTAAAATGCCACTTATTATTTAGAATTATTTCTTTCATATCAATTTGTTCCTTTTCAATTTTATAAAATTATAATAAGTTAAACGCAGGATAAAGTCAACATAAAACGACTTTTTAATAATTTAGTTGATTTTTTCTTGTAAATATTCTAATATATAGGTGGGAGATGGTTTTATGACACCTTTAGAATTAATCGAATGTGCAAAATACGCTACCAAAAATTCCTATGCACCATTTTCTGAATTTAATGTTGGTGCGGCACTTATAACAAAAGGTGGGAAAATATATAAAGGCTGTAACATTGAAAATTCTGCCTATTCACCATCAATTTGTGCAGAGCGTGTTGCTATTTTTAAAGCAATCAGTGAAGGTGAAACTGATTTTGAGGCTATGGCAATCGTCGGAGGTCGCAATGGTGTTTTTGAAAGCTTTTGTAGCCCCTGTGGTGTTTGCAGACAAGTGCTTTTTGAATTTTGCAAAGATGATTTTAAAATAATCTTAGGAAATGATACTGAAAATTTTGTGGTTTATGGGTTAAAAGATTTATTGCCTGACGGATTTAAACTTTGATTAAAATAAAAAAGTAGTGGTACGGATTTTTTCGTGCCACTACTTTTTTTGGTGAGCTTGTTCTATTTTGCTTGTTTCTTAGTTGCTCCCTCATTCAGACAACTTTAGATTATCTAATCCACATATATTTTTTTAAGTCAACCTTACCGTCAACAACTTCAATTCCCTCAGATTTCAAAAGCTTTATTTGCTCGTTTTCGCCACCAAAGGCAAATGCTTTTGACACTTCTCCAAATCGATTTACAATTTTATAACATTTAATATTTTTAGGATCAGGATTTGTATGGAGTGCATATCCAACAATCTGTGACCAATGAGGGTTGCCTGCCATCGTTGCAACATCGCCATATGTCGAAACATATCCATATGGAATTTGTTTTACTATCTCATATATTTTTTCATAGGTAGTCATTTTTTAATCACCCTGTTATAGTGTAACATTTTTATTTTAGTTGTCAACAAGATTTAGTGCCTCGTTGCCAAGCGTTTTTATTATAACATCTACGCTTAAATTGACTTCTACATTTTTAAGCTCATCTTTCCAATTCTCGCATCTTTCTTTAAAAATCTTAGGCTTTTTTTGCCACATTATAGTGCCTAAATTAAACGGATCTGCCCTATATTCATTAAAGCACTTTTTTATTGATAATTTAAGTTCATTTTCAATTTTTTCTTTTGTTCTTTTTTCTATTTGCTCAATTATTTTTGGCGTAAATTCAGAAAACTTTTTTGATGAACTTTCAAGGCAATTTAGTGACATTTTAATATTAACACCGCAATTAACCTTATTATCTATTATTTCAAAATTCGTTTTACTTTTTGATTTAATTATACTTAATGATACATCACTTTCTATTTCAGGAACAGATACAAAAAAAGAGCCATTATCTGCATTGTTTGTTAAAATCACAATTGGCAGTGTTTCGTCTATTGTTAGTTCTCTTGAATATTTATCCTCATCAAAAAGTGCTGTTCCGCTTACTTTTATTTGTTTTTTATCATCTAAATCCTCTGCTTTTAAAATTGGCAAATATGCAGATGTCGTTTTGCTTTTCAGGTCATTAACAAATTGATATAAAGTTTTTGTAACAGTTGTTGAATTAAGCTCTGATGCTTCTAATATTTTTTGAATTTCTCTTGCGGGAATAACAGACTCGCCCATTTTTGCAGAAACTATATCTTCCGCTTTTTCGTCTGCAACTGCAACTTCAACTGTTGCTCGATTTTGAGGATTTCTAAGAAAAAAATCTATATATTCGTTTACGCCTTTTTTGCATAGACTTTCGCCAAACACAATAACCCTGTTTTGTGAAAGTAGTGGCACTCTGCCCTCTATTTCGGTTAATTTTCGCATTGCTGTTGAAACAGAATTTGCTTCTACTTTTATAATTTTAACAATGTCGGGAGCAGAGCCTCCTGAGTTTGGATTGCTTGATATTTCTGTGTTTAAAGCCTCAACAGTAACCATAACTCCATTATTAGTGAGGTCTATTCCCAGTGCTTGAATTATAAGCCTGTTTTTCAGTTCAAGATTAGTTATAGAACATCCACATAAAGAAAACAGCATTAACACTATTAAAAATATTTTAACTATCTTTTTCATTTGTTCACCCTTTTCCTTAAACAAATTTTATTAACAGCTAAAATTGAAATTGGAATTATCAAAGCAAATGCTATGAAAAGTCCTACTTTTATCTGGTCTGATAGAAGCATAGTTGACTTCTTTATTGACTTTGAAAAAATTAAATGCGTAATAATAATTATTGCCCCTGCACCTATTATAAACATCTTTTTATGTGATTTTCCAAAAGCATTTGACAGAAGGTCCCCTTGCAAATATAAAAGCAAACACATTTTTATAAAAGCAGATAATATCCACACTCCTGTTAATAAAACATCTAATCTTTCTAACAGGCTAAACTCTGAAAGCACAGCAACTGAATGAATTGGAAATAGCTGTGTAAATCCAAATTCACCAATTCCACCTATTGTCACAAAAAATATAATAAATGAAATAAGGCAAAAAGCTATTAGCCAGGCAAAATAGCCCTTTACCTTGTTACCCTTAGCCTTAGTTAGAATTATCGCCATAATTGGTATTTCGACCGTATTTGCCGCTATTTTAAAGCCAGCGTCAAAGCTTGGTGAAATTGCATTGTAGAACACAGGCGAAAAATTATTCATATCAATTTTGCTTATCATTGTAAACATTATAACCCCAAAAGCAAAACAAAATATTACAAAAGATATTGCTCCTGACCTTGAAATTGCTTCAAGCCCGAGCATTGCGCCATAGCAAGCTAAAATTACAGAAAAAACTATAAAAAGGTTGCCACTTGAAGTAGGCGAAGTAATTGTTTCAACAAATAAATTCATTCTTGAAGCCGAAGTAAGTGCATAAAAAATAAAAAGTAGTGCATAAGAAACCCCTACAACCTTTGAAAAGATAGTTGAACTTTCTTCTGAAATATCAATTATACTCTTGTTTTTGTATTTCTTATATTGATAATATAGAGGTAAACTCGCTATTAATATTATCATTGTAGAAATTAGAACTGCTATCAAATAATCAGAAGTGTTGAGTCCCTTTGTGAAAAGTGGAACAAATGTCAGTATTGATAAAAGTCTTGTTAAGAGCAGCACTGAAAATATTTGCCATGTGCTTATTATTGGATTGTTTTTTGTCATAAAAATTCCTTTCATAAGATGAAACACTATTTATTCATCTTTTGAATTTGCATTTCTCTTTTTCCAAGTATCTTCCAACTAACTCTTATAAATCCATCTCTTAATCCACCAAATGAAAATGGTGCAATAGGAGCCATAAAAGGTGTTTTATATACACCCATTGAGCATATATTTATTAGTATTGCACCAAAGCTCAAGACTAAACCATAAAATCCTGCATACCCTCCGATAATCATAAATAAAAATCTGAGAACTGCTATTGGCTGATGAATTTTTGACACAACGAATGCACTAATCGCTGTAAGGGCAACAATTATTACCATTGGTGCTGCTATAAATCCTGCATTTACCGCTGCGTCGCCTATTACAAGCGCCCCCACAATGCTAACCGCAGGGCCTATTTCTTTTGGCATTCTTAAGCCTGCTTCTCTAACTATTTCATAGACTATATGAATAATAATTGCTTCAACCATAACTGGCATTGGTGTTATGCTTTCGCTTACCGCCATATCATAAATCATCGATGTTGGTAGCATTTCTTGATGGAATGTACAAATAGCTACATAAATTCCAGGCAAAAACATACTTATAAAAAATGATATATATCTAAGTCCTCTACAAAAAGTTGCATAAAACGGTCTGTAATTATAATCGTCCATCGAGTGAAAGTTTTCTACAAAAAGATATGGTGCTATAAGTGCAAACGGTGTACCGTCAATTATTACAACCACCCTGCCCTCTGCAATTTCTGCACAGGCAACATCAGGTCTTTCTGTTGTTCCTACACTTGAAAAAATCGAAGTATTATCACTGTCTAAAAAAGGTCTTAAATATCCTGTTCCCAAAACAACATCTAATTCTGCCTTTTTTATATTTTTTTTGACACTTTTTAGAATATCTTTGCTTACCCTATCTTCCATATAACAAATACAAATTCTTGTCATACTGGTTTTTCCGACTTCTTCAATTTCAAAACGAAGATATGGCGAGCGTATTCGTTTTCGTATTAACGCTACATTGTCTTTAAAGCTTTCAATAAACGCCTCATGACCGCCTCTTTCTTGAACCTCGGTTTTTGAATCACTTATACTTCTTTTTGGAAATCCCTGAACTCCAAAGCATTCACAAAATGAAACCCCATCAATAAATAAGATTACAAGTCCGGAAACTATATTTTTAATTACTTCATCAAGCTCATCTGTTTCTTTTTGGTCAATGCCGGCTGCGACCTCATCACGAATATATTTCATTTTTTCCCCTGCGTCAGACGGGTAATTTTTATTTTCTAACACAGGTCTTACAACTTGCTGAGTTACTAAAAGATTATTACACATTCCATCAGCCATAATGAACATTGCTTTGCTACCATCTATTTCGCTTGATTTGTAAACTATATCAAAACTTTCTCCAAGCTTTGATTTTACATAATTAACATTATAATTAATGCTTTTGCTAACCTTTTTCTTGTCCCTATCTTCCTCGGACAACAT
>JAVVWP010000039.1:0-13190 GCA_036652055.1 Oscillospiraceae bacterium | reverse complement strand
CGAATGCGTCGCTTTTTCTCCGAAAACGGGAACCCTTTTGTCACTTCGTGACATTTCCCCTAACAGGGGATGCTCCATAGGGAGCGGAAAACGCACAGAGGGAGCAAAAGCAGCACCTCTGGACACCAACAATCATTTTTCATTATTAATATTTGCATTTTTAAAAATTAGAACTATAATAAACATATAGAAAATTAATAAAAAAAGGAGAATAATTAAATGAACATAAAAAACATATCCGCTGTGGTTTTCAGCCCAACGAATTCGACAAAAGAAGTCGTTTCTAAAATGGCTACATACTTTCCACTTTCGACTGAAATAACAGATATTACAGCTTTTAGCGAGCAAGACTTTGAAAAAACTTTTTCAGAGGAGGATTTAGTAATTTTTGCTGTTCCTGTTTATGGTGGGAGAGTGCCATCACCTGCTGTTGAGCGAATTAAAAACATAAAAGGCAATAAAACGCCTGCTGTATTAATTGCGACTTATGGCAACAGAGAATATGATGATGCCCTTCTTGAAATGAAAAATTGCATAGAAAAAAACGGCTTTACAGCAATTGCCGCAGCCGCATTCATAACAGAACATTCAATTATGCATTCTGTTGCAAAGGGTAGACCTGATGATAAAGATGAAAAAATAATAGCTGAGTTTTCAAAAAATCTATGGGATAAAATTAATAATTCTAACGACATTATAGGCTCAAAAATTGAAGTAGATGGTAGTTTTCCTTATAAAGAATATGGTGGAGTGCCTTTAAAGCCACAAAGCACAAAAAAATGCACGAAATGCGGGCTTTGTGCCAAAAACTGCCCTGTGAATGCCATTTCTGCTAATTCCCCCGATATTACAAATAACGAAGTTTGTATTTCTTGCATGCGGTGCATTAAAATTTGCCCGAATAATGCAAGAAAACTCAACGGGCTAATGCTTGCTGTTGCAGAAAAAGCTTTTGCAAAGAAAAATTCTGAAAGAAAAGAGCCAAAACTTTTCCTCTAAAAAAAATTCGCATAGTTTGTTGATTTTTAAACCAACATTACAATTGTAAAACTTCTGCAAATATGTTACAGTTATTCAAATAAATATAGGGCAATGCTTTTTTTGGAAAGGCTGTTATATGGAAAAATATAAACTCACTAAATATTCTTGCTACACCGCCAATGCCTCTATGTCGGTGGTGTCGGCATTAACGCCATTACTATTTCTCACTTTTCATAATCTTTATGGAATTACTTATACAATGCTTGGGGCGTTGGTGCTTATAAATTTTTCAACACAGTTGTTTGTTGATTTAATCTTTTCGTTTTATTCTCATAAATTCAATATCACAAAAATGGTTAAAATAATTCCAATTCTCACTTTTATTGGTCTTATTGTTTATGCTGTATTTCCATTTTTGTTCCCTAATGCTGTTTATCTTGGGCTTGTTATCGGAACGGTTATATTTGCATCTTCAGGGGGATTGGTTGAGGTTTTGCTTAGCCCTGTAATTGCTGAAATTCCATCTGAAAATCCCGAACGAGAAATGAGCAAGCTACATTCAGTTTATGCGTGGGGAGTTGTCGGAGTTGTTATCATCAGTTCTCTTTTTCTATTGGTTTTCGGCAAAGAAAACTGGCAGTGGCTTGCACTCATTTGGGCAATAATTCCATTAATATCAGCAATACTTTTTAGCAGAGCCGAAATACCCTCGCTTAAAACGCCTGAAAAAGCATCAAAAGTATTTAAACTTTTTAAAAGCAAATCCTTTTTAATTTGCTTTTTTTGCATCTTTTTTGGCGGAGCAAGTGAATGCACAATGTCACAGTGGAGTTCAAGCTATATAGAGCAGGCGTTGGGAATTCCAAAAATTTGGGGCGACATATTTGGCGTTGCACTTTTTGCAGTTATGCTTGGTCTTGGCAGAACGCTATATACAAAATTTGGGAAAAACATATATAAAGTATTGCTCTTAGGGGCAATGGGGGCAACGGTATGTTATATTACAGCGGCAATTTCTAATATTCCATTAGTTGGATTGTTTTCGTGTGCGATAACTGGATTTTGTACTGCAATGCTTTGGCCAGGAAGCCTTATTGTTGCGTCAAACAAGTTTCAAACTTCGGGAGTTGCAATATTTGCATTGATGGCGGCAGGCGGTGACTTAGGTGGTGCAGTAGGGCCTCAATTAGTCGGAACGGTTACAGATTTAGCTATTAAAAGCAGCTATTTTATTCCAATAGCAAACAGCCTTAATTTAACTACTGAGCAGTTGGGGCTAAAAATCGGTTTGGTTTCTGCAACAATATTTCCACTGATTGCTACAATCCTCTTTGCGGTAATATATAAGAATTATAATAAGTGTAAAAAATAAACATTTTTAATTAATGCACAAAGGAACGCCAACTTTTTCGTTTAAAGTCGGCGTTCCTTTGCGTGTTTATATTGGAAAGTAGTTAGAAAGCTTGTTTGTTAGTCTTTTTCAACTATATCGGTTTCAATCGGACTTTTATCGTTTTCAATAATTGCCCCTGTGTTTGCATCAATCTTGTATTCATATTGTGTTTGCTCACTTATAAAGTGGATTTCATAAAAATACTTGTTATTATGGTTTGCAATTTCATTTTTAAAGTCTTGAGCTTTTTCTTTAGCAATGCCTGCATGAGTCAAAGCTAATTGGTTTGCTTTAGTTTCACTGATTTTCACATCAGGCTTTTTTTCGGTTGTTTCTTTTTCGGTACTGTCTGAATTATCATCTTTATCTTCAGTTAAAGCTTCATTTTTATCTTTTTCGATGTCTTGCTTATCCTGCTCTGCATCTTGTTTATCTTGTTCTTGCTCTTTATTATCATTAGCAAAATCATCTTTTTCGATTTTAACAATTGCACCTGTTACAGCATCAAGGTCATAATCATATTTGATTTTTCCGTCATCAAATTCAACTTCATAAAGCATTTTACCGTCTTCGCAATCTAATGCTACAAGAATATTTTTTGCATTTGCTATTTTTGAATGTTTAAGAGCAATATCCTTTGCCTTATCATTGCCGATATAAGACTTGCTGCTCGCTTCACCTGTTGAAACATTATCACCTAAGGTTATTTGCTTAGAATTTGCAAGTAGGTTTAAATCATTAATAGAAAGCTTTGCAAGCTCGGCGAAGTTTAGGCTGCTGTCTTTTGACATAATCTCATTTATAAGTTTTGCTTTGCCAAGTGAAATATTATTGTCTGTTGCAAGCTTTTGAAGAGCCTCATCATTTTGTGCTGTTTGTGCTA
This sequence comes from Oscillospiraceae bacterium, assembly GCA_036652055.1. GTDB lineage: Bacteria > Bacillota > Clostridia > Oscillospirales > Acutalibacteraceae > Fimenecus. The sequence goes on along the minus strand of JAVVWP010000039.1, from coordinate 9,933 downwards.
AGATAGCACCGTTTACTGATTTTGCCTTAAGAAGCTCATCAATTTCACCAGCTAATTTTTTTTCTAAGATTACACCCTTAGCACTGTCTTTGCTGTTTACCGTAACCAAAATTGAGTTTTGTAATTCAGTGATATAACCCTGTTCTAACATAGAACCGATTAAAGCATTTACTGCTACATCAAGTGAAATTCCTTTAAAATCCATATTGCCGAGAATTTTAATAGCATCATCATTAAGAGCCTTTGCTTCTAAAACTTTTTCTGATTTATTAACTTTTAATTCGATACTTGGATTAACATCAAAACCGATAACAGAATCAACGCTAATATTGTTTTGATGGCCGATATATCCGATTGAGCCACAGGCTACTAACAAAAATGTTGCTGCCACTGCTAATATTTTAGGAATAAAATTTTTCTTATTAGTTATAATATTCATTTTTGCCCCTTCGTCTTTCTTGTCCTCGCACTTAGAAAGAACTGCCTCGAGGACATTGGGCGTTGCATTAGAAATAGCGTCTTTTATTTTGCTTTCGATTTCCTTATTGCTATAACTCATGCGTTATTCCTCCTTTAATAAAATTTTTAATTTTTTAATTGCCCTGTTATATTTTGATAAAACCGTTGAGAGCGGCAATTCTAAAATGCTTGCAATTTCACGATGCTTAAAGCCAGATACTGCATGAAGCATAACAATTTGCCTTTCAGTGTCAGAAAGTGATTTCATAACAGAGTCCAAAACGATTTTATCCAAAGGTGAGAAGTTGTCATTGCAGGCAGGAAAATTTCCCCACTGCTCTTGCTCTATGTCAGAAGTTTTGTTGTTTTCACGAATTTTCATCAATGAAAGATTGCGTACAATTGTAAAAATCCAAGCCATAGGTTTGCCTTGCGGAATATAATTTTCAGCAGAATTGTAAATATTAATATAAGTGCTTTGCATTATATCCTCAGCATCATAGGTGTTTTTTAAAATTGAAAGTGCGAACCCATAAACCGCAGATTTTGTTTCTTCATAAACCAATGCGAGAAATTTTTGATTGCCTGTCGAAATTCCAGCTATATATTCTTCTAAATTAGTCGAATTAAACTGATTTTCGTTTCTGACGGCTAGCGCCAAAGCTGTCAGAATCATTTTCTCACCTCCTGTTACTTTAATAATGCACGAGCATTGCATTTTATTGCATAAACTTCAAAAATTTTCTTTTTTTGTAATTTATTGTTAATATATTAGGGATTTATTAATTCTATTGTAACAAAAAGGGGCAGGGTAAGCAATTGTTTTATTGTGACGGGGGGGAAGGGCAAGGCGTTTTCACAGTAAAAGAAAAGTAAAAGCACGGCATTTTTACATTTTGTAATGTCGTGCTTTAACTTTAATATATATAGAACCCTCGTTTTTGCTAAAAATATAATTAACAGTTTAATTTATTCAATAATCTTAAATGCCGCTGCTCTTAAAAGGCGATTATAAACTGCAAGCCCTACTCCGTCACCTGAAGGAAAGCGTGCATACACCTTTTTTGCGCCGATTTCATCAAGCTCACGAAGGGCATCAAACAGCCTGTTTGCCTGCGAATTTCCGTCATCTTGTGTACCATAGGTTACGCATTTGTCAAAATTATCTTCTTCACCCTCAAAGCAGAGAGCAACAAAATCAGTATCGTTTTTCACTTTAGATAAAAACTGACTAAGGCTTCCTTTTACGATTGTTATATCCGCTTTTGGGGCGTAATGCTTGTATTTCATACCAGGGGAGGACGCTTTTTCGCCATCTTTTAGCTTGTTTAAAACCGCCTCGTCGACAGCAATCTCGCCTAAAACGGATTTTAACTGTGAAACGGTTATTCCGCCTGGTCTTAAAACTCTTGGCGGATTTGTTACAAGTGTGATAACGGTAGATTCAACTCCGACTTTAGAACTTCCACCATCAACAATTAGCGGAATTTTGCCATTCATATCATCAAAAACATATTTTGCATTAGTAGGGCTTGGGCTTCCCGAAATATTAGCACTTGGGGCAGCGAGAGGCACTCCTGATGCTTTAATTATAGCCCTTGCGACAGGGTGAGAGGGCATTCTTATTGCAACGGTTGAAAGACCTCCCGAAACCTCAATTGGAATAAGGCTGCTTTTTTCCATTATCATAGTAAGAGGCCCAGGCCAAAAATTTTCTGCAAGCTTTTTTGCATTTTTTGGAACTTCTTTTACCAAATCATAAATTTCATTGAACTCTGAAATATGCACGATTAACGGATTGTCTTGCGGTCTGCCCTTTGCTTTAAATATTTTAGCGGCAGCATCAGATGAAAGTGCATTTGCGGCAAGCCCATAAACTGTTTCGGTCGGAATTCCGACAACTTCACCATTTTTTAATAGTTCGCCTGCTTTTTTTGCAATTTCAATTAAATTGTCATCAGTAACTTTTAAAACTTCTGTTTTCATTGTATTCCCTTTTTCTTTTTTATTGCTCAGCTTTTAGCTTTTCTGCTGTATCCGCTGTAATTAGTGCATCAATAAGCTCATCAATATCGCCATTTAGCATTGCTTCAATTTTATATAGCGTTAGTCCTATTCTATGGTCAGAAATTCTTCCTTGAGGATAGTTATATGTTCTAATTCGCTCACTGCGGTCGCCTGTTCCGACCTGCGATTTTCGTTCGCCTGCAATAGATTCTGCCTGCTTTGCTCTTTCCTGCTCGAAAAGTCTTGAACGAAGAACCTTTAAAGCTTTGTCTTTGTTTTTATGTTGACTTCTCTCGTCTTGACATTCAACTACCATTCCCGTTGGAATATGAGTAACCCTTATTGCTGACGAGGTTTTATTGATATGTTGACCGCCTGCTCCGCTTGAACGGAATACATCTATTTGCAAATCAGCAGGATTAAGCTCAAACTCAACATCTTCTGTTTCAGGAAGAACAGCAATGGTCGCAGTAGAGGTGTGAACTCTGCCCTGACTTTCGGTTTCAGGAACTCTTTGAACTCGGTGAACTCCACTTTCAAATTTAAAGCGTGAATATGCACCCTCGCCCTCAACCATAAAGCTTATTTCTTTAAATCCACCGACTTCTGTTTCGTTTGCATTTATAATTTCAACTTTCCAGCCCTTAGTTTCAGCATACATTGAATACATTCTGAAAAGCGAATTAGCAAATAGTGACGCTTCATCTCCGCCTGCACCACCACGGATTTCAATGATAACATTTTTATCATCATTCGGGTCTTTTGGCAGTAATAATACTTTAAGTTCTTCATTGCATTTTTCGAGTGCTTCTCGTGACTGTTCTAATTCTTCTTGAACCATATCACGAAAATCTTTATCTATTCCGCCTGCTTGCAAAATTTCTTTTGCCTCATCGTTTGTAGCTTTAAGCTTTTTAAATTCACGAAATTTTTCAACGAGAGGAGTTAATTGTTTCACCTCACGCATCAGCTTTTTATAAGCCTCTTGGTCGGCAACAATTTGTGGCTTGCAAAGCTCTGCATTAATATTGTCTAATCGGTCTTCAATTCCTTGTAATTTGTCTATCATTTATTTATCCTCATCATCTTTATGTGTTATTTTTTTAATATTTTTTTCTATTTTAGCTCTCGGAGCCATCAGCTCGTGTGAACATTTAAGACATTTTATTTTAAAATCCATTCCTGAACGCAAAACGACAAATTCGTTAGAACCGCAGGGGTGAGGCTTTTTCATAAGCAATATATCTCCCACTCTAACATCCATTTTTCATATCGTTCCTTTCAATTTTAAAATACATACCTCTATTTTATCATATTTAAAGCTAAATGGAAATAGAAAACTGAATTAGCATTAATTCTTTTATTCTTGCATATAAATTTAATGCTATGAAAATAACAGAAAAGGTGAAAAATATGAAAAAATATTTACCTGAGGGTACTCTTTTTAACAGTATGGAAATGCAAAAAAAGCTTAAAAACGAGCAAACAATAAGGGACGCTTATCAAAAAGATGAAATTATTGAGGCAAGAGCCATCAGGTGTGATAATGAGCATAATCTTTATGTTGACCTTGGAAAAATAGAAGGATTTATGCCACACAGCGAGGGGGCGATAGGGCTTAATGACGGTAGCGTTAGGGATATTGCAATTATTTCAAGAGTGAACAAGCCTGTTGCGTTCAAAATAACCGATTTTATCGAGGGCGAAAATGGAAAGCAAATAGCATTATTAAGTAGGCGTAAGCTTCAAGAGGAATGCACAAAAAACTACTTAAATACCTTAAAAACAGGCGACATTATAGATGCAAAGGTTACGCATATTGAGCCTTTTGGAGCATTCTGCGACATTGGCTGTGGCATTTCTGCACTTTTACCGATTGATGGAATTTCTGTTTCAAGAATTCCAAGCCCCTCTGCAAGACTTTCGATAGGGCTTTGTATTAGGGTAATCGTAAAAACAATTCAAGACGGAAGAATAACGCTTTCTCACAAAGAGCTTCTTGGCACTTGGGAGGAAAACGCAAACAACTTTAAAATTGGAGAAACAGTTCCGGGAATTATTCGTTCGGTTGAAAAATATGGAATTTTTGTCGAGCTTGCACCAAATCTTGCAGGACTTGCAGAATTTGTTTCAGGACCTAAGCAGGGCGATAATGCGAGCGTCTACATAAAAAGCATAAACCCTGAAAGAATGAAAATAAAATTAATAATTGTAGACTGCTTTGAAGCTGAATATCAAAATTCGCCGATAAAATATTATTTTGAGGGGGAGCATATCGATTTTTGGAGCTATTCACCTCAAAACTCATCAAAATTAATTGAAACTATCTTTTAAAAGCCAAAAACAAATATTACACAAAGAAAGGACCTATGATAATGGATAATATTTCAGATTTACTTTCCTCGATAAGTCCTGAGGAATTGTCAAAACTCAAAAGCGTTGCAGAGGGGATAATCGGCGGAAATTCAGGAGAAACCGAAAGCAAAAAAGCAGAAGGCGGAGATCCTCTTTCCTCTCTGTTTGGAGAAGGCGTTTCTTCAAATTTAGTGTCGGTTATGTCAAAGCTTAATAAGGAGGACGATAAAACGAGATTTCTTCACGCTCTAAAGCCACTGCTAAGTGAGGACAGAAGAAAAAAAGCTGACGATGCTATTAAATTTTTAAAGCTGATGGAGATGCTTCCTCTCTTAAAGGAGATGTTTTAAATGCCGATGGATTATAATTATGCGGACCTTCACGATATGCAGGAAAAGGCAATGGAGCGAGTCCGTGATATGCAAAAAAGGGCGAAATACACCGCAGAAGTGGCTGACAAGGAATTACACGAGGTGCAAGAAAAAGAAAAGGCAAAATCTTTTATACCGCCAAGTGATATAAATAAACAGCATATAATAAGAATGCCTTTAAATTTGCCCGAAGAAAAAGTCAGTGAATATCCAAGCTTTAAACAGTATTTCGGCAGAGAAAATGCTAAAATACAAAAAAGCACAGAGAACAAGCACAAAGCAAATCTTCTTGATGAGGTTTTAAAAGAGCCAGATAGGGCAATGCTTTTTTCGCTTTTACTTCTGTTAAAATCAGAGGGAGCAGATGAAGCTATTTTGATGTCACTCTTATACATAATGTCATAGAAAAAACGAGCTGTTTCGATTGGAATAGCTCGTTTTTTCTTGATATTAAATTTGTTGTGTGGTAATATCAAATTAAAGATTGTAATGGGAGATGAGAAAAGTGGGATATTCAAACGGATATGAAGATAATATTTATGAGAAGATGAACATTAATGAGTATTTTGCGACGCAAAAAAAATATGAAAATGATTTGTTTGAAAGCTTTAAAAAAGCAAAATCAGAATTTATAATATCATCAATAATATCAGCTTTTATTCTTTTAGCAACTGGGTTTTTTATCATTAGCAATACAATGTTTGTTTTGATTTTTATTTCTATAATGGTTCTTGTGGCATCGTTTTTATTTCCTGTCAATGCTTTTAAGAGGTTTAAAAAAGAGAGCGAAAGATATGATTGCAGAATGAGAGCGTTAATAGATAAGGCATCAAAGCGTGACCTCCATATAAATGTGCCAAAAGATGACATAGATGAAGTTATTAAAAAGGCATATTCGCAATATGGTGTAAAAATTAAATGGCTTATTGCGGTAGCAGTCACTATAATTTTAATTATATCAGTGATTATAGGTAGCATAATTTGGAGCGAAACTTTCACTTTTAATAAATGGCACAATATAGATAAAAGGGCTAAAATATATTATGAGCTGTATGATATAAACAGTTATCAGAGCGGTGAAAACGAAGTGTTTCTTAATAAAAATTTGAATATTGCAAATAAATCAATTAATGAGGTTCGCTCACTAATGGGAAAACCTGAAGTCACAGTTACCATAAACAAAAGTGGCGCAGAGGTAAAACCTTTTGAAACATATAGGGCAGAAATGGGCAACCCTACTACATATAATTGGGATTTAAAACAAATTCCAGAAATGTCATATGACTGTTATTATATTGGCAGTCAAGATGGAAGTGGCAGAAAAAAATGGGTTTTAATGTTCTTTCGTGAGGGCAAGCTGAAATATGTTAGAGAAAATTCAGGCGACAGCGTAGCAACTTTTTCAAAAGAAGATATAGAAATGCTGACAAAGGATTAAATCTTTGTCAGCATTTTCTTTACATAATATTGGTTTTTATTTCTATTTTACCGTTATCATAAAGCTCGGCTATTACTCCGTTTTTATCAGCAGTGCAATAGATTTCTGATTTTGCAATTTTCTTTAATTTAAAAAGCACATCTGGATAAACATTCTTTATAAAGTTAGGAATAACTGAAATTTCAGGCTTTAAGGTTTTTATCCAATTTATTGAGGTAGAACCAAATAAACCGTGATGCCCAACCTTTAAAAGATTAACTTTTCCAATTAATTTAGCAAGCTTTCGCTCGTCGCCGCCCTTATAGTTAAGGTCACCTGCAAGAACTGCCCTTGTATTTCCGCTTTCAATTAATGTGACAATAGAATTGATGTTTTCGCCAAATTTTATTTTTCGGTTTCTTTGCTCGCCATTTAAAAGAGTTATATTAAGCTTTCCAAGGCTAAAAGAAACATTGCTTAAATCTTCAATAATTTCCACATTATTTTTTTTAAGAGCATTTAGCATTTGCATATAAACTTCGGTGTTATCCCACCTTTTAAACTCCATAATAAAGACTTTATTTTCGTCATAAGGCTTTAAATATGCTTTTTTCACATCAACAAGCGGATGATTAATAATAGTATCAAATCCACCAATATGGTCAGAGTGAGCGTGAGTTCCTAAAACAAAATCAAGAGAAACTCTGCCATCTGTATTCGTGCAATTCTTTAAAAGATAGGCAATAATTTCGTCTTCATAGCCCTTTGCTTTAAGATGAGGTTTATTTTCAGGGAAATCATTATCCTCTCCAGCATCTACCATTGCAAAATGACCATCACTCTCAATTACTATGCAGTCAGAATGCCCTGTGTTTAAAAAATGTATCTTTCCGTTCATAAAAATCCCCCCTAAAATAATAATCCAGTTTATTCAGACAAAGCTAAGGGCTTGTCTATAATATACACGGTTATACCCTTTTGAATATAATCAAACTTGTCTAATATATTAATTGAATTTTCATAAAAGTAATTAGCTATATTATTATTAAATTCATTGCTAACCATTACAAAATATTTTTCGTTTTCATTAGCATCTTTAAATACAGAATTGTAGTCTTGCTGATAACAATATTTTTGAAGAATTATCTTATCATTTTTATCTTCTGAACACTTATAATTTTTGGCTTTAATCTTATTGCTTGATAAAATTGTAATGGCATTCGCATCCCAAAAATCAGCATAACCATAAGTGACTTCTCTTTTTTCAAGTTCTGTAACTAAAGGCTGATAATATCCATATTGCTCATTTGGCGTATAAGCAATTAAATAATATTGAGGGAATATGCTGAAAATCAAAAGTATGGTAAGAATTATAGTTGCGATGCGTTTTGTGCCGAATTTATCTTTAAAAAGGTATGCACAAAGTTGAACAAGAAATATTACTCCAAATCCAGCAATTGGAATAAGTCGCCAATTTGCCGTATTAATTGAACCAAAGAACCACATAAAAGCGATAATAGCAATAATAGAAAGTTGAACCCATAGTGATAGCTTTAAATTTTTATCTTTAATTTTTTTATAAAAGGGCAGCGTCGCAAATGGGGCAATAAGTATAAGCGAAGCAAAAGCAAAGCGAATAAGTATTGCAATATTGTCAAAAGAAAATAAACTTTTCTCTTGATAAAATATAACCTCAAAAAGGTAATACCATCCTGAAAAAAAGCTTTCTAAAAGTGAAATCCATTTGCTTGATTGTGCTGATGATGCAAGAGCCGAATATGCGTTTGCGTAGGGAGCAGTAGCACTTTTTGATATAAAAAACAACAAAAAAAGTCCAACCAAGGTAGATATTCCAATAAGTAAAACAGCAAAAAAGCTTGAATGATTTTCTTTGCTTGTAAAAGTCTTTTTAAAATCAAAAAAGCATCTAAAAATTAAAGCCATAACAATAGGAATTGTAGACATTGATAGAACGACAATACCATCAGTAGCAACCAAAATCATAAAAACGCAAAGAATAACAGAAAAAATGATTGCCTTTTTTTTATTGCCATTTTTAATAAATTCGATTAGTTTAATTGACAGCGTTAATCCAACTAAGATAAACAAAAGCGATAGCGAATAATAAATGGCGTGTTGCAAAAACATTTCACGCATTTTAGTGGAGCAGAGCATAAGAGCAGAAAGTGAAATCAGTGCAACGCAAATCCATTTTGAGCTAAGACCGATTGTTTTAAAAAAAGCTATTAGAGCTAAATATAATAAAAAGACAAAAGCAAGCATTCCGAGAACCATTGAAGTATAGGATATTCCAAAAAAAGGAATAAACAAAAGCATTAGGAGCGACACTCCAAAGGGAAGTATAGCGGCATATGAAAAATCAGGATTTATAAGATGACCTGACTCATACGCAGTTTTTGCCCACATCATTACATCAACTGTGTCAGAATTAAAAACAAAAGTCTTGCTTAAAGACACAGCATAAAACGATACTAACATGACAAAAAGTGTATAAATAATAAGAAAATAGTAATTAGTATTTTTAAGATATTTTTTCATTGCAACCCCTCTATTTTTGAGCATCGCTAAGGCAAAATCAATCTTTTTTCTTCCTATGAATAACAAATCTGTTTAAAGGGTAAGTCCAAATAGTCGGAACTGTCATAACAAAAAACTTTGTTAAAAGATCCATAAAAACGCTGTTCCAATTATTATTTATAATAATAGTTGCAAGGAATGAGCCAAACCAAGTGTTAAATGTAATTGTAAAGGCTACCATTATTGCATATATTATAGTCGAAAATATAGGGTTTGCGTCTGCTTTAAAAGTTAGCTTTCTGTTCATAATATAAGCGGCGGCATAGCCTATTATAGCAGAAATTGCATAAGAATAAAGATAACCCTTATATTCAATTCCTAAAAAATTCAGAATGCCATTATCAGCCACAGGAACTGCGTTAAGTGACTTAAATACTACATATTGTAAAAATGCGAAAACTCCAAGTTCAAGAACAGAAGTGCTAGCGCCTGTAAAAGTAAATTTTATAAATTTCCAAATTTCGCTGTGCTTTTCAATAAATTTTTTTATTGCATTTGTCATTAAAATCGCCTCCCTGTTAAATAGAATAACAAAAAGCAACCAACATTTCAAGCACTTTACTATTATTTAACATATATTTAGCATAAAGCTTATAAACTAAAAATCAAAAACTTAGCAGAAAAAGTCCCCACGCTTCCTCTGGAGGAAGCTGTCGACCGCAGTCGATTGAAGGATGGATTAAAATAGATACAAGCCAATTCAGTGTAGGGAACGGTCTTGACCGT
>JAVVWP010000038.1:0-13617 GCA_036652055.1 Oscillospiraceae bacterium | reverse complement strand
TGAAGCCATCTCCAAGATAAGATATCCCATAGCGTAAGCTAGTAAGACCCCTCAAAGACTATGAGGTTGATAGGCTGCGTGTGTAAGTGCGGTGACGTATTTAGCTTGGCAGTACTAATAGGTCGAGGGCTTGACCATATCGGTTCATTTTTTGAACCAACTGGGTGATTTCTTTTTGAAATCTTTTGATTTTTGTTTCTATTTAGTTTTTTCTTCTCAGCATCTATCTTACTTATCTATTTTATCATTACTTTGTTCAGTTTTTAGGGTGTAATTTGATTGCATCAATTCAAAGACCTGCTAAATTAGCAGGTCTTTTTTTAAAATTTAATCATATTTTTAATATATTGGCTCAACCGATGGTTGATAGCGTTTTAGTTTAAATAAATTCAAAAAATTCTGCTAATATTAAAATAATGCTATAACATATCTTAAAGCGCAACATTAAAGAAATACACTGTCGCACAAGCTGTTGTGTGACAGTGTATAATTACTTTTATTCACAAAAAACATATCCTTATATATAAAAATATTTATGAATATGTTTATGGAACTCTGTTTATCTCAATGTTTCTGCTAAAGGCGTAGTCAAGAATTAACTCTTTTTTATAATCAGTGGTTATGCCACTTTCCTTGCCAGTTGCCTTGCCTGAATATGTTATTATTGTCTTGCCATCTTTAATTTCTACATTTGCCTTTACATCAGTTGGTGAAACATAATTGTTGCTTAAATCATTCATTACATCTTCATTCCACTTATGATATTTGTCGAAATTCTCATTCCAGCTTTTTGTAACAGGTAATATATTTTGCCAACTCATAGTAATGAATTCATAATATTTATCTGAAGTCTTTGGAGTGTGAGCGATTGAAATCGTTGTTTTTGGATTAAAAGCTAAATATGTAAGCACCCCAGCCAAAACAACTAATACAGCTAAGACGCAAGACACAATTATAGCTATCTTCTTTTTCATAAGGCAACTTCCTTTACTTTAAATAATTATTTTTTTGACGCCTATGCTTTTGATTTGCTATTGCATTGGACTCACCCACTTTATTATAAAATTATTTAGGAATATATTATAGAAATCGGCTGATTTCTATAATATATGTTACCAACTGAAACGCAAGAAGAAAAAAAGATAGCTGTTACCTTAAAAGTACAGCTACCTTGCATAAGTGTTTCTTTTTTTAATGACAGGCCGCAAGCTGCACATTGGATAAGAAAAGCATCAAATTCTATTATATATTTATAATAACACAAAAAATTTTTTTGTCAATGTTTTATTTTTGTTCAACTTTTAAATCTTCAAATAGTGAAAAATCTTGTAAAAGAAAAATAAAAACTTCGTTTTAGTTCAAATAAATTCAAAAAATTCTGCTAATATTAAAATAATGCTATAATATATTTTAAAGGCTTGCTAATTCAGCAGGTCTTTTTTCTTGCCAAAATTAAAAAGTCGTGATATAATACAGATTATAACATATCGTTATAAACACCACACAAATAATTAAGGAGTGATTGGCGTGAAAAAATCGATTATATTATTAATAGTATTGGGGATGAGTTTAACAATGACTTTAGGATTTACAGGGTGCAAGGCAAAGGTAGAACCTGCTTGTTATCCAAATTGGGCGTTTGAAAGCCTAAAAAAAGAAAATGCTGAAATGTCAAAAGAGGCAAATATTAGAATTATGTCGTCAAATGTTTTGGTTCATATCAAAGGTTGGGGCGGAATTCCTGTTAAGCCTCGTGCTCAGCAGTTTGCCGAGGTTCTCCATCATTACACACCAGATGTTGTGGCACTTCAAGAAATGTGTAAGGATTGGTATAAGCTTTTACCACCTCAAATTTCTGATACTTATGCAATGCTTGACACAAAACCCGCTGATTATACAACAATGATATATAACACAAAAACTCTTAAACTTTTAGAGCAAGGCATTTTTAGATATACAAAGGAAAGCAATAAAAATTGTCGTTTCATAGTTTGGGGAGTTTTTGAAAAGCTTGAAACAGGTGAAAAGTTTGCAGTAACAAGTACGCATTGGGATTTTGGAATGCAAGAAAGTAAAATTGAAATGCGAACAGTTCAAGTCAAAGAGCAAAGTGAGCTTGTTGCAAAGTTAGCTAATGATTATGGCGTTCCTGTTTTTACAGCAGGGGATTTTAATTCTTTTGAAAAAGAGAAAAAAGAATGTGCGGATTCTTATAATGAATTTTTAGAAATTTCTGGAATGGTTGATTCAAAGTTCGTTGACGGAGTTGAAAAGAAGTTTGGCCCGAAAACAACTTATGAAACAGAAACATGGGACCATATATTTATAACAGGAAAAGTTAAACCGATTACTTTTAATATATTGGCAAACGATTTTTATGAAGATATGTCTGACCATCCAATGATTTATTTAGATGCAAAAATATAAGAAATAATTATAATATCCTTCTAACAGCAAATTGTTAGGAGGATATTTGCATTTTAGCAAGAAAAAGACTATAATTTAATACGAATAATGCTAATTCGTGTCATCCTGAGAAAGCGAAAGGTCTCGCCCACCTATGCTAATTCGTGTCATCCTGAGCAAAGCGAAGGATCTCACCCACTAACTAATAAAAAGCTATACACTTTACAAGTTGTGTTTTTTATGTTAGTATAAAATAATTTCTTTTTGCATTACCATAATAAAAGTTGAAAGGTCTGATATTCAATGAAAATAATCGACAAATTCAATAAAGAAAAAACAGTTTATTCCTTTGAGGTTTTTCCACCTAAAAAGGATAATGATATAAAAACGATTTACAATACACTTGATGGGCTTTATGGCTTAAATCCTGATTTTATAAGTGTTACATATGGTGCAGGTGGGAATATTGCTGACAATAAAACTTGCCAGATTGCAGGCATCATCAAACAAAAATATAATATAGAGCCGCTTGCTCATTTAACTTGCATAAACAGTGAAAAAAGCGAAGTTATTGAAATTTTATCTCAGCTAAAAGATGCTGATGTTTCAAATATTTTGGCATTGCGTGGCGATAAAATTCCTGAAATAAAAACGAAAACCGACTTTTTATATGCGAGCGATTTAACAAAATTTATACTTGCTAATGGCGATTTTTCGGTTGCTGGTGCTTGCTACCCTGAAACTCATTTTGAGAGCGAAAACAATATAATAGATGTTTTAAATCTTAAAAAGAAAATTGATAGCGGTGCGAGCCATCTTATTTCTCAGCTGTTTTTTGATAATGAATATTTTTACGCATTTAGAGAGCATTGTAGACTTGCAAATATAAATGTGCCAATTGAAGCAGGAATTATGCCAGTTGTAAATGTAAATCAAATTGAGCGATTAGTTTCACTTTGCGGAGCGAGTCTGCCAAACAAATTTGTAAAAATTATGAATAAATACGGTTCAAACAAAGAGGCACTTTATGATGCAGGAATAGCATATGCGATTGACCAAATTGTTGACCTTATAGCAAATGGAGTAGATGGAATTCATCTTTATACAATGAATAATCCATATGTTGCAATAAAAATTACAGAAGCAATAAAAAATCTTTTATAAAGTGGTGACAAAAATTAACGGTGATGATTTTAAAAACATTAAAATTGATAAATCAGAAGTCCTAAAATATTTAGGCTATAAAAGCGATATTACTGTTGATAAAAATCTTATCTCGATTTGTGATGAATGTATAAAAATCATTGAAAAATCAAGCAATCCTCTTTTTTTATATTCTTATTTTAATATAGGAATAGATAATAATGCAGTTGAATTTTTAGAAACGCCGTTATTATTAAAGGGAAAATCGATTAAAGCTCACCTTAAAAGCTGTGAAAAAGCCGCTGTATTTTGCGTTACATTATCAAATGAAGTTGATAAAATAATTGAAAGAGCGAAGTTTGATGTTTTGCGTCAAATGATTTTAGATATTGCGGCATCTGTTTATATAGAGCAAATTTGCGAAAAGATTTCAGAAATAATTAAAAATGAAAACCAAAACTTTTTTATTACAAAACGATATGGAATTGGTTATGGTGACCTTTCTCTTTCATATCAGCAAGATGTTTTAACATTATTAAATGCACAAAAACGAATTGGATTGATGGCGACAGAAGCTGGAATTCTAACACCACGAAAATCTGTTACAGCAATTATCGGTCTTTCAAAAGAAAAAATTGAAAAAGCCTACCGAGAATGTGATGATTGTCTTTTAAGAAATGACTGTAAATATTTTATGCGAGGTGAGCATTGTGGAAAATAGGGTAAAAAATCTACTCGAAAATGGATGGGTTCTGCTTGATGGAGCGATGGGAACAATGCTTCAAAAAAACGGTTTGAAATTGGGCGAATTGCCAGAAACATATAACATTGAAAAGCCTGAATTAATAAAAAAAATTCATACAGAATATGCAAAATCGGGTGCTATGATTTTAAGCACAAACACTTTTGGTGCTAATACATACAAGCTAAAAAACTCAAAATATTCAGTAAAAGAAGTTATAAAATCAGGTGTTCAAATCGCAAAAGAAGTAGCAGCTCAATATGGCTGTCTTACAGCTCTTGATATTGGGCCAATTGGTGAAATGTTACAGCCGATTGGTAGCCTTTCTTTTGATAAAGCATATGAAATATTTAAAGAAGAAATAGAAAATTGCGAAGCCGACCTTATAATAATCGAAACAATGACAGACCTAAATGAAATGAGAGCAGCGGTTTTAGCAGCAAAAGAAAACAGTAATTTGCCGATTTTTTGCACAATGACATTTGAAAAGAATGAAGACAAGAAATCAATGCGAACATTTTTAGGAGTTTCGCCAAAAGAAGTGGCAATCGTTTTAGATGGTCTTTGCGTTGATGCTATTGGTGTCAACTGCTCTCTTGCTCCTACGGAGCTTGTTGAAATCATTAAATCGTTTTCACAATACACAAACTTGCCAATAATTGCAAAGCCAAATGCAGGGCTTCCAAACCTAAATAGTGATGAATATGACCTTTCTCCATCTCAGTTTGCAAAAGATATGTCAGCCTTATTAGAAATTGGAGTTTCTGTTGTTGGTGGCTGCTGTGGAACAACACCTGAATATATAGAAAAGCTAAAAGCTGAACTCTCGGGGCATAAATTTAAAAAAAGAAAGAATATAGAGCCAAAAACGGTTGTGTGCAGTGCAACGCAGACGGTAGTAATAGATGGAGTTAAAATAATAGGTGAGAGGCTTAATCCAACAGGAAAAAAGCTTTTAAAAGAGGCACTAAGAACGGGTAATACCGATTATATTTTAAAAACTGCTATCGGTCAAATAGAAGCAGGAGCTGATATTTTAGATGTTAATGTGGGGCTGCCTGATATTGATGAAAAAGCCGTTATGGTTAAAAATATCAAGGCATTACAAGGTTTTGTGTCTTGTCCACTACAAATAGATTCATCAAATAAAGATGTAATTGAGGCAGCACTCAGAGCTTATAATGGAAAAGCAATTGTAAATTCTGTAAACGGTGAAGATAAGATTTTAGATGAAATTTTGCCAATTGTTAAGAAATATGGTGCTTGCGTTGTCGGTCTAACGCTTAACCAAAATGGAATTCCAGAGTCTTCAGAAGAACGCTTTTTAATAGCAAAACATATCCTTGCTAAAGCATTATCCTATGGAATAAAAAAAGAAAATGTAATCATCGACTGCCTAACTTTGACGGTTTCTGCTCAGCAGTCAGGGGCAAATCAAACCTTGAATGCAATTAAATTAGTCAAAGAAAAATTAGGGCTAAAAACAGTTTTAGGGGTTTCAAATATTTCGTTTGGCTTGCCACAGCGAGAAATAGTTAATGCATCATTTTTAAGCTTAGCTATGAATGCAGGGCTTGATTTACCAATAGTAAATCCTAATATAAAATCTATTACTGATGCGATTTTTTGCTTTAATCTTTTAACAAATCGTGACAAAAATTGTATGGAGTTTATAAATTACAGCAATAAATATGTTGAGGAAAAACCAGTTTTAAAGGTTGAAATTTCAGATAATAAGCAAAATGAAAATCAACCAAACAATAGCTTTAATACAGGAGAATTGCTATTTAATGCTGTTAAATCAGGGCTGAGAGAAGAAGCAAAGCTTCACTGCGAAACAATGTTAAAAGAAAAAGAGTCTATGGAAATTGTAAACGAAATTCTAATCCCTGCACTCGATGTAGTTGGCGAGGGCTTTGGTAATGGCACAATATTTTTACCACAGCTTATTATGTCAGCACAGGCAGTTGAAGGGGCGTTTGAAGTTATAAAAAGTGCAATAAGTGCATCTCCTGCAACAAAAGGCAAAATCGTTTTAGCGACAGTTAAGGGTGATATTCACGATATTGGTAAAAACATTGTAAAAATTCTTCTCGAAAATTATGGATTTACAGTTATTGACCTCGGAAAAGATGTCGATTTTGAAACAGTTATTGAAGCGGTAAGAATACACAAACCATTTTTAATAGGTCTTAGTGCTTTAATGACAACTACTGTAAAAAATATGGAAATTACCATAAAAATGCTTAAAGAGAAGTTCCCGAATTGCAAAATTATTGTTGGTGGAGCTGTTTTGACTGCTGATTATGCTAAAAAAATCGGAGCAGATTTTTATGCAGGTGATGCAAAGGAAACGGTTGATATTGCTAACAAATTGTGTTAAAATATAAACATTAATGAAACAGGAAGTGTATTGATGAAGTTATCTTTAATTGTTCCGTGCTACAATGAACAAGATAATATTGTCCCTATGTGCGAAGCCATAAAAGGGGCTTTTAAAAGTGGCTTCGATTACGAAATAATATTTGTAAATGACGGAAGCGTTGATAAAACCGTTATGACAATTAAAACTGCTCAAAAAGAGCGAAATGAAAATATTAAACTCGTCAATCTTTCAAGAAACTTTGGCAAGGAATCAGCAATTTTTGCAGGTCTTAGTGAGTCAAGAGGTGACTATGTTTCAATTATTGACGCCGATTTACAGCAAGATCCCAAAATTGTTAGTGATATGGTTAAAATCCTTGATGATGACTCTGAGGTTGACTGCGTAGCGGCTTACCAAGAAACTCGTCACGAAGGCAAGCTTTTGGCTTTTTACAAGAATTGCTTTTATAAGCTAATAAATAAAATGACAGAAATCAATTTTAAACAAGGTGCAAGTGATTTTAGAACGATGCGAAGAACAATGGTAGATGCAATTCTTCAAATGCAAGAGTATTATCGTTTTTCAAAAGGCATTTTTTCGTGGGTTGGTTTTAATACACAATACATTCCATATGAAGCAAAAGAAAGACACAGCGGAAAAAGCAAGTGGTCTTTTTGGAAATTATTCAAATATGCGTTTGAAGGAATAATTTCATTTTCAACAATGCCTCTTAGAATTGCAACGGTTGTCGGGGTGCTAACTTCATTTGTTTCGTCAGCATATATGTTAATCGTTATAGTGCAAAAACTATTTTTTGGAATTTCAACTTCAGGTTATGCTACAATTGTGGTGCTTATTTTGCTACTTGGTGGGCTTCAATTATTTGCACTCGGAATACTCGGTGAATACATTGCAAGGAATTATGTTGAAACCAAAAAGCGACCAATCTATATTGCAAAAGAAATAATTGACTATGAAAATAGCAAAAATAAATAATCGGAGAAAATAATGGCTTTGATAAAATCGCTTTTTAAAAAATACAAAGAAATAATCTTATATCTAATCTTCGGCGTTTTGACAACTCTTGTTAATTATATAGTGTATTTCTCATCAAAAATCATTTTGCAAAAGCTAAATGTCGGTGAAGATATAAACTACAAAATTTCAACGGTAATCGCATGGGTTGTTGCGGTAGGTTTTGCATACATCACTAATAGAATTTGGGTGTTTGACAGCAGTGCAAAGGGTGGTAAACAGCTTACAAAGGAATTAACGCTGTTTGTCAGTGCAAGGCTTTTTTCCTTAGGGCTTGAGCTTTTAATAATGTTTATCGGAATGGATTTATTAGATGCAGGCGACTTTAAACTTGAACTTTTAGCGGTTATGCTACCTATGGGTGAGCTTATAACAAAAACCATTGCACAGATTGTGATAATTGTTTCAAATTTTGTCTTTAGTAAACTAATTATTTTCAAAAACAAAAACTAATTACAATGACCCCACTGCGGTGTGGCGTGGCTCTGCCATTATCTGTGTATAATATTAAATAAACTACCATATCGAGTTTAATTCGATATGGTAGTTTTTTTATGAATATTTTAAAAGATTTAATCGATACTAAAGGGGAAAAGGAATGATTAAAAATGGATAAATATGAATTGTTAGGCTTTGTTTTAGATGATATAGGGGCAGATATGACCAATGAAGAAGTAATGCACCTACTGATTAGCGAAAAAATTTCAGCCAATGAAAAGCCTGAAAAAATAACTTTTGGAGAAAAAGCTTCAGATGTTTTAGCAACATTTGCAGGCAGTTGGACTTTTGTCATAAGCTTTGTTTTGATATTAATTCTATGGATAATCGTAAACAGTGTGTTTTTGATTAATTCGTTTGATCCATTTCCGTTTATCCTTTTAAATCTTGTACTTTCGTGCATAGCAGCAGTTCAAGCACCACTTATTATGATGAGCCAAAAAAGGCAAGAGCATAAAGATAGGCAAAGAAGTAAAAACGATTATAGGGTAAATCTAAAGTCAGAAATAATTTTAGAAGATTTACATCATAAGCTTGACAGACTATTAGAAATAGAAGAAGAAAATCAAAAAAACTAAATAATGACAACAATATATAACAATTATTCAAAAATAATTCATAATTTTGACATATTTTGGTTGTTTTTTAAAATATTTATGATACAATAGAGATGTTTGAAAAATAATTACAAATTGAGGTGTAAAATTATGTCAAAAACAAAAAGGTTAGTTAAAAAGATTATTGGCGTTTTGATGTCACTGGTTTTAATGTCAACAATTGTACCATGGGGAATGGTAAAGTCATTAGCGGCACAAAACGACGAGCTTACATTTGGCGTGATGAGCGACATTCACTATTACCCACAAAGTCTTATGGGAAGTGATGTTAACGAATTTATTAAAGCTTCAAAAATGAATTCGTCAACTTCATATCTTGCTGATGCAGTTTTAGACAGTGCGTTTGCAGAATATGCAGTACAAGCTAAAACAAAAGGCTTAAAATACATATTAGTGCCTGGGGACCTCACTAATGATGGTGAGCTTGAGGGCCATAAAGCTATGGCACAAAGGTTCAAAGAATTTGAAGACACAACAGGGATACAAGTAATTGTAATCAATGGAAATCACGATGTTAGAAACACTGATGCTGCTGCGTTCAATAATGGCAGTTTCACTAAAACACAATTTACATTGCCAACTGAATTCAGAGCAATTTATGCTGATTTCGGTTATGATTTAGCTGACACATTTTTCACTCCTCCAAATGGTGAGGAGGCAGGCTCGCTTTCTTATGCAGCTACGCTTGATGGCGGATATAGGCTGATTGCACTTGACGGTGGTAGATATAGCGTTGACAATACCGAGAAAGGCAAAGACGAAGCTGAAGTAGGTGGCAATTACTCTAAGGCGTTATTGGACTGGGCAATTAGTCAAATTAAAGATGCCAAAGCAAAAGGGCTTACAGTTATAGGAATGACGCATTTTAACTTAGTTCCGCATTTTGACAGTGAAGATTCGTTATTCACTCCTTTTCCTATTAAAAATTGGCAAGAGGTATGCGAAAGCTTTGCAGATGCAGGAATGAATTATGCGTTCACAGGTCATATTCATATGACTGATGTTGCCTCGTGGACTTCTGATAATGGTGAAACTCTCAATGACTGTTCATCTTCGTCACTTATAAATTTCCCTAATTATTTAAGAACAGTAACAATGGATAATAGAGCATCTAATGGATCTGTAAATGTAAAATATTCTACAACCGATATTGATAATACAAAACAGATTGAAGCTTTTGGAGTGAAATATGCAAAGCCGTTTAAAAATCAGAGCTTTGCTCTAAAGTTTGGCGGTAGCAATTTTAATTCGTTTGTTACAAATATGGTGGAATATCAAATTACATATAACTTAAAGCCGGGAATTAAAAAGACGGGTAGTTTATACAATTTCCTTAGCTTAAAGCTTGATTTAGATGCAGTGCTTACAAAACTTTTAAAAAGCAATGAGGGCATAGCAGCACTTGAAGGCGTTACAAAGCCAATGCTTAAAAAGGTTATCAGAAATGTTTGTGACCAAATTGAAAAAGCATATATAACCGATCCAACTCATTTGTTAGAGGTGGTTTCGGCGGCAGTTAATAAAATCACTTCAATTGAATTATCTGATTATCCATGTACAAAGTATATTGATACTTTAGGGTTTGGAAATCCAAACAAAAATGGAACACTTGGCGATGTAATTTCAACTTGCCTTGCATCAATGTATTCAGGTGATGAAGATACAAGTGATGATAAATTTATAGAAGATATTATGCAGAAGTTCAAAAATGGAGAAAAGGTTGATATAATTCTTGATACATTAATTGATGTTGTTCTTCACGATGTACTCGAAAAAGAACTTTTAAAAACTATAAAAATTGATGTAGCAGGTCTGATTTCAAAAACTGACAATGAACAAATCGATAAGGTAATAGCTGACATTATGTCAAATCTTGGTGACACCTCAGCACTAAGTCCTAGCCTTATGGATATTATAAATATCTTCTTTACATTAGGCGTTGTAAAAGAAAAATCACTTGAAGATGTTTTAAATTCATATATGGATGAATATCTTACTAAAAGTCAAATTGACACAATAGGATTTACTCTTTATGACTTTATTGAAGATTTTACAGTAGATAGCAATCCATTTAAAAAGGCAGATAATAACTCAACTGTTTCATATAATGGAAAAGTCAAAGTTATCCCAACAGTTAAAGATTTAAGATTGCCATCGGGAGTGGCTCTTACATTTGGAGCATCTGCTGCAACAACTCGAAATATTTGTTGGTATACAAAAACGGGAGTAGTTGGAACTGATATTGAAATTCTTCCATATTCAGCAAATCCAAAATTCACGGGAACGCCGACAACAGGAGAAAAAGTTGTTGCCAAAACCGAGCGAGTAGAGCGTGAATTCCCTGGGGTTGATTTAGGTGTAATACAAATAACATCATATAAATTCGATGTAAATCGTCATACTATAAAGCTAAATTCGTTAAAGCCAGGTCAAAAATACTCTTATCGTGTTGGAGATGCAAAAAGAGGTTGGTGGAGCGATGCAGGCGTAATAGAAACTGCTGATAATTCAAATGCCTTTACATTTTTCCATATGAGTGATAGCCAAAGCGGAACAGAGAAGCAATATGGCGTTTGGGGAAATGTAGTCGATAAAGCATATGAAATGTATCCAGACGCAAAATTCATAATGCATACAGGCGATTTTGTCGACAGTGGCTCAAACTTTAACCAGTGGAATTGGGCATTAAATGCAACAAATACTATTAAAAACACAGTCATAATGCCAACTGCGGGAAATCACGAAACTTCAGGTGATAAAGCGGTTACTAAAAACTTCTTAATTTCATCAAAACCAAATCAAGATTTAACTTCGGGTGTTTATTATTCATATGATTATAATAATGCTCACTTTATGGTTTTAAATACAAACGACTTAAATGCTAATAAGGCACTTTCGCAGGGGCAGGTAAATTGGTTAAAAGAAGATTGTGCAAAAAGTGATAAGCAGTGGAAAATAGTTGCACTTCATAAAGCACCGTATTCAAATGGTTCACATTATGACGATAAAGATGTTGTAGCTCTTAGAGCGCAGCTTTCAACTTTAATGAATGAGCTTAATATAGACATTGTTTTAGAAGGGCATGACCATGTTTATTTAAGAACGAATACTATGAATGACAATAAAGTAGTTGAACCAACTTTAAAAACAATAAATAAAGATGGAACGATTTATTCTGCAAAGGTAAAACCAGATGGAACAATCTATATAATAGATGGCTGTGCAGGCATAAAATATTATCAAACAAAGAATGAAGCCGACACAGATAAGCTTTTCCCAAGAGCAGAAAAAATTGTCAATGCAACAACTCCAGTGTTTGGTGCAATCCAAATTGATGGTGATAGCCTTTACTTTAATGCCTATGCAGTAGGGGAGAATACTACTGAAAAAATTGATAGCTTTGCAATATTAAAGGCAGAACAAAAGGCAGAAGAAACAACCACAACAGAGGAAAAAGAGCCAACATCAGATGAAACGGCAAAAGATGAAAAAATTCCGACAACAGCAGGGCAGGTTACAGGAAAGGTGATTATAGCGGTTATTCCACTTTCCGCAGCGGCACTTATAACGGCTTTTGCAATTAAAAAGAAAAAAGAAAATTAATAAAAAAACTGCTCGGCTAACATAAAATCGTTAGTCGAGCAGTATTTTTTTTGTGTTATTCGTGATTATCAATGACGCTTTCAACCATTTCATTCTCTCTGAATAAAAGTGAAATACACCAAACTGCAGAAAGAGCAACTATTGAATAGATAATTCTGCTGATGATTGCTGCCTGACCACCAAAGAGCCAGCCAACTATGTCAAACTGAAATAAACCAATAGAACCCCAGTTAAGCCCACCGATAACTAAAAGTACCAAAGCAATTTTATCAAGCATTTTTTTCAACTCCTTTTATTAGCTTCATAGCTATTATAAGTTGAAAAATGCAGATTATTCAAAAATTTTATAAAAATTAAAAATTTATTTAGTGCCAGCAGCTTTTTTAAGAGCGTCAACCTTGTCAGTTTTTTCCCAAGATAAATTAAGGTCATCTCTACCCATATGGCCATAAGCTGCAATTTGCTTATATATTGGCTTTTTAAGCCCAAGCATATCAATAATAGCAGCAGGGCGAAGGTCGAAAGTTTCTTTTACGATTTCGCTTAAAGTATCATCAGAAATTACGCCTGTTCCAAAAGTATCAACCATAATTGATACAGGGTGTGCAACACCTATGGCATATGCCAATTGAATTTCACATTTTTTTGAAAGACCTGCTGCAACAATGTTTTTAGCGACATATCGTGCAGCATAAGCAGCAGAACGGTCAACCTTGCTCGGATCTTTGCCTGAAAAAGCACCGCCACCGTGACGCCCAATTCCACCGTATGTATCAACAATAATTTTTCTTCCTGTAAGTCCGCTGTCGCCTGCAGGGCCACCAGTTACAAATCGACCTGTCGGATTAACATAAATAATTGTATCATCATCAAAAAGATTTTTAGGAACAACTTCGTTTATTACATATTTTAAAATGTCAGCACGAATTTGAGAAAGTTCAACATCAGCACTATGCTGTGAGGAAATAACGATTGTTTCAATTCTAACAGGCATATCATTATCATCATATTCAACTGTAACTTGAGTTTTTCCATCTGGTCTTAAGTAATTTAATAATCCTGATTTTCTTACTTCTGTTAGTCGTCTTGATAACTTATGAGCTAATGATATCTGTAAAGGCATTAATTTTTCTGTCTCGTTACAAGCAAAACCAAACATTATACCTTGGTATCCTGCTCCTATATTTTCTATTTCATCTTCTGTTACT
>JAVVWP010000037.1:0-13640 GCA_036652055.1 Oscillospiraceae bacterium | reverse complement strand
TTTTATTGTATCTATTTTGCTCCCTCCTTTCTGTCGACTGCGGTCGACAGCTTGCCTTTTGAGGGAGCGTAGGAAAGAACTCCCTCCTTCAGTCGACTGCGGTCGACAGCTTCCTCCAGAGGAAGCGGAAAGATATTCGGGCGAACACAAGGCTTACCACTATAATTGGCGGTCATTCTGAACGCAAGTGAAGAATCGCAAGGGCTGCCACGAAGACGCTTAGTGGATGAGATCCTTCGCTATGCTCAGGATGACACGCAGTGGGAGTTGTAGGGTTCGATGCCCACATCGAACCGTTAGGGTTTTCGGGTTGTCGAGGACGCCAACCTCTACGGTAGGTGAGTTTTAATAGTTGCTTTTATCTTAGTTGCTCCCTCCTTCAGTCGACTGCGGTCGACAGCTTGCCTTTTGAGGAAGCGTAGGGTTGCTCAGAGGGAGCGTAGAAAAGCAAAGCACAAAAAAACACCTGCTCGTTGGGGGACGAACAGGTGTCTTTTTTTCTTAAAAAGGAAGAAAAAGGGGGATAAATGAAAAAAATTATCGATTTTTTTCGCTTCAAATAAAGATGGGGGACCTTTATTTGATGTACTTATCATACCCCGAAGTTGTTTCTATATCATATATATTACTTGAACAATTTGTTAACAATAATTAAGGAAGTATTAACAAGCTTTATTTTTTGAAATGCTTAATTTCTCGTTGCTTGCAATCTATCATGCTCTAAGGCTTTTTGCCTTGCCTCAATATTCTTCATTCTTTCTCTTCATCAATATCTCTAATGTTAAGATAAGAAAAAAAGCAAATTAAAATTCCTATAATAGACAGCGGTAACGAAACATACACGACTTGAAATTGTGCGAACATAATTCCAACTAAAATTAGTGCTATTCCAATTAAAGATTTTATAATAGCTTTATAAAATATCATTGTTTCTTTCATTAACTTACTCCTTATTTTGAATATCGATAATTTACTGTATTGCTTACTCATTGCCAATCAGATTAGAATTAATGGATATTTGAAAATTTATTTTAAGCTTTTAATTTTTCATTGCTTGCAATCTATCATGCTCTAAGGCTTTTTGCCTTGCCTCCTCGAGCATCATATTTTTAACTTTCATAAGCCTTGTTGTGGCACTTCTTTCATTCTCGTCAAGCTTCATTGTAATATATTTGATTGTTTCCTCATAACGGGGAATCATAACATGCTCAAGGGCATTAACTCGACGCCTTGTTTTTTCAATTTCACTTGACATAAGCTGGCAGGATTTTTCAACCTCTGCAAGCCTCAATAAAAGAGGGGTTATGTCAGAAAGTGATTTAACAGCATTATCAAGGTCAGAGGAAGTAAAGGCAAATCCATAAGAATAGATGTCGTTTGCGTCAGCGGTTTTAAATTTGATGTCAAATTCGGGTAGCATAACGCTCATAACATTTTTTTCGCTTATCTCAAGGCTCATTTCCTGCGTGGGTATCATAAGCGCCACAGAAAGTGTGCTGTCACTCATAACCGAGCGTGCCACTGCCATATGACGGTTAGCCTCTCCTATTCCTTGCTCAACGGTTTTGCGAAGCTCTTTGTTTTCACGAACAAGCTCTAAAAAGCGACGCATAAGCTCATCTCGTTTATCTTTTAAAAGCTTGTGACCACGCTTTGCCGTAACAAGCTTTCGTTTTAGGTTTGTAAGCTCCATTCTCGTTGGGTTTACATTCATTATTGCCATTGTATATACACCTCCCAAACTAAAATGTATGGGCAAACTATGTTCACCCGCAGATTTTTAACCAAAATCCGTGTAGGGACGAGCATTGCTCGTCCGCAATTTTTAACGAAATCCGTTTATTTTGTTTCGCCATTATCGTAATACTGGTCTAAAAGCTCGTCGCTGATACGCTTTAACTCACTTCTTGGAAGAATACGAAGAAGTTCCCAACCAATATCAAGAGTTTCTTCAATAGTTCTGTCTTTGTCAAAGCCTTGCGATACATAGGTTTTTTCAAATTCATCAGAAAATTTTGCATAAAGCTTATCAATGTCAGTCAAAGCCGCTTCGCCTAAGATAACCATAAGCTCTTTAGCGTCTTTACCACGAGCATAAGCTGCAAAAAGCTGATTCATAGTATTAGAATGGTCTTTTCTTGTTTTTCCCTCACCGATGCCCTTATCTTTAAGCCTTGAAAGTGATGGCAAAACATCGATTGGAGGCATAATATTTCGCCTGAAAAGGTCACGGCTTAAAATTATTTGCCCCTCTGTGATATAGCCTGTAAGGTCAGGAATTGGGTGCGTCTTATCATCTTCAGGCATTGAAAGGATTGGTATCATTGTTATGCTTCCGTCTTTTCCCTTTTGTCTGCCTGCTCTTTCGTATATTGAGGCGAGGTCGGTATACATATAACCAGGGTATCCTCGTCTGCCTGGAACTTCTTTACGAGCAGCTGAAACTTCACGAAGTGCATCAGCATAGTTTGTGATGTCAGTCATTATAACAAGAACATGCATTCCCTTGTCAAATGCTAAATATTCAGCGGCGGTAAGAGCCATTTTTGGGGTTGCAATTCTTTCAATAGCAGGATCATTAGCAAGATTTGAGAACATTACAGTTCTGTCAATTGCTCCTGTTTCTTTAAAGCTTTCAATAAAGAAGTTTGACTCCTCAAAAGTTATGCCCATTGCGGCAAAAACAACTGCAAACTGCTCGTCCGTTCCCCTTACCTTTGCCTGCCTTGCTATCTGTGCGGCAAGCTGAGCATGAGGAAGCCCAGATGCTGAAAATATAGGTAATTTTTGACCACGAACAAGCGTATTAAGCCCGTCAATTGCCGAAACACCCGTTTCTATAAATTCTTGAGGGAATGAACGAGCAGCAGGGTTCATAGGAACGCCATTAACATTCATTCTTTTTTCAGGAATGATTTCAGGTCCGCCATCAATAGGGCGACCAAGACCGTCAAAAACACGCCCGAGCATATCTTCAGATACGCCAAGCTCCATCATTCTGCCAAGAAAACGAACCTTACTATTAGAAAGATTTATTCCCGTTGAACTTTCAAAAAGCTGAACGAGTGCATCTGTTCCGTTTACTTCTAAAACTTTGCAGCGACGAGTTTCGCCACTTACAAGCTCGATTTCACCAAGCTCATCAAACTTAACATTTTCAACATCACGAACAAGCATTAAAGGGCCTGCTACCTCTTGAACTGTTCTATATTCTTTTGGCATCAGAATTCCTCCTTTGCATTTATAACATCATCAAGTTCGTTTGAAAGACGCTCATCGATTTTTTTGAATTCTTCATCAATATTTTCTTCTAAGGTATACTTAAATCTACCTATTGCTTCACGAACAGGCAGAGCAGCAATTTTTTCAATGTCTGCACCTTTTCCTAAAGCTTCTAATGAACGGTCATAATAAAGAATAACAAGCTTCATCATATAATATTGCTTAGAGAGCGACGAATAGGTATCAACCTCGTGGAATGCAAGTTGATGTAAAAAGTCCTCACGAATGCTTCGAGCAGCTTCCATTTTAAGCCTGTCAGGAGCAGAAAGAGCATCCATACCAACAAGCTTTACAATTTCATCAAGAGCAGCCTCATCTGAAAGAAGATTCATAATTCTTGTTCTAAGCAATGACCATTCAGGGTTAACATTATCATTAAACCAGCCACTAAGACTGTCTGCATAAAGCGAATATGATGTAAGCCAGTTAATAGCTGGGAAATGCCTTTTATAAGCGAGTGCAGAGTCAAGCCCCCAGAAAACTTTTACAATACGAAGTGTAGCCTGAGAAACTGGCTCTGAAATGTCACCGCCAGGAGGCGATACAGCGCCGATAACTGAAAGCGAACCTTCCTTGTCGTCAGAACCCAATGTTATTACTCTGCCTGCTCTTTCATAGAATTGTGCAAGACGAGAACCAAGGTATGCAGGGTAACCTTCTTCACCAGGCATTTCTTCAAGACGCCCTGACATTTCACGAAGTGCCTCTGCCCAGCGTGAAGTTGAGTCTGCCATAAGTGCAACAGAATAGCCCATATCACGGAAATATTCTGCGATTGTAATTCCTGTATAAATCGAGGCTTCACGAGCAGCAACAGGCATATCAGAAGTGTTTGCAATAAGAACAGTACGCTCCATAAGTGACTTGCCTGTATGTGGATCAATAAGCTCAGGGAATTCATTAAGAACATCGGTCATTTCGTTGCCACGCTCACCACAGCCAATATAAACAACTATATCGGCCTCAGCCCATTTGGCTAACTGGTGCTGTGTAACGGTTTTTCCACTTCCAAAAGGTCCAGGAATTGCGGCAACACCGCCCTTTGCGATAGGGAACATTGCATCAATAACTCTTTGCCCTGTGATAAGTGGCATATTAGGAGAAAGCTTTCTCTTATAAGGTCTGCCACGGCGGACAGGCCATTTTTGCATAAGCTTTATCGGAAGCACAGCTCCGTTTTCTGTTTCGATTTTGCCGACCACTTCGTCAACAGTAAAGTCACCCTCACTGATTGATTTTATTTTGCCGACAACCCCGAAAGGAGTCATAATTTTATGGCAAACAACATCAGTTTCTTGAACAAAACCAAGTTCATCACCAGCAGATATTTCATCGCCAACCTTTACGATAGGATTGAAATGCCATTTCTTGTCACGAGGAAGTGACGGAACTTCAATACCCCTTGTAAGGTTATTGCCGATTTTTTTCATAATTTCTTCAAGCGGTCTTTGAATACCATCAAAAATACCACTTATAAGCCCTGGCCCGAGTTCAACGCTAAGAGGCTCGTTTGTTGACTCAACAGGCTCACCTGTTCCAAGCCCTGAGGTATCCTCATAAACTTGAATTGAAGCCTTATCACCGTGCATTTCAATAATTTCACCAATAAGTCGATGTTCACTAACACGCACAACATCGAACATATTTGCATCTCTCATATTTTCAGCAACAACGAGAGGCCCTGAAACTTTTAATATTGTCCCTTTGCTCATTATACTTTTCCACCCTTCAAAGGTTTGGTTTTAATAACTGCATTAAATAATTATTTGTATTATCCAACTATATCAGAGCCAACGGCTCTTTCAACAAATTCACTGACTTTTTTCATACCAATTCCGGTATTTCCTGTAACTCCGGGGATTGGAATGATTGCAGGAATTGGCAAATCCTTATATCGTTCAATTTCGCTGTCTATTTCTGTTGCTAATGCTTCAGTTATAAAAATAACTGCATATCCGCTTTCGGTTAAGTGCCTAAGCGTTTTAATTGCCTCGAGTGGTTCAGAAATCGGAAAGATTGAAAGCCCTGCAGCTGCAAAGCCATAAATGCTGTCGCTCTCGCCCATTACTGCAATTTTATACATAAAGCTCTCTCATCCTTTCTCTGACTGCATCTTCGGAACTTCCATTAAATTTTGCAGATAAAATTATTCTTACGCATTTTATTTCGGTTTCTCTTGCAAAAAAGTAAGCGGCAAGAGGAGAAATTCCAAAAGCTGTCATTTTGGCTTTTTTCATTATTTCCATAAGCCTGTCATCGCAGTATTTTTCAAATGCTGATGTGCTTTTTGAAAGAGCAGAAACAAAGCCTTCAAATCCAACATTTTTTAGATATTCAAAAAATTCATTTTCGCCCGATATGGCAGCAGCAATGAGGTCATTTTTTGAAAGGCTTTCGCATTCACATAAAGCTTCTTCATAAAAGCCTTTTGCCTTTCCTGTTTTAATTGCTCTGTAAGCGGTTTTAATATTCGTTGCAACAATAAAACTTTGAGCAAAATCTAAAAGAATTAAATCATTGCTTTTTTTAGCGAGGTCTAAAATACATTGCATTGTATAAAAATCAGCAGTTATATCACAAAACTGCCCGTTTTTTGTTTTTGTTAATACTTCATATGCTTTTTTTGCACCAAGCCTTAAAAAATCAGGAAGCTCATCAAACTTTCTGTCGGCAATAAGCTCACTGAGTTTAGCTCCCTCCATAACAGATGGTGTGACAAAATAATCTTCGGCTTTTTGCCCTGAAATTTCAGCTTTTAAAACAGCTTTCAGATTTTGAAAATCATTTTTAACGATAAAAAGGTTAAGAGCCTCTGCATCTTTAGCACTTGAAAAAACAAGGTTCCATGTTTTTTCGATTTCAGCATCAAGCATTTTAGAATAATTAGTTCCTTCGGCAGAGCCGTAGCCCTTATCTGTAAGGAGCAGAGCAGCTTTTTTATAATCGGGAACGCTTATAAGCTGCTGCAAATCAGCATCTTTGAGCAGCGACACTTCGTTTGCACGAATAGCAGCTACTGCATAAAGATAGTCATTTTTCATAATGCTTTTCTCCTTAACATTTTAATCTTCGCAAAAAAGTAATTGATTAAGTGCATCTCTAAGCTCATCTCTTTTTGAAGAAATGATTGAATTAAAGGTGCAATTAATGTCTATATCGCCATATATAAGTAAAAATCCACTGTCAATATCGGCATTCTTGCCGAGTGAAACACTGCTGTCTTTATCTTTGATGCTACTATTAATGCTCTCAATAAAGCCTGCTGGAATTCTATCAGCATCTTCTTTTGAAAGTCTTAAAACGCCTTTTCCCGAAAGAGCATTTTTTACTGCAAGCTCTTTAAGAATGTCAAAATATTCTTTTTTGGGAAGTGACTTAATAACTTCAAGTGCTTTTGTAAGAGTTTCATCAATGATTAAGAGCTTTTCGCAAAGAATTACTTGGTTCTTTTTGAGAAGTGCAGACGCAGCGGCAGAATTTTTAGCTTCAGAAAGCAAGCTTGCAGACGCCTGTGTAGCTTCACTTTGATTTTTTGCTGCAAGTGCCTTTGCATCAGCAATAATTTTTTCTGCATTTTTTTCTGCACTGTCAGTTATTTCAAGGCAGCGGTTATTAGAATTTGTTTCTATTTGTGAAATTATTTTTTCAACGCCAGTCATAATTGCCATACGATACAAGATTTGCATAAAAAAGGACAAACAATATTTTATGCAAGGTATCGCTACCTTTCATAGTATTTTGCAATAGAATATTAAAGAGGTAATTTTAATATTGTAAGAATTGAAATAAGAAGTGCAAGAACTGCATAGGTTTCAACCATAGCTGCAAGAATCATAGCCTTACTTTGTTGTTCAGGCTTTTTAGCAACAACAGAAACACCTGATGCGGCAACTCTGCCTTGTGCAATTGCTGAAAAATATCCAACAAGAGCCATAGGTAGGCAAGCTGCAAAAACCATAAGACCTTGCGAAGTGGTAAGAGCAACAACATTTCCACTTAATATTCCGATTTTAACCATTACCATAATGGCTGTGATAAATCCATAAAGACCTTGAGTACCAGGTAAAATTTGTAAAATCAAAACCTTTGTAAACTTTGATGGATCCTCACCGATAAGACCTGCGGCTGCCTCGCCGACAATACCAACGCCTTTTGCTGAACCCATTCCGCTAAGAAGTGCCGCAAGAGCTGCACCCATTATTGCGAGGGCTAATCCTAAATTACTCATTATTTATTTCCTCCTTGAATTTGAATGCTTTTGAATTTACTTTAAGAGGGTTAAAGGCTTTTCCGCCGCCCTCATAAAACCTTGAGAAGAACTCGACATATTGCAAACGGTTTGTATGAACATAAGCACCGATTATGTTTATGCCAAAGTTGATTGCGTGACCTATGATAAATGCGACCGTCAAAAGAAGAACCTTGGAAATTTTGTTAGTCGGAAGCGCTCCCATCATATTGACAACATTTCCGATTATACTCGTTACAAGCCCTAATGCGAGTAGCCTTGAGTATGAAAGCGTATCACTCAAATAGCCTGAAATCGTGTTATATAAAGCATAAAGCCCTGAACCGAGTTTCCCGAAAATTCCTTTTGATGAACGACCTGCGGTTAAAACAATTAACGCAACGCCGATAACTGCACAATAAGAACCGATGGTTTTAATATTAGACGGAACATCAATCACCATTCCTGCACAAATCGGGGCAGCCCCGCCAACTGCAAGATAAATTGAAAGTGTATCGCAAATAGCACCTAACTTCTCGCCTTGACGCCACTGCATATAGCCCTTGATTGCAACGCCGACAAAAAGATGAATTAACCCGAACAAGAAGCACCACAGCATTGTAGCCATTAGGTCATCATTTTGAGGATCAAGCCAAAGATATAGCCTCATAGCTGGAAGATTTAAGAAATTAGTTCTTATTATATTTATAATATCCCCAAAGAAGCTACCGAACATAATTCCCCAGAAAATTGTAGAAATGCCACAATACATATACATTTTTACAGTGTTTTTCATTTTGCCCTGAGGCTTGAATTTCAATAAAACCACCATAGTTGCAATTACTAAAATAAGACCGTAGCCTGCGTCTGAAAACATCATTCCGAAAAACAGATAATAGAAAAATGCCATTATTCCGTTAGGGTCAATATCGTTTTTACCTGGGAGAGAATACATTTCTGTAATTTCTTCAACCGGTGCGGCAAATCCATTGTTTTCGAGATAAACAGGAACATCTTCATCGTCAGATGGCTCGGAAATTGTAATGCCGACAGCATATTTTTTTTCAAGCTGTGAAACAATTTGATTGCTGTATTTTTTTGGCACATAACCACTTAAATAAAAAATATTTTGGCTCATTGACATTGATTTAAGAGCGTCATATTTTTCAGCACGCATTGTAAAATAATCAACAAGAAAATCGATTTCGCCCCGTTCTGACTTGAGAGCTTCAATGTTTTTAATATAGCTATCTATATTTGAGCGAAGTTCATCAATTTTAGCTTTATTGTCTTTTATTGCCTCGGCTGTTGTTTTGTTTTGCGGAGTGCTAAGTGCTAAAAATCCAAAAGAACGAATAGCCTCTGAAATTTCAGCGGTGTCATTTTGCATACATAAAATAACAGCGCAGGTTTGAATATTTTCAGAAGAAATAACTTCAGCCTCTACCGCTTCAACATTTGGAGAAATTTCAGCAAGCTTTGAAATAATATCTTCTTCGCTAAGCTGCCCTGGGAATGTGCCGATAAGCACAGAGGTGTATTTTGTTTTAGTTAAATCCATTGGAACATCAAGCTTTTCCCATGGGATTAACGCCTCATTAAGGGTTTCATAGCGGATAATATCAGCCTTTGACGATATTATACTTTTTTGAAATTCAATAAGCTGATAGCAATTTTGCATTGCCACATCAGTATTTTCAGTTTCAGCCTCAAAGGTTTCGATTTCAATTTCGACTGGAGCTTTAAAAGAATCAGTCAATTTTGTTTTTAGAGGAGCATAAAAGCTTAAAATTTCTTGAGCATTTTTTACCGTGTCAAGGAATTTTTGAAGTTGAGAAATATTGACCGAAGTATCCATAGTATACATTCTTTCGTCAACATCGTGCTTTGAAACCTCAACAAGTCCCTTCCTCTGCAAAAAGTCTATTATCCTTTTGCTGTCGGAAATTGATGCTAAAAGTTCAATCTTTTGCATTGCCATTTTTGCCGTAAGCCATCACCTCACTTTGCTATATAATTAGAATAAAAAATTAATCGGTAATAATTGCTTTAACTATACCGACTGCCTCTGAAAGTTTTGAATTTGCATTTTTTTTAAGGTCAAGAGCAGTAGTCTTTGCCTCATTTTCAGCATTACTTATAAGCTTTTGTGAAATATTAGAAATTAATTGCGAATGCTCTTGTTTTAATTCTTCGATTTTTTCATTGGTTGCTATTAAAATGCTTTTAGCCTCATCATTTGCTGCTTTTAAAATTTCATCTGAATGAAGCTTTGCTTGTTTTTCTTTTTTATCAGCATCATTTTCAGCTGCCAATACCTTGTCCAGCATTTCTGCTGCCATAAAAATCACCTCTTTTTGCCATTGATAAACAACATTATATCACATTTAGGATATAAAGAAACAGAAAATTGTTAATTTTTATAAAAATTTATTAAAATAAAAAAATTGTTAATTAAATACTATTTAATTTGACACAAAGTGTTGTATAATTGATAAAATTATACTATAATTATAAGCGATTATAAATTCTGGAGTAGAAATTTTGCAAAGAAGTTTTATGTGAAGGGATGGGTTATAGATATGGAAAAATCAATCGTTGACAGTAGAGTTAGGCGAACGAAAAAGCTTTTGCGGCACGGAATAACTGAACTTATGGAGCAAAAAAGTCTTAACAAAATCACAGTTAAAGAGCTTTCGGAGCTTGTTGAAATTAATAGAGGAACATTTTATTTGCATTATAAAGATATATATGACCTTGTTTCTCAAATTGAAAATGAGCTTTTTGAAGAATTTAAAGAGATTATTTTTACATATGAGTTAGCCGACCTTGAAACCAGACCATATAAAGTTTTTTCTGATGTTTGCACCTTCTTTCATAAAAACCGAGAAATTTGTGCAGCACTTCTTAGCGACAACGGTGATTTGTCGTTTATGAAAATGTTTAGAAAAATTTTAAGAGAAAAGTGTTTAAACGAATTAACAGTTTTGTATCACATTACCGAGGTTGATGAATATCGCTATATATATGCTTATTTTGAAAACGGAGCAGTTGGAATTATTCATTATTGGTTAGAAACAGATGACGGAAAATCCCCAGATGAAATAGCTCTGCTAATCGAAAACATTTTTGTCAATGGAATAAACGGCTTTAAACAAAATAATAATTAAGCAAGCAAGAGAAAAGCTAAAAGGCCAATTCAAGCAAGCTTAACTTGGAGGAATTGGCGTGACCAAACTTTTAATAAGACTATTTATAAAAGACTATAATAATGTAAAAGACCATGCAATAAGGGCAAAATACGGAAAACTTAGCGGTGCGGTTGGGATAATTCTTAACCTTATACTTACTTTTGCAAAATTCTTTGTTGGAACGCTTTCGGGAAGTATTTCAATAACAGCCGATGCTGTCAACAACTTGTCAGATGCTGGCTCGTCAATAATAACTCTTTTAGGCTTTAAAATGTCTGAAAAGCCAGCCGATGATGACCACCCTTATGGTCATGGCAGAATTGAATATGTTTCATCACTTATTGTTTCATTTTTAGTCCTCTCAATGGGAATAGAGCTTTTCAAGAGTTCAATTGATAAGATAAGAACGCCTGTTCCGATTGAATTTAGTTATGTTGCGTTGGTAATTCTTGTAGTTTCAATTTTAGCAAAGCTTTGGCTTGCATATTTTAATTGGAGTCTTGGCAAAAAAATAAATTCAACAGCAACGAGAGCTGTTGTTGCTGACAGCCTTTCTGATACTGCCGCTACGAGTGTTGCTCTTGCGTCACTTATCATTTCAAAATTCACATCAGTGCCTGTCGATGGATATTTTGGTTTAATTGTGGCAGGATTTATATTTTATTCGGGCTATGGCATATTAAAAGATACCATTGCCCCGATTTTAGGAAAAGCCCCTGACAAGGAGTTTGTTGAAGAAATTGAGCAAAAAATAATGTCTTATGATGGCGTTATTGGCGTTCACGACCTAATAATTCACGATTATGGCCCAGGCAGGAATTTTGCCTCAGCTCACGCAGAAGTCCCAGCTAATGTTGATATTCTTGAAAGCCACGATATAATTGATAATATTGAGCATGCGATAAAAAAAGAGTACGGAATGCTTATTTCAATTCATCTTGATCCCGTTATTGTAGATGATGACAGAATAAAATTTTTAAAAATTCTCGTCGCAAACACGATTAATGAGATTGATGAAGTTTTATCTTTGCACGATTTTAGAGTAGTTGAAGGTCCAACTCATACAAATTTAATTTTTGATTTGGTAACTCCAAGGGGATATTCTCTGCGTGACTACGAATTGAACAAATTAATATGCGAAAAATTGAGCAAAATAGACGAAAGATATTTCTGTGTCATTACGATTGAACACTCTTTTAACTAAATTTATTTTTTCTTCCTCTAAACCCTTGAAAAAGATGTAGAATATAGTAGAATATTAGAGGATGATATTTCTCGAGTTTGAGAATATAAAAAAAATATAGATAGCACGGAGGAAAATCTTATGCCAGATTATGAGCAAGACTTTACAACAGTGCCATACGGAGCACTTGGTATCGTTGCACTTCCCGGTTGTGAGGAGTTAGCAGAGAAAATTGACAGGTATCTTGTTAAATGGAGAGCTCAAAAGCAAAGCGAACACAAAAACAGCATTGCTTTTGCAGGGTACGAGCGTGAAAGCTATCTTATTCAAACTTCATTCCCACGATTTGGAACAGGTGAGGGAAAAGGAACAATCGCAGAGTCAGTTCGTGGTTATGACATATTTATTGTATGTGATATGTTCAACTATGGTCTTTCTTATAATATGTATGGTCAACCCGTTCCTATGAGCCCTGATGAGCATTATGCCAATCTTAAAAGAGCAATTTCTGCAATTGGCGGAAAAGCTCACCGCATTACTGTTATAATGCCAATGCTTTATGAGGGCAGGCAACATAAGCGTTCTTCAAGAGAGTCGCTCGACTGTGCAATTGCACTTCAAGAGCTTTGCAATACAATGGGCGTTGATAATATCATAACCTTTGATGCACATGACCCTCGTGTTCAAAATGCTATTCCTCTTAAAGGCTTTGAAAATGTTCAGCCTGTATATCAAATGATAAAATGCTTAATCAATAATGTTCCTGACCTTAAAATTGATAATGACCATCTTATGGTTATTTCACCTGACGAAGGCGGAATGTCAAGATGTATTTATTATTCAACCGTTCTCGGCATTGAACTCGGAATGTTCTATAAGCGTCGTGATTATTCAAGAATAGTTAATGGCAGAAATCCAATTCTCCAACACGAGTTTTTAGGCTCAAATGTTGAGGGCAAAGATGTAATGATTGTTGACGATATGATTTCTTCTGGCGAATCAATGCTTGAAGTTGCAACAAAACTTAAAGAGCTTGGTGCTAACCGCATTTTCATTTTTTCAGCATTCGGTCTTTTCTGTGAGGGACTTTCTTCGTTTGACAAGGCATATAAAGAAGGCTTGTTTGATAAGGTCTTTACTACAAACCTTGTTTACAGAGCCCCTGAGCTTAATGAGAGAGATTGGTACTGCGAAGTTGATATGGCAAAATATGTTTCATATATTATTGACACGCTAAACCACGATATGTCTGTCAGCAAGCTTTTAAATCCAGCAGACAGAATAGAAAAGCTTCTTAAAGAAAAAGGTTATAAAAAATAATCTGTTGATATTTTAAAAGTCTTTTAGTATTTGAATTTCATGTTGATATTTTAAAAAGTCTTTTAGTATTTGAATTTTTAAGCACCCTCTGCCTTAAATTAGACAGAGGGTGCATTTTTATTTCTGCTTTTCAGTTTTTGACATCAACACAACACACTCCACATGGAACGAGCTGAGTGAATGAATGTCAAATTGACATTTTCGACACCCCTCGTCCGTGGGAATATATTCACTGCTTTTTGTCTGTTTGCGGGAATATGTCCACGATATATCTCCACAAGTTAGCATTTCCCATAACAGGCTCTGCGGTCATCACCGTTTCTATTCAACTCTGCATCAGCTGCTCCAGCACTTTAATAATTTGCCCATAAGCAATATCCTGTGCATACACAAATTTTTTCTGGTATTTTACCCACATATCCTGTAATTCTTCACT
>JAVVWP010000036.1:0-14105 GCA_036652055.1 Oscillospiraceae bacterium | reverse complement strand
CGCTACTACATTAAAAACATATGATGAAAATTTGTATTATGCTTTGTCATCGTGGTTTCAGGATAATATTTACGAAGTAACCAAACTTTGTTTCTCTATGGGTGCCGTGAATGATATAAAAGAATGGTCGGATATTATTTGGTATATTAATTTATTAGATGAAAGCGATGTTGATGAGTTATTTTCAATTGAAGATATTTGCATAGCAGCACAGAGAAACGCATGTGATGAAACTTATTATGGTTTTAAAAATGGAGGAACAACAATTCAACTTCCTTTTGGATTTGTTCAATGGCATCAGGGACAGCTACAATTCCACCATAATTTTTATAAAATAAAGAAGATGTTGTAGTAATTAAAGTATGACACATGAAATAGACCTACGGAATTTTATATTTATTCGCCGGTTCTCTTAAAAAAATAGAATCAAAATCAACTTTGCCTTTGATTCTATTTATAATATTCGTTTTTTAAATATTATCTCACCCCAACATTTAAAAAAACTTTATGTATCTTCCTCTTTTAACATTTTGAGCATTTGATTTGCAATTTGAATAGATAGTAATGGGGGAACAGCATTACCAATTTCGAGGCGCTTCATTCCATCAGAACCATAGAATTTATAATCATCCGGAAAGCTTTGCAGTCTTGCGCCTTCTCTAATTGTCAAAGCTCTTGAATCTCTTGGGTGTACACATCTTGACGAGGAAGGGCAGGCAAAATTTCTTGTGATGGTTGTAGATGGTCTATCCCACCAAAGCTTTGCATATGTGTTTCCATATCCACTTTTAGGACGGATATCTTCAGGCAAATCACCCTTGCACTGACCGTCCTTAAGGGTTTGCATTATTTTAATCAGATGTTCTCCATTTTTGGGAGCCTTATGTTCTGTTAAGATGTTTCCTTTGCGTACAAAATTCAGAAATTCATTATTAGAACTACTAAGGTATTGTGAGCTTTGTTCTCCGCTTATTAAAGAAGGCAAATCTGCAAACGCATCCGATAAAGTTACAAAAGGCAATTTTCCATCGCCATGTGTTTCAGAAGGATATGTATAGTTATTATTTCCTAATACTCCAACTAAGATAACTCGTTCTCTATATTGGGGAGTCCCAAAATTAACAGCGTTTAAAATTTGATGTTTTATAATATAACCAAGATTTTCAAATTCCGAGCATATTTTCTTAAACAACTTACCACTATCCATACTTAACATCCCAACAACATTTTCAAATACAAATGCTTTGGGTTTTACAATAGATAGTATTCGTTTGTATTCTAAAAAAAGGTTTGCACGCTCATCTAATTTCCTTTTTCCTAAAGTGGAATATGACTGACAAGGCGGTCCCCCCACTATAATATCTATTTTATTGTTTTCTGTTATTTCGGCGATTTGATTTTCGGAGAAATTGGTTATATTGCAATTAAACATTTTCACATTTTTATGATTAAGTGAATATGCAGTCGCAATGTCTTTTTCTATTTCATTGGCAGCTATAATATTAAAGTTTTCATTGTTAGAAAACCCATAGCTTAAGCCCCCAACACCGCAAAATAAATCAATCACATTATATCTTTTCATAGTTGCTTTTTCACTTTCTTCAGATTGTGACTTTTCTAAAAATTCTGAATATAAAGTTGCAGCTCGCTTTAACTGAGATTTAATAAACATGGAAAGTTCGGCATATTTTGCACTTTCGGTTAGAAGATATACAGAAATGATATCCTTATGGTGTGTGCCAATAATCCGTTCTACACGCTTATATCGAGAAATAACATCTTTAGCTGAGCGAACAGACATATTTTTTTCTAAAATTAACCAATCATAAAACTCTGAAATTAACATCCCAATCCTCCATTAAAGTTCATTTTATATAAATATAGCATAAATTTACGTCAACGTCAATATTTTAGTGAGGTTATGATTTTGTGTGCTTTGTGATACCATGCCAAAAGACTATACAACCTATCCCATGTTTTTCACAAATTATAGAAGTTTGTAAGTCTAAAAATTTAAAATGATTGTTAGTAATAGTTAATAGTGAATAAGTGAAATCCCGAACGCTTACACATTCGGGATTTTTGTAAACAGTTGACGGAAATGATACCAATAAACAGGCTAATGCTTGAACGGATTAGTTGTTTTTTAAAATGAGTCCTTGTTAATATATCGCTCTTTTAAAGTCTAAAATAAATTTTTCATTATTCATCAGCATTAGCGATTTCATTTTTCATTTGAAAAAGTCACAAAGACGAATGAAGAATGAATGATGAATATTGAATAATGCAAAACATCATAAAGAAAAAGCCACACTACATGTGACTTTTTCTTTTTGGTATGCCCGACTGGATTTGAACCAGCGATCTCGTGAGTCGGAGTCACGCGCGATATCCAACTTCGCCACGGGCACATATATGAAAACTGCAATTTCTTTTTCTATTACAAAATTGTTTTTCTATTACAAAATTATTTTTCTATTTATAAAATTCGTTTTTTAAGCTTCGTGCGAATAATTCATCTAATGTTTTTTTAGGAGTTGCATTTTCATAAAGTACAGCATAGACTGCATTGCAAATTGGCAAATCGACATTGTATTTTTTGCCTAATGCCTTTAATGCTTTTGCGGTATAATACCCTTCGGCAAGGCTTTCATATTTTTCGCCTGTTATTACGCACTCTCCAAATTTTCTGTTATGGCTGTATTTTGAAAATACTGTTGCTTCATAATCGCCTAAATGGCAAAGCCCATACGCTGAAAGCTCATTGCCACCCATTGCCTTTATAAGCCTTGCAATCTCTCTTGTTCCTCTTGACATTAATGTGCCTTTTAATGTTGATAGCTTATATCCATCAAGCATTCCTGCGGCAATTCCGATAACATTTTTTGCAGCCGCTCCGATTTCATTCCCTATTAAATCTTCGCCATAATAAAATCGAATTAAATCGCTTGAAAATCCACTGACTAAAATTTCTTTGGTCTTTTCGTCGTTACTGTCGATAACCATACAATTAGGAATTCCTGAATAAAACTCCTGAACATGACCAGGCCCGAGCCATACAGCAACCTTGTTTGAAGCATCTGTATTTTGCTCTACTATTTCTGAAAGTCTTTTTTTTGTTTCAATATCGATGCCCTTCATACAAAGAATAAAAATCTTGTTTTTAAGATTATACGCCTTAAGCTCCTGCATCAATGAATTAAGCCCTTGAGAATTAATAGAAATTACAATTGCATCGGCATTTTCTATATCAGAAAGGGAAGTTTTAAGTTTTGTTGTGTCAGAAAGTTTTATTACTCCGTTTGACCTTGTGCTTAAAAATTCTTGCATATTCTTTGAGGTTTTTCTTCCATAAAGCGTGACATTATGCCCTATTTTATCAAGATACCACGCAATGCAAGAACCCCATCTGCCACAGCCGATTACCGTAATTTTCATATATCTCTCCAAACATCAAACATTAAATCTGAAAAGGACAATATCTCCGTCCTGCATTATATAATCTTTTCCCTCTGAACGGATTTTGCCTTTTTCCTTTGCGATTTGCATTGTGCCATACTGCATTAAATCGTCAAACGCTATAACCTCGGCTCTAATAAATCCACGCTCAAAATCTGTATGTATTTTGCCTGCCGCCTGCGGTGCTTTTGTGCCTTTAGTAATCGTCCACGCTCTGACTTCAGGCTCGCCTGCTGTAAGATAAGATATAAGCCCTAAAAGGTCATAAGAACGCTGAATTAGTAAATCAAGCCCACCTTTTTCTATTCCTAAATCTGAAAGGAATAATTCTTTTTCATCTCGTGGAAGTGAAGAAATTTCAGCTTCAAGCTCTGCACAAATCGGTAGGACTTCTGCTCCCTCTGCCTTTGCAATTTCACATACTTTTTTATATCTTTCGTTGTTTTCAATATTGTTGGCAAAATCATCTTCGCTCATATTACAAGCATAGATAACAGGTTTTGATGAAAGAAGTGCAACTGTGCTTAATATTTCTTTTTCATCATCGTCCATTTCTACTGCTCTTGCATTAACTCCATTTTCAAGCTCACCTTTTAAACGGGTTAAAAATTCAACTTCTTTTGCAAGTGACTTATCGCCCTTCATCGCTTTTGTGCTTCTGTCAATTCGTCTTTCTAATATTTCAAAATCTGACAAAATAAGCTCAAGATTGATAGTTTCAATATCTCTTTGAGGATCAACGCTACCATCAACATGGATAATATCATCATTATCAAAGCATCGAACAACATGAATTATTGCATCAACTTCACGAATGTGTGAAAGGAATTTGTTGCCAAGCCCCTCCCCTTTTGATGCACCTTTAACAAGACCTGCAATGTCAACAAATTCAATCATTGCTGGTGTGATTTTTAATGGGCTGTACATTTCGGCTAATTTGTCAATTCGATAATCAGGAACTGCGACAACTCCCACATTTGGTTCTATTGTGCAAAAAGCATAGTTTGCTGCACCTGCACCTGCATTTGTTATTGCGTTAAAAAGTGTACTTTTACCGACATTCGGTAACCCCACAATGCCTAATTTCATATTAATCGCCTCGCAATAATCAATAAGCTACAAAAAATTAGCTTTATGACTTTATTGCTACCTTTCGTTTTTGTTAATAATTATTTATTTGTTATAACCGTTCCGTAATTACGCTCTGAGATGCTCTCTAACAACAAAGTATGCTCACGCCTGCCATCTATTATTGATACCTGACCTACGCCACATTCAATAGCATTCAAGCAGTTTTTAAGCTTTACAGCCATTCCGCCCTCAACAAGCCCATTTTCGATTATATCGTTTGCTCTTTCTGAATTAAGATAATGAATAATTGTATTTTCATTTTCATTGTCAAAATAAATTCCATCAGTATCTGTCATAAAGACAAGCTTGTCGGCTTTTAAAGATTCGGCAACCGCACAGGCAACATCGTCAGCGTTGATATTGAGAGTTTGCCCCTCACCGTCTGAAGAAATCGGCGAAACAACAGGGATAAAATCACTTGCAAGAAGGGTTTTTAAAATTTTAGGATCGGCGGATATAACCTCACCTACAAGCCCTAATTTTGGGCTTTTAATTTTTGCCTTTATAAGCCCTGCATCCTTGCCTGATATTCCAACAGCTACATCTTTTTTGGAATTAAGCATTGAAACAAGAGATTTATTAATTTCACCTGAAAGCACCATTTCTGCAACTTTAACTGTTTCGTCATCAGTAATTCTATATCCATCGTAGAATTTTGGCTCTATTCCAAGTTTTTTTGACATTTCTGAAACTGAATTTCCACCACCGTGAACAACAACAACATTTATTCCAACAGATGAAAAAAGCTTAATATCATCTAAAATGTATTTTATTACTTCTTCATCGCCGAGTGATGAACCGCCATATTTTATTACAAATGTTTTACCTTTGTTTTGTGAAAGCAACGGCAAAAGTGCATAAACATCTTTGATTTTTTCGGTATTATCAAGTTTATTCTTAACATCATATTCTTTTAAATATTTTTTTACATAGTCAACATCAGTAAGGCACGGGCAATATTCTCTGCCCCTTTTTAGCCTCGTTTCGTTGCCTTTTCCTGTAATTAATATAAGGCTGTTTTCATCACAATCCATAATGGCTTTTTTGATTGCCTCGCCACGGTCAGTTATAATTTCATTCGGGCAATTTTTAGTATCAACAAAATGCTTGATTTCATTAGAAATCTTCATAACATCTTCTTCGCCAAAATCCTCCTCAGTAATAATAACCTTATCTGAATATTCACCTGCTAAAAGCCCTAAATCCTCACGCCTATTGATAGCTTTTTTGCCAGGGCAACCAAAAACAGTTATTATTTTTCTTCCCTTATATTCATTTAGCACCGAATTGTATAATGTTTGAAAGCTAAGTTTATTGTGTGCATAATCAACAATTGCTATAATTTTTCCTGTTTCGTTTGAATAGTTTTCCATTCGCCCTGAAGTTCTCGCTTTTATTAGACCTTTATAGATTATCTCTGAAGGAACTCCATAGGTGCTTGTAACTGCAATCGCACAAAGTGCATTATAAACATTGAAAATTCCAGGCATTGTAATTCTAAAGGTTTTATCGAATGTTTTAGAACGGACTTTAAATGCTATATCATTATTTTCTTTTCTTATATCATATCCGTAAAAATCTGCCGTTTCATTTTCTCGGCTAAAAGTTATTATTTCTGTATTTTCTGCCGCCTTTAGCACCTTTTTGGAGTATTCATCATCAAGCGAAATTACGCTTTTATCGCATTGTGAAAAAAGTATCATTTTAGAATTGAAATAATCATCAATATCGATATGCTCGATTGGACTTATATGGTCCTCACCAAAGTTTAAAAAGCAACCGATATTATAATTAACACCTAAAACACGGTCATATTTTAATGCTTGTGAAGAAACCTCCATAGTCATAAATTCAATGTTATTATTAACTGCATTGTAAAAATGTTTATGAAGATTTACAGCCTCAGGAGTTGTTAAAATGCTCTCTTTTAATTCTGTTCCGTCATAGGTATCTATTGATGAAATTATTCCGCTTTTTGGCTTGTTTTGAGCCTTTAGGAACTCGTCCAAAATATATTTAATATAATAT
This sequence comes from Oscillospiraceae bacterium, assembly GCA_036652055.1. Taxonomy (GTDB): domain Bacteria; phylum Bacillota; class Clostridia; order Oscillospirales; family Acutalibacteraceae; genus Fimenecus. The sequence goes on along the minus strand of JAVVWP010000036.1, from coordinate 7,487 downwards.
GCTGTTGTGCTTTTTCCTTTTGTGCCTGTAATTCCAGTTAAATTGAGCTTTTTGTATGAATACTCATAAAAAGCATTTGAAAGATATGCCATTGCTTTTCTAATATCTGAAACAATAATGTAATCACAATTAACATCGTATTTTTTTTCTGATACATATAGCACTGCACCCATTTTTATTGCATCTTCTAAATATTTAGGAGAAAATGCAGCTCCCTTGCAAAAAAAGAGCGTGTTTTCTTTTATTTCTTTTGAATTATATGAAATAAAATCTATATCTGGTGTGCCTTTTGAAGTTTCAATTAATAAGCCATTTTGATTAAGGCAATCATACGCCTCTTTATATTTCATACTAATTTCCCCCCGCATAATGTAATTACCTTTTTTGTGAGAACATCAAGTGCATCTGTATAATAATCAGAGAGATTATTTTCCTGTGCAAAAACTGAAAGCTCGGTACAAGAAAGAATGATTTTTTCAGCACCTTTTTCTTTAAGGTTATATGAAACTTTCATAAAATCTTCTAAGCTGCCCTTTTTTCCGCTTTTAATTTGTTTATATATTATATCCATCGTTGTTTGCTGGAACTCATCATCAGGATAAATTGGCTCTATATTGAAATGTTCACAAGCATTTTTGTATATTTCATATTTGACCGTTCCTGTTGTTCCCATTATTCCGATTTTTTTGACATTTGGACTTTTTTCTTTAACTGCTTTGACTGCTTCAAAAATCATATCAACAATTTCTGATTTAGAGTTTTTTTGTAAATCCTTAATGAAATAGTGAGAAGTGTTGCAAGCTATACATAGCACCTCACAGCCAAAATCTGAAAGCTTTTTAAGGTCTTGGTTTAATATTTCAAAAAGCTCTATATCTCTGCCTGAAGTGATATATTCGGTTCTATCAGGAATATCAGCGTGATTATAAATTAAAATGTTTAAATGGTCCTGATCATTAAGAGCAAGAGTGTTATCAACTATTTTTTTATAGAAAACGGCTGACGCTTCGCTACCAAGCCCACCAAGAACACCTAACATTTTTTTCATTCGTTACCACCATAACCTTTATATTTTTTAAAATAATTGATTTCTAACTTGACAAGCCTTAAAAATCTGACAAGCCCTAAGTCCTCTTTATACCAAAGTGGATTTGTCATTTTTTTATTTTTTATTAAATCTTTTAATTTATCGCTGTAATCAGGCGCAAACTTGAATGCAAGCCTTTTTGGAATTACAAGCCACAGATGTTCATTATCACAGAATTTACACGGCTTTTCAATATTCATTATTCTATCTTCTACAAGATATTTTGCAATGTTTTCGCCACTTGAAGTGACATAAAAATTGCTTCTACCCTGACGGACATTTATTTCAAACGCCTTGAATTTATTATCACGCTTATCATATTTTATATCAAAATTTGAAAAGCCGACAAATTGTAAATCTTCAAGGAATTTTTTGTATTTTTGCATTAATTCTTCATTTTTTTCGGTTATTATAACTGCGTGATTGCCAATTCCTTTTGGAGTATGCTCCTCTAACAAAACATGACCGAGGCACATCATTTTAACCTTAGCGTTTTTGTCTGAATAGCTTGTAAGCACACGCATATTAGTGTCATCACCTGGAATGAAATCTTGAATAATTAGCTTGTCTTTGTATCCAGAATTGAAAATCGCTTTGACTGTTTTGTCAAGCTCTTCACGGGTTTTGAGCGTAAACACCTTGTTTTGCCCTTCAAAATGATATTCCCAATACATTACACTGTTTGATGGTTTTACAATATATGGAGGTCCAAAATTAAGGCTGAAATCAGTTCCATCATCTTTTGTTATGATTTTAGTTGACGGATAATCAATTCCATATTCATCACAAAGCACATAGAAATCTTCTTTTCTAATAAGCTTTTTGATTTGTTCAAGCGTCGGGCAATGAATTATTGCATTGTTTGGATATTCATCACGACACTCTGCTATAACTTCAATGTAATTATCGCCACAGCCTAATATTAAAACTTTTTTGTCTTTATGCTCATTACAAAACGCTGTAACTTCGGGAAGAAAAACATCTTTTTTGTCAATTCCCATTACCTTTTTATAATTCACTATTTTGCTGTTCATATTCGCTCCGCCGATTGACTGACCGAACGCATTTGAAATAATTCCATATTCCTCATAGAAAGCACGAGCTACACTATAAACATTTATATCGTTACCTAAGATTACTACTTCAAAATCATTTCTCATTAACAAAGAACTCCTCATACCAAATTAAAAATGCAAATATTGTATAAATTTTACGGCCAAAATTGCCTTTGCCCTCGTAATGGTCTTCTAAAAGCTTTAGGATTTTATCTTTTTCAAAGAAATCAGAAACAAAGTCTTTTTGAAAGGTTTCTTTAACAATATTGTAATATTGTTCTTCTTTTATCCAGCGAACAAATGGCACTGGAAAACCGATTTTTTCTCGTTTTGACCATTCCTCTGGCAGTACCTCCTCGGCACATTTTCTAAATACAAACTTTGTGAGCTTTCCTTCGGTTCTGTATTTAACTGGTATTGATTTTGCAAGCGACCACAAAACTCTGTCAAGATAAGGAACTCTTAGCTCTAACGAATGAGCCATTGTCATTTTATCTGCTTTTAAAAGAATGTCATTAGGTAGCCACAAATTCATATCAAGATACATTTTTTTCGTCATATCATCTTCGTCTTTAACCTTATCAAAATATGGCTTTGTTATGTCTTGATACCTCATATCGTTTTTATAAGGTTTAGAAAGAATATTGTTTGCCTCTTCGTTTGACATTATTTTAGCTTGACCTATATATTCATCTTCAACATTATTTCCATTTCTAACAAGGAATTTAAAGCCCGGAACATTTGGGTGCTTTTCGCCGACTTTTTTAAGGCTGTGCCTTAATGAAACAGGTAACTTTTTGTATGCTTTTGTGAAATCAGAATCAAGGTAGGTGATATATCCGCCGAAAAATTCATCTGCACCCTCACCTGAAAGCACAACCTTTAAATCCTCTGCCGCCATATCCGAAAGGAAATATAATGGCACAGCGGATAGGTTAGCGTGAGGCTCATCAGAATGATATTGAACTTTATTTAAAACCGAAAAGAATTCGTCGGCTGAAATCGTTTTCTTTTTATTACCGATACCTATCATTTCAGAAAGGTCGTGTGCATAAACTGTTTCGTCAAATCCATCAAGCCCAAATCCAACGGAAAAGGTTTTTTGAGGCTTTGCAACTGAAACGATATAGCTACTGTCAACGCCTGAAGATAAAAATCCACCAACCTCAACATCTGCAATTTCGTGATATTTTACTGACTCCTCAACCTCTTTTTTGATGTCGTTTTTAACTTCTTCAAATGACTTTTTAGAGGTTTTGAATGAATTGTCAAAATACTGTTTAACTGTCAATCCATCTTTTTTATTGTATCTTAAAAAATGCCCTGCTTTAAGTTTAAACACATTTTTAAAAAAGGTTTCATCAAGCACTGAATATTGAAAAATAAGATACATTTTGAGTGCATCTTTATTTACTTGTTTTTTAAATTTTGGAAAATCCAAAAAGCTTTTTATTTCAGAGCCAAACAGGAATGATGAATTAAAAGCACTATAATAAAACGGTTTTATTCCAAAAAAATCACGAGCGCCAAAAATTTCCTCTTTGTTTTTATCATAGATTACAAAGGCAAACATTCCACGAAGCTTATTGAGAATTTCTTCACCATACTCTTCAAACCCGTGCAGAACAACCTCTGTATCAGAATTTGTTTTGAAAATGTGACCTTTATTTAAAAGTTCTTTTCTTATTTCTTGATAGTTATAAATTTCGCCATTAAAAGTAATGATTTTTGAGCCATCTTCATTTATAATCGGCTGACTGCCACCCTCTAAATCGATAATGCTTAATCGACGAAAAGCAAGGTTTACTTTATCATCACTCCAAAAGCCATCACTGTCTGGGCCTCTGTGAATAATTCTATCATTCATTTTTTTTATTGTTTCTTCTCTATTATCAACATTTTCGTCATAAAATCCAACAAAACCGCACATAATTTGCTCCTTCTAATACCAGTTTTACATATTGTAAAATTATATAATATATAGCCGCTAAAGTCAATGATAAAGCAGACATAAGATGAACTTATGCCTGCCTTTTTTTAATCACAAATTAGAAATTTTTCCTGCAACAAATTGAAACAGCTTCATTGCGTCGACAATTTCAATTATTCCGTTTTTGTCTATATCTCCTGCGTCCATACCGTTTGCACTTATTGAAACATTTTTGCCTGCAACATATTGAAACAGCTTCATTGCATCAGCAATTGTAATTTCACCGTCACAATCAACATCGCCCTTCATTACACTGCCCGGAAGTGAAACCGCTTCGCTTGGCATATTATTGTAAAGTGGAATTCTGAATATAAAAGGAGTTGAAAGTGCAGAAAGGTCAACATAATTTCTGTAAATTCCGCCTGCTTCACCGCTTGGTGCTTCAATGTTTTGCATATATTGGTGATTGTACAATCCGCCTGCCGGAATTACATCAAACTTTTGAAAATACAGTGTATTTTGCCCAACATTAATATATTTTTCGCCAATCCACAATGCACCGCCAACGATTGACTTGTATTGCGAATTCCACGGACGCATATAGTTCTTTGACGGATTTGAGTTTGTGCTTGACGCCCATGCAAGTGCATTTGAAATTGGATCTGCACCTGAATTTGCATTAATATTGTAAAAATTGTAAATGCCAGGATATGTATTGTGAGTTCCGCTTACTGAGTTGCTACCTTTCCAGCCGACCTCTTGAATTACCCTGCCTGCCAAATGATATGGGCTGACTCCTGTTATTTTTGCAGCTTCCATAAATGCCTGTGCATATGTAATATAGCTATTGCCATCATAGATTGTTCCATTTTCCATAAACGAACCAGTGAGCATTTTTTGAACACCGTCAAGAGTATGGGTGTTTTGGTCATATGATAAAAGTTCAAATTGGAAAAGCAACTGCTCGTCCATAAAATTTCGTGGATCGACATAATGGCCTATCGTTTGCCTGTTTGCTTGATACCATCCGCCTGCGTCAAAAGATATCCAAGTGTTTGTATCGGGATCATACGCCCCTGGTGCTTTTGAACGGTAATATATTGGTCGATATGATGCGATAAGACTTTTTCCGAGTTTCTCTTGCCCGTCTAAAACTGCATTCCAGTCAAGACCTGTATCGTAAAATTCAAATTTCCAATTAGGGCGTACCAATTGAACTTGACTTAAAAATGGTTTGTAGATTTCAGGAATAGTTTGTTCAATAGGCGGTGGCAAAGGACCAATCTGATCTAATTTAATATAGCTTTTTGCGACAAAACCCGTTAGCGTAGCTCCCTGATAATCAAAAGAAATTTCATACCATCTTGGATACGAGGTTGGCTGAGTTATACTGTCAACCTCTCTTAGAATTGTTACCTTTGTTCCATCTGCAATCAAAACAGCTTTTCCATTATAAATTAGCTGAGGTTCTTTTGTTCCCGCTGACGCTCTGACTCTAAGCAAATCTGGAGCCGCACCATAGACAACACCTGTTTGTGTTTCAGCAAATGCTGTCACAGCAAGTGCAGTTAAAACAATTATTGCTGTCATTAAAACCGTTATTATCTTTTTAATTTTCATTAAATGCACTTCCTTTTGCATTAGCTTAACTATCTAAATAGTCAACAATTCCCATTCCTATTGCTGTTGCAATTTTATCTTGATTTGCAGGGGTACAAAGCATTTCACATTCTGTATTATTTGATAAATATCCACACTCAACGAGCATTGCAGGACATTCTTCAACTCTTATTGCTCTGAATGGATAATATCTTGTTGCACCATCAACTTTGCTTTGCATTGCATCATTGCCCTTATATATTTCTTGCCACGCACTAATCATTCGACTTTGAACCTTATCTGCAAATGGTTTTGAATAATTGCGATAATAATATGTTTCAACGCCACTTCTTGATTTTGCTGTTGACGAATTGCTATGAATACTAATAAAAGCATCTGCCTTTGAATTTCTAACCGTCATAATATAATCGTCAAGGTTTACATATCTATCATCAGTTCGCATCATTTTAACATTAACGCCTTGCGCCTCTAAATATGTTCTGACTTTTTGCGATATAAGTAGATTTAAGTTTGATTCGTAAACTCCGTTTGCTGCAATCGCTCCGCAGTCTTTTCCGCCATGCCCTGCTAAAATCATAACAGTTGCTCCCGTGTGAGCTGCCGGTTTATTTTTAATTGATATTACCAATCTATTGTCGCTTGAATAATAGGCTTTGTAGCCATAAAATTTGCCCGTATCTTTAAGATATATTCTAAGAGTTGAGGTTGAATTGTCACCGTCATCAATCCACTCGGCACTTTTTAGAACATTACTGCCCGAAAAATCAACTTCGCCTTTTGCAACAACGGTATAACTAAATGTCAAGTCTATATATTGCGTAGTGCTTTTAACGCAGTTGAAAACCATTCCTGCATAGCCTTTATAGTAATCTTGATTTTTCATTTCTAAATTAAACGGAACTTTCCAATTGGTTGTAAAAATTATATTCGTGTTTTTTTCGGTATAAGATTTATAGATTGACACTCCGTTTGGTGGCATTATGTAGCCTATTTTTGTTGACTGCTCATCAGCTTTCATTTTTTTGCCTGATTTTAATGATAAAAACTCCATATTATCATGCATTGATGAACCAACAATATAATCAACAGTTTCAGCAAGCAGAGGCGTATGCCTTGGATCAGAGTTATCATCATCAATAGTTGATGGCCAAGTTTCAGCATATTTTTTTGAAACAGTACAAATATTAGCCTTGCCAAGACCATGGTCATCAAAAGGTGATAAAAGGCTGACAGTTCCATTTCCCGATATTTGAGGCTCGCTAACATCTTTTTTGTCTGTCGGAATTATTACATTTTCTAATTTTAAAGCCTCTATTATTATCTTTGCGCCATATGCTACCTCATTTTCTTCGCCCTTTATACCTGTAATTTTTATTTTGCCTAAATCCTGCTTTGAATAAGTTGCTTTTGGCACTATAAACTCACCTAAATATGTAACATATTCGGCTTCGCCAATTTTTTCGGATTTGCCTTTTTTGTCTTGTGCTAAATCCACTTTAGTTTTTCCTATTTGTGCAGTCAAATTGGCATCTTTTATTGCAAGGACTTTTATTACTACTTGACTTTCGCCTTTTGCTTTTAATGTTCCACTCGGCGAAACTGATTTTATCATACTTGGCTTATAAAATATGGTATATTCTAATGTTGTAACCGTATCGGTGATATGTACTTTATTTTCTCCGATGCTTAAATTCACATTATAAGAGAAGCTACCGTCTTCACCTTTTGGGATTTCTTCGCCATCTATTGTGAGCATTAACAGCCTGTCGCAAAACCCAGAAAATGTTATTGTAGG
>JAVVWP010000035.1:0-15075 GCA_036652055.1 Oscillospiraceae bacterium | reverse complement strand
TTTTTATAGGAGTAACTATAACCTCAAGTTTTGGATTATAAGCGACATATGTAAGGGAGCCTGCAGCTATCACAAGTACAAAAAAGCTAACCGCAAGGATTATAATTGTCTTCTTTTTCATCTTTTTCCTCCTTAATTATCGACCCGCCCCTGTAGTATGAACCTTAGCTGTGAATGCATTTATTCCATTGTGAGAATTTATAAAATGATATTGCCCATTGGAATCATCTCCTTAATAATTGTCCTTAATATTATTTATACATCATCCTTAAAATTTTGTCAAGCGTTTTGTTGTACTTTAATATATTTTTCGTAAATTAAATTTATATTGTGTTGAAATTGACAATATAATACAGAATCTGCCATTATCTCTCTATCTATCCCACTTATCACAAAGTGCAATAATTTGGTCAGCAAGCTTTGCAAGGTCTTTATTTGCTCCGCCCTCATTGTGGGTAATAACAGATGAAAGTCGCTTGCTTGCCGCTTGCAAACGGTCAAACGCAGGGTTTTTACGCCTATACATATCGCCATCTTTATAAACAGGCTTTTCGATTTTTTTCATATTCCCTTCAAGGGTAAGTACATTTTGAGTTAAATCATATTCCGCTCCGTTATATGGTGCAGCTGCGGTGAGGTTTAATTCGTCACGAAGCCTTTTTGCAAATATTTCACAAACTTCATCTTCACCGTGATTAACAAACACTTGCTTAATCGGAGTTTCAAAGCTTTTTATCCATTTTATTAAGCCGTTATCATCAGCGTGACCGCTTATTCCTGTAAGGTGGCAGATTTCGGCATTAATTTGAATTTTTTCATCAAAGAGCTTTACCTGTGTTGCACCCTCTGTTATTATTCTGCCGAGAGTTCCTGCTGCTTGGTAGCCAACAAATAGAATTGTGCTTTCTTCTCGCCATAGATTGTGTTTTAAATGGTGCCTTATTCTACCTGCCTCGCACATTCCACTGGCTGAAATAATTACTTTTGGCTCCATATCTTCATTTATCATTCTTGAATCGTCGCTGGTGACTGAAACACGAAGTCCCTCAAACGAAATAGGATTAATTCCACTTTCGATAAGTGCCTTTGCATCATCATCAAAATCAGCCATACTTTGGTTGAAAATATTAGTTGCCTCGACTGCAAGAGGGCTGTCAACATAAACTGGGAAATCGTGATATTTTATAAGACCATCAGTCTTTATTTTTCTAAGGAAATATAATAGCTCTTGAGTTCTGCCAACTGCAAATGATGGAATAACAACATTTCCGCCTCTGTCAAAGGTTCTTTGAAGAATTGGAACAAGCTGTGAAATATAGTCAATTCTCTCACCGTGGCTTCTATCGCCATAGGTGCTTTCCATAATAACATAGTCAGCCTGTGTGAGATATTTTGGATCTTTGATTATAGGTTGGCTTGAATTTCCAATATCCCCTGAAAATACAATTTTTGTATCTTCACCATCTTCAGTTACTGTGATTTCAATGCTTGATGAACCTAAAAGATGACCTGCATCTGTAAATCTGATTTTAACATCATCAAACACTCTATATTGCTCATCATATTCACATGGTGAAAACTGAGTCATTGCCGCTTCTGCGTCCATAACCGTATAAAGTGGAACAAATTCAGGCTTGCCTGCTCTTTTTGCCTTTCTGTTTCTCCACTGTGCTTCAAATTCTTGAATGTGAGCCGAATCCTTTAACATAATTGAACAAAGCTTTGTTGTGGCTTCGGTTGCATAAATTGCACCGCTGAAGCCTTTTGATGTCAATAGTGGAATTCTGCCTGAATGGTCAATATGGGCATGAGTTAAAAAAAGACAGTCAATATCGCCAGGCACTATTGGAAGCTCTGTGTTTTCATAGGTATCAGGGCCTTGCTCCATACCGCAATCAATTAAAATGTTTTTTCCGTTCACCGTTAAAAGCGTACAGCTACCTGTAACCTCATGTGCTGCACCCAAAAAGCGAATTTTCATATTGCAACATCTCCAAAAATAAAATTTTATATTGAATTTTTAAATATTCTCATTGCAGTTTGCGCATCATTTTTTATTGCATTTGAAAGCTCTTTAAAATCATTAAATTCTTTTTCAGGGCGAATGTATGAAAGAATTGAAACTTCAATATTTTGCCCATAAAGGTCACCCTCAAAGCCAATAATATGAGTTTCGCTACGCACTGTTTTTGTGCCGATTGTCGGTCTTTTTCCAAAATTTGTAACCGAGGGGTATTTTTTTTCATTTATCAAAACGAATGAAGCGTAAACTCCGTGTTTCATTTCAATAAATCCATCATCAAAAAATTGATTTATTGTTGGAAATCCTAAGGTTTTGCCACGCTCGTCGCCATATCTTACCTCAAAATCATACGAGAAACATCTGCCAAGCATTTCGTTTGCCTGTTCGATTTTTCCGTCACGAATTGCTTGCCTTATAAGCGTTGAGCTTATTGTTTTGTTATTATATTTTATTGTTTTTGCAATATTTAGCTTAATGCCATTTTCATCGCATAGTTCTTTTAAAAGTTTGGCGTCGCCTTTGCCACCCTTGCCAAATGAATAATTTTCACCGCAAGAAAGTTCTTTTGCATTGAACTTATCTATAATTATATCACAAAAAAAGCTTTGTGGCGTCATATTTTTTATTTCGTTAAAATCAATTATGATGCTGTCAACATTGATTTCTTGCAGAAGTTTTTTTCTAATGGTTTTTGTTAAAATCTCATCAGGCGATTTTCCGATTATCTGCATTTGAGGATGCTCTGAAAAAAGCAATACAAATGGCTTGTATTTGCTGTTTTTAGCCTCATTTATAACCTCAAGATGCCCTTTGTGGAAACCGTCAAAAGTTCCGAGTGCAATTGATTTTTCAGTTTTCATCACCAACAAACACCCTCTTTACCGACAATTCTTCGCTGCCCTGTTTAATTTCACCTATTCCTAAAAACTCATCTTTGTGAGAATAAACCCTGTAATATCCTACTTCTTTCGGGTTTTCTATTCTCGAAAGCATCAGACCGCCACCATTTTTAAATCTCACGCTTTGTTTATCGGTTACATTTATTTTATCATACCAGTCAAGGCAATTATCAACATTTTTGAAAGCTTTTATTATTTCTCCGCTTTCATAAAGTGCTGAAATTTCCTCAAATGTATAGCAATCTTCTAATTTAAAGCCGTTTGCACTCGTTCTTTCAAGCTCTGTAAGAACTGCACCACAGCCGAGAATTTTCCCTATATCATCTGCAAGGCTTCTGATATAAGTGCCAGCAGAGCATTCAACCTCTAAGGTGAATTCCTCCGCACTAAAGTCATATGCCTTAATAGAGAAAATAGTTATTTTGCGACTTTCTCTTTCAATTTCTTCGCCTTTTCTTGCAAGTTCATAAAGACGAATTCCACCTTTTTTTATTGCTGAATACATTGGTGGAGTTTGTTCTATTTCACCCATAAAGCTATTAACAGCTTTTAGTATTTCTTCTTTTGTAACATTAACTTCTTGCTTTTTTATGACTTCGCCTGTTATATCAAGGGTGTCAGTCGTAATTCCTAGCATTATTTTAGCTTTGTATTCTTTTTTGTGAGTTGGCAAAAGCTCAATAAAACGAGTTGCGTGAGAAAAAACAATAGGAAGAACGCCTGTCGCCATAGGATCAAGCGTTCCTGTATGACCGGCTTTTTTTTCGCCGATTATTTTTCTTAATTTATTTACTGCCGAAAACGAAGTAATACCTTTTGGCTTATAAAGACAAATTATCCCTGTCATATAGACTCCAGTTCTTCTTTAATGGTATCTAATAACTTTTTCTTTGAAGCTTCAAAATCATCTGAAAATTCACAGCCTGCCGCCCTTGCGTGACCGCCGCCACCAAATTTTCCGCATACCTGTGCTGCGTTAATTGGCTCATAGGTGCGAAGCGACACTTTAAAAGTTCCATCTGTTCGCTCTCTGATTGAAATTCCAACCAAAACGCCCTCTATTTTTCTTGGAAGTGACGCAATTCCATCACATTCACTTTCATTTGAGCCACTTTGCCTGAACATTTCTTGAGTTATTGTTATTACTGCACATTTTCCGCCATAATACATTTCGATTGAATTTAAAACCAATTCTTCAAGCTTCAAATATGCTCTTGTTTTTGTTTCAAACATCACTCTGTTAATAATATCAAAATCTGCATCTAATTCAAGCATTTTCGCTGCAAGAATATGAGTTGACGGGGTGACATTTGAATATCTAAAACAGCCTGTATCGGTTGAAAGCCCTGTATAAATACAATCGGCTATACCTTTATCAAGCTCTGCTTCAAGATTTTCTATAACTTCATAAATTATCTCGCAGGTTGCCGCACATTCCCTTAAAAAAAGATTTTGTGCATACTGCGTATTTGACATATGATGGTCAATGCAAAGATTGACTTTGCCCTCATATTTAGATGTATTTTCTCCGCCGAGAAGCTTTATATCAGCAATGTCCACACATACTACAAAATCAGGGTTTTCAATGCGGATGTTTTCTATTCCCTCCCACATATAAGAATATTTAGGAGGTATTTCATCAGAGCAGTCAACAAAGGCGTTTTTAGATAACTTTTTAAGCACCCTAAGCAGTGCAAAAGCACTGCCGAGAGTGTCACCATCTGGATTTTTATGAGCTAAAATCAAAATATTATCTGCATTCTTTAAAAGCGTTGCAGCTTCTTTCGAATTAATCTTGTTCGTCATCATTTTCTTCCTCTGAAGCTTTTTCAATTTTTTTGAATATTTCTACTGCGTGTTCAACGGAATTATCAGCAATAAATTTCAATTCAGGCGTTTTTCTAAGGTGAAGCCTTGTCCCGATTTCACGCCTAATCAGCCCCGTTGCACTTTCAAGCCCTTTAACTGCAACCTTTGCCTCATCTATCCCCTCAAATGCACTTATATAAACCTTTACATAGGAAAGGTCTGAGGTAACCTCGGCTCTGACAACCGTTAAAATTTTGTTTTTAATTCGAGGATCTTTAAGCTCACGAATAACAGCAGTTATTTCACGCTTTATATCTTCTGATATGCGATCGGCTCTGTAAGTTGCCATAATAATGACCTCCCTAAAAATCTTAGCAATATAGTGATGTTGCGAGAATGGAAAGCTCAAAAATCACCATTTTATTTATAGTTTTCTTGTGGTATTGCGAGGGCGGAAAAATTCAAAATTTCCCATCACAAGAGTTAATCTCTGTATTCTTCCATAATAAAGGCCTCTAACACATCGCCTTCTTTAATGTCATTAAACTTTTCAAGACCGACGCCACATTCATAACCTGCTGCAACCTCTTTAGCATCATCTTTAAAACGCTTAAGTGAAGAAATTTCATCTTCTGTAATTACTATGCCATCACGAACTACACGGATTTGTGAATTCCTTGTGATTTTTCCGTCAAGAACATATGAACCTGCAACAACACCAGCAGTAGTCAATTTGAATACATTTCTAACCTCTGCTCTGCCTTGTAAAAGTTCACGGAACTTAGGTGCAAGCATTCCCTTGATTGCTGATTCAATTTCTTCAATACAATCATAGATAATTCTATACATTCTCATATCTACTCCGTCACGCTCTGCAAGAGTCATCGCAACAGGGTTAGGACGAACATTAAATCCAACAATAATTGCATTAGATGCGTCTGCAAGCATAACATCTGACTCGCTTATAGCACCAACACCACCATGAATAACCTTAACACGAATTTCATCGTTTGAAAGCTTTTCAAGACTTTGCTTAACAGCTTCAACCGAACCTTGAACATCAGCCTTAACTATAATGTTAAGATCTCTCATTTCGCCATCACTAATTGATGCAAAAAGATTGTCAAGCGTAACCTTTTGATAAAGACTAAATTGTTCTTCTTTTGCTTCTCTTTTTCTTTGTTCAACTAATTCACGAGCAAGCTTTTCATCAGAAACAGCATCAAAAACATCGCCGCCTTGAGGAACTTCTGCAAGCCCCATAACTTCAACTGGAACTGACGGGCCTGCTTCTTCAAGCTTTTGACCTTTTTCGTTTGTCATAACTCTAATTCTGCCGACTGTTGAACCTGCTACTATTATATCGCCTGATCTAAGTGTACCATTTTGAACAAGAAGTGTAGCAACAGGGCCTCTGCCCTTATCAAGCTTTGCCTCAATAACAATACCTCTACCTGCACGATTTGGGTTGGCTTTAAGTTCTTGCATATCTGCAACCAAAATTACAGATTCTAATAGTTTATCAATATTAAAACGACTTTTTGCAGAAACAGGAACGCAAATAACATCGCCGCCCCATTCTTCTGGAATTAATGAATATTCAGTCAACTGCTGCATAATCTTATCTGTTTTTGCATCAGGCTTATCCATTTTATTGATAGCAACTATAATAGAAACTCCCGCTGCTTTAGCGTGATTTATTGCTTCAATTGTTTGTGGCATAATTCCATCGTCTGCTGCAACAACTAAGATTGCAATATCAGTAGCCATTGCACCACGAGCACGCATAGATGTGAAAGCAGCATGACCAGGCGTGTCAAGGAATGTTATCATTTGACCGCCAATGTTTACTCTGTAAGCACCGATATGCTGAGTAATTCCACCTGCTTCTGTTTCTGTGACTGAAGTATTACGAATAGCATCTAAAAGTGATGTCTTACCGTGGTCAACATGCCCCATAACTACAACAACAGGATCACGCTTTACAAGGTTATCATCAGTATCTTCGGTATCATCTATAATTCTTTCTTCAATTGTAACTACAACTTCTTTTTCGGCTCTTGCACCGAGTTCAGTAGCTACAATCGCAGCCGTATCATAATCAATAACTTCATTAACAGTTGCCATAACGCCAAGTGCAACAAGCTTTTTGATAACTTCGGCAGCAGTCATTTTAAGAAGAAGTGCAAGGTCGCCTACTGTAATTTCTTCAGGAACTGTGATTACAATTTGCTTTTTAGCACGCTCTGCTGCAATTCTCTTTAAACGCTCTGATTCGCTTTCACGCTTGTGACTTCTCATACCCTGTTGTTTTCTGTATTGTTGAGATTTTTGCTTTAATTTTTGCTTTCTTACTACATTATCGCCTGTTGCGACTGTACCTGGAGCAATTTTTTCATAACGCTCATTGTATTTTTCAAGCTCGACTGTTCCGCCTCTTGTATCAACATGGCGAACCTCGCCCTTTGTTCTTGCTTGAATTGGCTTGTTGGGATCTTTTTCTTTTCTTGCAGGAGCAGCACTGCCCTGTGAAGATGGGTTTGCACTTTTATTATTATTTGTATGTGGCAAACTTTTAATCTCATTTGATTTATTAGCATTTGCCGAATTGTTTACACCTTTTGTTTCGGCTGTTTTAGTTGTTTCTGCTTTTGGCTTAACTTCAGCCGGCTGCATTGCAAAATACTCGTCAAAGCTTTCGACAGAATTATTTGCTGTCAAAACATCAAAAACCATATCCAATTCTTTTTCTTCAAGGGCTGTTTGAGATTTTTTCTCGCCCTCAAAATGCGTTCCTAAAATATCTATAATTGTTTTACTCTGAACATCGAAGTCTTTAGCTACCTCGTGGAGTTTGTATTTTTTAATCATATATCAGTTTTCCTCCCGATTAATTCGTTAATTTTCTTGGCAAAGCCTTTGTCGTTTATGGTAATCACTGCTGCCTTTTTAGCACCCAAGCACATTCCAATTTCGTCCATCGTAAATTCAACTTTAATAATTGGAACACGGCTGTTTACCTTTTCGCAGGTGAAAACCAAATCATTATATAAACGGTCAGATGCGTCTGAACTAACAAGGCATAGGGCGGCATCTCTATTCATAATTGCCGCTACTGAGGAATCATGCCCATGGCTAATCTTGTTTGCTCGTCTGCAAAGACCTAAAATGCCATAAAGTCTTTCGTTATTTGTCATTTAAAAGCTCACTTTCCATTTGTGAAAACACAGTTTGTGGGATTGAGCATTCAAATGCTCTTTCAAAACGCTTTGCCTTTTGTGCTTTATTAAGACAGTCTATACTGTGACAAACATATGCACCACGCCCCGATTTTTTGCCCCCTAAATCAAGAATAATTTCTCCTTCGGGGGTTTTAACAACACGAACAAGCTCTTTTTTAGGCTTTACCTCTCCGCATCCGGTGCATTTTCGCATTGGTACTTTCTTTTGTTTCACAGTTATCAACTCCTTATGGTTAATAAAAACCGATAAATATCTTGCTATATTTGTTTGATTTGAGTTTGTGCAAGGCGGTCAATTTTTACTCTTTACTTTCTTTACTTAAAGTAGTTTAAGAGGGAAAAGTTTGTGCAGATTGTGCATTTTGTCGAGTTTCGACGCTTGTTTTTGACTTGCAATGGATTTTAAAAAATATGCAAGGCGGTCAATTTTTTCTCTATAAGTTTAAGAGGGAAAAGTTTGTGCAGATTGTGCATTTTATTTAATTCCAACGCTTGTTTTTGACTTGCAATGGATTTTAAAAAATATGCAAGGCGGTAAATTTTTTCTCTTTACTTTAAATAGTGTAAGAGGGAAAAGTTTGTGCAGATTGTGCATTTTATTTAATTCCGACGCGTATTTTTGATACGCGAGGGATTTAAAAAATGCGCAAGGTGTGCAAAATTTTTTCTCTTAACCTTCGAAGAAGCCACTTTCGGGCTTAATATCTATCTTCCAACCTGTTAGCCTCGCTGCAAGCCTTGCGTTTTGACCTTTGTTGCCTATTGCGAGAGAAAGCTGATTATCTGGAACTGTTACATGGCAAGCTTTACCATCAAGATTTTCAATGTCTACTCTGATTACATCAGCAGGAGCAAGAGCAGCTGCAATAAACTCCTCAGGCTTTTCGCTATATGTTATTATGTCAATTTTTTCTCCGCCTAAAACATCAACAATCTTATTAACTCTGGCACCACGAGGGCCAATGCAAGCTCCAACGGCATCAACATCAGCGTCTTTGCTGTGGACTGCAATTTTTGTTCTTGCACCTGCTTCACGAGAAACAGCGTCTATTGTAACTGTTCCGTCATAAACCTCAGGCACTTCTGTTTCAAATAGCCTTTTAACAAGACCAGGATGAGTTCTTGAAATCATTGCTTTTGGACCTTTTTCGGTTTCTTTAACATCTACTATAAATACCTTTATAAGTGAATCTTCAACGAAAGTTTCGCCTGGAACTTGCTCTCCCTTAGGAAGAATAGCTTCTGCTTTGCCGATTTCAAGAGTAACATTCCCTGTAATCGGATCAATTCTTTGAACCTTTGCAGTAACAAGCTCTTGTTGTTTTGACTGAAATTCGACCATCATTTGACCTCTTTCAGCCTCTCTGATGCCTTGACGAATAACATGTTTTGCAGTTTGAGCAGCAATTCGCCCAAAATCTTTTGTTTTAAGACTTATTGCAATATCATCGTCAACCTTTGCTTTTTTATTGTATTCTTTTGCATCTTCTAACAATATTTCTGTATCTTCGTCTTGGATTTCTAAAACTGCCTTTTTGTGTAGGCAGACATTCATTTCAAGCTTATCAGGGTTAATTTCGCAGGTAACAACATCTTTACCGTTAAAGTCTTTCCTCACTGCGACAATTATTGCATTTTGTATCTTTTCATAAAGATACTCGGCAGGAATACCCTTTTCCTTTTCCATAAGCTTGACAGCTTCAAAAAATTCCTTATTCATTTTTCTAATCATTCCTTTCTGGCACAAAGCCAAGTTTGAATTTTGTTACGCAATTTTTGCATATACTATTCAAACCTTTTAAAAACCTTCAAAATCATCGAGTTTTACCCACGATGCTTCTTTTTTATTAAATTGCAGTTTTTCACCATTTGAAAGCTTAATAGTAATTAAACCATCGTCATATAATTCTAATATACCATTATATTCACGCTTTTCATTTGCTGCATGAATAAGCTTTATCATAACCTTTTCGCCTAAATATTTGAGAAAATGAAAATCTCTTGTAAGTTCCCTTTCAATTCCTGGCGATGAAACCTGCATACTATAACTTTGATCAATTGGATCTTGCTCATCAAGCGGAGTATCCATAGCGTGGCTCATATTAACGCAATCATCAATATCGACTGGTCTATCTTCTCTATCGATGAAAATGCGAAGATACCAGTTGACGCCCTCTTTTTGAAATCTAACATCCCAAAGAATAAGCCCCAGTTCTTTAGCTATTGGCTCTGCAATATCCCAAACAATGGCCACAGTGTTTTTCTTCTTTTCAGCCATAAAGCCCTCCATATAAATAAGAGAGCGGGTCACCCCACTCTCAAACTAACTTTATTCTTACGGTTGATATAATACCATATTAATATGACAATTGCAAGCATTTTTTACAAATCGTCTGCGTCTTGAACAGGCATTTCATAATCATCGGGATTTCCTGTGTAGCTACCATTAACATCGGTATTTGTCGTCTTATTATGACCACTCCAAATTTCAGAAACTTCAGAAGAAATTTGGGCTAATTTATCGACTGCTTTTTTTGATGGCTTTTTTGATTTCTTTTCCATAATTTGAACGCTCCTCGTCTAAATAAATCATTATATTTGCAAGCTTTTGCCTGCAATAATATTTTGTGCAAAAAACTTGTATTTAATATGGGAAATTTTTTTGCATTTTTTTATTATTTTTGTTGACTTTTACAATCTATGTTGATATAATGAATTTGTTTATACAAGTAATATATCTTGTAATTTGGAAAGGAAGTAAATTTATGAAAAAATTTCTATCGGTAATACTCGCAATAACTATGATGGCCATGATGGTCGTTCCAACATTTGCTTATTCTGGCGAAAATGTTGAAGTAATGCCTGCAGGCCCTGCTAAAAAAATCGCTCAAGCCATTTTAAACGCAAGGTGGGATGGTGCTACAACTCAGAATCCTGAAGAAATAGCAACTATGGTTACTAACGCATTAACAACAAATGACTTAAACGCTGCTACTCTTGAAAAAGACATTCTTGAGGCTGTAAATGTTTCAGGCCTTGATAATTCCTCGAACTTCCGAGATGACGATGACGGCAATCCAAAGGCAAAAAAAGTTGCTTTGCTAAATGCCTTAAATGTTAAACTTGGAAACTTAATGGGCGTTGTAATAACAACAGCTGCTCCTGTAACTACAACAACTACAACAGCTGCTGCTACAACAACAACTACAACTACTACAACAACTACTACAACAGCTACAACAGCAACTCCTTCAACTACTCCTGATGGTTCAACGGTTGCTCCTGATGCTTCAACAACCAAAACTACAATAGCTCCACCAGATGCTGATGCTATTAAAGATAAATTAGACAAAGTTATTGGTGCAGTTGTAGACTTCTTCTCAAAGGCATTCGGCGGTATAGGTGGCGGCGGTGCTGCTGACCCTACTGACCCTACTGAGGACCCAACTGAAGAAGACACAACAACTGATGATGGTTCAGGTAGCGACGAAGTCGTTGATGATGTTCCACAAACAGGCGACATGGCTCTCTATTCAGTAGCTTCTGTTGCTCTTGTTGCAGGTATTGCTCTTGTTCTTACAAAGAAGAAAAAAGACTAATTTAAAACTTTAAGTTACAATTTAAAGGCTGTACGCTAATTTGCGTACAGCCTTTTTTTGCTATTTTATTTGCAAAGCCTAAATGTATAAACAAGACCTTTTAATTTTTTTATTGCAAATCTAATTATTCAGTTCTGCTGTTTACTGTATCTGTAACTGTTTTTGAAAGGCAAAGCTCATGGCTGTCAGGAACATCGGTGCCAATATGCCAAACCATAATACCGCCTACGCCCGAATAGATGCAAAATGCAGTTTTATCTTCAACCATTTGGCAACCATTATAAAATCTGTCTTTAACCGTAATTGTTTTTTGCTTCCAATCGAGGTCTTCGTAATCACCATGGACAACATTTGTAAATCTATCCATCTGTGAAACTTCGTCTTTATAGTTCTTCCAATATCCCGTTCCGTCAACTGGTCGTGCGTAATAAGGAAGCCCTAAATTTAGCTGTGAAAGTTTAAATCCTTTATCTACAAAATGATAAATCGCATTAGGCCCATCAATGTAAAATTCAGAATGATGCCCATCAATATCTCTTTGCATATTATCATAGGTCATAACCTCTGCAACATCAATTGAATCGAGTGCCTTTTTGCTGAAATTGTATCTAATCCACGATGCCAAAGCAAGAGTCAAGGTTTTTTCACCAATTGCTGCTTTTAAATTAATGATGAACTTGTCAAAAGCTCTCCATTCAATTCCATTTTTAGGATATTCCCAATCGAATGAAATTCCGTTTAAATTAAATTCATCTAAGAAGTTTTTAATGCTTCCAATTGTGTTTGGATTTTTCATCATATCCATAAATGAGCCATCAGAAAACAGAGTAACAACAATATCAGCGGTTGGGTTATTCTTTCTAACAAGTTCCAACGCACCCTCTAATTTTACCCTTGCACTACACTTAGCACCATCGATTTCAACCTCGCTATAATTTATTTCACCAGATTTAACATCAACTTTAACTCCACCAATGAGATTGAAATTTGTATAATGCTTAATTAATGAAACATCAACATTTTCATAGCTTTCAGTTGTGAGATATGCAGTCTTTCTGAAAGAACGCTCTTTTTTAGGAAGATTATAAACGAATGCTTTTATTTCATCAAAAGTACCGCTGCGTGTTCCTAAAACGATAATTCTTATTTTTGTGACCTGCATTTCAGGAATTGCACATACTCTGAAATCTGAAATTCTGTTTTGCTTATAAACCTTTTTAAGAGTTCCGTCAGTTTCAGCATAGATTTCAAAGTCAGTAATGTTTTCTCCTTTTTCAAAAAGAGTGATGAGATTTACAGTTGTTGGCTTATCAAAATCAATGTCAATGTAACTGCAAACCTTGCCTTTTAAAATCGCAGAGGAAATTGGCTTGTTGCCATCAAATGAATTCTGTTCAACCTTATAATTGAACAGGCCTAAAAACTTTGGAATAATCTTCATTTTTTTAATACACCTCTATGTTAATTTTTTATTATTGCACCCATTACCATAACTTTTGCTATATTGATGTCATCATCAAACAAAACTAAGTCAGCGTCATAACCTTTTTGGATTTTGCCCTTTTTGTCACCAACGCCAATTATTTTAGCGGGCGTTGTACTTGCCATTTTAATTGTTTCGCAAAGGCTTATACCAACTGTTTTATATGTATTGCGAACAAGTTTATCATATGAGGCAGCACTGCCAGCAAGGCAAGAACGGTCAACCAGCTTCATAACATCATCTTCATAGACGACTTCCATTCCATTGTCCTGCATAAAGGTTGTTCCCTCTTTCATTTCAAGGGCAGAATAATCAAGACCATCTGTAATCAAATACATTTTGTCTGAGCCTTTGCATTTATATGTTAGCCTTAAAACTCCGACAGGTTGATGCCTTAAATCAGCAATAATCTGTGTTGTAAAACGGTCATCTGAAAGTGCCGCTTCAACAACTCCTGCGTGGCGAAAAACTCCAACCTTAAAGCAAGAGGTACACGCATTATAAAGGTGAGTAACATCGCTATATCCGTGATTTAACGCTTCTAATGCCATATCATAATCGCCTGCACTGTGAGCGATAGATGCGACAATACCGTGCCTTTTAATTGCATCGCCAAGAGCCATTCCGCCATCATTTTCAGGGGCAGCGCCAACCATTCTAATGCCCTCCCAATATGAAAGCAAATCTTCATAATCATTCTGTGCCGGAATTAAAATGTTATCGGGACTTTGAGCACCTGCCATTTTTGGCGAAAGAAAAGGCCCTTCTAAGTGCGCTCCTAATATGTTGCTGTTTTTTGAAAGCTTTTGTGCTTTTCTAATACTGTCAATCGCCTTTTTAGTTGTTGCAATCGGTGCAGCAAGAGTTGTCGGAAGAATTGAGGTTGTTCCGTGCTTTGCGTGAGCCTCGCACATTTTAACAACATCTTCAGGACTGCCCATTGCAGAATATCCGCCACCGCCGTGAACATGAAGGTCAATAAACCCAGGAGAAAGATATTTGCCTTTTCCGTCTATAATATCGCAGTCGCTTTCAGGTATGATATTTTTTTCAACCTTTGATATTTTATTGTTTTCGACTAAAACATCAAAATCGACTATATCATTTTCTAAAATAACTTTAACATTTTTAAATAAAATCATAGCATCAATCCTTTCATTTTTCATTTTATCACATATGTAAAAAAATGTATACCATTTGTTCTAACATTTTTTAGTCAGCTCTAAGGTACAACATAATAGCTCTACTCTCAAAATCGTAATAATGTCACTTTCTCTTTCTCTAAAGAAATTTCTACGCTTCCTCAAAAGGCAAGTTGTCGACCGCAGTCGACAGAAAGGATGGAGCAGCTTTCTCTACGCTTCCTCAAAAGGCAAGCTGTCGACCGCAGTCGACAGAAGGAGGGAGCAAAACAGATACAAGTAAAGACAGAGAAACTCGGATAATTCCCCTCCCTCAGGCATTTGCGAATGCCAGCTCCCTCCAGAGCAATGTCATCAGGGTAACTTATTTGGTAGAAAAGTTAAACTTTGCAGCTGAATGCTTCTTTTTCCTTTGGAATGAACGATTAGGTCTGACAACCGAAGTGAAGTTTAAAATTTCAAGTTGTGCTTCTTCAAGCAAGGCGGCAGCTATTTCAGGGTTTGATTCACATAAAGCCTGCATAAAAATTGGCTTTAGAATGGAAAAAGCGGCTTTGTAGTTGATTTTTCGCTGATTTTTGTAGTCTTTATCTTTAAGCTTTTTTGAAAGTTCTTGATTAGTTTCATTTATTGAGATAGATAAGAAGTTGGCAATTAATACAGTAGCATAAAAATCTTGCTTAATAAGAACAGGATACCCTGAGGTAAAATTTTCAATTTGCAAAATACTTTTCAGACTTTTGTAATTGCATTCAATACCCCAACGCAAAGCGTATATTTTTTCGAAAAAAGCTGGTGAGAAATCAAAGATATTCGTCAGAAGTTTTTCGGTTTCGCCAGTTGACAGAAAGATATTAATAACACGCAATTGCATAGCT
>JAVVWP010000034.1:0-15375 GCA_036652055.1 Oscillospiraceae bacterium | reverse complement strand
GTCACACCCCTCGTGGGTGTGTGGATTGAAATATAATTTTAACTCCTTTTAATAAATTGATAGCAAGCGTCACACCCCTCGTGGGTGTGTGGATTGAAATCCCTTGGGTTATTTCAATGTTTTGTTATTTTATTGTCACACCCCTCGTGGGTGTGTGGATTGAAATTTCTGAATGATTTGAAGCACCAAGACAGGTATAAAGTCACACCCCTCGTGGGTGTGTGGATTGAAATTCTTGATACCGGTCTTGACATTGCATTTGTTAAGTCACACCCCTCGTGGGTGTGTGGATTGAAATTTTCAAATCAACATAAGAATTCATTTCAGCATTGTCACACCCCTCGTGGGTGTGTGGATTGAAATTAAAGTAATAAATTTTGATACATAATCATCAACTGTCACACCCATCGCAGGTGTTACAAAAATTGATAAAATATTCTTGCTCAATTTTACCAAAAGGTTATTGCAAAGAAATAGTATATGAAATTATTCACTGAAATAAAAATTCTATTTAAATTAATATACCTTAAATAGCATTAGGAAAAACGCATTTATCATCTTAACTATGACGCTATGCTCAATTTATTTGAGTTTAGCGTCAATTTTTTTAAGCTTCCTATTTTAAGTCATAAGTCCGCTTTATTGGACACAACATATGTTAAAATGAAGTATATCAATCTATTACACAATTGTAATGTTGATAATAAAATTTAAAGTCCTGAAAAAATGCAGGCAGAAGGAAGTAGTAAGATGATAGTAAAAGTGGTAGGAACTCGTAAACTTGATTTTAAGTCTGATAATGATATTCAAATTAAAGGTACAAAAATATTTGTTGTTTACAAAAGCGGAAATGATTTTGATGACGGTGAAATTTCTGATAGCGTCTTTATAAAAGATGGCTCAAAAGTTCAAGTACCATCTTTTACTTACGGAAATGAATATGATTTTGTATATGAAACTCATGGCTTAGGAGGTCGCTCTCTACTTGTTAAAATTCTTAATAAAGATGGTAGCGTACCTGAAAGTTCTTCTAACCTGACTTGACTCTTTAATTAATTTTTGTCACGCTCCTCGCTCTTGTTTATGGTTAGTATTCACAAATCATCAAAACAATGTTACAGTGAATCCAAACTCATTAGTGTGGTGAGTAATTTTTAAAAACGAAAAGAGGAAAATTATGGAAAGTTTAGGTTATATAATATTAGCCATTGTGGTAATAATAATTATTTGTTGTTTTTTTAAGGCAGTATCACCTTGTGAAGGATATTCTGCTGAGGCAGAATGTAAACATGATAAGTTGCAAAACAATTGTTGGTTAATAGTTTTTGGCGGATTATTACTTCTTTCGATATTTTTCAAGTAAAAATTGTTGCCCTTAACTTTGCAAATATCTGACTCATATAAACATTTGACAAAAGCATAAAAAATATCACCTACATATTTTGTGTAGGTGATATTTTTATTGGGTTTTATTAATTATTATTGCATAATTACCCATTAAGGCAATTAATCGTCATTTTTAGCTCCGTTTGTCTAAAAAAACCCCTTTATTTTGATTTTTCATAACTATATATTTTTGTTTGTTAATATGATATTAATCTTTTGTTAATATTTTTTATGAAATATGGAAATTTTTTTCTAAATTTAATTGAATTTTTATTCATTATGTGATATATTATTAATCGTGTTGAAAAACTTTAAATTTGAGAGGAGATATCACAAAAATGAAAGTAGCAAACAAACTTGCCGGTGCAAAAACATTCAAAGTTGACGAAACGGTTGACTTTATGGTTAAGGAAATTACCGATATTTGTAATGACATCGGTCCTCGCGCACCAGGTAGCCCACAAGAGTTAAAGGCTCAAGAAAAAATGGCAGAAAGTTTAAAGCAATGGTCTGATGATGTTCAAACAGAAGAGTTTACGGTTCACCGCCAAGCGTTTATGGGATTTATTCCTTTTACAGTCGCACTTGGTATTCTTGCAAGCGTTATGTATTGGACGGGAAATCCTATTATCGGCATAATTTTAGTCATTGTTGGCTTAATCCCACTTGTTTTAGAATTTGTTATGTATAAACAATTTATTGATCCTCTTTTTATCGGTCATCCATCGCATAATGTAATTGCAAAGAGAAATGCAACAGGCGAAGCAAAGAAAAGAATTATTTATGTTGGCCATGCAGATTCTCAATATGAATGGACTCTCAATTACCACTTAGGCGGAATTGGTATGAAAGCAGTGCTTATTCCCGCAGTTGTAGGTATGTTTGTATGTTTAGGTGCTAACATAGCTAAGTTTGTTGTATTTGATTGTATGGGCATTGTAAACAGTGCTTTTTGGAACATATTCCTTAATAAAATATTGTTTATCGCTTTAATTATATTTGTTCCTTTTGAACTTGCATTTTTACTTTTCCAAAGTTATACAAAGAGCGTACCTGGTGCTAATGATAATCTTACAGGTTGTTACTGCTCAATGGGCGTTTTAAAAGAATTAGCTGAAGCTGATATTAGATTTGAAGATACCGAAGTTTGGGCTATTATGTCTGGTTCTGAAGAAGCAGGTCTTCGTGGTGCAAAAGCATATGCAAAGGCACACGCTGATGAACTTAAAGAGATTGAAACTGTCGTTATAGCTTGTGATACTGTTAGAGATTTAGAATGCATTGCTGTTTATGATAGAGATTTAAGCGGAACTTTAAAACACGATGCAGGTGCAAAAAAACTTATGAAGGACGCCGGTACCAACTGTGGCTTAGACCTTCATTATGAATCAGTTTATATTGGTGGAACTGATGCCGCAGCATTTACTCAACAAGGCATTAGAGCAACTGGTTTCGCTGCTATGGATCCAACCCCACCAAGATATTATCACACAAGATTAGATAATCCAGAAGCACTTGTTCCAGAGGCATTAAAAGTAGCCTTAGAGGTAATGGTTGAATCAGCTTGTTTGTATGCTGAAAATGGTTTAGATGCTTAATTTTAATTGGGCTGTTATTAAATAGCAGCCCAATTTTATTTTTTTAAGGAGTTTGTTACTTTTATGCAATATATTGTTATGGATTTAGAATGGAATAATGCGTACAGCAAAAAACTTTCGGGTTTTATTAATGAAGTTATAGAAATAGGTGCAGTTAAATTAGACGATGAGCTTAATGTTACTGACACTTTTTCAGATGTGGTAAAATCACAAGTAGGAAAAAAGCTTCAAGGCAGAGTTAAAGCACTTACTCATATAACTAACGAAGAAATATCAAGAGGTATCCCTTTTCAAAAAGCTATATCTAATTTTTCAAAATGGCTTGGCGAAGAAGAAAATTTATTTTTAACTTGGGGCGATGGAGATATTCGAACTCTAATTAAAAATTGTGAGTATTTTATGGGATATACGCATATACCATTTATTAATAATTATTGTGACCTTCAAAAATATTGTCAATCTTTTATTGATAGTAATATTACCGTGCAACAAGTTGGGCTTTCAGCGGCAGCAGTAGCTCTTGGAATTAATCCAGATAAATTCCCTCATCACAGAGCTCTTGATGATAGCTTTTTAAGCGTTGCTTGCTTTAAAAAAACTTTTGATAATGAAAAGTTAAAAAAATATACGCATAAGTGTGATAATTTATATTATGAAAAATTGTTTTTTAAGCCAAAAATTATAAGTGATATTAATAATCCACTTGTTGACAAAACAAAGTTTAACTGCGTATGCGATGTTTGTGGTGGCAAAGTAAAAGTAAAAAAAGATTGGCGTTTTATTAATCAATCTTTTCGTGCTGATTTTCAATGTCCAACCTGTAAAAGAGATTTTAAAGTTTGCATAAGATTTAAACAATATTATGATAGGCTTGATGTTAAAAAAACTTTTTCAGAAATAGTTAAAGCGGATACACATAAGATTACGAATAAAAATTAAATATAAATAATGAAAAGCACTAATTTGAAAGCAATTTTAATACTTTCAAATTAGTGCTTTTGTATTATAATTTTTTTGTTTTATTATTTATATAAAATCTTAGATATAATAAAGCAAGCCCATAATGCCACAACAAAAGCTCCCTCAGCAGGAATTGCAAGCTTAGTATAAGGGCATTTCCAACCTTTATCAACAAACAGGAATATTGTTCTCGTGACAAATACAGTTGTTGCAAAGAACATTCCGCCAATAAGCGAATACATAGGTTGACCAACATAAAACATTAAGAATGCTAAAAATGCACCAAGTGCAAATGAAATTCCACCATAATAGACACGAATTTCAGTTATTCCTGCATTATCAACAGGTTTAATTGAAAAGCTTTCTGCATTTTTCAATGGCTTAATTATAAAAACTAATGCCATTCCCCAAAAATAGCCGACTAAGCCGATTGTTGCAATAGATGCCGGAATATTAGACATAAAAATTTCTTTCATAATTTCCTCCAAAAATATTTTATATAGTGACTAAAAAGTCAAAACACCACAATTATATCTCTATTTCGAGCCTCACAATTACATTATCTTTGCCGAGCATATCGTCATATGCATATGTAACTCTAACATTTAAGCCATTTCTTATTTTATAATTATTTTCGCCTGAAAACTCTCTATATCCTATTTTTGAACTTTCATTTGGATAAACAAATTTAAGCCCCGAAACTTCAAATGATTCACTTCCACTTTTTCGCTGGCGTGGCACAAAGTTAGAAATACAACCCTCAACTACATCACATTGATTTTTATTGTATGGCCTTATAATATATCTATCGTCAGCTATCATTTGAACTGTAACTATAACGCTCCAAATGCAAAAGCTGAAAATTAATAACGCTAAACTCAAAACGATATAAATAGAAAACGGCTTGAAAAATTTAGAATAAATATAAAGGCTTATTGAGATGAATAAAAATGGATACGGAATAAAATATCTGCACGAATATTTGTTGTTTTTTAAATTGTAAACTTCTTTATAACTCATATTTATCCCCCATTACTATTTTGTATACCTCTATTCTATATAAAATAGTTGTACTTGTCAATATAAAAGGTTTTTATTAGACTAAAAAAATTGTGATTTTTAACAAACTTATTTTTTTTTGCAATTTCATATTGACAAACTTGCATTTTTCTGCGAAAATTTAACACATAGTTTAAATGCACAAATAATTTATTTTCTGTTTATTTGTTGCGTCTTAAATGAGTATATTTTATTAAAAGGTGGAGTTTTAATTGAGTTATAACCCTTATGACAATGTCTTGGCAGTAGTTGAAAATGCCGCAAAAGTATTAGAATACGAAAAAGACGAATATGAAGCTGTGAAATATCCTGAGCGTGAACTTGCAGTTTCTCTTCCAATAAAAATGGATGACGGTAGTGTTAAAGTTTTTCGCGGATTTCGTGTTCAACATTCAACCGTTAGAGGCCCTGGAAAAGGCGGCATAAGATATCATCAAGATGTTAATATCGATGAAGTTAAAGCACTTTCTGCTTGGATGTCATTCAAATGTTCTGTTGTTGATATTCCTTATGGCGGTGCAAAAGGCGGAATTATTGTTAATCCGTCTACTCTTTCAAAAAGTGAACTCGAAAAGCTAACAAGATGTTTTGCAACAAGAATTGCACCGATTGTTGGCCCTGAAAAAGATATTCCTGCTCCTGATGTTAATACAACCGCTGAAATTATGGGTTGGTTTATGGACACTTACAGCACACTTGTTGGTCAATACACTCCTGCAGTTGTTACTGGTAAACCATTAGCCGCTGGCGGAAGTCAAGGCAGAAATGAAGCTACTGGTCGTGGTATTATGCTTCACACTCTTAATATTTGCAATAAATTAGGCATTAATGTTAAAGACGCTTCTGTTGCTATTCAAGGTATGGGTAATGTTGGTAGCGTTTCTGCAAAGCTTTTATATGAACAAGGATTTAAAATTAAAGCAGTTAGTGATGTTTCAGGCGGAATATACAATGAAAACGGTCTTAATATCCCTGCAATTTATAACTATATTCTTGCAAAAAGAGGCAATTTGCTTTCAGATTACAATGAAGATGGCTTAGTTAGAATTTCAAATTCAGAATTATTAGAGAGCGATGTTACAGTTTTACTTCCTGCTGCTCTTGAAAATCAAATTAATGCTGACAACGCTAATAAAATTAGGGCTAAAGTAATAGTTGAAGGTGCAAACGGCCCTACTACTATTGAAGCTGATGAAATTCTTACAAAAAGAGGAATTGTTCTTGTTCCTGACATTCTTGCTAACTCAGGCGGAGTTGTTGTTTCTTATTTTGAGTGGGTTCAAAATCGTCAAGCATATTATTGGTCAGAAGCTGAAGTTAATGAAAAATTAGCTGCAAAAATGGCTTCAGCATTTGAGGCTGTATATGCTCTTTCTACCGAAAAGAATATTAATCTTAGAACCGGTGCTTATGCAATTGCTCTTAAACGAATTGTAGACGCATCAAAGGCTCGTGGAATATAACTTTTTTGCGGCACTGAAAAGTCCTCGCTTAACTTTTATATATTTGTATTAGCACAGCAAAAAAAGCTCGCCTTAAAGGCGAGCTTTTTTGCTGTTTTTTATTTTTTAACTTTATCGGTTATTGTGTTTTTAAAGGCTTCATCTTGCTCTTTAGTTCTTTTAGATGGCCCTTTTATTCTGCCACCCGAATTTCTAACTTTTTTAGAAATATGTCTTATACTAAGCAAATCATCAATATTTTTTTCATCATAAACCATTCCGTTTTGGCTTATGCAAACAGCTTTTTTTGAAAGAGCCATTGCAGCTAATCCATAATCTTGAGTTATTACTATATCACCAGTTTTTATTAAATTAACTAATTTAAAATCAGCACTGTCTGCACCTTTTGAAACCGTGATAGTTTCAACATTTTCATAAGAAAATACATGAGATGTATCACAGACCAAAACACATTCAATATTATATTTTTTTGCTACATCGACAGCAATTCCAACTACTGGGCAACCATCAGCATCGACAAGAATTTTCATATTTTACATTTCTCCAAAAATTAAAGCCATCATAGGCAAACCTTTATGATGGCTTTAAGTATTTACTAAATTTTTGACAAATTGTTCATTTTCTCAAGACAAGCTTTACATATTTTAATTCCATTATATTCAATCATATCAGTGGCACTATTACAAAAATAACAAGCAGGCATATATTTTTTAATAATTATTGAATCAGCATCAGTATAAAACTCAACATAACTTGAAATATTATCGTCATCATCATTTTTTGGCTCAACTAAATTTAACAATTTTCTTGTTTCCATAGGCAAAACTACTCTGCCAAATTTATCTATTTTCCTAACCATTCCTAAAGATTTCATATTTATCACCCCGTAAGCCAACAACAACTACCAACACTATCCTTTATTAGACTTAATATAACATTTTATGACATAAAAGTCAATTGCATAGCAAATATAAATTACTAATTAATTGAATATAATGTTATGTAGGAGGAATTATTTATGATGAATTATATTTGGCCAATTATCCTGATTTTTTCTGTTGTTGCTGCTATTTTTACCGGAAATGTTGATAATCTTTCAAACAGTATTTTTTCATCTGTTCAAGGAAGTATTACTTTAATTCTAAAGCTTTTAGGCTCATTTTGCCTTTGGGGCGGTATTATGAATATTGCTGAAAAATCAGGGCTTACTAAAAAAATTTCTAAACTTATGTCACCACTTTTAAATCTTATTTTTAGTAATATAAAAACCAATGAAAAGCTTAAAAGTGCAATTTCTATGAACATAACCGCTAATCTTTTAGGGCTTGGCAATGCAGCAACTCCATTAGGAATTGAAGCAATGAAGCGTTTTGATAAGGATAAATTACATCCCGAAAATGCAACTAATAATATGATTTTATTTGTAGTTTTAAATACAGCAGCTATTAAGTTGATACCGACAACTGTTGCACAATTGCGGTTTGAACACGGTTCACTAAAACCTATGGAAATATTACTTCCATCGCTAATCACATCAGTTATTGCAGTTAGCGTTGCACTTATAATTTCAAAATTAATAGGAGCAAAAAAATATGATTAACATCGGCTCGTATTGTTTGTTGGGTATTTTAACTATTATAGTTTTATATGCACTTTTTAAAAAAGTAAAAGTGTTTGACTGCTTTGTTGAAGGAGCAAAAAGTGGTATAGGCACTGCAAAATCGCTACTTCCTCCCCTCTTAGGTCTAATTGTAGTTGTTAATATGTTAGACGCTTCTGGCGGTATAAATATATTAATTAAAATTTTTGAACCAATTACTGCGTTTTTTGGAATTCCTCCTGAAATACTTCCACTTTGCATTTTCAGCCCTATTTCAGGCAGTGGCTCGCTAAGTATGTTTGAAAATATCTTAACAAAATTTGGTGCTGACTCATATATTGGCAGAGTTGCATCAGTAATTTCTGGAGCTACCGAAACAACTTTTTATGCAATAACTGTATATTATGGAGCAATAGGCATAAAAAAAACTCGACACACAGTATTTGCTGCACTGTGTGCCGATTTTACAAGTTTTATTTTAGCAAGCTTTATTGTAAAAATTTTATTTTATTAGGGAAATTCCACTCATTTCCTCTGGCTGTGGTATGTTCATAATTTTTAGCATTGTCGGTGAAAGGTCACAAAGTCGACCACCGTCTTTAAGCGCTGTGCTTTTATCAATTCCTACAATTATAAGAGGAACAGGATTAGTTGAATGAGCAGTAAATGGTGAACCATCAGCCTCATATAGCTTATCAGCATTACCGTGGTCAGCAGTTATAAGAGTAACTCCGCCCATTTGGTTAACTGCGTCAACAAGCTTACCAACACAGGTATCAACAGCTTCAACAGCTTTTACTGCTGCTGCAAATATGCCTGTATGGCCTACCATATCACAGTTTGCAAAGTTAAGTATTATAACATCATACTTACCACTTAATACACGCTCTACGGCTGCGTCACACACTTCATATGCACTCATCTCAGGTTTTAAATCAAAGGTTGAGATTTTTGGTGAATCAATAAGGACTCTGTCTTCACCTTCATAAACCTTTTCTTCACCACCGTTAAAGAAAAATGTAACATGAGCATATTTTTGCGTTTCTGCAATTCTTAATTGAGTTTTACCTAAATTTGATAAATACTCGCCCATAGTATTGTCAAGAGATTGAGGTTTAAATGCAACAGTGATGTTTGGCATTGCAGCATCATATTGAGTCATACAAACATAAAAGAGTTTAAAGAACTTCTTTCTGTCAAATCCAACAAAATCAGGATCAACAAAAGGTCTTGTAATCTCTCTTGCTCTGTCTGGTCTAAAGTTAAAGAAAATGACAGAATCATTCTCGCTTATTTTTCCATCTTCTGTGCAAACAGTTGGAGCAACAAATTCGTCAGTTGTTTTTTTACCATCTTCATCAAGTGTTTCATAAGATTTTTCAACTGCATCAACAGGATTAGAATTTTTAATTCCTTCACCACAAACCATAGCATTATAGGATTTTTCAATTCTATCCCAACAATTATCACGATCCATTGCGTAAAATCTGCCCATTACTGTTGCAATTTTACCAACACCAATTTTCTCAATTTCATCTTGCAATTCTTTTATAAATCCAACGCCTGATGTTGGCGATACATCTCGCCCATCTAAAAGACAATGAACAAAAACTTTTTTAAGCCCATTTCTCTTTGCAAGCTCTAATAAAGCATATAAATGAGTATTGTGACTATGAACTCCGCCATCTGATAAAAGACCGATTAGGTGAAGTGCGGTATCGTTTTTTTTGCAATTTTCAACAGCTGATAAAAATGCTTTATTTTCAAAAAAGTCGCCGTCTATGATTGATTTAGAAATTCTTGTAAGCTCTTGATATACAACACGGCCTGCACCGATATTTGTATGACCAACCTCGCTATTGCCCATTTGACCATCAGGAAGCCCAACATCCATTCCAGACGCACCAATATATGTCATCGGATTGTTTTCCATCATTTCGTCAAGCCTTGGAGTATTTGCGGCTAAAATAGCATTGCCATATTCAGATGGGTTATAGCCAAAGCCATCCATTATACATAAAACAACAGGTTTTTTCATTAATTTCACCTTTATAATTTATTTTGAAGCAGCTTTAACTATTGCAGCAAAATCAGCAGCTTTGAGTGATGCGCCACCGATAAGACCACCATCAACATCTGGTTTTGCAAGAAGTTCATCAGCATTTGCTGCATTCATAGAACCGCCATATTGAACTGTCATCTTA
Source organism: Oscillospiraceae bacterium (assembly GCA_036652055.1). Lineage (GTDB taxonomy): Bacteria > Bacillota > Clostridia > Oscillospirales > Acutalibacteraceae > Fimenecus. The sequence continues at coordinate 5,105 of JAVVWP010000034.1, read as the reverse complement.
TCTGCGGCGGTTTTGCCATATAGGTCACAAACAACATTACGAATAGCATTGTTTACTTCATTTGCTTGTTCAGAAGTTGCAGTTTTGCCTGTTCCGATTGCCCAAACTGGCTCATAAGCAATAATAATTTTTGAAAGTTCTGCCTCACTAACTCCTGCAAGTGCAACTTTTGTTTGAATTGAAACAATTTCAGCTGTAATTCCTTGTTCTCTCTGCTCTAAGTATTCGCCAACGCAGAGAATAACAGTAAGACCTGCGTCAAGAGCTGCACGAACTCTTTTTGCAACAGTTTCGTTTGTATCACCAAAAAATGTTCTTCTTTCAGAGTGACCAATAACAACATACTCAACACCAATTGCTGTAAGCATATTAGCTGAAATCTCGCCTGTAAAAGCACCGTTTTGAGCCCAATGGCAGTTTTCAGCACCAACCTTAATGTTAGAACCCTTTGTAGCCTCAAGTGCTGCTTGAAGGTCAACATAAGGTACACAGATAACAACATCACAATCTGCACCTGCAACAAGAGGTTTCATTTCTTCAATAAGTACCTTTGTTTCAGCGGGAGTCTTATTCATTTTCCAGTTACCTGCGATAACTGCTTTTCTAAGTGATTTATTCATAATTTTTCTCCTTATTTATAGATATGCAGGCAAGCTACTGCTCACCTGCTAATATCTGTTTTATTTATTTCTTGTCATTAAGTGCTGCAATGCCAGGAAGCTCTTTGCCCTCGAGATATTCAAGAGAAGCACCGCCACCCGTTGAAATGTGTGACATTTTATCAGCAAAACCAAGCTTTTGAATTGCAGCAGCTGAATCGCCACCGCCGATAATCGAAATAGCACTACTATTTGCAATTGCTGTTGCAACTGCTATTGTTCCTGATGCGAAGTTTTCCCATTCAGAAACACCCATAGGTCCATTCCAAATTACCGTGCCTGCATCTTTAACTGCATCTGCAAAAATCTTTTGAGTTTCAGGTCCTATATCAAGTCCCATCCAGCCATCAGGAATTTCATCTGAATTTACAATCATTGCATCTGTATCTGGTTTATATTCTTTTCCGATTTTATTATCAACAGGAATTAAAAATCTAACACCTTTAGCTTCAGCTTGTTTCATCATCTCGGCTGCTAATTCAACTTTATCAGCTTCAAGAAGTGAATTACCAATTTGATGCCCTAAAGCTTTCATAAATGTATAAGCCATTCCACCGCCAACAATAAGTGTATCGCATTTGTCGATAAGATTTGTAATTACACCAATTTTGTCAGAAACCTTTGCACCGCCAAGAATTGCAACAAGTGGCTTTTTAGGATTTGCAAGTGCTCCGCCAATAAATTCTATTTCTTTTTGGATAAGGTAGCCACAAGCAGCAGGTAAAAACTCTGCAACGCCAGTAGTTGAAGAATGCGCTCTATGTGCTGAACCGAAAGCGTCATTAACATAAAGCTCTGCAAGTGATGCGAATTTTTTAGAAAGCTCAACATCATTTTTTGTTTCGCCTTTTTCAAAACGAACATTTTCAAGCAAAAGAACTTCGCCATCTTTAAGCTCTGAAGAAAGTTTAATTGCACTTTCGCCAACAACATCATCAGCCATTTTTACTTCTTGACCTAAAAGCTCTGAAAGACGAGCAGCAACAGGCTTCATTGAAAATTCTGCCACAACCTCACCCTTTGGACGGCCAAGATGTGAACAAAGAATAACCTTTGCCCCATTCTTTATAAGATATTGAATTGTTGGCAATGAAGCTACAATTCTTTTGTCGCTTGTAATAACACCGTTTTCCATTTTTACATTGAAGTCACAACGAACAAGAACTTTTTTGCCCCTAACATCAAAATCTTCAACAGTCATTTTGTTTAATGTATTCATTTAAAACATCCTTTCGCAATCGTATATTTTCTTTTTTATATTCACCTTGACTATTTTATAACAATCTCAATAATTTTTCAAGTACTTTGCATTCATAAACGCTTTAATTTTTGAAAATATTTTTAGTTAAAATGTATAATTTAATGTAAAAAACTATATTGTATAAACACTTCTTATTTCATCAACCTTTTTAAGCACCATTTGTTTCAGCTCGTTTGGCTTTTTTACTTCAATATCACCGCCATATTGCATTACCCATGAAACCAGCCCAGGACTTATTGCAAGGTTTGCTTCAAGCAAGAACTTACTATCTCCAAACCGCTTTATTTTTACATTTTCGCCAAACCTGTCTAACACATCATCAATCAATGAATTTTGGAAAGCAAGTTCAACGGGCTTTGGCTCGCCTGAAAACATATTAAAATGCTTGTTTGCATAATCTGCTGCGTCAAAGCTTGTTTGATATTGTGAAACCTGTGAAAAATGTCGGCTTTTTTCTTTTTCTAATATCTTAACCTTTTTAATTCTATCAATTCTAACAACCATTAAATTATCATAATTAATTTTATTGCAAACGAGATAGTAATGGTCACTTGACCAAATAAGAGAATAAGGATTTACTATAAAAACTTTTTCATCATATTCAATTTTATTTTCATCTGAAATAATTCGTTTTTGATAAATAAATTCTACTTGCCTTGCTAACTGAATAGCATTATCAAGCTTGTCTATTGTATAATAAATTTCTTCGTTTTTACATTTTGGTCTATTGTCTACATAGACTTGATTTAAAAGCTTATCTGCCTGATATTTACTTACTAACGCATATATTTTTTTGAGAAGCTCTTTTGTTTTCTTTCCAGAAATAAAGTTTGCCGCTTGAACTGCATCGCTAAGTAGGCGTACTTCTGCTATTTGAAAATCACGGTCAGCTATAAAATATCCGCTTTTTAATGAGCGTGTTCGCATAATTTCATAGCCAAATTCCTTTAAAATTCCAATATCGGCATAAATTGATTTTCTTTCCGCTTCTATTCCCTGATTTTTTAAATGCAAAATTATTTCATCAGTATCAATTGGATGGTCCTCATCGCTGAGTTTCAATAGCATATCAAGAATATAAAGGATTTTTAATTTTTGAAAGCAACTATTTGCCACAATGCAACTCCCCTTTTAAGATTAATATTTTAGTTCGCTATTTATCTTTTTTAATATATCTTCATCAATTTTAAGATGAGTTCTGTCGTAAGTATAGATACCATTGACTTCGTTTTCAACATCGCTTAACTGAGTGTAAATAGTTCCTGATAATCCCCTGTCTATAAGTGGAATGACTTGCTTTTTGAATAGTTTTTCGTAAGCTGTTCCGAGTGTTTCTTTTGTTTTAAACATTAAATATCCAAAAGCTTTTTTCTCGTTCCAAGTATGGTCGCTCACAATCCTTGAATATCCGCCAAATTCAGTTAATACAAATGCTCTTTTATCAAGCTTTGGCATTCTAATTGGTAAAATATATTTATGTATGCTTTTTATATCTCCCCCACCCTGATCATACCAACCGCTTGCGTGGTCAACAACTCTACTGTTATCAATGTTTTTAACAAATTTGCATACTTTTAAGGCATCAAATTGCCCCCACGCTTCATTAAATGGCACCCAACAATAAATTGAAACCGAATTATAGAGCAAGTCAATCATTTCACTTATTTCTTTTCTATAATCATCGCGCCACTTTTTTTCACCACGGCTAAAAGTTGTATATTTATTGTCTTTAACTTTAATTCCAATATTTGGAAGAACTCCTGCGTAAAAATCACCAATATATTTTCCGCCGCTTATCATATCTTGCCATACTATCATTCCGAGCCTGTCGCAATGATAATACCACCTCAGCGGTTCAATTTTAATATGTTTTCTTAGCATATTAAATCCAAGTCTTTTCATCTCACTAATATCAAAAATCATTGCCTCGTCAGTTGGCGAAGTCATTCCACCGTCGCACCAATAGCCCTGATCTAATAAGCCTTTTTGAAAATATGGCTCATTATTAAGAAATAGCCTCGCAACTCCATATTTATCATTTTGAACAGCAAACTTTCTCATTCCGAAATAACTTTTTATGCTGTCACAAAGGATATTGTCTTTGTAAACCTCAAGCTTAATATCATAAAGTTTAGGATTTTCAGGACACCAACATATAAACTTTGGCATTAAAATATCTTCGTCATTTGAAATTTCTTTTTCTAACAATAATTCTTCATTATCAAAAATTGAAAGCCTTAATTTAGTATTTTCTGTTTCAGATAATTCAGTTTTTATATTAACAGTTTTATTATCTATATTCGGAAGCATTTTTATTTTTTTAATATAGCAGTTATTTACGCTTTCAAGCCAAACAGTTTGCCATATTCCTGAAGTCGCAGTATACCAAAAACCATGTGGCTCATTGACCTGCTTTCCACGCTGCTGCCAGCCAAAATCAGTCGGATCATAAACACAAACAGTAAGTTCGTTTTCACCATCATTTAAAAAGTCTGTTATGTTGAATGAAAAAGCGCAATATCCCCCCGTATGTGTACCAACGAGTTTTTTATTTATAAAAATTTTGCACTGCCAGTCAACGCCGCCAAAATGCAAAATAATGTTTTGATTTTTCAAACTATCAGAAACCATAAAGGTTTTTCTATACCAAAGCCTTTCAGATGGCTTTAATGGCTTTTTCACCTCTGATAAAAAACTTTCTATCGCAAAAGGGACAAGAATTTTGCCATCATAATCATCAATTTGTTTTATATTTTTGTCTTTTATACAATAATCAAAATATCCATTTAAGCACTGCCAATTATCTCGCTGAAGTTGAGGGCGTGGATATTCATTAAGCGGAGAATTTTTATCAATTTTATCGCTCCAAACACTTTTCATCACAATTAAAGCCTTATGATACTAAAAACGCATAAAATGCAAGATAATAAGCATTTTATGGCTTGCATCGTTCCTTTCAAGTTTTTAGAAATAAGTAAATCAGCCTCTTATATTCTATAACATTTAACAATTTTTGTCTATCTTTATTATTAAATTAATGTTTTTGGAAAAATAAAAAAAGATTTGTTTTAGCTATTGAATTATTGCTCTGAATTTGTTATAATTGCAAAGCAGTTGCGGATATGGTGGAATTGGCAGACACGCTAGATTTAGGATCTAGTGCGAAAGCATGCAGGTTCAAGTCC
>JAVVWP010000033.1:0-15537 GCA_036652055.1 Oscillospiraceae bacterium | reverse complement strand
CAAAGCGGTCTTGACCGTTCTCTACATTCCATTGGTGAGCTATTTCTTTCGTCTGATTTAATCCATCTAATTCGCTTGTATCTATTTTGCTCCCTCCTTCAGTCGACTGCGGTCGACAGCTTCCTCCAGAGGAAGCGTTGGGTTTTCCGCTCAGAGGAAGCGTTGGGGTTTCCCTAAAAATAAAATATGGGCGAGGAAAAGCCTTCCTCGCCCGAAAAATCATCACGAGGGGTTTGCCCTCTAAGTTTTATTTATCAGTCTTTTTTGACTTCAATTTTACCATAACGAAAACCGCCGTCATCCACATCACTTTTTGGCGCTCTTGGCTCTGCCGGTACTGCAGGAACATAAGGTTCTCTTTTTGGTGGAAATTCACGCTTAGTTGTGTTTTCTCTTTTTGTATAATTGTTTGTTTTATTATACGGTGGTTTTGAACCATTTTCAGGTGCTATAACAACACGCCTATCAAGGTCAAGCCCTGTTGAAAACGAAGTTGCGCCTCTAATTTCTTGAACAGCTGTATGAATAAGTCTTCTCTCATATGGGTTCATTGGCTCTAAAGTAACGCTTCTTCCAGATTTAACTGCATGAATTGCATTCTTGCGAGCAAGAGCTGTTAAAGCCTGTTCACGCTTTTCACGATAATTACCAATATTGATAGAAACTCTTTTATAAGCATTAGAACCCTTATTTGCCATCATTCTTGCAAGGTATTGAATAGCGTCTAAGGTTTCGCCACGCCTACCGATTACTATTCCATAATCATCGCCACATTCAAGCTCAAAAGAAACTTCTTCATCGTCAGCAAAAGTTTTAACTTCGCACTTTTCCATTCCGAGCGAAAGAACCATTGATTTAATGTACTGCGCGGTTTTATCATAATCTTTAGTTTCTTTTAAAGAGTCTTTCTTTTCTTCTTTTCTCATAACTGGTTTTTGTGGAAATTCTTTTTTCACAGGAGGAGTTTTTTCAGCCTTTTTTTGTGGTACAGGCTGTGCAGAACGCTCAACCTTTTTCTCAGTATATGCAGGCTTTTTTACCTCATCAGGCACTTCAATTGAAATTTTAACTTCAGCAAGAGAACCACCAAAAAGCCCTAAAAGTTTTTTTGAAGGCGTTTTAAGCACTTCTATTTTAAAATCGTCATATTCGGTAATTCCAAGTTCTAATAGTGCCGTCATTTTAGCGTCATCAATAGTAGCTCCGCTTTTTATAACTTCTTTAATCATTTATATCACCATCATTCTTCGTTTTTTAATTCGCCGACTTTTTTTGTGTTTTCTTCTTTAGATCTTCGATAAATGGTTTCTTCAACCATAAGCTTTGCCAAAACCTTTTTCGGGCTGTGTGTATGCCCCAAAATCGCCATTTGAATAAATGACATTCCGCTTGACATTATGATATACATACCAACACTGATTGGGAATAAAAATCCAAAATACACTTGCATAAGCGGTGTGAAAAGCATCATACAACCCATTGAAGGATTTTTTGCCATATCAGGGTTTGTCTGCTTTTGTTTTTGCATTGAATAAAGGCTCATTGCAAGAGCAACTATTCCAGAAATAACAGGAATTATCCAATAAACATCAAAAACTTTGAAATCAGGAGTATGTGCAAGGTCAAGACCGAAAAAGTTAAATTTGCCCATAAATACTTCAACTTTTGAAATTATTTCCTCGGTAATGCCTGGAACGCCACCTTTGATTTCATTAAAATGCTCAAGAGCATATAATTCAGTTCTAAAAGAACTGGTAGCTGCAGAACCTGCTGATCCTAATAATGGCAAAACTGCTTCTTTTAAGCCACTGACAACATCTTTTGGTATTCTAAGCACCATTGAAAGAGGGTGATAGTTTACTTGGTAAAGCCCCATCATTATAGGAAGCTGAATAAGCATAGGAAGACAGCCGCCTGTCATTGAAGAATAGCCTTCTTTTTGATATAAGGCACTTGTTTCTTCTTGTATCTTTTGCTGATTACCTGCATATTTTTCTTTTATTCTGCGAAGTTTTGGTTGAAGCCTCGCCTGTTTCGCCATTGACTTCTGCTGGCTTATTGCTGGTGGTAATAAAATTAATTTAACCAAAAGCATCAGACAGAAAATTGAAAACAAATAGTTTCCGCTAAAGCCATAAAATATAGAAATTATGAAGCCAAACGGAACACCTATGAACTCATAAAATGCGGTCATTTATTTTCCTCCAAATAGAAAAAGCTATTTTCTATCGTTCTTTTCGATTTTAATTTTCTTTTCAGGTACAAAATCAACTCCGCCTTTAAACAGAGGATTGCACCTCAAAATACGCCATACTGCGAGTAAACCACCCTTAAAAAACCCAAACCTTTCAATAGCTGTTACGGCATATTGAGAGCAAGTCGGATAATATCTACACATGGGTGGAAAAAGCGGTGAAATTTTTCGCTGATAAAATCTAATAAATTTTATTGCAAACTTTTTCATTCTTTTATGGCACCTGCTTTTTGGAATTGTTCTAACATTACTTTTTCAATCTCGGTACTTTTTAAATATTTTGTTTTACTTCTTGCGACAAAAACAAAATCCCAATTACCTTGAATTTGCGGCTCTAAATTTCTAAATGCCGCTCTGATGACTCTCTTTGAGCGATTTCGTTGCACTGCATTACCAATTTTTTTACTTACAGTTATACCTATACGACAAATTCCCGCACGGTTTCTTTGAAAATAAATAACCAGTGCAGGATTTGTATAGGATTTTCCTCTACCATAAAGGCGGCGAAAATCGCAGTTACGATTAAATGTTACCGTACCACTCAAAATTTTTTACCCTTCGCTTGTTATCTTATAAATTAATAAGATAAACGCACTCTACCCTTGGCTCTGCGGCGGGCGAGTACCTTTCTGCCACTTCTTGTTGCCATTCTCTTACGAAAGCCATGCTCCATCTTGCGATGACGCTTTTTTGGCTGATAAGTTCTTTTCATTTCAAAACCTCCCGATCCCGAATTTAATCTGCGGATTGTTATTATATACTAAAAGATACTTAAATGTCAATAATTTTACGCAAATTAAAGGCTTTTTTCTCTTTTTTACTACACTTTGTATTTTTTGTTTTTACTTTTCCAACATATAGTATTAACTTTTTATAAATATAAATCTTGTTTTTTTCACCATACATATTATAAAGCAAATTATTTTTAAATGGCTCAAATATTGCTTGAAAAAAAAGCAAAATTATGCTAAACTATTTGACAGTATCTTAATATCGCCTATATGCCCTTATTTATACCTTTTGCAACAATCTGTATCGGTATAAATTAAAAGGGTTAAAAATTGAAATATAAAAGCTGAATTGATTTTCCCTTTATTTAGCTTGAATTTATATCCCGAATGGAGTTTTTTTATGAATTCGTTTGATGATGTCTGGTTGGCAGTTTGTGAATATCTAAAAACAGAGATGAAAATAAATGATTCTGTGTTTAATTTATGGTTTAAAAATATTATTCCTGTCAGCTTTGACGGGCAGACAGCTATTTTAAGTGTCGAAAATCCTTTTAAACTAAAAATAATTAAAGAGCAATACAGCGAAATAATCTTAAAAGCCTGCACTGCTATTCTCGGCTTTGAAATAATTATTGAATATATTGAAAGCGAAACCGTTGAAAACAAAGACTTTAAAGATGATAGTAGCTCTTTAAAAGGTGATACCGAAAATAGTTTTGACACCTTTGTTGTCGGAAAAACAAATAATTTTGCGTTTGCCACTGCTAAAAAGGTTGCCGCAGAACCCGGAAAAAACTATAATCCCCTTTTAATTTACGGAAAGAGCGGGCTTGGAAAAACCCACCTACTGCGAGCTATTGAGCATGAAATCAAAAAGAACAATCCTTCTGCAAATATTATTTTTATAACTTCAGAAAACTTTACCAACGATTTAATTTCTCATATCCGAACTTCAAATATGCAGGATTTTCACGAAAAATACAGAAATGCTGATGTTCTTTTAGTAGATGACATTCAGTTTATCGTTGGAAAAGACCAAACTGAAGAAGAGTTTTTCCACACTTTCAATTCTATGCACGAGGCTCACAAACAAATTGTTTTAACCTCTGATAACCCACCAGATGAAATTCCTAATCTTCAAGACAGAATAAAAACCCGCTTTTCGTGGGGGCTTATAGCCGATATAAAATCTCCTGATTTTGAAACAAGAATGGCTATTATAAAAAACAAATCAGAAGCAATTAACTTTGATATTCCTGATAATGTTATTGAATTTATTGCAGAGCAGGTTAAAAACAATGTTCGTCAGTTAGAGGGCGTAATTAAAAAGCTTAATGCCCTTTGTCTTTTTTCTAATTCAAAACCAACAATAGAAACAGCAAAAGAAGCTATAAAAGAAGCTATAAACTTAGGTCAACCGCTTTCTGTTACAATTGATAAAATCATTAATCAAGTTGGAAATACCTTTGGCGTTACCAAAGAAAATATGATTTCTGAAAAAAGAGATAAAAGCATTAAAGATGCAAGGCAAATTGCAATGTATATAATGCGTGAAATAACTGGAATGTCTTTTGATGAAATTGGAAAATATTTTGGCGGAAAAAAGCACACAACAGTCCGCCATTCATATTATGCTGTTATTGATAAGACAAAAGAGGATTCTTCATTCAAAAAAATTGTTGAAGATGTCATTAAAAATGTCAAAGAGTTTTAAACAAGTTTTAGTTTTGAACACCTGCCTTTTGCACAGTTAATATCCGACTATTTTAAAAATAAAGTTTTCGCCTTTTTTTGAACTCAATTTATTTTTAAATTTCACTTCAAAAACAAAGAGAAAAAAGAGTTTTGAACAGTTTATACACCCCCTACTGCTACTACTATTTTAATTTATTATATTTTTATTTAAGAAAGGAAATTTTTATGAAATTTGTTTGTGACAGCTCAATGCTTTCAGAATTATGTTCAAATGTCCAAAGAGCGGTTTCTGTTAAGGCATCTATTCCTTCTATTGAGGGAATTCTTATTAAGGCAGAAGAAAATACAATAACCTTAACTGGTTATGACCTTGAGGTTGGAATAATCACTTCAATGGACGCTAAGGTTGAAGAAAGCGGAAGTATAATATTAAATGCTCGTGTATTTTGTGATATTCTTAGAAATCTTCCTGATGAAAATGTTAGAATTGAAGCTGACGAAAGACTTACTTGTAGAATAAAAAGCGGAGATGCTGAGTTTTCATTAATAGGAATAACAGATGCTGAATATCCTGAGCTACCTTCTGTTTCAGGTGGATTTCCTATTGTTATTAAAAGTGACATCTTAAAAGATATGATAAGAAAAACAATCTTTGCAGTTGCTAAAAATGATGCAAAGGTTATACATACAGGTATTCGTTTTGAAATAACAGAAAACAAAATGAGACTTGTTGCTGTTGATGGCTTTAGGCTTGCTATTAGAAATGAAACAATTGAATATACTGGTGAAGAAAAAATATTTGTTGTTCCTAAAAAAACACTTAATGAAGTAATTAAGCTTACCGCAGGGGAAGAAACAATTGCTCTAAACATTGGAAAAAGACATATAGTTTTTGAAATAGGAAACTATAATATTGTTTCTCGCCTTTTAGATGGTGAATTTTTAAATTATAAAACAGCTATTTCAGGAGTTGCAAATACTACTGTTAAAGTTAAAACAAGAGCAATGATAAATTCAATTGAAAGAACATCTTTAATAATAATGGATAGAATAAAAAGTCCTATCAGATGTATTTTTAATGAAGACAGCATTAAATTTTCAAGCACAACATCTCTCGGAACTGCAAACGATAAATTTTCGGCAGATGTACAAGGTGAAAGAATAGAAATAGGCTTTAATAATGAATATTTGCTTGATGCCCTCAGAGTTTGTGATACAGATGAAATAATTATAAAGCTTAGTAGTGCGACACTTCCAATAATAATAGTTCCAACAGAGGGAGATAGCTTCTTATTCCTTGTTGTTCCGGTGAGGTTAAAAACAGAATGAAAAAAATAACTGCAAAGTTAGCAGAAAAAGAAACAAAGCAAATTAAAATTACAACGCCTTTTATTCGCCTTGACGCAGCATTAAAACTTGCTGACGCTGTTCAATCAGGCGGTCATGCAAAACTTGTTATTTCAGAAAACGATGTAAAAGTAAATTCAGAAATTTGTATCCAAAGAGGAAAAAAACTTCATAAAGGAGACAATTTTGAATTTAACAATATTATTTATGAGGTAATAGATTGATAATTAAAAATCTTTCAATTAAAGATTATAGAAACATTGATAATATAATAATTGAACCTTCAGAAGGAATAAATATTATATATGGAGAAAATGCTGAAGGAAAAACAAACCTAATAGAGAGTATTTGGCTTTTTACAGGCTGTAAAAGTTTTAGATGTAAAAAAGACAGCGAATTATTAGGTTTTGGAAAAGCGTTTGCTAAAAACGAAATAACCTTTTTTGCAAATGGCAGAGAACAAACAGCAGTAATATATATAGATAAAAAAAGAACTGCTATGAAAAATGGAATTACTCTTAAAAGTCCTGCTGAATTGATTGGAGAATTCTATTCTGTTATTTTTGCTCCTATACATTTGTCTTTAATTAAAGATGGCCCTTTAAACAGGCGAAGATTTTTAGATACTGCTCTTTGTGAATTAAAACCCTTTTATGCAAAGGCACTTCAAAAATATAATCATACATTAATGCAAAGAAATGCTCTTTTAAAAGACATAAGCTATCACAGTGAGCTTTATGACACACTTGATGTGTGGGACGAAAAACTTTCTTCATATGGTGCGGCAGTTATAAGTGAAAGAATAAAATATACAACTCTGCTTTCAAAACATTCTAAAGAAATTTATTCAGGATTGTCAGGAAATAAAGAAACATTAAGTGTTGAATATATAAATAATTCAGGAACTTATTCAGACGATGCTTATGAAATTAAAGAATTTTTAAAAAGCAGCCTTATGAATTCAAGAAGAAATGATATATATAACAAGATTACAAGTGTAGGGCCAGGCAGAGATGATTTAGAAATAAAAATAAATAATCTTTCTGCAAGAGCATATGGCTCTCAAGGTCAGCAACGCTCGGCGGCACTTTCTTTGAAACTTAGTGAAGCTGATATTATAAAAGAAATGACTGGCGAAGAACCAATTATTCTTTTAGATGATGTTATGAGTGAGCTTGATTTAAGTAGGCAAGATTATATTTTAAATAATATAAATAAAAGGCAGGTATTTATAACTTGTTGTGATCCGAACACTGTTCTTAGATTATGTGAGGGAAAATCTTTTCATATTGAAAAAGGAAAGGTAATTTAATGTATGTTTTAGTTGGTGCTGAAAAGGCAATAAAAACAGAAGATATATTAGGAATATTTGACCTTGACAATACAACGGTCAGTAAATCAACAAGAGAATACTTAAATTTTGCAGAAAAAAGCGGGCAAGCAGATACTGTTTCTTATGATTTGCCTAAATCTTTTATAGTGACCATAGAAAAAAAGAAAAGAAAAGTTTATATATCACCATTTGCAACAGGAACGATTTTTAAACGAATAAAATAAATAAGCCGACTTTGGAGGTTTTTAAAAAATGGAAAACGAAAACAATATTGCATTGAGCGAAGACGATGAGGTAATGGATACCCTTGTTACCGAAGAATATGGTGCTGACCAAATTCAAGTTTTAAAAGGGCTTGAAGCAGTTAGAAAAAGGCCGGGAATGTACATCGGTTCAACAGGGCCTCGTGGACTTCATCACCTTGTCTATGAAATCGTTGATAACTCAATAGATGAGGCACTTGCTGGCTATTGTACGCATATAGAAGTTGAAATTCTTCCTGATAATATAATAACTGTTAAAGATAATGGTCGTGGAATTCCTGTTGGAATGAATGAAGAAGAAGGACTTCCTGCGGTTACTGTTGTTTTAACGGTTCTTCACGCAGGCGGAAAATTCGGAGGAACAGGAAGCGGATATAAAGTATCAGGCGGACTTCACGGTGTTGGTTCTTCTGTTGTTAATGCTCTTTCTGAATGGTTTGAAGTTGAAGTTTCTCAAAATGGGCATATTTATCATCAGCGTTTTGAGCGAGGCGATATAAAAACAGAGCTTACAATTATAGGTGATACCGAAGAAGACGGAACACTTATCAGATTTAAAGCTGATCCTGAAATATTTACAGAAAGCTGTGAATATGAATTTGAAGATTTACAAAGAAGACTTCGTGAACAAGCCTTTTTAAATGCAGGGCTTTCAATTTCTCTTACAGATAAGCGTGATGAAGAAGAAATTAGAAAAGAAGTTTATTGCTATGAAGGCGGAATTAGAAGTTTCGTTGATTATATAAACGAAAGCAGAGGGCTTACTGTTCTTCACGAAGATGTTATGCATTTTTCTGTTGTTGATAATGATAAGAGTGCAGAAGTTGCAATGTCATATAATGATGGATATAATGAAATAATTTTATCTTTTGCAAATAATGTTAGAACTATTGATGGCGGAACTCACGAGCAGGGTTTTAAAAACGCACTTACAAGAGTTTTTAATGATTATGGCAAAAAATTTGGGCTTTTAAAAGATGCTGACAAAAAACTTTCGGGTGATGATGTTCGAGAGGGCTTGGCTGTTGTTATCAGCGTTAAGCTTACAGAGGCACAATTTGAAGGGCAAACAAAGGGCAGGCTTGGAAATACTGAAATGACAACTCTTGTTTCAAAAATGATTTATGACAAGATGATGACATATTTTGAAGAAAATCCTTCTGTTGCAAGGGCAATTATGAATAAAGCCCTTGATGCGTCACGAGCAAGAGAAGCAGCAAGAAAAGCAAGAGATAATGCAAGAAGAAAATCAGCTCTTGAAAGCAATGCACTGCCAGGAAAGCTTGCAGATTGTACTGATAAAAATCCTGAAAACACTGAAATATATATTGTCGAGGGAGATTCGGCAGGTGGCTCTGCAAAGGGTGGCCGTGATAGAAATATTCAAGCAATTTTGCCTTTATGGGGAAAAATGCTCAATGTTGAAAAAGCAAGAGTAGATAGGGTAATCGGAAACGAAAAGCTTATGCCTGTTGTTACAGCACTTGGAACAGGAATTGATGAAGATTTTGATATAACAAAACTCCGTTATCATAAAATCGTAATTATGGCCGATGCCGATGTCGACGGTGCTCACATCAGAACCCTGCTTTTAACATTCTTTTTCAGATATATGAGGCCCCTTATTGATAATGGCTTTATTTATATTGCACAACCTCCTCTTTTTAAAATTTCAAAAGGCAAAAAGCATATTTATGCTTTCTCAGATGAAGAAAGAGATAAAGAAATTGAAGACTTTGGCGGAAACTGTGAAATCCAGCGATACAAAGGTCTTGGTGAAATGGATTCACAACAGCTTTGGGAAACAACTATGGATCCAAAAAACAGAATAATGCTTAGAGTTACACTTGATGATGCAATGGAAGCAGACGAAACATTCTCAATTTTAATGGGTGATAAAGTTGAACCACGCCGAGAGTTTATTGAGAAAAACGCTAAATATGTTCAAAACTTGGATGTTTAAAAAAATAATGAATGAAATACAGATAAGAGGGATCATATGAGCAAAGATATTCATGCCGCAGCACTTGTTCCACTTGAGGACCAAAAAATAATAAATGTTGAAATAAACAAAGAAATGAAAAAATCTTTTCTTGATTATTCAATGTCAGTTATCGTTTCGAGAGCGCTCCCAGATGTTAGAGATGGATTAAAGCCTGTTCACAGGCGAATTCTTTATACAATGTTTGAAAATGGATTATATCCTGACAAAGCATACAGAAAGTGTGCCGATACGGTTGGTTCTGTTCTTGGTAGATACCACCCACACGGTGACGCCTCTGTTTATGATGCAATGGTTAGACTTGCACAAAATTTCTCAATGAGATATATGCTTGTTGACGGTCACGGTAACTTTGGTTCGGTCGATGGTGATCCGCCTGCTGCTTATCGTTATACTGAATCAAGAATGAGCAAAATGTCAATGGAAATGCTCACAAATATAGATAAAGATACCGTAGATTTTACAACAAACTATGATGATAGACTTAAAGAGCCTACCGTTTTGCCATCACGCTTTCCAAACCTTTTGGTAAACGGTTCAACGGGTATAGCAGTTGGAATGGCTACTAATATTCCACCACATAATATGGCTGAAGTTATTGACGGTATATGCACGCTTATTGACAATCCCGAAGCGACACTTGAAGAATTAATGGAGCATATTAAAGGCCCTGATTTTCCAACAGCGGGCATAATTATGGGCAGAGCTGGAATTCGTGCCGCATATGCAACAGGTCGTGGAAAAGTAATTGTAAGAGCAAGAGCAGAAATAATCGAAAACGAAAAGAGTGGAAGATTTTCTATTATTGTTTCAGAGCTTCCATATCAAGTTAATAAAGCAAGGCTTATTGAAAATATTGCCGATTTAGTTAAAGATAAGAGAATAGAAGGCATTTCAGATATTAATGACTATTCCTCTGACCGTGGCGGAATGAGAATGGTTATTGATTTAAAAAGAGATGCCAATCCTCAAGTTGTTTTAAATCAATTATATTCGTTTACACAGCTTCAAACTACCTTTGGAATAATTCAAATTGCAATTGTAAACGGTGAACCTAAAGTTCTCACTCTTAAAGAAATTTTAGAGCATTATATTAAGTTCCAATGTGAAATAATTACGAGAAGAACACGCTTTGAATTAAAAAAAGCACAAGAGAGAGAACATATTTTAGAGGGACTTTCAAGGGCTATTGATATTGTTGATGAAATTATTGCCGCAATTCGTGCTTGTAAAGGTGGAATTTCAGAAGCAAAGCAAACAGTTATGGAAAACTTTGATTTCGACGAAGTTCAAGCTGCTGCAATCGTTGCTTTTAGAATAGGGCAACTCGCAGGTCTTGAAATTCAAAAAATCAGAGCAGAAATGGACGAATTAAAAATCAAAATAGAAAACTATCTTGAAATATTAGGTTCAGAACAAAGAGTTCTTGAAATTGTTAAAGAGGAGCTTTGCGCTCTTGGCAACAAGTTCAGTGATGACAGAAGAACAGAAATTGTTAATGTTAGCGGTGAGGTTGATATTGAGGACCTTATCCCTGAAGAAAACAGTGTATTCACATTAACAACTTTAGGTTATATAAAGCGTCAGCCTGTTGACACATACCAAACGCAACACAGAGGCGGTCGTGGAATAAAGGGTATGACAAGGCGTGAAGAAGATATTGCCGAAACAATGTTTACCTGTTCAACTCATGATTTTATTATGTTCTTTACTTCAATGGGCAAGGTTTATAGGCTTAAAGGATATGAAATTCCAGAGGGCAGCAGAACAAGCAAGGGAATGAATATTGTTAATATTTTGCCGCTTACAGCAGAAGAAAAAGTTACAGCTATGATAAGAGTTCCTGAATTTGGAGCAGAGCAGTTATTCCTTTGTATGCTTACAAAAAAAGGAATTATCAAAAGAACAGAGCTTGATGCTTATAAAAATGTTCGTAAAAACGGAATTTTTGCAATCAACCTTGATGAGGGCGACGAGCTTTGTTGGGTTAAACTCACTGACGGAAATAAACAGCTTATGATTGCAACAAAAAAAGGTATGTGCATTAGCTTTCAGGAAACAGGTGCAAGAGCAATCGGCAGAACCGCAAGAGGAGTTAAAGCAATTTCTCTTAAAGAGGGCGACGAAGTTGCCGGAATGTGCGTTCTTGATGATGACAAAAAAGTTCTTACAGTTAGTGAAACAGGCTATGGCAGACGAAGTGAAATTTCAAATTATCGTATTCAATCCCGTGGTGGTAAAGGGCTTATCAATTATCATACAAAGACATATGGTGAAATTTCAGCAATAACAATGGTTAGTGACGATGAAGACATTATTATGATTTCTTCAGATGGCATTATAATCAGAATTCCTTCTGACGATATTAGCGTATTCTCTCGCCCTTCTAAGGGAGTTAGAGTTATGAAAGTCAGTGAGGGCGAAAGAGTTGTTACACTTTCAATTACTGAAAGAGAACCTGAAGTAGACGAAGAAGAAATTTTAGAAGAAGAAACCGATATAGCAAACGATGGGGAAAATCCTACTGAAAATAATGAAGAAACCGAAACAGCAGAAGAATAAAAGGAAGAAATATGGGGATAGAAATTTAGAAAGGTGAATGATATGGACAATAATTACGGGCAAAACAGCAATCAGCCACCGATGGGAAATAGCTATCCTCCATACGGATATCAAAACCCTTACGGAGCAGCGGAATATTTTCAGAGAGAAAAAGAAAAAACAACGCTTAAAAAAATCAGCAAAATTGTAGGTCTTGCAGTTATATTCTTTACTGTGCTTAACCATATAATTCCGATTTTTTTATCAATAATTCCAAAATTTGTTTCAACTTATAGTGCAAGCGATATATTTGCATCGTCAATAGATATAATTTTTGGTATAGTGGTTATTTTAACTCCATTTTTGGTAGGATATTTTGTTTTAAAAAAAGACAAAAAAATAAAAGGGCTTCCTCTCGGAACACCCTATAATTATTCGGCGTTTTTCCTTTTGATTTTTGCAGGTCTGATGATTTGTATGCTTGGAAGCTATGCAACAGGCATTTTTTCAGGAGTTGTTGAAAATCTTTTTGGAATAAGATTTACTCAGCCAGAAGACAATACAAAGCTTACCTCGGTTGCAGTGATTATTCTTTATATTGTAAGAGCCGCATTCATTCCTGCGCTTATAGAAGAATTTGCAATTAGAGGGGTGGTTATGCAGCCACTTCGCAAATATGGAGATATGTTTGCAATTATTATGTCGTCATTTGTTTTTTCTATTATGCATGGCAATATGGTTCAAATACCTTTTGCATTTATAGCAGGAATAGCAATCGGATACGCTGTTATAACAACAGGTTCAATGTGGACAGGAGTTATAATTCATTTCTTAAACAACTTTTGTTCTGTTATAATGCAAGTAATGATTGATAATTTAGGCGAAAACAAGGCGGCAATATTTACAAGCCTTATGATTTTGTCAATTGTAATTGTCGGAGCAGTTTGTGCGTTTTGTTATTACAGAAAATTTTCAAGAGTGCCACTTTCAAAGGGGATTTCTATCCTTAGTCAAAGTGAAAAAACACAAAGCTTTACACTTTCAGCACCAATGATAATAGCTTTTGTTATTTTGGTTATTCAAACTGCACAATATGTCGAATTTAATGGATAAATTAGATTTTATGAAAAGTGCCTTGGAGCTTGCAAAAATGTCGTTTGACGAGGGCGAAGTTCCTGTTGGTGCGATTATTGTAAAAAATGATAAGATAGTAGGCGTTGGTAGAAATAGGCGGGAAACTGTTAAAAACGCTCTTTCTCACGCTGAAATAGAAGCAATTAATGATGCCTGCAAAAATCTTTCGGGCTGGCGGCTTTGGGAATGTGAAATGTATGTCACTTTAGAGCCATGCCCAATGTGTGCAGGTGCAATTATAAATGCTCGCCTTAAAAAGGTAACATTTGGTGCATTTGATGATAAAAACGGAGCGATTTTTTCCGTTATGAAAATGTTTGATTATCCTTTCACCTATAAGCCCGAATATGAGTGCGGAGTCTTAAAAGATGAGAGTTCAAAGCTTTTGTCAGATTTTTTTAAAGAATTAAGAAAAAAATCATAGAAAAATTTGTATATTTAATGTGAAAAGAGGAATATGAAATGAGTGAAGAATGTAGTGGTAATTGTTCAACTTGCTCAGAAAAATGCGAAGATAAGGACTTGCATTTAAAAGCGAACGAATACAGCACAATTAAAAAAGTTATTGGTGTTGTTAGCGGAAAAGGCGGAGTGGGTAAAAGCCTTGTAACCTCACTTCTTGCAACAGCCGCACAGACAAGAGGGTATGCCTCGGCAATTCTTGACGCCGATGTGACAGGCCCATCAATTCCAAAAGCCTTTGGTTTAAAGGGCAGAGCAGAAGGCAACGAATTAGGTCTTTACCCTATGGAAACAAAAACAGGAATAAGAGTAATGAGCGTTAATTTATTGCTCGAAAAAGAAGATGCTCCCGTTGTTTGGAGAGGCCCTGTTATTTCGGGAATGATAAATCAGTTTTGGCAAGAGGTTGTATGGGGCGACATTGATTTTATGTTTGTTGATATGCCTCCAGGAACTGGTGATGTTCCGCTAACTGTTTTCCAATCACTTCCAGTTGACGGAATAATTATTGTTACAACCCCGCAGGACCTTGTTACGATGATTGTTAAAAAAGCTTATAATATGGCTAAAATGATGAATATACCTGTTTTGGGACTTGTTGAAAATATGAGCTATTTTGAATGTCCTGATTGCAAAAAGAGATATAATATTTTTGGAGAAAG
This sequence comes from Oscillospiraceae bacterium, assembly GCA_036652055.1. Taxonomy (GTDB): domain Bacteria; phylum Bacillota; class Clostridia; order Oscillospirales; family Acutalibacteraceae; genus Fimenecus. The sequence goes on along the minus strand of JAVVWP010000033.1, from coordinate 1,113 downwards.
CAAAATTGACGAGATTGCAAAAGAACTTTCTCTGCCAGTTTTAGCTCGACTTCCAATAGATTCAAAAACCGCTGCACTTGTCGATAAGGGCGCAATTGAACTTGCTGACGAGAAATTAGTTGCACCAATTATAGATATGCTCGCTAAATAAATCAAAAAAACAGTTTACAAAAAAGGTTAGAGGAATTTTATCGATTTCTCTAACCTTTTATATTATTTGATTTAATTAGGGGGTAAAGCGAGTTTTCATATGTCTTTTAAATAAAATTATTAACCTTCATTTTTCCTGCGGCGTTTATAAACAGACATAACAGCAAGATTAATCATTTCAAATACAAATAGAACAATATAGGGATAAAGTGCCCAGAAATTTTCTTCTACTGTAAGTTTTTTAATAGCCTCCATACCGCTAAAAAGAAAAACTATTGCTGGGACTAAAACCAACGCAAATGCAATAGAGGTTAAAACCGTAATAATTTTCTTCTCGCTGGCACCCATAACTTCAATATCCCTATTAATAGCAAGGGGAAATGAACGGAATATAAAAGTAAGAGATACAAAAAAAGGGAAAAAGGCGGCTAAAATACTTTCCCGACCGAAGATATACATAGGAACCATATAAATAACTAACAAAGCAGCATCAATCCAGCTTACTATGTTGCGAAGTTTTTTCTTGCTCATAATTATTCCTCCTCAAAGATATGTAATATTTTTGTTTTGTACTCAAGTGTCTTTGGATTTTTTTAAATTAATACATCGTACTCACCACTTTTACTTTTATTATACAGTATAGTTGAAAAAAAGCAATAGATATTTGTATAATTTTATTAAAAATATTAATAAATTATTAGATTTTCTATTTATAATTATAAAAACATCGCCCTTTCCTCTGGAGGAAGCAAAATAGATACAAGCAAAAACAAAGGAAACCCCTACGCTTCCTCTGGAGGAAGCTGTCAGCGTAGCTGACTGAAGGAGGGAGCAAATCAGATAAAAGCCAATTCAGTGTAGGGAACGGTCTTGACCGTTCCGCAAATTCAATAAGCCCCTAACGGTTCGATGTGGGCATCGAACCCTACAACCCATTAACACAAAATTCATTTTAAGCGTAAA
>JAVVWP010000032.1:0-17872 GCA_036652055.1 Oscillospiraceae bacterium | reverse complement strand
ACAAAACCGCAAGCCCTTTATCTGTAAGGGTTTGCGGTATTTTAGGTTCTTTGTCAAATGTTGGGGTGAACCGATATTACCTAAGTCGAAACGAGCGAGCAAAACTGTGGGCAAATACGGACTTATGCGTGAAAGATATTTACAGGAGCATAAGAACGATTTGTATATGAGTTTATATCTGTCAGGCAGATTAACAAAGCACTTACTTGAAATAAATGAACAGGCACAAAATCAAGTTGATGAGGTTGTTTCTACTATGGCAAAGGCTGAGGGTTGTAACGAGGAATTAAAGGCAAAAGGCCAACTGAAATAAGTGCGACTAATGAACAACTATAAGGCTTGTGACGAGGAAGCTTTTTTGAGGAAAATTGTTTATATATGAATATTTACTTTCTGAAAACAGTAGATTTTTTTATAATTAAATGGTATAATTATTTTGGTGAATTATGAGGTGAAAGCATGAAACCTTTAATAAAGTGGCCTGGAGGAAAATCCAGTGAGATTTGTAAAATAGAAAATTTAATTCCACAACACAAAAGATATATTGAGCCTTTTTTTGGCGGTGGGGCAGTGTTTTTTCATTTAAAACCTGAAAAATCAGCTATAAACGATATATCACAATCTTTGATGGAATATTATTCATTATTAAAAAGTCAAGATAAACAGCTATATGAGTTATTGCAATGCTACAGCAATAGTTTTGCAAATATTATTTCGGTTTGTAGTAAAAATTATGATGATATTTATGCGTTATATCAAGAAGCAGAGCGAAATAAGATAAGTAAAAAAGAACTTGAAATTATATTACCTAATATGACAAATGGTTTTGCAAAAGATATTAACTGCGGGTTTACAGAAAAACTAATGTTAGATGAAACAGACTTTATAACAGCAATCAATAAAAATGTTGCTGATAAAATGATTAGAACAATAAAAAATAACGAAAAAGCACCGTTTAATGCAGAAGATTTGAAAAATAATTTAATTACAGGTTTCACAAGTGGTTATTATATGTATTTTCGTAAAGTATTTAATGATATAAATCTTCATAAAATTACTTTGCCAAGTCTACAGTACAAGATTGCTAACTTTTATTTTATGCGTGAGTATTGCTATGGCTCAATGTTTAGATATAACAAGCAAGGTGAATTTAATATCCCTTATGGCGGTATGAGTTATAATAAAAAGAATTTTATGGCTAAAGTAGAAAATATGTTCAATCATGATGTAGAAGAAATTTTTAGGAATACAGAAATTCACAATTCTGATTTTGCAGACTTTTTTAAAAATGTTAATTTGACAGAAAAAGATTTTATGTTTTTAGATCCACCTTATGATACAGATTTTTCTGATTATGAGGGTAAAGATTTTACAGCCAATGACCAAGAAAGGTTGGCTTATGAATTAAAAAACACTATGGCAAGATTTATGTTAGTAATTAAAAATACAGATTTTATTCATGGATTATACAAAGATAATTTTAATATTTTATCTTTTGATAACCAATATACCTATAATGTTCGTAGTCGTAACGAGCGTAATGTTGAACATCTTATAATAACAAATATCCCAGTCAATTAGACTGGGATATTTGTTATTATTTATCTTAGAAATCACTGACGATTTCTTTGACCAACAGTTTCAACAAGACTTATTATAGTATCGTAACTATATCTTTAACTTCCTGTTAAAATTTATCATCGTTACGGTTATCAAGAACATCTAAATCTTGTCCCAATGGTTGCATAACATATTGAGCCTCATCAATTAATTCAGATGTTCTTATTCCTGTATTGTTTCGGATAATTCCCAAAACCACATCTACAATTTCAGATTTACTATAATTGCTCGTTACTTACCCTCTTTTCGAAATTTTTTATACGAAGTTCGGTAGCATTGAAATAAGTTTCATCAATTTCACAACCACCAAATTTTCGCCCTAATTCAAGAGCTGCGACACCTGTAGAACCAACCCCCATAAACGGGTCAAAAATAACTTCATTTACATTAGTTGCAATTTCGATAATGTGTTTTAGTAATTTTACAGGCTTTTGTGCTGGATGCTTTGGGTTGCTTAATCTTTCAGGTCGCATACATATAGGGCATTCAAAGAAATTGTGCATTTCATTCTGTTTTCCAAAGTTCCAAGTATGACCTTTGTTCCATAAACATATAATCATTTCACAACTGTTTAAAAATCCATTTTTATAGATTTTAGGTGCTGGATTTGTTTTATGCCATATAAAAAATTGAAATGTATCAAATTCACTGTCAAAAACTTCGTGCCATTTTCCAATTTGGTTGTAGCTGGTAAAAATAAAAATGTTTCCAGTTGGCTTTAAAATGCGTTTAAAATCTTCCAAAAAATCTTTTGGATTTAAATCAACAGTATCCCATTCGGCTATATCATTATTTAATGCTTCTCTTCCAGGTAATGCTATGTTACCTGTTGAGTATTGTGCAATATTATAGGGTGGGTCAGTTAATATCAAATCAATACTTTTATCTGGAATTGTTTTCATTACCTCACGACAATCTTTATTATATATCTTATATCTACTCATACGCATTACCTAAAAATTCCGATACAATCACTAATCATATCGTTAATTCGTTGATTTAAGTTTATTTCATCAAGGGCTTCAGCGTAAATCTTTGTAAAATCATCAAATGAAATTCCAACAGGTAATATAGTGTTCCAAAAATCAGCACCTATTAAGAACATAGAAGGATAGTGCATATGTTTTTTCACTGAACCTTTCCAAGTGTTGCCTTCTCCGTCTTTGTTGTAAAGTGTAGCAAAATAGGCATTACAATTCGGCATTCCCATATCAATATAAATATTTAGTAATTTTTCTACATTGGAAGGTGCGTTTGAACTATCTAAATCTCCACCAGCCTTTAATTCACACACATTCCAATCTACACCATCGAAAAAGGCCAAATCAACAGGTTTTGTATGTATATTAACAGTTTTATATTTTTCTGATAATGGCAATAAATCACGCTTAATGTTTTCTTGTGTTACTCTGCTTTCTGCTCTATTTTTTCCTCTGCCTATAGCTTCATTATTCGCACGATACGTAGAAATCTCTCCTCTTAAATTACCATTCCCGCTTTCAACATTAGTCACAACAACTTGTCCCGTAATAGTGCTTGGATTTAAACTATGCTGTAGATTATGAGGGTTTACAATTGTAGGTACATTTTCCTCACCAAAACGAAGCCTTGCAATTCTTTTTGCACAAGCTTCTATAGCAAATCCACTTTTGGATTCAAAACTACTTACAAATACCATACTTGCGGTGATGTTTTCATCCATTTGGCTTAATAAAAAATTGTTTACCTTTTTCTTGTAATTTATCTCAAAATCGGCTTCGATGAGATTTATTACTCGTGTAAATTCTTCTAATATAATGTTTTTAATTTCTTGCTGCATAAAAATCCTCCTTTAATTTGGCACAATACTTGGCACTATAAACAATTCAAATATCTTATTGATCTTATATAATTCCATAAGAAATGTAAGTGGGTATGAAGCTTCAAAGTCTTCGCATTCGCAATAAAAGACCACTTCCGTATCCTCTATGTTAATTTCATAATTTGGTAAATAATATTTCAATTCTTCTCCCCATAACTTCTCTTGTTCATATTCATCATAAAAACCTTAATCCCTAATGCCGTTAAAATATCCGCACATTTTTGGACATAAATTCTATCTTCTCCTGCAAAAGAAAGCGCAACATCATATAGGTACGAATTACACATTTTTATTAACTCCTTCAACATTTTCAAAAAGATCTGATAAAGACACGCCAAAACCATTGGCTATTTTTTCAAGGTTTATAATAGATATATTTCTTTTACCCAACTCAACACTTGCAAAATATGTTCTATCCATGCCTATTTTTAACGCAAACTTTTCTTGGCTTAATCCAGTTTTTGTTCGAAGTTCTCTTATTCTATTTCCTAATCTCATTGTTATCGTAGACATATCACACCTCCTTTGTTATTAATTTTATAAGCAAACGGACAATAAAGCAACGGATTTTACGCAACAAAAAATTTTTGAAATCTAACTATTTTTGAGTACAAAAAAATTATCTCTCATAAACAATAGAGATAATGTGTAAAATATGATTAAATTAGATACATAATGTCATAGAAAAACATATTAATTATAATCTTGCGAGTCGAATGGGAATAAAAAAACACGCTTCCCATTAAAGTTCACCTACGAATTAACTCCACATTTTTATCCGTTTTTCGACAATAAAACTTCTTTACTCGTTTTAATTTATTTTTTCCGCTTTATGTTAGCTTTTCCTATTGCAATTCTTTTGCACATACATTATAATAATAAGTGTAGCACTTCGGACTTGGTCGTGTAACCACCTCCGAAGTGTATTTTTTTAAAAATAATTTTGTTGAAAATTAAGATTACTAAGGAAGAAAACGGGAGAATGTAAAATGGCAAAAATAGGATTTGATAATGATAAATATTTAAAAATGCAATCTGCACACATTAGAGAGCGCATTGATAAATTTGGCGGAAAGCTTTATTTGGAATTCGGCGGAAAAATTTTCGACGACCTTCACGCTTCCCGTGTACTTCCAGGTTTTCTTCCTGATAGCAAGATGAAAATGTTGTTGCAATTAAAAGATGAAGCTGAAATGATTATTGCCATTAACGCTGGCGATATCGAAAAAAACAAAATTCGTGGCGATATTGGAATAACCTATGATTTAGATGTTTTGCGTCTGATTGATATTTATACTAAGTTCGGATTTATCGTTTGCGGTGTTGTTTTGACACAATTTAATGACCAACCCTGTGCAATTGCTTTTGAAGAAAAGCTTATTGCTCTTGGAATTAAAGTTTATAAACATTTTTCAATCGATAATTACCCAACAGATATTCCGCTTATTGTCAGCGAAGGCGGATATGGCAAAAATGACTATATTGAAACAACTCGTTCATTAATAGTTATCACTGCTCCTGGCCCTGGTAGCGGGAAAATGGCTGTCTGTCTTTCACAGCTTTATCACGAGCATAAAAGAGGAATTAAAGCAGGCTACGCTAAGTTTGAAACATTTCCAATTTGGAATTTACCGCTTAAACATCCTGTTAATCTGGCTTATGAAGCAGCTACTGCTGACCTGAAAGATGTTAATATGATTGATCCGTTTCACCTTGAAGCGTATGGCGAAACAACTGTCAACTATAATCGTGATGTTGAAATATTCCCTGTTCTTAACACTATTTTTGAAAGCATTTATGGCGAATCTCCATATAAATCTCCTACGGATATGGGCGTTAATATGGTTGGAAATTGTATTGTTGATGATGAAATTGTAAAAGAGGCGTCAAAGCAGGAAATAATAAGGCGATATTATAAATATTTGGTGGCGCAAAGATGCGGTGAAAAAGTGACCGATGAATTGTTTAGAATTGAACTTATTATGCGTCAACTTGGAATTACAACAGCTTACCGTAAATGTGTTGCTGCCGCACTAAATGCAAGTGACATTACAGCAAAGCCTGCCGCAGGAATGGAGCTTCCAAACGGCAAGATTATTACAGGAAAAACCTCAGATTTGCTCGGAGCTTCCTCTGCGCTTATTCTTAATGCTCTCAAAGAACTTGCTGGAATAGATGATAAAATCGAATTGGTATCGCCTGTTGTAATTGAGCCAATTCAAGATTTAAAGGTTGAGCATCTCGGAAATAAAAACCCTCGTCTGCATACTGATGAAGTGCTTATTGCTCTTTCGATTTCTGCCGCTACAAATCCTGTTGCCGAGCTTGCAATGCAAGCAATACAAGGTCTTAGAGGTTGTGAGGCACATTCAAGCGTTATTCTTGCCGAAGTTGATATTGATACCTTTAAAAAATTGGGCGTTAATGTTACTTGCGAGCCAAGGAGAGAAAGTAATGCTCTTTTCTTTAACAAATAATTCCTGCACCTTCTAAAGCCATAAAACAGAATATAATTAAAATGAAAAAGCGGAGGATAACCGATGATTGTACTGAATATTGCAATTATTCTTTTTGTTATTATGGAAACAGCAAATGTATTAATTCTATATTTTGCCCCTAATTCTAAGCTGGGCAATGGCGTTGCTGTTTTTAACCCGTGGTTTAAAGCAAAGGATGATGAGGCGTCAGAGCTTTTTGCAAAATATATGGCAAACTGGGTGGCAGGAGTAAAGCTAATTTTTATTGTACTGCTACTTGTTATTTTGTTTGTAGGAAATGATATTACAAAGCTGTGTGCGGTATTCGCTATGATACTTTCTATCGCAACATATTATTTTAGGCTAAACCCAATTATTAAAAAACTTGACGCTATGGGCGAAATTACGCCAAAAGGCTACTCAAAAGCATTGTTTATGATGATTACTGGCTTTATGCTTATGTTTAGTGCGGCGGCGGTTATTTATTTTTTTATTAGGTAATTGCAAAGTTTTTCAACATTTATTATATAACTTCAAAAAAGCTGACGGTCTTTATGACTATCAGCTTTTTTCTTTATTTTGTTGAAGTGGGTTTTAGTTAATTTTAGTCTAAAAGTTCTTTTAAAATCTTTTGAACCTCGCCAGCAGGGGCTTTTCCTTTTAATGCTTTCATAGATTGACCTATGAGATATTGAATTGCTTGCACTTTTCCGCCCTTGTATTCGTTAACACTTTTTTCATTTTGAGCCAAAACTTCTTCAATAATTGACCTTATTGCAGAAAAATCTGTAAGCTGTGCTAAATTGTTATCGGCTACATATTTTATAGGCTCAACATTTTCTAAGAAAACTTTTTCTAAAACTTTTTTGCCTGTGCCACGATTTATCTTGTTTTCTTTTACCATATTAATTATTTTACCGAGTGATGTCGGTTCAAAGCTGATATTTTCAGCTAATGTCCCCGTATCATTTAGCAGTTTCATAAGCTCGCCCATAATCCAATTTGATGCTTCTTTTGGATTTTCACATATTTCTGCGGTAGTTTCAAAAAGCTTAACAAGTGAAATATCAGAAGTTATAATTCCCGTATCATATTCAGGAAGCCCTAATTCATTAATATATCTTTGCTTTTTTTGCTCTGGAAGTTCGGGTAGATTATTTTTAACTTCACTTATTTTTTCGTCTGAAATTTCAATCGGAGGAAGGTCAGGTTCAGGAAAATATTTATAATCCTGTGCATCCTCTTTAGAACGCATACAATAGCTTTCACCCTTGTTATCGTCCCACCGCCTTGTCTGTTGAACGACTTTTTCGCCGTCCTCTAAAAGCTCTATTTGGCGTTGTGCTTCATATTCAATCGCTCTTGCAATTGCTCTGAAAGAGTTCATATTTTTCATTTCTGTTCTTGTTCCAAGTTCCTCTTGCCCTTTTAGTCTAACAGAAAGATTGACATCTGCACGAAGTGAACCCTCTTGCATCTTGCAATCTGAAACTCCTATATATTGAAGTGTTGATTTTAATTTTGTCAGATAGTTTATAACTTCTTCGACACTGCGAAAATCAGGATCGGACACAATTTCAAGCAGCGGAACTCCACAACGATTATAGTCAACTAATGTGCAATCCTCAAAATCATCATGAATAAGCTTTCCTGCATCTTCCTCCATATGAATTTCGTGAATGCCAATTTTCTTGTCATTTCCGTTTTTATCTTTTACGCTGATAAATCCATTGCGACAAATTGGAAAATAAAGCTGTGAAATCTGATATGCTTTTGGTAAATCAGGGTAAAAATAGTTTTTTCTATCGAATTTATTGTTTTTTGTAATTTCGCAGTTTGTTGCAACGCCAATTTTGATGGCATATTCTACAACATTTTTATTGAGCAGCGGAAGTGTTCCTGGCATACCCGAACAAATTTCGCAAACATGAGTGTTTGGCTCTCCGCCAAATTCGGTTGAGCAACCGCAGAAAATTTTAGTTTTGGTGGACAGCTCGGTGTGAACCTCGAGTCCCATTACTATTTCCCATTCCATAATTCGAGTGTCCTCCTTATCTTAAAATTGGTAATCTTTTATGATATTCGGTTGAGTTTTGAAAAGCAGTTGCAGCATTCATAATTTCAGCTTCTTCAAAAGGCTTTCCGATAATTTGCATTCCGATTGGCATATCTTCATTGTCAAATCCACACGGAACTGACATTGACGGAAGCCCTGCTATATTTATCATAACGGTGTAAATATCGCCTAAATACATTTTGAGTGGATCTGATAAACTTTCACCTATTTTGAGCGCTGTTGTCGGTGCAACAGGTCCTAAAAGCATATCGTATTTTAAAAACGCTTCATTAAACGCTTTTTGAACAAGTGCCTTTGCCTGCAACGCTTTTTTGTAATAAGCATCATAATATCCGGAGCTTAAAACAAAGTTGCCGAGCATTATTCTTCTTTTTACTTCCATTCCAAACGCTTCTGAACGGCTTTTTATATAAGTTTCACTAAGGTTTGAGGCAGATGGACTGCTGTAACCATATTTTATTCCATCATATCTTGAAAGATTTGATGACGCTTCGGCGCAGGCGATAATGTAATATGCAGGTATTGCATATTTTACTATCGGCATTTTAAAGGTTTCAATGGTTGCTCCGAGTTCTTCAAATTTTTTCGCCGCATCTAAAATGCTCTGTTTTACATCTTCTGCTATTCCCTCGGCAAGATAATCCTCAGGTATTCCTATGATTTTTCCTTTAACATTACCTAAATTGGCTTTTTCTAAATCAAATTTTGGCACTTCCATAGAAGTTCCGTCTTTTTTGTCTTTACCTGAAATAACTGAAAAAACAGCGGCACAATCAGCCACGGTTTTTCCCATAGGGCCGATTTGGTCAAGCGATGATGCATAGGCAATAAGCCCATAGCGTGAAACTGCTCCATATGTTGGCTTTAGCCCAGAAACACCGCAGAATGAACAAGGTTGACGAATTGAACCGCCTGTATCAGAGCCTAATGTGACCGGTGAAAGTTTTGCCGCAACAGCAGCAGCAGCTCCACCTGACGAACCACCTGGGACTTTGTTTTCGTCCCACGGATTGTGAGTTACGCCTGTATATGAGGTTTCGGTCGTGCTTCCCATTGCAAACTCGTCCATATTAAGCTTGCCGATAATTACCATTCCCTCTGAATTTAATCTCTCGACAACGGTAGCATTATAGACAGGAAAAAAGTTTTCAAGTATTTTTGATGAACAGGTAGTTTTTATGTCTTTTGTGCAAATGTTATCTTTAATACCAATTGGAACACCTGCTAAAAGCCCTTTGTATTTTCCATTATCAATTCCTATTTGCACTTCGTCAGCCCTTTTCAAAGCCTCCTCTTTGCAAACAGTATTATAGCAATGATATTTTTCATCAGCTTTATCAATAGCATCAAAAAAGCTTGTTACTGCCTCTTTTACTGATATTTTCTTTTCTTTAATAGCACTTGAAATTTCGAGTGCCGTCATAGCGGTTATATCCATTTTTATCTCCTGTTCAACTGGGAATGTATTTTATCTGATTTTTTAGAGAAGTTTTATCGCTTTTTTGAGGCGAGTTTTATCTGTTTTTTCGGACGAGTTTGGCGGTCATTCTGAGCTTGCGAAGAATCTCACCAGTAATTGAGCAATGCTCTCCACTACGCTGAATTGGGTGGGGGTTGAGATTCTTCCTATGTTCAGAATGACACGCAGTGCGAGTTTTGCGTTTTCCGACGCGTACATTTTGTACGCAAGTGGGAACGAAAAAGTTGCAATGTGCGTGATTTTACCTTTTTTTACATCATATTAATAATGCGAAAGATTGCGTGCAGTGTGAGTTTTGAGTTTTCCGACGCGTACATTTTGTACGCAAGCGGGAACGAAAAAGTTGCAATGTGCGTGATATTTCACATTATTCCACGGTCTTAGGAACGAGAAAGCAATTCCCCTTTTGATTTGGTGCGTTTTTAAGGATATTTTCTCTGTCTGAGGTGTTTGTTACTTCATCTTCACGCATAACATTTGCTATTGGGAACGAGTGTGAAACTGGCTCCACGCCATCTGTGTCAAGCTCGTTGAGCGTATCAATATAAGTCAAAATGTCTTGCAAATCTTTTTCTGAATTTTCTCTTTGCTCATCTGTAAGCTCTATTCGCCCGAGCTTTTCAAGATACAAGACGAGATTTTTATCTATTGTCAATTTTGTCCCTCCAATAACTTATTTGGTATTCTTTTTGTAGGGCGGGATGCCCTCATCCCGCCACTTACATAATCACTTATTGTTAGAAGAATGTGAATATGTGTAGGCATAATTATATAATTGTCTAATTTTACATCACTATAAACTTTTTCTATATTGTTAATATAAAATTCAACAATCTTTCCATATTGAGATAATACGATTTTTGGCGGGATGTGGGCATCCCGCCCTACAATTACTCTGCTTAAAATTGGCTTTTTATTTTTAACGCAAATCGTCACAAAATAACATCCGTTTTGGCTGTAATCATATTCTTTTAATCGTGCGTGTTTACGAACAGAAAATAAATCTTTTTCCATAACTTATTTTATCGAAAAATTATTTTTAATTCTTTCAATAGCTTCAATCGTGTTTTCAGTTGAGCCGAACGAAGTAAGTCTGAAATACCCTTCACCTGCTGGGCCAAATCCCGATCCTGGCGTACCGACAACTTGAACTTTTTCAAGCAGAGCGTCAAAGAACTCCCAGCTTGTCATTCCATTTGGAGTTTTTAGCCAAACATAAGGTGAGTTTACAGCACCCCAAACCTCAAATCCACTATCTTTTAAACCATTATAAATGATTTTTGCATTATTTTGGTAATAGGCGATAATCTCACGAACTTGTTTTTTCCCCTCGTCAGAATAAATTGCAGCCGCCGCCCTTTGAGTTATATAAGAAACGCCGTTAAATTTTGTAGCTTGACGCCTTGCCCAAAGTTTATTAAGTTCTGTACCATTTACAACTAATTCGTGAGGAACAACCGTGTATCCGCAACGAACTCCTGTAAATCCTGCTGTTTTTGAAAAGCTTCTAAATTCAATTGCACAAGTTTTTGCACCGTCAATTTCAAAAATACTGTGAGGAACATTTTCTTCAGTAATAAAAGCCTCATATGCAGCATCATAAAGAATTACAGAGCCATTTTTGTTTGCATAATCAACCCATTTTTTAAGCTCGTTTTTAGTAATTGGCATACCTGTTGGATTGTTTGGAAAGCAAAGATAAATAAGGTCTACCTGCTCTTTTGGAAGCTCTGGCAAAAAGTTATTTTCTGCAAGACAAGGCATATAATAGAAGTTGCTCCATTCGCCATTTTCAAGCAAATTGCCCGAACGCCCTGCCATAACATTAGTATCAACATAAACAGGGTAAACAGGATCGCAAATTGCAACCTTGTTATCAACTGCAAAAATGTCACCAATATTTCCCGTATCACTTTTTGCACCATCTGAAACAAAAATTTCTGTGTCCCCTATTTCTACTCCATATGCCAAAAAATCATTTTTTCTAATAGCTTCAATTAAAAAATCTTGACCATATTCAGGTGGATACCCTCTGAAGGTGTCTTCGTTTGCCATTTCATCGGTTGCTTTGTGCATAGCCTCAATGCAGGCTGGTGCAAGTGGCCTTGTAACATCACCTATTCCAAGTCTTATGATTTTTTTATTTGGATTTTCTAAAGAATATGCCTTTACCTTTCCTGCTATATTAGAAAAAAGATAACTGCTTTGTAATTTCAAATAGTTTTCGTTGATTTGCATTATATTCCTCCGATTATTTTTTCTCGACTACTCTTGTGTCTATTACTTCTTTTATTGCACGATGAATTGAATATTCATATGTATATGGTGCATCGCACATTGCTCTGAATATCATAACTCCGCCAATTCCACTATCAACCGAAAGAGCTGTTTTATCTCTTGCCTCTGCAAAGCTGTCTAAATAGCCATCACAGATTTTCTGATTTCCATCTTCATCTTTATAAGGGAAATCTTTGATTTTATTGCCCCATTTTCCAAGTTGTGGATTGTTTCTATAAACAGGCCAAGCATTGCCCGATTTGTCTGTTGTTCTGCCATATGTAGGAATTCCGAGCAAAATTTGTTCGTCATTAAAGCCTGCTTTGCGAAGTCTTTCAATCGAATCTATTCCGCCAATAAAACTGTTGCAATGGTCAAAACGCTCATCAAACAAGTCATAAGTCATAACATTAATATGCTCAATTGCTTTAATTGCATCTTTGCTAAAACCTATGCCCCACGGTGGAAGTGCAACCGCAACTTTTGTGATTGATGCTGTTTCGGTAACAAGCTTATCATAAGCTTTCCACTGCGTTTTGCTTTCAGGATACTCCCAATCGTAATCTATTCCATATAAATTATATTTTTCAACGAATGTTTTGAGTGTAGCCTTGATTTTATCAGAATTTTTCATTACAAAGTCCGCTGTAATATCATGGCTTGAATTGCCTTGTGCGTCCTTCACTTTTAAGAAAACTGTTCCCCATAAATGAGGGTTACGCGCGCCTAATATTTCTCTGAAATCATTTAAAATCTTTGCAAAAGTTTCTTCGCCATCTACAAAAACAAGCTCAGCCTTTTCATTCATAGAAATTGTCGCAAAAATAATTACATCAGTAACAACATCATAATATCCGCTGCTGCCCTCTATGTCTTTAAAAAATTCAGTCATATTTTCTTTGTCAAATCTTAAATACTGGCTAACCTTAAAAGGTTTTTCACTTTTATTTGCACTATAAACGCTAATTTCACAAAGCTCGACAGGAGCCTTGCAATCTGTAATTTCTATTTTTATCTTTTGTGATTTTGTAGGCTCAATATAGCAAGTATGATGCTTTAATATTCTGTCTTGCTCATATACGATTTTCCACGCACCACCATCAAAAACGCTGATTTTAAACCAATTGACATTATCGCCAATTTCGTCTAAAAGAATTGTATCAAAACTTTTTTCTTCGCCTAAATCAAGAATGAATTCCTGCCCTTTGTCGACAGAAACACTTTTCTTCATTTTGCCGTCAGAAAGGATTTTGTTTTTAGCTTCGTCGCCCGTTGTAAAGGAAATAAATTCTTGCTTTTTGACTTCTTGCTTTTTTGTGCCACAGGATGATAGAATTCCGGTCAAGATTAATAAAACGCCTGCAATAGAAATGATTTTTCTCATTGTTTTCATTTTTTTCTCCCCCGTTTATTTTATATATTTTAATAAATTATGCTTTTATTAAATTTCTATGTTTCCGTCACAAACTTTAGTCGCAGGGCCTGTCATTGAAACATATCCGTCTTTTGTCCAATTAATATATAATGTGCCGCCTATCAAGTTGATTTTTATATCAGTATCTCGCCTGCAAAATCCATTTAGCACCGAGGCAACTGCAGCTGCACAAGCACCCGTGCCACAGGCAAGCGTTTCGCCCGAGCCTCTTTCCCAAACTCTCATATCAAGCTCGTTTTCACTAATTACACGAATAAATTCTGTGTTTATTCTGTCGGGAAACATCTCGTGATTTTCAAATTTTGGCCCGATTTTTGGAAGGTCAAGCGTTTTTACATCATCAACAAACAAAATGCAATGTGGATTTCCCATTGACACACAAGTGACATTATAACTTTTTTCGTCGATAGATAGTTTTTGACTAATCGCATTTTCTCCATTAAATCTTGTTGGAATTTCGCTTGCTTTTAGTATTGGCTCGCCCATATTTACCTTTGCAGAAACAACTTTTTCATTTTCTACCGTAACTTTTATATATTTTATTCCACTTAGCGTTTCAAGCGAAATTTCTTTTTTTGCTGTCATTTTATTATCATAAACATATTTTGCAACGCATCTTGTTGCATTTCCGCACATCTTTGCCTCTGAACCATCAGCATTATAAATATTCATTTTAAAATCAGCAATTTTTGACCGTGAAATCAAAACAAGCCCATCAGAGCCTATTCCAAAATGCCTATCGCTTACCTTTATTGAAACTGCTTCGGGATTTTCAACTTTTTCATTAAAGCAATTAACATAAATATAGTCATTTCCTGCTCCTTGCATCTTTGTAAAAAACACTATGATTTTCCTCCAATCAATTTTGCTGTTAGAATTAAATTAATTCCTGTATCCATACTTTTTTTCTGAATTAAATGATGTGCCTGCTTTTCTGAAATATGATTTTCTGCCATTAAAATCTTTTTTGCATTTGTGAGTATTTCGTCATCATTTTCACATCTTTTTGTATTTCTTTCATAGCTTTCTGCCTTGCTCGAAGCTAAAACTCTGACAGTTTTTAAAAATTCTTTTCTGTCAAGAGGCATATTAAGTGTGATAACATTGCTCGCACAAAGCGGTGAAACCTGCCCCGAAGGCAAAAGCCACACCATATCAAATTTAAAGGGCAGCATATGTGAAAGAGAAATAGCGGTCATATCAGAAATCTTTCCGCACACAATTACCGCATCAGGTCGGATACTCGAAAACGCTAAAACCTCCGACCCAGATGCGTAAATATTTGAAACCATTAAGCCATCACTTTGAAGGATATTTCTTACCCGTTCGGCGGCTTTTCTGTTTGCACTTGCAATTACAATATCTCTCATAATGTAACAACCGCCCCTTTCAAAAGTGGAGCTTTATTGCACTTTTATTTGTAAAGAGGATGTCTTTCGCAGATTTCATTGACACCATCTCTAATATAATTAGCTTTTGCTTCAAAATCAGTTGCTGTAAGATAAATATATTCTGCAATCTTTGCCATATCTGCTTCGTCAAGCCCTCTTGTTGTAACAGCAGGAGTTCCAAGACGAACACCACTTGTAACAAATGGTTTTTGAGGATCTTTTGGAATTGCATTTTTGTTTGCTGTGATATAAACTTCATCAAGTCTATGCTCTAATTCTTTACCTGTAATATCAAGAGAACGAAGGTCAAGAAGTAAAAGGTGATTATCTGAACCGCCCGATACAAGATTAACCCCATGCTCTAAAAGTCCCTTTGCGAGTGCCTGACAATTTTTAAGAACATTTTGTTGATATGTTTTAAATTCAGGTGATAATGCTTCGCCAAGGCAAACAGCTTTTCCTGCAATTATATGCATTAGCGGGCCGCCTTGTGTCCCTGGGAAAATAGCCTTGTTCATAGCTTTTCCAAGTTCTTCTTTACATAAAATCATACCGCCACGAGGGCCTCTTAATGTTTTATGAGTTGTAGTTGTAACAACATCAGCATATGGGAATGGTGATGGGTGAAGCCCTGCGGCAACAAGCCCTGCAATATGAGCCATATCTACCATAAAGTATGCCCCAACTGCCTTTGCGATTTCAGAAATTCTCTTAAAATCAATAAAACGAGGATAAGCAGAAGCACCTGCTACAATGAGTTTTGGTTTGCATTCTTTAGCTTTTTTCTCGAATTCATCATAATCAATATATCCGTCTTCGTTGACGCCATATGCAACAAAATTATAGTATTTTCCTGACATATTAACAGGAGAACCGTGAGTTAAATGCCCACCCTCAGCAAGGTTCATTCCCATTACTGTATCGCCTGGATTGATAAGTGCAAAATAAACTGCAAGGTTTGCTTGAGCGCCTGAATGTGGCTGAACATTTGCAAATTCAGCTCCAAAAAGTTTTTTCGCTCTCTCGCAAGCAATATCTTCAACTATATCAACACATTCGCAGCCGCCATAATAGCGTTTGCCCGAATATCCTTCGGCATATTTATTTGTTAAAACGCTTCCCATTGCCGCCATAACAGCAGGAGAAACGATGTTTTCGCTTGCTATAAGCTCAATGTTTCGTTGTTGACGAGCAAGCTCTTTTGCCATTGCGTCAGAAACCTCTTTATCGTATTTCCCGATAAAACCAATTGAATCCATTAAATCTGCGTACATATTATTGCTCCTTTGTGTTTTATATTATTTTCTTTTTGTTATCATATTGTTTTAAGCGAACGAACAATAGTAGGGCGGGATGCCCACATCACGCCACAACCATAACCACTTATAGTAAAAAGAATATGGATATGATTTGGCATAATTGTATATTTATCTGCTTTTACATCATTATATGACTTTTCTATATTTTTAATATAATAGTCAACAACTTTAACATATGGTAATAAATCCTCGGCGGGATGAGGGCATCCCGCCCTACTTTTTTAATCTTTTCTTTAACTATTACAAATTAACTGAATAGTTTGGTGCTTCCTTTGTAATAAATACATCATGTGGATGGCTTTCTTTAAGACCTGCATTTGTAATTCTAATGAACTTTGTCTTTGTTTGAAGCTCAGAAATGTTTTTACAGCCACAATAGCCCATTCCGGATTTAAGGCCGCCCATCATTTGATAAATTGTATCAGATAAATCGCCTTTATAAGGAACTCGCCCTTCAATTCCCTCTGGAACTAACTTTCTGTTGTCCTGTTGGAAATATCTATCTCTTGAACCGTTATTCATAGCGGCAATACTGCCCATTCCACGGTAAACTTTAAATTGTCTGCCTTGATAAATTTCGCTGTCACCAGGTGACTCCTCACAGCCTGCTACAAGCGAACCAACCATAATTGCTGATGCTCCTGCCGCAATTGCTTTAACGATTTCACCTGAATATTTAATTCCGCCATCTGCAATTACTGAAATTCCATATTTGTTTGCCATATTGGCAGCGTCATAAATTGCTGTAATCTGCGGAACGCCAATTCCTGCAACTACACGAGTTGTACATATAGAACCAGGGCCAATTCCTACTTTAACGCAGTCTGCACCTGCCTCAATAAGTGCCTTTGTTCCCTCTGCTGTTGCAACATTTCCTGCAACAAGTGAAACCTTTGGAAATGCCGATTTAACTTTTTCAACAGCATTTAAAATATTTCTGCTATGCCCGTGAGCTGAATCCAATACAAAAAGGTCAACTCCTGCTTCATAGAGTGCTGCTGCACGCTGCAAAACATCATCGGTAACGCCAAGTGCCGCTCCACAGAGAAGCCTGCCTCTAATATCTCTTGCAGAACTTGGATATTGAACAGTCTTTTCAATATCTTTTATTGTAATTAGCCCTTTTAAATATCCCTCGTCATCAACAAGAGGAAGTTTTTCGATTTTATGCTTCATTAAAACTTGTTTAGCCTCTTCAAGGGTTGTCCCGATATGAGAGGTTACAAGATTTTCTTTTGTCATAACATCTGCGATTTTTACGCTGTAATCAGTCATAAAACGCATATCACGGTTTGTGAGAATGCCTATAAGCTTTCCGCTATTATCACAAATCGGAACGCCTGAAATCTTATAGCGATGCATAAGCTCGTCAGCCTCATAGACAGTATTTTCGGGATGTAGGAAAAACGGATTTATTATAACACCGTTCTCACTTCTCTTAACCTTGTCAACCTCGGCTCTTTGATTATCGATTGACATATTCTTATGAATTATGCCAACTCCGCCCTCTCTTGCAATTGCTATTGCCATTTTGCTTTCTGTAACAGTGTCCATAGCAGCAGTCATAACAGGAGTGTTTAGAGTAATGGTTTTTGTAAGTTTCGTTGAAACATCAATGTCCTTTGGAAGAACATCACTTTCAGCAGGAATTAAAAGCACATCATCGAAGGTTAGGCCTTCTTTTTCAAATTTATCAGTAGCCATTTTAATAGTTACCTCCCCATATTAAAATACATTATTATTAGTATGATTATAACATTTTTACCATTGGAAATACAAGAGAAAAATAAAAAATCATCTGCGAAATGAAAAAAAATAATTGTTAAGCTATTTGGGAATGCCTGAGGGAGAAAACTTTTTTCGCTCCCTCTGGAGCATCCCCTGTTAGGGGAAATGTCACGAAGTGACAAAAGGGTTCCCGTTTTCGGAGAAAAA
>JAVVWP010000031.1:0-19550 GCA_036652055.1 Oscillospiraceae bacterium | reverse complement strand
CCCAAACATCGAAATTGACGGAAAATCCGATTTAGAAAAGTGCGTTAATTTGGAGGTTATGAGGCTAATTAATGAAGAAAAAGCTGATGCTGAGGCTCGTGCAGAAGAATATTATAACGCTTACTTAGAAACAGGTGGAAAGCCATCGGAATACACTCCTTTAGAAATTGTAATAGATTATGAAATCAAATATATGAGCGAAAAAGATGTTTCATTTAAGATTTACAAATACGAAACCTTGGCATCAGGCTATGCGACGAGCCACTTTTTCAACATTGATATAGAGAGTGGAAAATTATTAACACTTCGTTCGCTGATAGGTAGCGATTATCAAAAAAAAGTTGCTGATGAAATCAAAAAACAGATTAGCGAGATGGATTATGACTCTAAACGCAGCCTTTATTTTGATGATATTGATATTGAAAATATAATAAGTGAAAACACAAAGTTCTATATTGGTGAAGACGGAAAATCAATAGTAGTTGTTTTCGATAAATACGAAATAGCAGCAGGTGCCGCAGGGCAGCCTGAATTTGTAATTAACAAGTAAAAATAAAAGAAAGGTTGCGGTTTTGGGGCAGCGTGAGGGGATTTCCCGCTTACTTTGTGCTTTTTTCCGTATGGCTTATTTATGCTTTTTTCAAGCGTCACATTCATATATATATTTATTCCAGCAATTCTAATTGCATATTTTATAACACCAAAGAAATTCAGAAATCATATCCTTTTAGTTTTTAGCTTGCTCTTTTATTTTTCAGGTGAACCAAAATACTCAATTCTATTGATATTATCATCTGTTTCTGACTATCTTCATAGTCTTTACATTGAAAAACATAGAGATACAAAAAATGCAAAAGTGGCACTTGTATCATCTATAATTATCAACCTTTTGATGCTTGGAATATTCAAATATTCTGATTTTGTAATAATAACTATCAATGAAATATTTGGGCTTTCAATTCCGCTTACAAACCTTCCACTTCCTATTGGAATAAGTTTTTTCACCTTCCAAACTATGAGCTATACAATTGATGTTTATAGAGGAGATGTTCACGCAGAAAAGAACATCTTTTCATTTTCAACCTTTGTCTGCCTTTTCCCACAGCTAATAGCAGGGCCGATAGTGCGTTACAGTGACATTGCAAATGAGCTTCACGACAGAAAAATCACAATAAAGGATTTTTCAGATGGTATAAGCCGCTTTGTTATTGGGCTTTCTAAAAAAGTTCTTATAGCAAATGTCCTCGGAGAGTTATGTATAATTTTCAGAGAAAACAATGAAAAAAGCGTACTGTTTTATTGGATGTATGCCTTTGCATTTTCGTTCCAGATTTATTTTGACTTTTCAGGTTATAGTGATATGGCAATCGGTCTTGGGCATATGTTTGGATTTTCATTTCCCGAGAACTTCAACTATCCATATATATCAACCTCAATTACAGATTTTTGGCGTCGGTGGCATATGACGCTTTCTGGGTGGTTCAGAGATTATGTTTATATTCCTCTGGGCGGTAATCGTGTGTCAAAATTCCGTTGGCTTTTCAATATTTTAATTGTATGGTTTTTAACAGGTCTTTGGCATGGTGCTTCGTGGAATTTCGTTATCTGGGGCGTAATGTATGGAGTTTTGCTTGTATTTGAAAAACTGTTTATGGGAAAATTCCTTAAAAAAGCAGGCTCGTTTGCAGGGCATATCTATGTTTCCTTAATCACTTTAATAGGATTTGTAATATTTAATGCAGGGACAACCTCTGAAATCTTTACTGATTTAGGCGGAATGTTTGGATTTTTACAAATACCATTTTTAAACAATATAACCCTTTACTATCTAAAAAGTTATTTGCTAATTTTTGCAGTGGCATTTTTAGCGTCGACGCCGATTATGAAAAAGCTTTTTGAAAGGGTAAGTAGCAAAAAAATAATGCTCGTTTTGCAACCACTCACGATAGGAATACTTCTTATAATAGTTACAGGATATTTAGTTGATGGCTCATTCAATCCATTCTTATACTTTAGATTTTAATCGAAAGGAACGCTTAAAAAGTATGAAAATTAAATACATTTCAACAATAGTAGTATTCCTTTTAATCATATCAACCATTTGTATTACAGGGTTTGCACTGAGCGATAAGGAAATATCTTTTTCAGAACGCCGTCCGCTTTCGCAGTTTTCAGATGTGACTAAAACCTCAATATTTTCATCAAAGTTTTCAACTGATTTTGAAAAATATATGCTTGACCAAACTGCATTCAGAGAGCCACTTAGAAAAGTCAAAGCGTTCTTTGATTATAATATCCTTTTAAAAAAAGATAACAATGACATATATAGGGTAGGGGACTATTTAAGCAAAATTGAATATCCTCTAAAAGACAAGCAAGTTTTATATTGTGCTGACAAAATAAACGAGGTAAACAGCCTCTATCTTGGTGGAATGAATGTCTACTATTCAATCATTCCTGACAAAAACTATTTTTTAGCTGAAAACAATAATTATCCGACGCTTGACTATAAAAAGCTCGTGTCACTAATGAATGAGAATGTCAAAAATGCAAAATACATTGATATATTTGACGCATTAACCTTAGAAAGCTATTATAAAACCGATACACATTGGAAACAAACAGAAATAAACGAAGTTTTAACTCGTTTAACAAATGGAATGAATGTACCAAAATCAAGCATTGATAGCTTGCAAACAAAAACATTAGAGCCATTTTATGGCGTGTATTATGGGCAAGCGGCATTAAAAATGAAACCTGATGAAATATCTTATTTGACAAATGAAAATCTTGACAAAATGACAGCAATAAACCCTGCAACAAAAGAAGAGTTTAAGGTTTATAGTCCCGAAAAGTTAAGCACAATAGACGGTTATGAGGTTTTTTTATCAGGAGCGCAGTCATTAATTGAAATAAAAAATGAAAGGGCTAAAACTGACCGTGAGCTTATAATTTTCAGAGATTCTTTTTCAAGCTCACTTGCACCACTTTTAACTGATTATTATTCAAAAATAACACTGGTAGATTTGAGATATATTAAAACTTCAGAGCTGCCAAAATATATTGAATTTAAAAGCCAAGATGTATTGTTTCTTTATAATACTTCTTTTTTAAACAGCAACACCTTGCTTAAATAAATTTTATATATGTAAAGGAGAAAACAAAATGATTTTTTATTTTTCAGCAACAGGCAATTCGCTTTATGCAGCAAACCATTTAGCTGATGAAAATGAATTAGTTATTTCTATTAAGCAGGCAATAAAAGAAAAAAACTATGAATTTTCAGTGCCAAATGGAGAAAAAGTTGGTTTTGTTTTTCCAACATATTTTTATGGAATACCAAATATTATTATCGACTTTTTAAGTAACCTCAAATTAGAATTTAACGGCAGTAAATATATATATCTTGTTTTAACTTGCGGTGCAATAACTGCAAATGCTGCTAAAATGTTTGAAAAACAGCTTGTTAAAAGTAAAAACAGCCTTAGTGCAAAATACAGTGTGAAAATGGTTGATACTTATGTTCCGCTTTTTAAAATAGATGATTTACAAAAACAGAATGAAATCTTGCTAAATGCAGATAAACAGCTTCGTTTTATAAAAATTAAAATCGATAAAAAAGCCGAGGGAAATTTCGAGGGGAAAAACAAAGGTCCGCTACCAGCACTTGTAACCGCAGCGGCTTATCCTCTTTATAAAAATGGCAGAAAAACAAAAAAGTTTGAAGTTACAAATGACTGCATAGGTTGCGGACTTTGTGAAAATACATGTCCTGCAAATGCAATTAAAATGAAAAACAATAAGCCAGTTTGGATAAAAGAAACTTGCACATTGTGCTTAGGCTGTCTGCATAGATGCCCAGAAAAAGCGATACAATACGGTGAAAAGTCCAAAACAAATGGCAGATATGTAAATCCAAGGGTAAAATTTTAATATAAATGGCTAAAAAATCACTAATTGCTTGACATGGCTATAAAATAACATTAGAATACTTATAAAAACAATTGGGGGAAAAGTGATGGAAGATTTAAAGCTTAATTCTAAAGAATTTCTTGATGCAATTACGAGCGTAGTCCCAAAAAAAAGGCAACTGGAAATTCAAGAAATGGGATATTATAATTTCATACATTTTGGTCTTAATACCTTTACCGGTAAAGAGTGGGGCGATGGAAAAGTTTTGCCAAAAAAATTCACGGTAAAAGATATTGATACAGATAAATGGGTAAGAGATTTAAAAAGCACGGGCAGTAAAGGTGTCATTATAACTTCAAAGCATCACGATGGATTTTGCCTTTTCCCAAGCAAATATACTGACTATACAATTGCAAATACAAAATATCAAGGTGGCAAAGGCGACATTATAAAACAGCTTTCAGAGTCTTGCCAAAAATATGATTTTAAGCTTGGAATTTATCTTTCACCGTGGGACAGGCACGAAAATACATATGGAACAGATGAATACAATGACTTTTTCTGCAATCAACTTACAGAGCTTTGTTTAAATTATGGCGAAATCTTTTGCTTTTGGTTTGACGGTGCTTGTGGTGAAGGTCCAAACGGAAAAAAACAAATATATGATTGGTCACGCTATTATGAAGTAATTCGTAGGCTTCAGCCAAATGCGTGTATTTCAGTGTGCGGTCCTGATGTTAGATGGATAGGCAACGAGGGTGGCAAAAGCCGTGAAGCTGAATATAGTGTTGTTTCAACGAGATTTGCAGAAACTGATGATATTGCCGCTAATTCTCAACAGCAAGCAGGGGCAAAGGTAATGGCAGAAAAGCTTGATACTACCGATGAGTGCCTTGGTTCTCGTGAAAAATTATTAGGTGAAAATCTTTGTTGGTATCCTGCCGAAATGGATGTTACAATTACAACTATCGGTTGGTTCTACCATAAACAATATGAGATGTTTAATACAAGAAGTATTGAAAATTTAAAAAAATGTTATTACACTTCTGTTGGTAACAATGCAATGTTACTGCTTAATGTTCCGCCAAATAAGAAAGGCGAAATACCTGAAAAATTCATTACAAGGCTTCAAGATACAAAAAAATCTATTGAAGATGATTTTGCAAATGAAGTTGAATTTAAAGGCAGAAACGGTGAGTTTGAGCTAAAAGCAGAATTTTCAAAAACCTCAGTTAGTAAAGTTGTATTAGAAGAAGATGTTACAAAAAGCCAAAGAGTTGAAACATTTGAAATCTATGCTGACGATAAAAAAGTGTTTGACGGAAAAACAATTGGATTTAAAAAGTTTTGCATTTTTGACTCTGTTAAATGCAGCGAGTTAACTGTAAAAGTAACCTCGTGTAGGAATGAGCTTTACATAAAAAGCTTTAAAATATTCAGATAAAAATCAAAATCACCTTTTAAAAGGAATTTTGTCTTTTAATTAGGTGATTTTTTTTGTTTTTTATATTGTCGAAATAGGTAAAATATGTTAAAATATACATATATTGTGTTCTAAAAACAGAGGAGAATTTTGATGGAAGAAAAAAGTGTCTTTAACCTTATTGACAGGCTGATTAATTTTGGGCTTAAAAACTCCCTTATTGAAGAGAGTGATGAGTGCTTTGCAATAAACAGGATTTTAAATGTCCTGTCACTTGAAAGCTATGAAAAAACCGAAATCGACGAAAACGAAAACCTTGAATGTGCTGAACCTATACTTAATGGGTTGCTCGATTTTGCAGCAGATACAGGAGTTCTAAAATCAAATACTATCACCTCTCGTGATGCACTTGATACTGAAATAATGGCTTGCCTAATGCCAAGACCAAGTGAGGTAATTGCAAAATACAACAATCTCTATCAAAACAACAAAAAGTCTGCAACAGATTATTACTATAATTTGTCAAAGGCTTCAAACTATATTCGAGTTAATAGAGTTAAAAAAGATATGCTTTGGAAAACTCCGACTAAATATGGCGATATTACAATAACAATCAATCTAAGTAAACCTGAAAAAGATCCAAAAGATATTGCAGCAGCAAGAAAAGTAAAAAGTTCGTCTTACCCAAAATGTTTGCTGTGTAAAGAGAACGAGGGTTTTTCAGGCACAGGTGCAAAGCCTGCAAGAGCAAACCATAGAATTATTCCAATGACAATAAACAGTGAAAAATGGTTTATGCAGTATTCACCTTATGTTTACTATAATGAACATTGTATTTTCTTTAAGGGTGAGCATTCACCTATGGCAGTTAATCGTAAGTCATTTGAAAGGCTATTAGAAATAATCACGGTTCTTCCTCATTATTTTGTTGGTTCGAATGCTGATTTGCCGATAGTAGGAGGCTCAATTTTAACTCACGACCATTTTCAAGGCGGCTGTGCAGAATTTCCAATGGCAAACGCCAACACATATAAATCAATTAAGTTTGATGGATTTGATAGCGTTGAGGCAGGTCTTGTTGATTGGGCAATGTCGGTAATCAGAATAAAGGGAACAGATAAAAAAGAGCTTGTCGATTTAGCTGATAAAATCCTAACAAATTGGCGTGAATACAGTGATGAAAATGCTGAAATATTAGCTTTCACCGAGGGTGTACCTCATAATACAATAACTCCTATTTCCCGTTTTAGAAATGGTAAATACGAGCTTGATTTAGTCCTTAGAAACAATAGAACAAGTGATGAATTTCCTTTGGGAATTTTTCATCCGCATCCACAATATCATCATATTAAAAAAGAGAATATCGGTCTTATTGAGGTTATGGGGCTTGCAATTCTTCCTGCAAGGCTAAAAAAGGAACTCTCATCTATTGAATATTATCTTTTAAATCCCGAAAAAGAAGAAGAACTGTTTAACGATGAAGCTTTGTCAATCCATAAGGATTGGTATTTAGAATTAAAAAAGAAAAATCCAACAAAAGAAAATGTTAACCAAATAATTAAAGACAGCGTGGGCGTCATTTTCAGTGAAATTCTTGAAAATGCAGGAGTTTATAAGCGAACAGAAAATGGAATAAACTCATTTTTAAAATTTGTTGATTATGTAAATAAAAAATAATGTTTGATGGGCAGATTTTATATCTGCCCATTTTTTAGATTTCACCCTTTTTTCTCCCTCAAAAGGTTGTCACCAAACCCACCTATCGTAGGGGCGAACCTATGTGTTCGCCCGAATGGTTTCCTCAAATCAACCCCTATGTCCTATTTTATGTACATCCAAATGTTGTGATTGAGATTTATTTGTGATAAAATATCATTATCAATTAAAAGAGGCGGTTATTATGTTTCATTTAATTTTAGGAAGAAATGGTAGTGGAAAAACTGAATATATAAGAGAGTTGTTTGCAAAAAAATTACTCAGTGGCGAAAAAGGATATGTTATCATTGTGCCAGAGCAATTTTCATTTGAAACAGAGCGTGATATGCTTAAAAGAGTTGGTGCTGACAAGATGTTAAATCTTGAAGTGCTTAGTTTTTCACGCCTTGCAGAAACTATTCTCGAAAAACATAAAAAAAACAAAAACCCCCGTATTGATAATGGTATGAGAGCAGTCCTGATGAATATGGCACTCGAGGGGTTAACAGATAATTTAGAAATCTATAAAAAATACATAGGCAGACCAAATTTAATAGAAACACTTTTAACATTTTCTTCAGAAATAAAACAATGTAATATAAGTCCTCTTGAGCTAAAAGAAGTGTCAAATAATATGGAGGATTGCCATTTAAAAAGAAAGCTATATGAGCTTTCAACAATAATGTCAATGTATGATGCAACGGTTCAGCAAAGTTATTTTGATGACCTTGATGCAATGACAGAGCTTTCAACCGTTTTAAATGAGCTTGATTATTTTAATAAAAAAATAGTTGCGATTGATGCTTTTTCAGGGTTCACAAAGCAGGAAAAAGATGTAATTTCAAAAATTTTCAAGGGTGCAGATGAAACATATATTACATTTTGCACTGATAAAGCAAATAAAGATAAAAACGAATTTTCTATATTCCAAAATATAGGGGAGGAGATAGCTGATCTTAAAAATATTGCAAATGAGAATAATATAAAAATAGAAAAGCCATTAATTTTAGAAAATAAAAAAGATGATAAACCAGCAGAACTAATATTTCTCGAAAAAAATATTTTCAGAACAAAAAAAGAGGAATTCACAGATGATGCAAATGCAATTACATTATGTGCGGCGTCAAATAAAGCTGAAGAATGCGATTTTGTTGCAAGAACAATAAAAAAACTTCTAAGAGAAGAAAATTTACGCTGTCGTGATATTGCGGTAATAGAACGGCAAAAAGATACTTATGACAGAGAACTTACAGCTTCATTTAAAAAATTTGATATTCCATTTTTTGAAGATAATAGACAGCCGATTGACACTCAGCCTTTAATGATATATGTAAGAACCTTGCTTCTAATGGCAGGCGACAGCACAATTTCAACAGAAGAATTAATGAGGCATTTAAAATCAGGGCTTTCGCAATGTACGGTTCTTGAAATAGGAATGCTTCAAAATTATGTGGTGCTTTGGAACATAAATGGTGCTGCGTGGAAAAAAGATTTTACTGGCAATCCAAAAGGCTATGGCTATGAGATGGACGAAAAATGTGAACAAGAGCTCAAAAATCTTAACGAATTAAGAAAAAGAATAATAGCACCAATACTTGCCTTTAAGCGTGATTTTAAAGACCTTGACGGAGAGGGAAAGTCAAAACAGATATATGACTATTTGATTAGCAGTAAGGCAGATAAGGCACTGAAAGAATTTGCAATAGATTTAGGCAAAAATGGCAATGAACACCTAAAAATCGAACAAAATAGAATTTGGGAAATGCTTATGGATATTTTGGGAAAATTAGCAGGTGCAATAGGTGAGCGTGTCATTACTTCCGCAAAATACAAAGAACTTTTTGAAACAATTCTTTGGGCCGAGGATATGGGAGAAATTCCGAGTAGCCTTGACGAGGTTTCGATAGGTTCAGCAGACAGAATGCGAATGGGAAACAGAAAAGTTGTTTTTGTAATAGGGGCTAATGAAGGCGTTTTTCCATTATCGCCATCAACCGAGGGGCTTCTTAACGATAAAGACCGAAAGAAGCTTGATTTACTTGGAATAAAGCTCACAGGTACTGCCGAGTATAAAATGGTAGAAGAACATTTTCTTGCTTATCATACACTTTCGAGTGCAACGCATAAGCTTTATGTTTCATACTCACTTTCGGATTATAGCGGTGCGTCAATGTTTCCGTCAGAAATAGTAAACCAAATTGAAAGATGTTTCAAAAAAGCAAAAAAGATAGATACGGCTAATATACCTTGCTTAGATAAGATAGAGGGTGCGGCGGCATCTTTTGAAGTGATGGCAGAATTGTTTTTTGATAACACAGAATTTTCAGAATCATTAAAAGCATATTTTTTAGAATTGCCAGACTTTAAAGACAGGGCAGAGGCAGTTACAAAGGCAGCTGTTAAAACACCAATTTTGATTGATGACAAAAACATTTCACAAGAGCTTTTCGGAAAAAATATGTTCGTTTCAGCATCAAGAGTAGAGGTTTACCATAAATGCCCATTTGAATATTTTTGTAAGCACGGAATAAATGCAAGACCATTAAAAGCGGCAGAGCTTGATATGGGGCAAAGCGGAACGGTTATTCACTATGTTTTAGAAAGTATTTTCAGAAAATTTAATAAAGATGCTCTTTTGGCAATGTCTACAAAAGCATTAAAATCAGAGGTAGATTTCACACTTAAAACATATCTTGACAATCAAATGGGAAGTGAAAGCGATAAGACAGAACGCTTTATGTATCTTTATAATAGACTTGCAATATTGATAATAGATGTTTTAACAAGAATAATTGATGAGCTTAAAACTTCTGATTTTATTCCAACGGATTTTGAACTTAAAATTGACATTGACGGTGAAATCCGTCCTTATGAAGTTAAACTCGAAAATGGTGGCTCAATAAAGGTTAGAGGCTCAGTTGACAGAGTTGATGTAATGAAAAAAGACGAAAAAGCATACACTCGTGTGATTGACTATAAATCAGGCAAAAAAAGCTTTGTACTCTCTGATACATTTTACGGGCTTAACCTTCAAATGATGATATATCTTTTTGCCATTGCATCAAATGGTAATGAGCGTTATGGCGAGGTTGTTCCGTCAGGTGTTTTATATGTTCCTGCAAGGCAGTGCGTAAAGGCACTCGAAAGAGATGCAACCGATGATAAAATCAAATTAGAACGCATAAGAAACGGAAAAATGAATGGAATTGTTTTAAATAATTCTGATGTAATAGTAGGAATGGAAAAAGAGGTTGAGGGTTCATTTATTCCAGTTACTTATGATAAAGCCACCGGAAAATTTCAAGGTGACTTAATAAATGCAAGCGACCTGTCAGAAGTTAAAAAACATCTTGATAAAACTTTAGAAAAAATGGCAATTTCTTTGCAAGAAGGTGAAATTTCAGCCATTCCAGTATGCGGAAAAAATTATGAAAATGTTTGTACATATTGTGATTATAAAACTGTATGTGGTTTTGAAATTGGCGATGAAACAAGAGAAATTCCAACCTTGCCATTAGACGAGGCAATAAAAGAACTTAAAAAGGAGGAAACTAATAATGGCTAAACGAAATTGGACGCCCGACCAAGAAAACGCAATAAATGCTCGTGATGGTTCTATTTTAGTTTCCGCAGCGGCAGGCTCTGGAAAAACTGCTGTGCTTGTTGAAAGAGTAATAGAGAGAATATGTGATGAAAAAAATCCCTGCTCAATTGACAGCCTTCTTATAGTAACATTTACAAAAGCGGCAGCCGCTGAAATGAAAGACAGAATAAACACAGCACTAAGTGAGCGTATAGCACAAAGCCCAAATAACAACTATTTAGTAAGGCAGCAAATGCTTTTGCAGTCTGCTCAAATTGGTACAATCGACAAATTTTGCAATACACTTGTAAAAAATAATTTTCATAAATTAGAAATTTCTCCCGATTATAGAACTTTAAGTGAAAACGAGAGAAAATCGTTCCAAACCGAGGCGATAAATAAAGCAATTGAACATATGTATTCTCAAAATAGCGAAGCATTTAAAGGGCTTGCAGAAATGTTTATAAGCGACAAGTCTGATAATAACCTTTTTGAAAGCATTGTAAAACTTCAAAACTATTCACAAGCCTATGCACAACCCGAAAAATGGCTTAACGATATTTTAAATGAATATGATGAGAATGTTCCAGTATCTAAGTCTGTTTGGGGCAAAACGATATTAGATTATTCCAAAGAAATTTTAAATTACAATATTTCCTGCCTTGAGTATGCAATGGATGAGCTTAATGAATATGAAGACTATAAACAGGTGTGCACAGCAGCGTTTACATCAGATATTTTTACAAATAAAAGCATATTAGAAGCAGTACAAAGTGAAAATTATAATAAAATAATTGAACTTTTTGGAAGTCTGTCTTTCGAGAGAGCTGCAAGAACTCCCGAGGAATACAAAGATACATATATAAAAGAAAAAATAACTGCAATTAGAAACACTTGCAAGAAAGAACTAAAAAACCTTGCCACTGTGTTTTCAATAACCGAAGATGAATACAAAGATGATATGAAATACCTTCGCCCTATAATAGAAAAACTTGTTGAAACGACAAATCTTTCTTCAAAGTATTATAGTGAGATAAAAAATGAAGAAAATGCTTATGATTTTTCTGACATTTCTCATATGGCTTTAAATCTGCTTTTAGATGAAAATATGAAAAAGACAGATCTTGCCAAAGAATTATCAGACAGTTATAGCGAAATTTTAATTGATGAATATCAAGATACAAATAAAGCTCAAGATATGATGTTCTCTGCAATTTCAAAAGATGAAAGCAATATATTCTTTGTTGGTGATGTAAAACAAAGCATTTATGGCTTTAGGCTTGCCATGCCTGAAATATTTTTAAAAAGGCGAGAAAAGCTACCGTTTTATGCAAAGGGCAACTACCCTGCAAAAATTAATCTTGATAAGAATTTCAGAAGCCGAAAGGGAGTTACCGACTGTGTGAATTATGTCTTTAGTCAAGTTATGACTAAAAGCACAGGGGATGTTGACTATAAAAAGACCGAAAGTTTAAACCCTGCCGCCGACTATCCAAAAAAAGATGAGACAGAATGTGAACTTCACATTTTAAACACAGAAAAAATGGAAACCTCAAACTCAACCTCAGAAGCAATTTATATAGCAAATATGGTAGATGAAATTGTAAAATCCAAAAGAACAATAAAAGGAAAAGATGGCGAGCGAGAGATAAAATATAGCGATATATGTATTTTGCTTCGTGCTATGTCGCATAGTGATGAATACCAGAATGAATTAAAGAAAAAAGACATTCCTGCATTTTGCCAAAAAAGCGGAAACTTTTTCTCATCTCGTGAAATTTCCACTATATTATCAATGCTAACAGCAATAGACAATCCGCTTTTAGACATACCGCTTGTCGCTATAATGATGTCGCCGATTTATGGATTTAGTGCTGATGAAATAGCAAAAATCAGAATAGAAAGTAAAACGGGAGCTTTTTATAATGCAGTGCTAAAAAGCGAAAGCCAAAAGTGCAAATCATTTATAAAAAGTTTAAACGAATACCAATCTTTAAGCACAGCACTTTCGGTTGAAAATCTTTTAAGAACAATTTACGAAAAAACCGCTTATACGGGAATTGTCAAGGTAATGGCAGATGGCAAAACACGCTATCTTAACCTGCTGCTTTTATTGCAATACGCAAAAGATTATGAAGATTTTAGCAGCGGTGGACTTTCTGGATTTTTAAGATATATTGAAAGAATGCAGCTAAAAAATGATAAGGTAGAAAGTGCAACGGGGCTTTCTGAATACGCCGATGTAGTGCAAATTATGACTATTCATAAAAGCAAGGGACTTGAATTTCCAATCGTAATATTAGCAGGCGTTGGAAGTAAATTTAATAAAACTGACCAATATAAACAGCTACTTGTTAATCCAAAAACCAAAATAGGCTTAAAACATTCTGAATATGGCGGAATAAAACTATATGATACAGTGCCATATGTTGCTTCAAAGCTTGAAATAAAAAAAGTTGATATGGCAGAGTCTTTAAGGGTGCTGTATGTTGCAATGACAAGGGCGAAAGAGCGACTTATTATAGTAGGCTCAAATAAAACAGCTAATAGTATAATAAAAAAAGCAGGAAACAATACAATAAACGAAAAAATGGGAATTGATATAGCAATAAGCAATGCAGTTACTCCACTTGAGATAATTTTAACTGCACTTATAAGGCATAAGGATGCACAGATTTTCAGAGATATAGCAGAAATAAATAATGATAGAATTTTAAAATCAGATTTCAAGCTAAAATGCGAATATGTTGATGTGATTGAGGAAAGCAGTTCAGAACAAGAAGAAAAAGAAATAAAAAAGCCAACTCAGGAAATGCTAAAAATCATAGACGAAAGAGTGACTTATGAATACCCTTATAAATCACTTTCAAGCATAGTGACAAAAAAATCAGCCTCCGAGTTTAATAATTCAGAAGATGAGATTGAGTTTTTTGCAACGGCAAAGCCATCGTTTTTAAGTGAAAAAGGTTTAACTCCATCGCAGAGAGGAACGATAAACCATAGATTTTTAGAAATATGTGATTTTGATAATGCTAAAAATGACTTAAAAGCTGAAATAGAGCGGTTAAAATCAGAAAATATGCTAACCGATGAAGAAGAAAAAGTTTTAAAAACAGAAAGCATAAAAGCATTTTTTGAAAGCAATCTTTATAAAAGAATGAAAAATAGCGAGCAGATTTTCAGAGAGCAAAAATTCACAATAACAATTCCGCTTTCTGAAATCAAAAGTGAATTTAAAAGTGGATATGAAGAAGAAAGCATCTTAATTCAAGGTGTAATTGACTGTGCATTCATAGAAAATGGTAAGGTTGTTGTAGTCGATTATAAAACTGACCGAGTAAAAACAAAAGACGAGCTGATTGGGCGTTATAAAAATCAGCTTCAAATTTATAAGCGGGCGGCAAGCGAAATATTCTGCAAAGAAGTTTCAGAAATGCTTCTATATTCTTTTTCACTTGAAAGTGAAGTAGAGATAAACTAAAGCGAAAATTAAAAACGGTATTCACAGAGAGCATTTTAATAAAATAATGCAAATCAATTCCCATTGAACATATTTGCAATATTAATTTGAAAAAATACTTGCATTTTAATTTTGTTTATGTTAAAATCCTTTATATTATGTAAATAGGTAATGTTAGGTTATCGAAAGAGGTGACAGGTAATGAAAGCAGGAATTCATCCGGAATACAAGCCAACTACGGTTAGATGTGCTTGTGGTGCTGAATATGAAACTCGTTCTACAAAAGAAGGGCTTCGTGTTGATATTTGTTCAAATTGTCATCCGTTCTTTACGGGTAAACAAAAGCTTGTTGATACAGGCGGGCGAGTTGACAGATTCAAAAAGAGATATAATCTTACAAAAGAAGACTAATATCAGTGAGAAGCGGTACGAATGCGTGCCGCTTTTTGATTTTTATAAAGGTGATAAAATGCCAAGTTATAAAACCATAAAACTAAAAACGCAAGATGAATATGTCGAAAAGCGTTCTCGCTTTATCGGCAATATTTGTCCCACAAAAACGGTTGATGAGGCAAACGCATTTATAGCTGAAATAAAGTCAAAAAACTATAATGCGACGCACAATGTTTGGGCTTATATTTTAAGAGATGGAAACATAAAAAGATATTCAGATGATGGCGAGCCACAGGGAACTGCTGGTATTCCAACCTTAGATGTGTTAGAAAAAGAGGGCATTTGTGATGTGACCGTTGTTACAACCCGCTATTTTGGCGGAACGCTTCTCGGCGGTGGTGGCTTAGTTCGTGCATATTCTCACTCTGCAAAAATAGCAGTAGATGCAGGTAAAATAATAGAAATGACGCTTTGCAGTAAGATTTTAATTCATTGTGATTATAATTTTTATGGAAAGCTTAACTCTTTAATTCCCGAAATGGGCGGAATAATCGACAATGCAGAATTTACCGATGAAATCATATTATCGTTTCATATAAAATCAGAAGATGAAAATCAATTAAATGAAAAAATCATTGACCTTTCTAATGGCAACTTTCACACAGAAAACATTGGATTTGAGTATTTTTAAAAACTTTGCAAAAAAATAAAGGGTTTATTGTAGTTTTTGCGTATATGTTATTAGAAGCTTAATTAAGGGAGAGTGTAAAATGTCGAATTGTATTAGAGAAACAACAATGAAAATTGAAGAAAATACCTTGAGCGACAAGGCAATGCTCTCAAAAAACAGCAGGGGCAGAGAAAAAGATGAACCGCAATGCCCAATGCGAACTGTTTATCAGCGTGACAGAGATAGAATTATTCATTCAAACGCTTTTAGACGCTTAAAACATAAGACTCAGGTTTTTCTCTCGCCAGAGGGCGACCATTATAGAACAAGGCTTACCCACACCTTAGAGGTTTCTCAAATTGCAAGAACGATTGCTGTCGGGCTTAGACTTAACGAAAATTTAGCTGAAGCGATTGCACTCGGGCATGATTTAGGTCATACTCCGTTTGGTCACGCAGGCGAGCGAGCTCTTGATGAGGTCTATGAAAAAGGATTTAAACATTATGAGCAAAGCGTTCGTGTTGTTCGTTTGCTTGAAAAAGGCGGCGAGGGTTTAAACCTTACATATGAAGTAATTGATGGAATTGCTTGCCATACAAGGGGCAAAGAGGCTGATACCTTAGAGGGCAAAATTGTTAAGCTTGCTGATAAAATTGCTTATATAAATCACGATATTGATGATGCAATCAGAGCAAAGGTTATGTGTGAAGATGATATTTCGCTTGCTATCAGAAATTCCCTCGGAAAAACAAAATCTGAAAGAATAAACACTTTGGTGCTGTCTGCAATTGAAAACAGCGAAGACACTATAAAATTCTCACAAGAGATAGACCAACCTTTTCAAGAATTGCATTCTTTTATGTTCTCTCAAGTTTATACAAACCCAAAATGCAAAAGCGAAGAAAAAAAGGCAGAGGAACTTGTAAAGTGTCTTTACAATTATTTTGTCGAAAATCCAACAGAGCTTCCAAGTGATTTTAACTATATATTAGAAAATGAAGGCAAACAAAGAGCAGCCTGCGATTATATAGCAGGTATGTCTGATGGATATGTTCTTAGCATTTATAAAAAGCTTTTCATTCCCACCTCGTGGGTTGAAAACGGAATATACTAATAATAAATGACTTTAAAAAGGGAGGGGTATTAAAATGGCATTGAGCGACGAATTTTTATCAGAAATCCGAATGCGTGCAGATGTTGAAAATATAATATCCTCCTATGTTACTCTTAAAAGAAAAGGGAAAATACTTTCGGGGCTTTGCCCTTTCCATAATGAAAAAACTCCCTCGTTTACAGTTTATCCCGAAACCCAGTCATATTATTGCTTTGGCTGCGGAGCAGGTGGTGATGTAATAACCTTTATCCGTGACATCGAAAACCTCGATTACATAGAGGCAGCTAAATTTTTAGCCGATAGAGTAGGGCTTGCACTTCCTCAAGATAATTTTGACAATGGGCTTTCAAAAAAGCGAACGCTGATTTATGAGGCAAATCGTGAGGCGGCAAGGTTCTTTAATGCCCAGCTTTATGAAAAGAATGGCAGAAATGCAATCGAATATTTTTACAACAGAAAGCTTTCTGACTCAACTATTAGAAAATTCGGCTTAGGCTACGCCCCCGATACTTGGGATAGTCTTTTAAAGCATATGAAAGACAAGGGGTTTTCAGAGCAGCTTTTATATGAAGCAAACCTTATTAGATTAAGCGTAAAAAATGAAAAAAAACATTATTATGATTCTTTTAAAAATCGTGTAATGTTTCCTATCGTAGATTTAAGAGGAAATGTTGTTGCATTTGGTGGGCGTGTGCTTGACGATACCAAACCAAAATATCTTAATACAAATGATACCTTAGTATATAAAAAGGGAAACGAACTTTTCGCACTCAATATTGCTAAAAAAACAAAGGCTGAAAGCATTATTCTCTGCGAGGGATATATGGATGTTATCGCTCTGCATCAAGCAGGCTTTAATAATGCAGTTGCAGGGCTTGGAACAGCTCTTACCGAAGAACAGGCACATTTGTTATCCCGATATACAAGCGAAGTTATAATTTGTTATGATTCTGATGAAGCAGGTCAAAAGGCAGCAAAAAAAGCAATAAGCATTTTTTCAAAAACCACTCTAAGAATTAAAGTTATACAAATGCAAGGTGGAAAAGATCCAGATGATATAATTAAAAAGTTTGGTGCAGAACGCTTTAAAAATCTTATTGATGGTGCATCTAATGACATTGAATATAAACTGCTAAGAGAAAGAGAAAAGTTTGATGTAAATGTTTCTGACGGAAAGCTTAACTTTTTAAAAGCTGCGGCGATTGTTTTGTCAGAGCTAAAAAGTCCACTCGAAATAGAAATATATGCAAATAAGCTTTCAAGCGAACTCGGCGTAAATAAAGATGCGATTTTAGCACAAGTTAAAGATGTAAAACGAATTAACTATAAAAAGCAGTCAAAAGTAGTTATGCGTGATATTGAAAAATATGTTACAAATCCAAACGACAGAACGAATAAAATAAATCCCGAGCGTGCAAAAAACCTTAGAGCAGCTAAAGCCGAAGAAACAATAATTGCGACAATTATGAAAAATCCTGAATTTTTGAAAGTAATTACGGACAAGCTTTCAAAAGACGATTTTATAACAAATTTTAATAAGCGAGTTTTTTCGAGCGTAGCAGATAGAATTTCTGAATTAAAGCCAGTCGAGTTATCTTTTCTTGCCTCTGATTTTACAAGTGATGAAATCAGCGAAATTGCAAGAATACAAACCTTGACTGAAAATATCAGCAATACCGTTACCGAATGTAACGATTGTATAAAAGTGCTTTTAGAAGAAAAAGGAAAAATCAATGCGTCAAATCCAGCAAATCTTAGCAATGAGGACTTTCTTAAAATCTTCAAGCAAAATTAAATGATGTGTGTGAGGGAAAAATTATGGAAATAGTAGACAAAAAGCAACCCATTAAGACTCTTCTCGAAAAGGGTAAAGCTACTGGCAGGCTTACAACTCAAGAAATCGATATAGCAATTGTTGAGATGGATTTTGATGTTGAGGAGCTTGATAAACTATATGATACTATTGAAAGCTTAAATATTGAAATTATTGATGATTTTAATGATGCGACAATTGACCTTTTAGAGTTTGATTCAGAAGCACCAAAGGGGCAAGAGGCTGCTGCAGTAGTTGCAGACAGCAGAAATATCGCAATGGACGATCCAGTTAAAGTCTATCTTAAAGAAATTGGTCGAGTACCGCTTTTAACTCCTGAAGAAGAAATAGAGCTTGCAATCCGCATAGCAGATGATGACCAAAGAGCAAAACAACGCCTTGCAGAGGCTAACCTTCGACTTGTTGTCAGTATTGCAAAACGATATGTAGGCAGAGGAATGCAGTTCCTCGATTTAATTCAAGAGGGAAATTTGGGGCTTATTAAGGCTGTTGATAAGTTTGACTATACAAAAGGCTTTAAATTCTCAACCTATGCAACTTGGTGGATAAGACAAGCAATCACAAGAGCAATTGCTGATCAGGCAAGAACAATCCGTATTCCTGTTCATATGGTTGAAACTATAAATAAGGTAAAAAAGACAAATAGTCAGCTCCTTCATAAGAATGGGCGTGATCCAACCGCTGAAGAAATAGCAGATGAACTTGATATGTCAGTTGAAAAGGTTCGTGAAATATTAAGAGTGGCACAAGAGCCTGTTTCTCTTGAAACACCAATCGGTGAAGAAGAAGATAGCCATTTAGGCGATTTTATTCCTGATGATGATGCCTTAGCACCTGCTGATGCCGCATCAATGCTCCTTTTAAAAGAACAGCTTGCAGATGTACTCAAAACATTAACTCCTCGTGAGGCAAAGGTTTTGGAACTTCGCTTTGGGCTTATCGATGGTCACCCAAGAACTCTTGAAGAAGTCGGCAAGGAGTTTGATGTTACAAGAGAGCGTATTCGTCAAATCGAGGCAAAGGCACTTAGAAAGCTTCGCCACCCAAGCCGCAGCAAAAAACTTAAAGATTTTATAGACTAATTTTTTAAAGGGTGAGCCATATGGCTTGCCCTTTTATAGAAACTATAAATATTGTGATATTATCAAAATCAACTGTTAGTAATAGTTTATCAACCATAAAAGAATAGCTTTTTATAATAATTTATCTTATTATTATGTCGTAGCTACAAAAAACAATGAAGGGAAATAAACATATGACAGATATAATGATTATAGGAGTCAAAATACAATATTATCGAAAACAGTTTTCAATGACACAAGAAGAATTAGCAAAAAGATTAGATTTATCAGTAGCTTTTTTAAGTAGAGTTGAAAGAGGAAAAAGTCATATAAGTTTAAAAAGACTAGCAGAACTAAGTCAAATGTTAGATGTTTCAATTAGTTATTTATTAGAAGGAAGCGTAG
>JAVVWP010000030.1:0-21170 GCA_036652055.1 Oscillospiraceae bacterium | reverse complement strand
AGCCCCAGCCAAGCTCATTCATTCCGAGCATTATATATACCTTTGTGAACTTATTATCTGCTTTAATTGCATCTAACATTGTTATTTTATTTCCATCTTTTGCAAAAAGCTTATCGGTGAAAAAAGTGTTTACCATAAGACCTTTATGAGCATACATTCTTGCACCTTTTAACCCTGTATAAAGGAAAAAGCCTTCTGTTCTTGAATTGCCTATGAAAATCGCATCATTAAAATAGCTGTTATCTACCGACTTGCTTTTTGGCACTTGCTTTGAAAAGTCAAAATTTTTAGAATTCACTATCTGTGTTGGCTCAGGCTTTGTTGTTTCTACCGTTGTTTCTACTGTTGTTGCTACCGTTGGCTCTTGGGTAGTTATTTCAGCAGTTGTTGTCGGAGAAGTTGCCGCTTCATCAGTATTTTTTGAATTTCCTACTAAAACCAATGCTACTACTAAAACGATTATTATTGCTAATACGCCAATTATTAATGCGTATGTTTTTTTATTGTTTCTTTTTCGCTTCATTTATCTTCTCCTTAATTTATGCTCTATTATTTTAGATGCAATATCAGGTGAAAAAGTTGAAAAAAATAAAAAATTATTTTATAGGCTTTTACTTTGAGCTTATGCAGTAACGGCCCTTACCGGATTTTTTTGACTTATAAAGGGCTATATCTGCAAGATTATATAGCTCATCAAAAGTTTTTCCTTGTGTTGGGAAAATAGCCACTCCGATGCTCACTGTTAGCTTTAATTCTTTATTACCGTGAAGGAAGGTGTTTTTAAAAGCCTCCAACAATTCTTTTGCTTTTTCTCGTATTTGATTTTCGTCTTGAATTTCACACATCAATACGGCAAACTCATCGCCACCAATTCTGCCGACAATTTGCGTATCAGAAAACATATTTCTAATTTTTGATGAAATCTCATAAAGAACATCATCACCTACCTGATGCCCATAATTATCATTTATTTCTTTAAAATCATCAACATCTATAACTAACATCGCACAAAGCTCTGATGCACTGCAATCTTCAAGATATTCTTTGATTTGCCTTTCTGTTTCTTCTTTATTTGTAAGCTTTGTAAGCGAATCCTGCTGAGATTTTATTTTAAAATAGTTGATTGTAGATTTTTGACTATCTATATTAACAAAAGTTCCTATTGCTTTGATTGGTATTCCGTTTTCATCACAAATTGTTGTAGCATAAACCTTCATCCAAAGATAATCATCATTTACCGTTCTTAAACGAAATTCAAATCTTTCTGTGTTAACCTGTTTGTATGTGTTTTTTATCCAGTTTTCAAATATTATTCTATCATAGGGATGAATGTTTCTGAAAACATATTCATTTTGGCTGATTTTTTCAACAAGAGGTTTATAGCCGAGGACTTTTTCATATTTGTCTGAAAATGACATTGTATCTGTTGTAAAATCCCATTCAAACATTATATCGTCACTTTGCTCAACGATAATTTTATAGCGTTCTTCGCTAAGCCTTAACGCTTCTCTGCTTTCCTTTTCAGAAGTAACATCAATAAGCGTTGCACAGAGGATTGTATTTTCCATAGCTCTTTTTATTACTTGCCCCTGCTCTAACACCCATATTACATTGCCATTTTTATGCTTTATTCTAAACTCTATTTTTTCTGCTTTTCGAAGTCTAATTTGCTCTGCAATGCAAAACATTACATAGGCTCTATCATCAGGAAATATTATATTAATTAGCTTATTGTCTAAAAGCTCTTTTAAATCATCATTATTATATCCTGTTAAGTCTGAAAATCCACTGTTGCTATATATAAGGGTAAGGTTTTCATCGGCAAGGCACTGTACAACTCCACCTGGAATTGTTGAATAAAGCAATTCAAGCTCATTTATTTTGCTGTTTAATGTTTTTTGTATATCTGTTGTTATAATAGAATTATTTTTATAGTTTTCAATTTCTTCTACTAAATTGTTATCCCATTTTTTTTGAATTGATGCTTTTTTATCTTTCATAACTATCTTTAAATTGTTTTTTACAAATATTTCAAATTCAGTAACTGGCATAGCTTTTGCATAAAAAAAGCCTTGCCCTATATCGCAGTTTAATCTTTTTATAAATTCAGCTTGAGAAGAATCTTCAATTCCCTCCATAACAGGAACTATATCAAGCGACTTTATCATATCTATTGTTTTTTCTATAATTAGCCTGCCTTTTTCTGTGTTTGAGGCTTCATCTATAAATCCCTTGTCAATTTTTATTACATCAACTGGGAAATCTTTTAAATAGCTAAGTGATGAATATGCACTTCCAAAATCATCAAGCGATACTTTAAATCCAAGCGATTTTAATCTCGTAGCAATATCTATAAGCTGATGATAGTCATTAGCAAACACGCTTTCGGTTAACTCTATTTCAATAAATTCAGGAAAGACATGATTGTTGCTAACCACTTCAAAAATTTTCTCGGGCAAATTTTCAGTAGCCATATGTACCTTTGAAAAATTAACAGAAATAGGCAGTACGGGCATATCGTCGACTATACATTTTCTTAAAAATTTACATACCTGCTCGAGCATAAAAAAATCGATTTGCTTTATAAATCCATTTTGCTCTAAAACAGGAATAAAACGGTCAGGATATATTAGCCCATTTTTTTTACTGTTCCACCTAACTAACGCCTCTGCACCAATTACACTATTGTTTTTCATAAGAATTTTTGGCTGTAAATACATTTCAAATTCGTTGTTTTCAAGTGCCGATTCCATTGACAAAGTAATCTCTTTTTTCCAGCTTAACTCATCTGACATCTCATCGGTATAATATAAAAAGTTGCTGGTGTGCTTTCCCTTTGCGAGCTTTCTTGCAAAATTTGCCTTGTCAATTAATGAAGATATTGTTTCATTTGGATTTTTTATTGTGCAAATACCGCCACTTGTAACAACGGTATAATGTTTTGGTAAAATTGATAACATCGACATTTGATAATTTACCATATTTAAAAAGTATTCTATTACCGACTGGTTGATTGAAGTTTTTATAAAGAACACAAAATTATCGGCATTAATTCGGGTGAAAATCTCATCATCTTGTAAATAACGAGAAAAATGCTCGGTTACAGAGTTTAAAACCATATCGCCAAACTCATAACCAAATAGTTCGTTTACATATTTAAAATTGTCAAAATCTATTGAAACTATGGCATATTCGTTGGGATTTACCATTTTTAATTTTTTTTCAACTTCTGCGTAAAAATCTTCTGTCAAAAAGCAGTGCAGTATTTGGTTTTGGGCTTCCATAAAATGCTCCTTTTTGGATAATAAATATATTTTCTTGTTTTCCGCAGTTATATAGGATTTTAGCACATTGTATAGGAAAAATCCACCATAATTTGTAATTATTCTTATTTTTTGTGTTAATTTGGGATAATATTAGAAAATGATGCGTGATTAGCTTAAAATTATTTAAAAAAAGTTTAATTTATTTTTAAAAAACACTTGCAATTTATTTTCAATCTGTTATAATAACGATAATGATTACTGTTACTGTTAAGCAAAGGAGAGTGAAAGAATGGAACAATTAAGAAAAAGCAAGCAACGAGATGCTATCTTAAATAATTTAAAAAATCGATATGACCACCCTACTGCTATGGAGCTTTTCCTGTCTGTTAGAAATGAAATTCCATCACTTAGCCTTGGTACACTTTATAGAAATCTTTCACAGCTTTGTGAAAACGGTACGATTATCAGCCTTTCTTCTGGTGGTGAAGAACATTTTGATGCTAATGTCAATCAGCATTATCATTTGAAATGCAACTCCTGCGGTAGATATTATGATTTACCGTCGCCCCCCATTGAAACTCTTGCTAAAGCTTGTTCTGCTGATTTTATGGGAAAAATTACTGGTTACACTCTGATTTTTTACGGTACTTGTGAGGAATGTTTTTCACAATAGCGTTTAAAATATATATGAAGTTTAAAAAATTTAATTTTGGAGGAATTTATTATGAAAAAGTATGTTTGTTCAGTATGCGGTTATGTTCACTATGGTGACAATCCACCTGAGAAATGCCCACAATGCGGTGTACCTGCATCTAAGTTTAACGAAGTCGGTGAAGAAAATTCTTGGGCTTGTGACCATATTGTAGGGATTGCACAAGATGCTCCTGAAGATATTAAAAACGACCTTCGTGCTAATTTTAATGGCGAGTGTTCTGAAGTTGGTATGTACCTTGCAATGTCAAGGGTTGCTTACAGAGATGGCTATCCTGAAATCGGCAGTTTTTGGGAGAAGGCGGCTTTTGAAGAAGCTGAACACGCTGCAAAATTTGCAGAGCTTTTAGGCGAAGTTCTTACAGACAGCACAAAGAAAAATCTTCAAATGAGAGTTGAGGCTGAAAGCGGTGCAACTTCTGGTAAGCTTGACCTCGCTATGAGAGCAAAAGCACTTAACCTTGATGCTATTCATGACACTGTTCATGAAATGGCAAAAGACGAAGCAAGACACGGTAGGTCATTTGCAGGTCTTTTAGCAAGATATTTCGGTTAATTTCTTAGATAATAAAAATCCCATCACAGTTGATTGTGATGGGATTTTTTTATGTTTTAATAGTGCGACTTTATTAATCTCGCCTTAGTGCCTCTATTGGTGGCATTTTTGCAGCTCTTGTTGCAGGATAAACACCGAACACAACACCGATAAGTGTTGAAAATCCAACTGCGAGGGCAACTGTTGTCGCTTTGACTGCTAACGGCACATTCATAACATTTGACACAAGTGCCGCACCCGAAATTCCAAGCAGCAAGCCAACTACCCCTCCTATTAAGCACAATATAACGGATTCGGTTAAAAATTGGAACATTATAGTTGAAGTTTTTGCCCCAAGTGCTTTTCTTATTCCTATTTCTCTTGTTCGCTCGGTTATTGAAACAAGCATTATATTCATAACACCTATTCCTCCAACCACAAGTGAAATAGCACTAACTGATGCTATAAACACTGTAAACACATTTATTACTGTATCTAAAAGGTCAATATATGTAGCCATATTTGTAAGTATATAACAATCTTTATCATAATTGTTATGCCTTGCTCTAATTCTATTCATTGCGGCATTTCCAGCATTTTCAAGCTCGTTTTCATCTGATGCCATAAGATAAACAGTATCATACCTGTCAGAAGTTCCCATTATTTGCGTTGAAAGCGTCGTTGGAACCATTACCATTGCACCCATCATTTGACCGCCACCGAGTGCCTCCATACTTTGCATCATACTTTCAGAGTCACCGCCGAACATACCTGCCATATCTATTACGCCAACAATTTTTATATTGGCGACAATCTCATTGTAAGTAAAGCTTAGAGTTTGACCAACAACATTTGCCTCACCAAAAAGCTGAATAGCACTCATTTTGTCAATAACACAAACCGACCGACCGGAATTATATTCGTCTTGTGTGAAATATCTGCCATATATGCAGTCACTGCTCATTATATATTTCATATCCGTGTCGCAGCCCATAAGCATTCCCATTGACTTTGTGTTTTTAACAGAAAGAGAACCCATTGTCATTACCATTGGTGAAACATATTTTGTGTTTTCAAGCTCTTTTATTGCCTTTATGTCACCACTTGTAATATAATCAGCCGGCTGTGCATCTGTCGCATTAACTCTGATATTTATAGCGTTACTGCCCATATCCTTTATCATTCCGACTATATAGTCACGACCGCCATTGCCAACTGTAATTACCGCTATAACTGATGCTACACCGATAATAATTCCAAGCATTGTAAGAAGTGAACGCATAAGGTTGGTTCTAATACTGAAAATGGCAATTCTAATATTTTCTTTAATATTCACAATTGCACCTACCTTATGATTTTACTGCAATTTTATCGCCGTTTAATAATGCAGTTTTTGGATTTACTATTATCTTATCGCCCTCAGAAATTCCTGATAAGATTTCGCACACATTTTCTGAGAACACACCCATTTTTACTTCGCATTTTTTAACTGTTCCTTCTTGCTCATTATATGTGAATACATAATGCACTCCGTCAAGCGTTGGCACGCTGTCAACAGGCGCTACAAGAACATTTTCAATTTTCTTTGTTTTTACCTTAATGTCAACATCAAATCCGATTACGATTTTTTCATCGGGATTTTCGATTTTTACCTTTATTAATGCAC
Organism: Oscillospiraceae bacterium; assembly: GCA_036652055.1. Lineage (GTDB taxonomy): Bacteria > Bacillota > Clostridia > Oscillospirales > Acutalibacteraceae > Fimenecus. The sequence continues at coordinate 14,992 of JAVVWP010000030.1, read as the reverse complement.
TGCTTGAAGTTGAGGAGGCAGTACCGACCATTGAAGACGCTATTGAACTTATATCAAAGCCAGTTGTTGCAGAGGCAGTTGCACTGACATATGTAACTACGCCTTTATAATCACTGCCAAGTGAAGAAATTATAGCTTCCTGACCTACTTTTAAATCGAGCAAATCACTCTTGCCAACAGTAAAGGTTGCTATAAATTCACCATAATTTTGAGTTATCATTGCAGTTCCGATATTAGCTGATTTTGGTGATGAAGATAAAATATCGGTTATTGTAGAAACAGCATCAGAGTTTCCGCCTACCATTCCTAAAATTGATGACAAGTCTGTTTTTGAGCTTGTATCGGTTTTTGGAACAAATGGTTTGCCTGCTGTAATGTTTATTTCTGTAACTATTCCGTCACTCGTTGATACAAATCCTGCTGCAAGGCTATCAATTATAGCTTTAAGGCTTTCATATTCTTTTTGCTTTGTTTCCATTGTTCCTTTATAAATATTAGAAATAGTATCATCTGTTTGAGTTTCGTTTATGCTTAACTGCGTGTTTAATGATGTAAGCTGTGCCTTCTTTTGAGCAAGAATTGCTTGCTTACCTATAAGAGAATTAGCAATTGCATCGCCTGCGTCCTTTGTCATTCCCTTAATAATTTCATTTATTTCAGCCTGAGTCTTGCCTGCGTTTTTAAGCTGCTCGACCAAAGCTTTAAGCTGTTCATCTGTCATCTTTGGAGCAGTTGTAATTTCTTGTGCTTTTAGAGTTTCAATTTCCATCTCAAGTATTCTTATTTCGTCATTAGTTGTATTGATTTGAGAATTTACTACGGGAATTTGAGTTTTAGCATCAGTAATTGTTTTTAAAGATTTATCATATGCTTTCTTAGCTTTATCATAAGCAAGCTTTGTATTATTCAGCTGTACCATAGCAGGAGCAGTATCAAATGTTGCAAGGACATCGCCAGCTTTAATTCTGTCGCCCACATTAACATTTACTGATTTTACCATTACACCCTCAACGCCTGCATAGGTTTTAACATCAGTTGATTCAACCGTTCCCTTTGTTTCATAAAGAGCCTGAATATCCCCTTTTGAAACTGTGGTTATTTGATATTCATCTGGTGGAGCTGGTTTGAACTTTGAATATAGCACCCACGAAACCAACAATAGAGCGATTACAATCGCCGTTATTGAGATTATTTTCTTTTTGAGAGATATTTTTTTAAATTTCTTAAACAAAAAACCACCACTTTCGCACATTTATTGAAATATAATATATATAGTAACTCTGACTAAATATTGTATCTTAATATGTTCATTTTAGCTATTCCATTTTATTAACAAAAGATGAACAAAGGGTTAACATTGATTTTTAAGGAGAGATTTTTATGAAAAACCAAGTGCTTAGTCTAATTCTAACTATTGTTACCTTGTGCGGACTTTTTGGTTGCACAAAGCAGAAAAAGGTTTATTTAATTGAATTTTGTGAGCGATATAACGCTTCATTTTCAGAAAATCAAATAAGCGAAACTGATTTTTTAATAAAATCTGTTGATGAACACAAAGAAAATAGTTATTTTTTAACTACTCAAGACCAAAAGCTGATATTACTAACCGCCACCGCCGATAAAGACGGAACAATAATAGGAATTTCCCTTACTGCTACTCGTGAAAACAATGAGTTTTCGGAAAATTACTTTAAAGAACTACTCGATTTTTATGTAAAAGCAGTATCGATAATAACTATAACAAATTTTGACACCGCTTTTGCAAATGTAATTGAATGCGGAATAATTCTTGACAACATTAAATTTGAAGATTACAACTTTAAGACAGAACTTGATAATTTTGAATATGGCATTTTCGCAAACAGTGACATAATATCAATGTATTGTGAGAAAAAGAGCAAATAAATTACTGCTTTTTCGCCTTTAATTCGCAATATTTGTCAAGTGCATTCGTTGCAGCTTTAAACTGCTTATCTATTAACATATCTGCCTTCAGCTTTTTTGAAACATCTGTTCGAGAAAGAGCTGAAGCTTTTTTTACAAGCATATCAAGATGCCCTTGATTTTGTTTGACTTTTTCGTTATATGCATGGCTGACAGCTCGCATAAACTGCTTTTCGGTATAAGCCTGAACTCGTGGGACAAGCAAAAATATCGCTAATCTTTCAAGGTCATTTACTGCTTTATAGCCATAATGCTTTTGCATTGATAAATATTCTTTTTGAGAAAAATAGTATTGCCTGCCATATAAAAATCCAAAAGCCTTACGAGTATCTAAATAGCCCATATCAAGGCGTTTTTCGGTTTCTGCTTTGTCAAATTCAAATGACTCGCCAAGCTCTTTTGGCTCATAAGGTCTAATATAAACAACATTGGCACAGGAAACATCTTGCTTATGCCCTACACCTCTGATACCGGAAATATCAATAACTATTATTTTGTTTATTCCTCTATCTCTTAAAATTCCAATTGGTGCATTATCATAAATGCCACCATCTAAGTATGTTAAATCATCCCCAGGCCCTTGGCGATTAAGCCCCGGAACTCTCGCTGACGCCATAAGATAATCAACAAGCTCACCCTCTGGCATTTCATCAACAAACATTTCAACAGGTTTAAATCCGCTTAGATTAAAAGTAACTATTCCGAGTGGTATTCCTGAATTTCGCACCTTTTTTTCGTCTACATACTTTGCAATAAGCTCTTTTGCAGGGGTGACATCTATTCCGCCATTTTTTATTACTTCATAAAAAATTTGAGGTAAATTGCTTATGCTGAATAGGTTTTTAGGTTCTTTAAGCTCAAATGGAATATTAATTCCGCTTGCGACTTCAACATTACTCCAAAGCTCTAATGCCTTGTCAAAATCTCCGCTTGCTATCAGTGCCCCATTAATAGCACCGATAGAAACTCCTGTAATTGCACTAAAGGTAATTCCCATTTCACGCAGTGCTTTCCACGCCCCTATCTGGTATGCCCCCTTTGCCCCACCGCCAGCTAAAACCAAACCGTATTCTCGCATTGCTTAATTCACCTTATTTCAGTAATTGTAAAGCTGTTTTTTCTGCACAGCTTTGATTTGTATAAGTTTTGTGATGCTTCGTTTAATAATTCTTCATATGTTATTATTATGCCTTTTCTGAAATATACTCCGCCTACGCAGCAAGATAATTTTGTTTTATTATCAGGAAGCAATATTTTTCCGACATCAAATAAAATGCTTTGTATTTTTTCACTTAAAAGGTCTATATCTTTAACTCTTTTCATTAAAACGCAAAATCCATCGCCGTCCATACGCCCAACTATATCGGTGACTCTAAAACTATCTTTCAAAAGATTGGCAAAGTCAACAAGCAGACTATCGCTTTCATCTTTTCCAAATGTTTCATTTATTTTTTCAAAGCTATCAATGTCAAACAATAAATATGCACTGTCATAATCTTCGCTTTTAAATTCATCTCTTATTAATGTTTCTGTTTTTCTTTTTGCCTTTAAAAGTGTTAAGGCATCAATTGCATCTTTATTTTGAGAGTGCTTTATGTTTTCACTTTCCATATCATTTATAGCACTTGCAACGCCAACCGCTGCACGCACAGCCCCATCAACCACCACAGGAACAATGTTCGCACTGTACCAATGATATTCATCGTCGTTCGCTTTTATTTGTGCTTTGACGGTTAAGCTATTGCTTTGATTAAACAATTCAGGATCAATAAAGCCTGTGTTTTTAATATTGCAAAGGCTTTCACCGTCATTATCATTGCTTATAAAATTTTTAAAATCATTTATGATTGTGTCACACGAAAAATGTTTTTTAATACTATCAGAGAAAAACATAGTATCGTTAATATAATCATATTCAAAACTAAAGCCATCATACATTGACAATAGGTTTAAAAACACTCGCTTTTCAGCTATACAATTTTCAGAGACAGTTGCTTTTTTAATATCGGTTGTATTCTTTTTGATAAAGTTGAAGGCTTTAATTCCCATACAATTATCCTTTCGCCGAATGAACTATATTGTTATCTATATATAATTTTATTGTACATCATATTTGAATATTTATCAACAAAAAAAATCATCTTGACAAAATTACTTTTGCCAAGATGATTTTTCTAATTATTTTGAATAATGTTTATAGCCTGGGTGCTTACCTGTAACGCCATAGAATGAACGCAAATCAATAAGCTTTTGAATGTTCTCGGGTGAAATTTCTTTTGCTCCGCCCAAAAGATGAGCTGTTAAACTGATTTTAGCAAAAAGTTCAAGCGTTTCCATTCTGTAATATGCTGTAAGTGCATCTGCACCAACTGCCAACGCCCCGTGGTTTTCTAAAAGAACTACATCGTGTTCACCAAGATATGGAGCAATTGCATCAGGAACTTCTTGTGTTGATGGTGTTCCATAAGGTGTAACAGGAATTGAGCCGATTGCAGCTACTGTTTCTATCATTGAATATTGGTCAAGCGGAATATGTGCCACCGCATAGCCTGTTGCTGTTGGTGGATGTGCATGAAGAACCGCTCCGACATCATCACGCTCTTTATAACAACGAAGGTGCATTTTTATTTCAGATGATGGGCGATAACCATTAGCTGCATCAAGAATATTACCATCTGCATCAATTACTACCAATTTTTCAGGTGTAATAAAGCTTTTGCTTATTCCCGTAGGAGTTGCAAGAATATTGCCATCTGGCAATTTTACTGAAAGATTTCCGTCATTTGCTGCAACCCATCCAAGCTGCCAAGTTTTGTGACAAATGTCACACATAATTTCACGAGTATCCATATAATCCATTATATTTTCGTCCTTTCAAAATCAAACTACTACGCCTTTTTGAAGCATTATATTTGCATAAAGTGCCGCTTCACCTGTTGCTATGATTGCATAAGCTGTTTTTGCATCTTCATAAAATGAAAATCGCTCAATATTTCCAACTGCTGATTTTCCACGCTCATCGTGTTTTTTGACAATATCATAATAGGTGTTCCAAATTGGAGTTTCAACCGTATCACCTTTCATAACTTGCATAAGATTAACTGGGTTTTCAACATATGTATCAAGCGGAAAAACAGTTAGGATTGCATCGAGTATTTCTGGCACTCCGTGACCATCACATCTGATAACTTTGGCATTTTTACCCATTGTTTCAGCTGGAAAGTTACCATCAGCAATAACTATTCTATCGCTATGGCCCATTTCGCAAAGAACCTTTAAAAGTTCTGGAGATAAGATTTTTGGCACTCCCTTTAACATAAGCCTGTTACCTCCTTAAATTTTTCATATGCCTTTTCCCAAGCTTGAACATCTTCACAATCATAATATTTAAGGTTTTCTGAATTTTTTATGACTTTGCGAGCTTCTTTTAGTGATGAAATCTCACCATTTGCTAAAAGCTGTAATGCGATATTTCCAAAAACGGTTGCCTCAACAGGGCCTGCAACCACCTTTTTGCCTGTTGCATTTGCTGTCATTTGGCAGAGCAAACCATTTTGTGTTCCACCACCTACAATATGAATGGCATTATAGCTTTTTTCTGCACAAAGCTCAATTTGCATTATTGAATAACGATATTTCATTGCAAGGCTTTCAAGTATGCAACGAAGAATTTCGCTCTTGTTTTGTGGAACATATTGCCCTGTTCTTTCACAGTATTCCATAACTCGTTTTGGAATATTTCCGCTTGGAACAAATTCAGGTGAGTCAGGATCTATAAAGCATTTCAAGCCTTCGGCACTTTCTGCAAGTGTTGTCATTTCGCTAAAGGACATTTCGTCGCCCTCTTTTTTCCACTGACGCCTTGTTTCTTGAATAAGCCAAAGTCCGATAATATTCTTTAAGAATGAAGCTTTATAATCATATCCACCCTCATTTGTAACATTACACATTTCTGCATTTTTGTCAATTAAAGGCTCACAAAGCTCTGTTCCTAAAAGTGACCATGTGCCACAGCTGAGGAAGATAAAGTCATCCTCCTGAGTTGGAACTGACGCCATTGCACATTGAGTATCATGCCCTGCTACTGCAATTACATCACAAGGCTCAATGTTTAATTCTTCACACAAATCAGCTGTAAGAGTTCCTACCTTTGTTCCTGTTGGAATAATTTCGGTGAAGATTTTTTCGGGAATTGAAAGAGCCTTTATTACCTCGCTTGACCAAGTTCTTTCTTTAGCGTTTAGAATTTGAGTTGTTGAGGCAATTGAATATTCGGTTTTCATTTCACCTGTAAACATATAGTTTAAAAGGTCAGGCATTAAGAGCATATGCTCTGCTCGCTCTAAAAGCTCTGGGCGGGTTTTTACAAGCGAAAGAAGCTGAAAGGCTGTATTGATTTCCATAAACTGATTACCCGTTATAGCATAAAATTCCTCTTTGGAAATTGACTTGAACGCTTCTTCTAACATTCCATTTGTTCGTGCATCACGATAATGAACAGGATTTTCTAAAAGCCTGCCACTTTTATCTAAAAGCCCAAAGTCAACGCCCCAAGTGTCAATACCTATACTATCGATTTTCGCAGTTTGTTTAGCTTTTATAAGCCCTTGTTTCATTTCAAAGAAAAGCCTTAAAACATCCCAATACATCGTTCCTCTGAACATAACAGGATCGTTAGAAAATCTGTGAATTTCTTCTATTTTGATTTTTTCACCATCAAAAGTTCCGAGCATAGCCCTTCCGCTTGAAGCTCCAAAATCAAAGGCTAACATATTTTTATTGTTCATTTTTGCTCCTTATTTATAGAGAGGGCCAAAATTTTTGCAAGCTCTAAAGTCTTGACCTTCTTTATCCATTCCAAATGCATTCCAAGCAGCTGGTCTAAAAATCTTATCTTCTGGTACATTATGCATACAAACAGGTATTCTGAGCATTGAACACATTGTAATAAGGTCAGCACCGATATGGCCATAGCTGATTGCACCGTGATTTGCACCCCAATTGTTCATAACATCATAAGCTGATTTGAATGCACCCTCGCCTGTAAGCCTTGGTGCGAACCAAGTGCAAGGCCATGTATAGTCAGTTCTTTTCCAAAGCTTGTCTGAAACTTCTTCAGGAAGATTTACTGTATAGCCTTCAACAATTTGCATAACAGGCCCTAACCCTTTAACTATATTAAGGCGTGTCATTGTAACTGGCATTTCACATCTTGTGACAAATCTTGAAGAAAATCCACCGCCACGGAAATATCCGAGGTCAGCAGCAGGCCATGTTGTAGCCTCAAGGCAAGCATTAATATCAGCATCTTCCATTTCCCAGAAAGGTTTCATAACGCTATTGCCATTTTTGTCTTTAGCTGCACCTGACGCATCAAGGCAAGCAGCACCTGAATTGATAAGATGGATAAATCCTTTTGACTCTTTTGCAACGCCCTCAAGGTCATATCCCGTAGCTTTTTTAACAGCCTCTGGACTCCAATATGTTCTAACATCAGCAAAGATTTGAGCTTTATTTGATAGTAACTTGTTGAAAAGCATTGAAACGCCGTTCAAAACATCATTTTCGGTAGCCATAACATAACTTTCACGAGCGCCGTTCCAGTCAAATGAAGAATTTAGCATTGCTTCTGGAAAATCGCAGTTTGGATAAAAATCCGTCCACTGCCTTTGACCTTGAAATCCACCGCAAATTGCATTATGCCCAACCATTTCTTCTTCAAAGCCCTTTAAGTTTTTGTTTCCGTTATAAAGGTCTTTGATTATGCACATCATCTTAACTGTAAATTCCCACTGCTCGTCTTTTTCAGCCTTTGATTTTTGGAATTCCTTAGGATTTTTATCAAAGTCCTCTTTACAATTTTCTCTTGTCCACTTTAATGCCTTCCTAAATTCTTGCTCATCATAAATTCCTTCAGTCATTCTGCGGATTATCTCAACCTCATCAACTGATTCAACTCTCATATTAAGGTATTCTTCAAAGAAATCAGGATTTATTATTGAACCTGCAATTCCCATACAAATTGAACCGATTTGAAGGTATGATTTTCCACGCATTGTAGCACAGGCAACTGCTGCACGACCAAAACGCAATAACTTTTCGGTAACATCTTCAGGAATTTCGGTAGCATCTGCATCTTGAACATCTCTGCCATAAATTCCAAATGCAGGAAGTCCTTTTTGAGCGTGAGAAGCTAAAACTGATGCAAGATAAACAGCACCAGGTCTTTCTGTTCCGTTAAAGCCCCATACGCCTTTTATTGTGTTTCTGTCCATATCCATTGTTTCTGAACCATAGCACCAACAAGGGGTAACGGTAAGAGTAATGTCAACGCATTCTTTTCTGAACTTGTCAGCACAAGCTGCTGCTTCAGCAACACGACCAATTGTTGTGTCAGCGATTACAACCTTAACTGGCTCGCCATTAGAATAATGAAGATTTTCTGTAAACAATTTTGCGGCAGCCTTTGCCATATTCATTGTTTGCTCCTCAAGTGCCTCACGAACCTTTATTGCTCCTCTACGACCATCAATCGTCGGACGAATGCCTATTACTGGATATTCACCTATAAGTCTTGATTTGCTCATATGTTTTTCCTCCTAAAAATAAAAATATTGTATCAATTTGAATTATACTGTTGTTTTTATATTAAATCTTGTAGTATAATAGTAAAAAAGTATAATAATATTCACTTTTTTCTCGAAAGGGCTATTTTATGAATTTTATAGAATGTCAAGAACGCAAAAATCGTGGAACATTTAACTTTCCTATTGAATTTCATCATGTCGATAAACTGCATCCTCGCTATCAAATGCCATTCCACTGGCATATGGAGTATGAACTTATTCGTGTTATTAGCGGTGAGCTTTCACTATCTCTTAATGAGGATAATTTTGTTATGGAAAATGGTGATTGCGTTTTAATAAGTGACGGTGTTTTGCACGGGGGTATCCCTGAAACCTGCATTTATGAATGCCTTGTTTTTGACCTTAACAGCTTTTTAGATAACTGCAACATATGTAAAGGCGATATTGATGATTTGCAAAGCCATAAAATAATTTTAAACTATGAATTTAAGGTCGGCAGTCACGAATGCAAATTAATTAACCAGCTTTTTGACTGTTTTAAAGAAGAAAGAAAAGGCTATGAATTTATCATTCAAGGTCTTTTGTATCAGCTTGTTGGCATTATTCTCGGTCACCATCAATATAGTAAAGGTGATGATGTTTCGGTTAAAAGCGTTAAACGAATTCATCAACTTAAAAAATCGCTCAAAAAAATAAGGGAGGAATATTCCTCCCAATTAACGCTTGATGACCTCGCTAAGGCTGCACAGATGTCGCCAAAATATTTTTGTAGATTTTTTGCTGATTTAACAGGCAAGACACCTATTGAATATCTAAATTATTATAGAATTGAATGTGCGGCAGAGCAGCTTTTATATACTGATTATTCGGTTACTGACATTGCACTTAACTGCGGTTTTAACGATTTAAGCTATTTTGTTAAAACATTTAAAAGGTATAAAACTATTACTCCTAAGCAATATAGAAAAGTGTGAAATTAAGCTTTTATTCGCCTTTATCTGTTTTTCCCATTGCTATTAATGGGTCAACCGCTACTCCGTCTTGTAAAATTTCAAAATGCAAATGAACATCTTCGCCTATCTCAATAGGAACTGTACCCAAATTTCCTATTTTATCGTTAATTTTAACGCTTTCGCCCTCAACCACCGTGCTACCCTTGCCTAGGCCACAATATCTCGCAATCATTCCATCACCGTGGTCTATTTCGACTACCGTTCCCCACATTGCATCTTCGTAAACTTTTATAATATTTCCATTATTGACAGCCTTAACAGGATCCCCCGTTGTGCCTTTAAAATCAATTCCATTGTGAACTCGCCAATCGCCCATTGTTTTAGACTGAACCAATTCGCCATTTGAAAAATCTTTGCCTATTGTTGTTCCTAATGGCATTGAAAATTCGGCTGCCCGTTTTATATTAGGTCTTGCCGCAGCCTGCTCTATCTCTTCTGTCACCAGTTCTGCTGAAATCGGCTCGGTAGTTTTTTGCGTTGTTTTCGGCTCGCTTTTTTTCGTTTCCTCTGTCGCCAGGTTTGTCGTCTGCTCTAACTGCTTTTTAGTTGTTTCTTCTGCCCTTGTCGTTTGAACCGATGTTGGAATTTTTATTAATCCCTTTGCTCCTAAATAAGTTACTGTTCCAACCACAGCAAGGCACACTGCCAAGGTTGCATAAAAAAATCGACCTTTTCCAATTTTGTCTTTCAAATGAAACACCTCTGTTTTAGATTATAGAAATCAATCTGAAATAGATAAATTTCTGTCATTAAAAGTGTTCCCTTGAAATTAAAATTATATACATAATATTATAAAAAAGAAAAAGAAAAAAGACAGGTTGCGGTACCTGTCTTTTTCCTTAAATTGAGGGGTTGCTTGAGGAGGGGGTATAAAATACTCGGTCGGTCGGGTTGCGGCTCCCTTCCTGTTGAGCATATTATTATGATAAGGTAAAAATATGAACGAAGTATGAACAAATTATAAAAATTCGATATTTTATTTGTGAATATTACAAATTTTTCAAAGAAAGCGTACACATTTCGTAACCTTTTGTGCATTTTTTAAAAAATCCAAACAAATGTTTGCATTCTTAGAACATTTGTGCTATTATAATGTAAATAAAATAAATTTTATATAAATGAGGGAGTTTATTATGCTTACAATTAATGAAACTCAAAAGAAAATATATGAATATCTTATGGAGCGTTCACAGGGCGGAGTGCCACCATCAGTTCGTGAAATCGGTGCTGCGGTTGGTCTTAAATCCACTTCATCTGTTCAGGCAAATCTTGATGCACTTGAAAATGCCGGATATATTGAGCGTGACCCTATGCTAAAGCGTTCTATTCGTATTTTAGGCGAGGCTGAAAATGTTACCAGCGTGCCTCTGCTTGGAACGGTTACCGCAGGTATGCCTATTTTAGCTGTTGAACAAATTGAAGGTTATATCCCTTATAGCGGTCACATTTCACGAGATAAACCACTGTTTGCATTAAAAGTTCGTGGTGAGAGTATGCTTTGGGCTGGCATTTTAAGCGGTGATATTGTTATTGTTGAAAAAACACCTGTTGCTATGAATGGTGAAATTGTTGTCGCTATGATTGAAGACGAAGCCACCATTAAAAGATTTTATAAAGAAAAAGGCTATTTTAGATTGCAGCCTGAAAATGATGCGTTTGAACCTATTATTGTAAAAGAGGTTATTATTCTCGGCAAAGTTGTCGGGCTTATGAGATATTATTAAGAAAAATTTGTTTGTAGAATGAAAATATTGTGCGTATTTGTAACATTTGCTTTAGTTTAGGCGGACTATCAATGCTCGCCACTCGCCCCTATACTATTTTGGCGGTCATTCTGAACGCAAGTGAAGAATCGCAAAGGCTGCCACGAAGATGCTTAGTGGATGAGATCCTTCGCTATGCTCAGGATGACACTATGGGCGAGATCCTTCGCTATGCTCAGGATGACACGCAGTGGGGGTTGTAGGGTTTGATGCCCACATCAAACCGTTATGGTTTCATCTAAAGAGGCAAAGCGGTCAAGACCGTTCCATGCACTCCACATTTCTCTGTTTTTTCTTGTATCTATTTTGTTCCCTCCTTCAGTCAACTGCGGTTGACAGCTTGCCTTAAGAGGAAGCGGAAAAACTTAATATTGAACCTCTGCGTCATTTATGATAATATGTATAGGTAAGATTGTTTTTAATTTTAAGGGTGGGTGTGCATTAGTTATGGCTAAAATTATTGTTGCTGATGATGAAGAGCTTATCAGAAAACTTGTTTGTGATTTTCTCGTTAAAAGCGGTCATCGCCCTCTTGCGGCGGCTGACGGTAAAGAGGCACTTCAACTTTTTAATGAAAATGAAGATACTTCACTTCTCATTTTAGACATTATGATGCCTGAACTTGACGGGTGGGAGGTCACTCGCTCTGTTCGCAAGTCCTCACAAGTGCCAATCATTCTTTTGACTGCAAGAAGTCAAGATTTTGACCAGATTTTAGGCTTTGAGGCAGGTGCTGATGATTATGTTACTAAACCATTTAGCCCTGTGATTTTAATGAAACGAGTTGAGGCTTTACTTCGTAGAAATAACGAAGCAGTTTCTTCTGCTAAAAATTATTGGGGGCTTTTGATTGATGAGTCCTCTCGCAGCGTTAAAATAGATGGTGAGGATATTCCTCTTACGCTAAAAGAATTTGATATTTTGGCTAAAATAATTGCTCATATCGACAGAGTTTATTCGAGAGAACAACTGCTTGATGATGTTTGGGGAATGGATTTTTATGGCGACACAAGAACGGTGGATTCTCATGTTGCAAGGCTTAGAACTAAGCTTGGTAAATGGGGCAGTGAACATCTTAAAACCGTTTATGGCATAGGCTATAAAATTGGTGATTACAGATGAAAAATAATAAATCCAATCGTTTTATAAGCATCAGATTAAAGCTTTTTTTAGAGGCAGGGGCAATTATTCTTTTTGCTGTTATTTTGCTTTTGTCATTTAACAAGTGGTTTCTTTCTGATATTTATGTATTTAATGAAAAACACAATATAAAAGTCATTGCAGAGCAAATAAATTCTATGCCCTACCCTTCAGAACAATATTATTCTCAAATTGAAATAATCGAAAAGGAAAACTCTCTTAGCATTGATATTTATTTGTCTGATGGCACTCCTGTTTATTATGGTGCAACTACTTTTTCAGGCACTGGTGGCAAGGTTAATGTTGTCGACAGAAGTGAAGAACCTGATGGCTCATTTTTTGAAACGCAAGAAAACGAAAAAAATCAAAGCAAATTTATTGTATATGGGGCAAAGCTGAGTTTTGGCGGCGACCTTCAAATATTTAGTAAAATAAATGTGATTGATAACAACGCAAATACAGCTATTAACTTTATGTTTATTACAAGTGTAATTGCTCTTTTGGGTGCTTTGGTCGCAATTTATTTGTTTTCAAGTGCTTTTACAAAGCCACTTATTCAAATGAGTAAGGTCACCAAAAATATGACAAAAATGGACTTTTCTAAGAAATGTGCCTCTCATAAAAATGATGAAATCGGTGTTTTGTCTGACAGCATTAACAATCTTTCTGACTCACTTTGTGCAACTCTTGTTGACCTTAAAGATAAGAATGCAAAGCTAAAGCTTGATATTGAAAAAGAGCAAAATCTTGAGAAAATCCGAAAAGATTTCATTTCAAATGTATCGCACGAGCTTAAAACTCCTATTTCAATAATCAGTGGCTATGCAGAGGGCGCAAAGCTTATGATTGAGGGAAATGATGTTGACGGAGCAGAAAGCTATTGTGACATTATTATGAGTGAAACAAATAAAATGAACGCCCTTGTATTACAACTTTTGGAGCTTTCAACTCTTGAAGACGGTAGCATAAAAATAAATGAAGAAGCCTTTAATCTCTGTGAAATGGTGAACGATTATGCAAATTCAAATGCTATAAAATTCGCTGAAAATGATATAACTTTTAAAAATGGAGTGCAAAAAGACGCTGTTTGCATTGGTGATAGTGTTAAAATTTTTATGGTGCTTAACAACTATATTTCAAATGCAATTTCTCATATTGGTGGCAGGCGAGAAATTATAGTTTCGGCTGAAGATTTGGGCGAAAATTATCGGCTTTTTGTATTCAACACGGGCGAAAACATTGAAAATGATGATATTGAAAAAATTTGGAACAGCTTTTATAGAGCTGATAAATCACACAAAAGAGATAAGGGGCGTTTTGGGCTTGGGCTTTCAATCGTCAGTGCAATTGGCAAGCTTCATAACAAAGATTTTGGCGTTTTGAATTTGGAAGATGGCGTCAAATTTTGGTATGATATTGAAAAAAATTCTGAAAATATATGACTTTATAAAAATGGAGGACATCAAAAAATGAACAGTGAAAATCCCTCGCACTTTTTGTGTCCTGTGTGCAAAACTGCTTTAATTTCTACCCAAAAAAGTCTTGTTTGTGAAAATTCTCACAGCTTTGACAAAGCTAAAAGTGGATATGTAAATCTTTTTATAAATCCTAAAAGCTCTGCTAAAAATCACGGTGACAACAAGCTGATGACGAGTGCAAGAAGGGATTTTTTAAACAAGGATTTCTATTTACCTCTTAAAAATGCCCTTTGCAAAATCGCAAAAAAATATGCAAAACCGAATGATGTTGTTTTTGACTGCGGCTGTGGCGAGGGATATTACACTGACGCTATAAGACGCTCATTAGAAAGCGTTTCTATGATCGCAATTGACATTTCAAAAGATGAAATTTCAACTGCTTCAAAGCGAAATAAAAACATCGAATTTGCTGTTGCAAGTGCATTTAACTTGCCAATTAAGCCTTACAGTGTTGATATTCTTTTTGAAATTTTTTCGCCTTACAGTGAAAAGGAATTCTTGCGAGTTTTGAAAGATAATGGCATTATGATTATTGCTTTTCCACTTGAAAATCACCTGTTTCAGCTTAAAAAAAGTGTTTATGATGTGCCTTATAAAAATGAAGTTTCGGATTTATCGCTTAATGGGTTTTCACTTATTGAAAGTCTTGAAATAAAAAATGTGATAAAGCTTAATTCTAACGAGGATATTAAAAACCTTTTTATGATGACACCCTATTACTATAAAACAGGCGTGAATGAGCAGGCAAGGCTTGACACTTTACAGACACTTTCGGTCGAAACGGAATTTTGCATTGCAGTTTATAGAAAAAAAGGAAAACAAATTTTATTTTAAATTTTAAAGCCCCCATTTAGATATTTTTCATCTAAATGGGGGCTTGGTTATGTGCTTGGGATTTTTTTATATATTTTTCTGTTTGCAGTGTAGGGTGTGTGCATTGCGCACACCGCAGGTTTAGAGAAATGTTTTAATATGAAATGCAGATGTGCGTATTTGTAATATTTAAAGAATTGTAGGGTTTGATGCCCACATCAAACCGTTAGTGATTTATTGAATTTGTGGAACGG
>JAVVWP010000029.1:0-21954 GCA_036652055.1 Oscillospiraceae bacterium | reverse complement strand
TCATTGACAAAACTGAATATAAGTCATACAATAATAACAATATGTTACAAAGTTAATTGTAACTCCGAAAGGGAATGAAAAAATGCTTAAAAAATACTTATCTGTTATTCTTTCACTTTTTCTATTTGCTGTTCCCCTCACCTTTTCAGGCTGTGGGAAAGTAAAAACTCTGCCTGAGGTAAAAAAAGAAACCTCAATCAAGCTACCTAAAAACGGTATGATTAGAGTTCTTCAAATTACTGACCTGCACCTTACGAATGGCACAAAAAAGCAAGATAAGCAAACTTTTAAATGGCTTGAAGAAGCTATAAAGTTTGCAGATGCTGATATTGTTGCACTAACAGGCGATGCAGTTGGTGGTCTTGCAAAAAATCACGGTAGAGATAAAGCACTGATTAAAGTTGCGGAATTATTTGAAAAGAACAAAGTTTATTGGATGTATACTTTTGGCAATCACGATGGTGAATGGAGCTATAAAACAGGGACTCAAGTTGGTCTGACTGACGGAATTGAAGGTCGGGAGGAGCTTTATGAGCTTTTGAAAGGGTATAAATATTCACTTATGCAAAAGGGCGACACCGATGGTATTGGCAACTATGTTGTTGATGTTGTGGGCGAAAACAATAAAACGGTTTATTCGTTTATAAATATGGATACTCACGGTAAAACCTATGACAACAGCGGAAAAGATATTGGTTACAAAGGTCTTACCGAAAATCAAGTGACTTGGTATGAAAACGCTGTTAAAGACACTGCAAACAGAACTGCTGACGGTAAAAATGCACAAACTGCATTGTTTATGCATGTCCCTTTAGCTGAATATACCGATGCTTGGAAAAATCTTTCGCATATTGGCGGATTTAATGAAATTAACCTTGAGGGTAAAGTTTATTCACAGCCTCAAGATAAAAATACGGGCTGCTTTGAAAAAATCAAAGAACTTAAAAGCACTACTTTTATTTCTGTTGGTCACGACCACGATTTTAACTGGCTTAGAAACTATGACGGTGTTTATTTTAGCTATGCAAGAGTTAGCGGTGTAAACGCTTGGGGCAGGCGTGCCCCTGTTGGTGCTACTTTAATTGATATTAACCCGAATGCCACTACTCTTGAAGGTACATACAAGGTTAGTGTAATAGAGCCAAGCTTTAACTATTCCCCTTGGGAGGGCTAAGCCCAAAAAACAATTTTAAAACGGTATGAGAAGCTTTTAATTTCTCATACCGTTTATTTTTTTAGAAAGCATATTTTTTCATTGCATATGCTATTCCATTATTTTCATTTGATTTTGTAATAAAATCAGCTGATTTTTTTGTAATCTCTTGAGCATTTTCCATTGCTACGCCAATTCCTGCTGCTTTTAACATAGTAATGTCGTTAAATCCGTCACCACAAGCCATTATTTCTTCTTTCTTGACATTCAATAATTCTGCAAGCTTTAAAATGGTTGAGCCTTTATCAATACCGCTTGGTGCAATTTCAATAAAATATGGTTCGGAGCGAAAGACATTCACAAAAGGCAATTTTTCTCTAAGCTCAATTTCAAGCTCTTTCATATATTTTGGCTCGCCTGTTAAAAGAAATTTTTGCACGGGGTATTTGAGTTCTTCTCGTAAGCTTTTTACCTTTTTTACATAAAGCCCATTTATTTTGACTGCTAAATTGAAAAAATCATCATCTGCATTTTCGGTCACCGCATAATCTTTATAATAAGTTGTAACTCCTGCATTTATATTTTCTGTTGCATCTAATATATCTTTTATGTTTTCAGATGTAAAACTTTGGTCGAAAATCAATTCTCCTGTTTTTGCGTCAATAACATTTGCACCATTGTATGACATAATATATCCGCCGTGATTTTTGAGATTTAATTCCTCGACATATGGCATCATTCCCTTAGTCGGTCTGCCTGATGCTAAAATGAAAACTCCGCCTCTGTCTATAAAATCTAAAATTGCATTTTTTGTTTCAATTAATATTTTTTTATCTTTAGTGACGAGCGTTCCGTCAATATCTACTGCCAGTATTTTTTTTTGCATATAGTTCTCCCTTAAATTAACTTGACATTATTCTATCACAAATCACAAAAAAAGTTCAACCCCTAAAATCACACACTTTAAGGGAAAAATTGAACTTTTTTTATCTGTTTTGTTTTTATTATTACTTTATTTGGATATTATGAGTTTTTCTGCCAAATCCTTATCGGGCTTTACATAAATTGTATTATAAGTATTGTAAATTACCTTGCCAGGCTTTGCAGATTGTGGTTTTTTTAGATTTTTGCAAAGGGTATAATCGACAGGAACTTTACTGCTTTCTCTTGCCGAGCTGTAATATGCCGCAATTGTCGCAGCCTCTAAAATCGCCTCTTTTGTTATATCTTTATTATCTGAAACTATTATTGTATGAGAACCTGCAAAACCTTGTGTGTGAAGCCACATATCATAATTTTTAGCAGTCTTTAGCGACAGCTTATCATTTTGAGTATTATTTCTTCCGACAAGAATTTTAAAACCATCGCTTGACATAAATTCGATTGGTGGCAAGGCTTTAGGAAGTCTGCCTTTTATGCCTCTTTTCTTTTTAAGGTAACCATTTTCTAAAAGCTCAAGCCTTATTTCTGCAAGCTCACTTTCAGTATCAGCTCTTGAAAGAGAGTCTAAAACGCTTTCGACATAAATTAATTCTTGTTCTCCATTTTCAATTAAATCTGCAAGCATTTTTTCAGCAGTATGCGATTTTTTATAGTCTTTATAATATTTTTGAGCATTTTGTGCAGGCGAAAAAGCAGGATTTGCAGAAATTCTTATGATTTCATTGTTTTCATAATAGTTTTCGAGGTCATAAAACGCTGCACCTTTTTCTAAATTGTACTGGTTTGCATTTATAAGCTCTGCATAAATTCTTAATTTTTCTTTATCTGCACATCTTATAAGGTCTTCTCTTTGAACATTTATTTTTTTTGCTATTCGCTCAATTGCATTATTTAGTAGCTTGAAAAGGTCGCCTGCACGCCTTTTTATTCTAAGCGTTCTATCTTTTTCAAAATAAAAGTTGTCTAAAAGCTCTGAAAATGTTTCAAAGCTTTGTGAAGTTAAAGCTGTACCATATTGAGTTATGTTTAAAAACGAAAAATCAAGCGGTCTGCCATCAATGTCAAAAATGATTTGAGGGCAAATTTCACTGCTTTTTGCCGTGACTCTTAAAGCTGATATTTCTTTTTGTAGTAATTCAATATTTTCTTTTGTAAATTCAGCTGGATTTTTTTCATCAGCATTAATTCTTGAGGCAATTTCCCTTGATACAATAGGTGATATTCCTTGAAGTGCATTTAAAATTGCACTATCTGCTTTTTTTGTTTCAAAAGACAAAATCGATTTTATGATTTCCTCATTTTCATTAGTCAAAATGTTAAATTTATCTTGATGAGGTGGCAAGACATAGGTTCCGCCAGGAAGTACCTCTCTAAAATATGATTTTGTTTCGTCAACTCTTTTTATTGCGTCTATAATCTTTTCGTTTTCATCAATTAGAATTATATTGCTTCGCTGCGCCATTATTTCTATGCACAATGTAAATTTGGTTTTATCGCCTATTTCGTTGGTTGCATCAAAGCATAAAAGAAGAACTCTATCAAGCTCTATCTGCTTAATTTCTTTAAGAATTGCACCTGTTAAGTGCTTTCTAAGCAGCATACAAAACATTGGTGGCTTTTGCGGATTTTCAGGAGAATATGAGGTCAAATGAATTCTTGCTGAGCTTGCATCTGCTGACATATAAAGCTTAAACGCTCCATTTCGGGTACGCATTAAAAAGACCAGCTCGGATTTTGAAGGTTGATAAATCTTTTCAACTCTCCCCTCGAGCAAGCTTTTTTCAAGTTCATTTTTTACAAGGCTTAATGTTATACCATCAAATGCCATTTTTTCATTCCTTTAACTAAATTGTTATTATTGGAGTTTTTTCTTTTGACATTTCAAAGGTTACTCCATCAAACTTTAGTTTCATTCTATCTAAAAGTGATTTTACTGCTATTACTTCTGTTTCAAAATGCCCTGCCGACATAAGGCAAAACCCGATTTCATCCGCATTTAAAAATTCGTGATGCTTACCGTCACCTGTTAAAAAGACATCTGCACCTAAATCTCTTGCCTCATACATATATTCAGTTGCAGCACCACCGCATACCGCAATCTTTTTTACCATTTTTTTTGTGTTATTAAATCTAACTATTGTGTTTAGTTTGTTTTTAACTAACAAGGCAAACAATGCAGTTTCCATTTCTTCCGTGTCGCCTATTCTAAATTCACCATTTGGCGATTTTTCAATGTTTTTAAGACCAATCGCCTCTGCTAATACATCATTTACACCACCGTCTGCAACATCATATGATGTGTGTGAAGATATAACGGAAATATTATTAGTTGCACATTTATATGAAAGGCTGCTGCTTAAAAAGGCTGTTTGCCCTTTGAAAATAATAGGGTGATGTGAAACAATTAAATCGAATTTTCCATAAATCGCCTCTTTAACTACTTCGTCTGTAATATCAAGCGTTAGAAGGACTTTTTTAACTTCGCTTTTCATATCGCCAACTAAAAATCCGCTATTATCCCATTGAAGCTGTGCAGAAAACGGAGCAATTTCATTAAGATAATTATAAATTTCATAAGCTCTAATCATTATTAATACCTCTGATTATTTCGGGCAAGTCGCCTGTTTCTTGGTGAGAATTTTCAAGTGCCTGCTTTTGTTTTAAAAGTCTGTCTTTTATTTTTTCGACATATTTAATATCGGTTTCATCTTTCGACAAATTTAATCTGCCGACATAATAATAATGTTTTGGAAATGTTCTTATAATTCCGTCATATGTAGCTGAAATTACTAAATATAGCCTTTTTCCCTCGGCAGTAGTTTTTTCGCAATCAATTCTAAAGCCGTTTTTTGTTAAAGCCTGTCTAACATTTTCAGAATGTGTCATTGGCTGCAAAACAAGATGCTTTTTAGGGTTTTTGAGCCACTCTGTTCTTTCAATTATATCGGAAATTAACAAACCGCCCATTCCTGCCATTGCAATTTCGTCAGCCTCGTTTTCACTGATACTATTAAGCCCATCAGAAATGCGAAGTTCAATTTTATCAGAAAGGTTGCTTTCAATTATCGTTTGTTCTGCATTTTTAAGCGGATTGGGGTTAATGTCAGATGCGATTGCCCTTTTTGCCTTATTTATCTCGATTAAAAAGGTTGGAAGATAGGCATGGTCTGTTCCAACATCAACAAAATGCTCGCATTCATTAACAAAATCAGCTGTGAGTTTTAAACGGTTACTTAATTTTATCATATCCACCTCAAAATGCAACAAGGCTTATGAGGAAAAACCGCATAAGCCCCGAAAACTTTAATTTTAATTACTTTGTTTTAAGAAATTCATTGATTTTAGAAACTAATTGGTCAGCGTCTACGCCGTGAACCATACAAGCCTCTTCAACTGTTTCTCCTCTTGAAGATGGACAGCCTAAGCAATGCATTCCCATTTCAAGGAAAAATGGAACTGTTTCTCTTTCTTCATCAAGAATGTCACCAATTGTCATATCTTTTGTAATTTCTGTCATTTTTATCGCCCTCTCTTTTTATGATTTACAAACTGCTATTATAATTTTATCTTCGCCTAAATCAAATTCCTTTTGAAGGTCTGCTTTTATTTCACCATTCAAGGTTAAGTTGTCACAAAGTAGCTCAAGTTTAACAAAATCAAGCTTTTCAGAGATTGCATTTGTAATAAATTCGTTTTCGCTTGAAATTGACATATTAACTCTTTGCTCAACCTCATAGCCTGCTTCTTTTCTGATTAGCTGACATTGACGGATAACATCACGAACCGTACCCTCTTTTAAAAGTTCATCAGTTAATGTTGTTTCAAGTGCAACAACTGCTGTGTTGTTGTTAAAATCGGCTGAAACAATTCCATCTTTCGTTTTTGAGCAAACGGTGAATATTGATGAATTAAATTCTTCACTCCAACCAACTATATTAACATTTCCGCCTTTTAAAACTTCTTTTGTTAATGCTTTCATTTCTTCTGCTGACATATTTTCAAGGGTTTGCTTCATTTTATTGACATTCTGTTTTAAAACTCCGCCTGCAACTTTAAAGTTGACTGTTAAATATTCATTCTTAAGTGCATCTGCATTATCAAGAAAAACAAGCTCTTTGATGTTTAATTCGTCAAGAATATTCTTCTCAAATGTCTTTATTTTATCCTGTGCATCTTTATCACAGCAAATATAAATTTTTGAAAGTGGCTGACGAACTTTAATTTGTTCTTCATTTCTAAGACGCATTGCCGCAGCGATTGCATCTCGTGAAATTGCAGTTTCTGCGATAATTCCATCATCTTCAAATCCCTCAAGAGGCTTTGGATAGTCACTTAAATGAACAGAAAGTTCAGAAGTTGGCATAACCTTTCGGGTGAGATTTTGCCAAATATATTCTGTCATAAATGGAATAATCGGTGCCATAACCTGAACACAGGTGTTAAGAGAATTGAAAAGTACCCAATAAGCGAGCTTTTTGTCTTGTTCATCGCCTGTTTTCCAGAAACGACGACGATTTGTTCTGATATACCAATTTGAAATATCATCAACAAAAATTTCAAAATCTTTAATAATCATATAGGTTTTATAGTCGTCATAGTATGAGGTTGCTTTTTTAAGGAACTCATTTGTACGAACTACAAGCCATTTATCAGTTGGAGTCATCATTGCTTTGTTTGGTTTATAGCCTTCAAAGTTAGGCTTATCAATTTTGGCATAAGTTTCAAAGAAAGTATAGATATTCCAAAAAGAAAGCATTTTTCTTCTGGCTTCATCACCAAGATTATAGCCAAAACGAACATCATTCGCAATCGGCGCTCCTGCATAAAGATAACGGACTGTATCTGCTCCGATTTTTTCGGCTGCCTCATCAAATTTAATCATAAATCCTGTTTTTGAGAACTTAGAGCCATCTTCTGCGATAACGGTATTGTATGAAAGAACTCTCTCATATGGTGCAACTCCCTCAAGAGTAACACTCATAAACAGCATTGAATAGAACCAAAGACGAACTTGCTCACGCATTTCTGTAACCCACTCTGCAGGGAAATTCTTTCGCCAAGCTTCTTTGTCTGTGAAATATCCAAAGGTTGAAAACGGAACAATTCCGGCATCAAGCCAAACATCACCAATTTCTGATATTCTTTCAATTTCTTTGCCACAATGCGGACATTTGATTTTGATTTTATCAACCCAAGGTCTGTGAAGTTCAGGAAGTTCATCAACCATTTTAGGATCAACAGCTAAAGTGCGAAGCTGCTCTCTTGAACCTACAACAGTAACTTCTCCACATTCGCAAGGATAGAAAGGCAGTGGCATTCCGTAATAACGCTTACGAGAAATATTCCAATCGCCCATATTATTAAGCCAGTCATTCATTCTTTTGCCATTTGAAGCAGGTTCCCACTGAACTTTATTTGAAGCCTCAATAAGCTTTGGCTTGATTTCTTCAGTTCTGATATACCACGCTGGAACAAGCCTGTAAACAACTTCGGCTTTACAACGCCAACATACTGGGTAGCTATGCTCGTGTGGTTCAACTTTATATAATTTGTTAGCTTCTTTAAGGTGAGAAAAAACCTCGTCTGCAACTGAGTGGCTGTCTTTTCCTGTCATCCAACCAAAACCGTCAAGGTAAATTCCAGTATCATCAATAGGCATAACCTTAGCAAGCCCAATTTTTTCGCCAAGTTCAAAGTCCTCAACGCCACAGCCTGGAGCAATATGAACAACTCCTGTTCCCTCGTCAGCGGCAACATCGTCCCAAGCGACAATTTTATGTTCAATTCCCTCTTGAGCAGGAATATCAGGGAAGCAGGTTTCAAAATTGTAGCCTACTAATTCGCTACCTTTGAATACACGAACAACTTCTAATTTATCATCACCAAGATATTTAATTGCATTCTTAGCAAGAATTAAAGTTTGGTCATCACTTTTGATTTTAACTTCAACATAATCAATTTCGGGATTAACCGCTAATGCTACATTTGAAGAAAGCGTCCACGGAGTGGTTGTCCAAACAAGGATTTTAGAATTAATCTCTTTAATTGGAAGCTTGAAAAACACCGAGTTATGCGTCATAAGCTTATAAGAACCTGTCATTTCGTGTTCTGAAAGTGAAGTTCCGCAGCGTGGACACCACGGCATAGGCTTATATTCACGCTGAATCCAACCGTTATTGTCACATACTTTTAAGAAATGCCAAATGCCTTCTATGTTTTGATCAGTATTAGTGAAATAAGAATTGTCCCAATCCATCCACTGACCGAGCCTTTTTGACTGCTCAGTTATTACGCCCGAAAAGTTTTTAACTCTTTCAACGCATTTGCGGGTGAACTTATCCATTCCATATTCTTCAATATCTTTTTTCGTTTTAAATCCAAGTGATTTTTCGACCTCAACTTCAACCCAAAGACCTTGTGAGTCAAATCCATTTTGGTAACGGCAATCACAGCCATTCATAGCGTGATAACGAATGAATATATCTTTGAGGCTTCTTCCCCAAGCGTGGTGAATACCCATAGGGTTATTCGCAGTAATAGGCCCGTCTAAGAACCTAAACATTTTATTACCTTTATTCTTTTCTACAAGCTTTTCAAAGCACTTTTCATTTTCCCAAAAGTCCAAGATTTCGTGTTCCATATCGACGAACATATTTTTTTCATCTGCCACTTGAAGCTTCCACCTTTCGATATACATATATGCTATTAATTATATCTAAAATTCAACGGATTTACAAGTGCTTTAACGAAATTTCTTGATAAAAGAGAAAATCGCAATGACTTTTTTCATTATCATTACGATTTTTATAATATTTTATTGAATATCACTTGGAATTTAAACTTTTATATTTTTCTCTTGTCGCTATTCCTCCTCTTATATGTCTTTCAGATTTATTAATGTCAAGAATTTCTCGCACTTCTGAATAAAGTGTTGGATTTATTCTCTCTAACCTTTGGCTGACATCCATATGTACTGTGCTTTTTGATATTCCAAAAACTTTTGCGGCTGCTCTCACCGTCGCTTTGTTTTCAACTATATATTCCCCTAAAATTGCAGCTCGTTCTTCTACTATATCTTTCAAAATAAACCCTCCTTAGTCATATCAATAATAAATATGATTAAGAAGGGTTTTATATTACTTAGGATTGGATTTTATTTTGCTATTTTATTATTTTGTACCAAAAATTCTATCGCCTGCATCGCCAAGCCCTGGAACGATATAACTATGCTCATCGAGCCTCTCGTCAAGTGCTGCACAATAGACATCAACATCAGGGTGAGCCTTTGTAAGGGCAGCAAGCCCCTCAGGAGCAGCTATAATGCCCATAAACTTGATTGATTTTGGGTGATACTCTTTGATTTGAGAAATTGCATCAACCGCAGAGCCACCAGTTGCAAGCATTGGATCAAGAACAATTACCTCACGAGCAGAAGTATCAGATGGTAATTTGCAATAATAAGGAACTGGTTTAACTGTTTCAGGATCACGGTACATACCGATATGACCAACTTTAGCCGATGGAACAAGTGCTAAAACACCGTCAAGCATTCCTGTTCCTGCTCTTAAAATTGGAACGAATGCAAGGGTTTTACCAGAAATTACCTTTGTTTTTGTCATCGCAATTGGTGTTTCAATTTCGACCTCTTGAAGTGGCAAATCACGAGTTGCCTCATAGCACATAAGCATTGCAATTTCTTGAACTAAAGCTCTAAATTCTTTTGAGCCTGTGTTCTTATCACGAAGAAATGTAAGCTTATGCTGGATAAGTGGGTGATTGGTTATAGTAACTTTTCCCATTTTAAACCTCCGAATGTATTGTTTTTTTCTAAAATATTATATAACAACCGACAGAAAATTACAAGGAGTTTTTATTGATTGTTTTCAATTTCAGCAATTTGGTCTATTCTTTTTTGATGTCTGCCACCCTCAAACTCAGTTTCAAGGAAAACATCGACAAGTTCAAGCGCAAGCCCAACGCCGACAACTCTGCCACCCATACACAGTGCATTTGCATTATTATGAAGCCTTGTATATTTTGCACTGAAATAATCAGAACAACAAGCAGCTCGAATTCCCTTAACTTTATTTGCTGCCATTGATATGCCTATTCCTGTGCCACAGCAAAGAATGCCAAGATTGTTTTTGCTTTCAACTATTTTGTCACAAGTCTTTTTTGCAATTGGGGCATAGTCAACCGACTGCGTACTATTTGTTCCACAATCCACACATTCAATTCCTTTTGAAATTAAATGTTCCTTGATAGCCTCTTTTAACTCATACCCACCGTGGTCAGCACCTAAATAAATCATTTTTTATTCTCCTTTAATTTTAACTCTCTTTCAGCTTGTGGAAGCCTTAAATAAAGAGGTAATAATTCACTTGCCGAAACTGTTTTTTCAAAGCCGAGCAGTTTTTCTTCTGCTAAAAATGCAACGCTTGAAGCTTTTTGAAAGCGATTTGTAACTGGCGCTAAAAATAAACCATCGTTTTTTTCTTTTAAAATATTATAGCACATCTCTGCACCATCGCCACACAAAATCACATCTTTTTTATAATTCTTTATTCTATCGGAAAGTTCATCGATTAATATTGCATCGTCGCTGCAAAGCCTTTTGCCATTTTCAAACGAAGCAGTATAAACCTGATTGCATCTTGCGTCCATTACAGAAATAACAACTCCGTTAAAATCAATAAACGGATATGCTATTGTTTCAAGCGTTGAAACTGCAAAGCATGGTTTTTTTAAAGCATCTGCCATTCCCTTGATTGATGAAATACCTATTCTAATTCCTGTAAACGAACCAGGCCCATAAGAAACTGCAAAAACATCGATTGAATTAATATCAATATCTGCAATCTTTAAACTGTTTTCTACCATCGGCATTATTGTTTGGCTATGAGTTAAACCAACATTTGTATAAAATTCGCAGAGAAGTTTTTTATTATCACAAACTGCAACACTTGCAGATGTTGCCGAGGATTCAATGCTAAGTATTTTCATTTATGCTCTCCCCTCCCTCAATTTTTATTATTCTTTTATTTTCATTTTCATTGTCTTTTTGAATTGTTACTTTGATTGTGCCTTGTGGCAAAGCATTTTCAATATTTTCACTCCACTCAACGCAGAGAACACTTCCCATATCTATATATTCAAAAAATCCTGTTGAATATAAATCCTCCCAAGAATTAACACGATACATATCAAAGTGGCAAAGCTCTGAATTTTTGCCATAAACATTTACAATTGCAAAGGTTGGGCTTGAAACCTCACAGTCAATTCCCATTCCTTTGGCAACTCCCGAAGTGAATGCGGTTTTGCCAGCACCAAGTGAACCATAAAAAGCGACTACATTTCCGCTTTTTAAAGTTCTTCCGAGTTTTTCACCTATTTTTACTGTTTCATTGTAACTATTTGTTTCAAAACACTGCATTTTATCACCTTTTGATATTGTAACATCATTTTTTCTTTCCGTAAATACTTTTTGCTTGAATTTAAGTTATATATATAGTAAAATGAATAAAGTTATCTGAATGTGAGGTGGCAAATTGAAAAAATTCTTTTATGGATTTAAAACTTTTTTTAAAGAAACAGACAAACTATTGTTTTGCCTTTGCTCTGCCACATCAATTTTTGGAATTTTGATGGTTATGAGTGCAACAAGATGCAAATTAGAAGAAGGTCAAATTATTACAAGAACTGCACTTGTTATGATAGCTGCTGTTGCTTTTGGAATTGTTTTATCACTTTTTATTTCGTTTTTTGATTATCGTATTTTTACTAAGCTTTGGCCGATTATTGGCGTTGTTTGCGTTGGGCTTATGGTCGCACTTTTCTTTTTCGGCAAAGCACCAATTCTTAGACCTGACTCAAAAATATGGCTATCGTTTGGGCCTGTTGATTTTCAGCCGTCAGAGCTTTTAAAAATAGGATTTATTATTACCTTTGGTGTTCATCTTGAAAAATTAGGGCATAAAATCAATAATCCTTTAAATATTTTAGGACTTGCTGTTCATGCCATTGTTCCAACTGCTCTTGTTGTGAAAACAGGCGATATGGGTTCTGCTCTTGTTTTTTTAGTGATAACCGCTATAATGCTTTTTATTGCAGGCATACACTGGGGATATTTTGTAGGTGGCATTGCGTTAATCGGCGCTGCATCGCCACTTATTTGGACTTATGTTTTGCAACCACTGCAAAGAGATAGATTTTTAGCTCTGATTAATCCCGACCTATACCCTGCTGTTATTTATCAACAAAAGCTTGGACTTAATGCAATCGGGGCCGGAGGATTTAACGGGCAAGGCTTATTTAAAGGTGCATACACGCAAGGTGGAGTTGTTCCCGAAAGCCAAAACGATATGATTTTTAGCGTTATTGGTGAAGAACTCGGCTTTATTGGCTGCACTATTGCCCTTTTATTATTAACTCTTATAGTTCTTAGAATGATTTATGTTGGCAAAAAATCCAGCGAGCAATCCACAAACTTCATCTGCTGTGGAATGGCTGCTATGATTGCAGGGCAAGTCATTATTAACATTGGAATGTGCCTTATGCTTTTGCCTGTTGTCGGAATTACGCTTCCGTTTTTCAGCTCAGGTGGTTCGTCTAATCTTTGTATTTATATTGGTATTGGGTTGGTGCTTAGCATTTATCGGCACAACTGTGAACAAAAAGCAATTAATTTAAAGGTTTATGATTCATTGAAAAAATAAAACTATATAAAATGCAGTCAAGCTAAATTTTAGATTGACTGCATTTTTTTAGGTTATAGTTTTAAATACTCAAAGTTCCCTCACTGAAGAGGGAGCGTAAGAAGGAATTTTTATTATAGTTTTGTTAAGTTTGCCATATTTGCCATTATTTTTTTTGTTCCGACTTTTTGGAAGGCAATTTCTAAAAGAATATCATTTCCCATTGGCGTTGTTTTTGAAATTACACCTATGCCAAAAGCCTTATGCTGAACGGTATCTCCCGTAACAAAAGATATATTTGATGCAACCTTTTTATGAGATTTAGCACCGCTAAACCCACGATTAGCAGAAGCTTTTTCGTCGTTTTTATAGTTTGACTCTTTTGTTGAAGCACTGCGTGCAAAAGATTTTCCTGCTCTTTCAGGACTTGCAGAGCCAAAGCTAAACGAAGCACGATGCTCTCTTATATCTAACAAAGCGTCAGGAATTTCTAAAACAAATCTTGACTGTCTGTAATAATTTGTTGAGCCAAACACCATTCTGGTTTTTGCATTTGTAAGAAACAGCCTCTGCTTTGCCCTTGTTATTCCAACATATGCAAGGCGTCTTTCTTCCTCGACATCAGTTTCGCTTGACATACTTTGCATTCCTGGGAAAATGCCCTCTTCCATTCCTGGGATAAACACAACTGGAAATTCAAGCCCTTTTGCTGCATGCAAGGTCATTAAAACCACCGTGTCTGCATCTGCGTTATAATTATCAATATCTGTAAGAAGTGCAACTTCCTCTAAGAAATCGTTTAATGTTCCCTCTGGATTTTCCTCACTAAATCTAACAAGGTTTGAGGAAAGCTCGTTAAGGTTTGACACTCTGTCTTCAAAGCGTTCTAAGTCTGACCTTAAAGAGTTGATATAGCCTGTTGTTGTTAATATGCTATCAAGAAGCTCTGCCATTGTAGCTGTTTGTGAAAGCTCTATAAAAGCTTCAATCATATCTGCAAACGCTAATAGTTTTGGGGCTGCACGATTTAAAACCTCATATTGGTCAGCAGTTTTTAAAACTTCAAACATAGAAACACCAAGAGTGTCTGCAATTTCTGAAGCTCTTAATATTGTTGTGTCGCCTATTCCCCTTTTTGGTGTGTTTATTATTCTTTGAAGCCTTACTTTATCTGACGGATTATTTATAACTTGAAGATAAGCAAGAGCATCTTTGATTTCTAAACGGTCATAGAATTTATGACCACCAATAATTCTATAAGGAATTCCCATTTTTACAAGAGCCCGTTCAACAGAGCTTGACATTGCATTCATTCGATATAGGACTGCGTGGTCTGAAAAATGCTTTCCTACTGCCACTGAATTTATTATTTGGTCGGCTATAAATTTTGCCTCGTCAGTTTCGTCTGACAGAGTGTTTAGAACTATTTTTTCACCCTCGCCATTTGCAGTCCAAAGGTTTTTACCCTTACGCTCTGTATTGTGAGAAATAACTGCATTTGCAGCGTCAAGAATGTTTTGAGTTGAACGATAATTTTGTTCTAATCTTATAACCAATGCGTCTTTATAACGCTTTTCAAAGCTTAAAATATTTTCTATTGTTGCCCCTCTGAAACGATAAATACTTTGGTCATCATCACCGACAACACATATATTTTTATATCCATCTGCAAGAAGTGATGTGAGTTTATATTGAGCGTGATTTGTATCTTGGTATTCATCAACCATTATGTATTTAAATCTTCTTTGATAATGCTCTAACACATCGGGAAAGTTTTCTAACAGCTTGACTGTATTGGAAATTATATCATCAAAATCCATTGCGTCAGCAGTTTTTAATATGTCTTGATATTTTTTATAACACGCACCTATTTTTCCTTGTAACTCGTCATTTCCTGCATCTTTTATAAAGTCATCAGGTGATATTAAAGAGTCTTTTGCTCTACTTATTGCAGAAAGTATTGTTTTATGTGGCAATAATTTATCTTCTATTCCTAAGAGCCTTTGGCACTCTTTCATTACACGCTTGCTGTCATCTGAATCATAAATAGTAAATCTTGACGAGTAGCCTAACTTATCGCCCTCTCGCCTTAAAATCCTAACACAGCTTGAATGGAATGTGCTTGCCCAAATATCATTAGCATCATCGCCGAGCATCTTAACCAGACGCTCTTTTAGCTCGTTTGCCGCTTTGTTTGTGAATGTTATTGCAAGAATTTGCCACGGTTTTGGAGCATTAACAGATAATAAATCGGCTATTTCAAAACCCACCGAAGTATTTCCACTCAAGTATTCTTTTAAAAGAGGAATGTCTTTTTCGGTTGGCGTTCTTTCAAAATATTCTGAAGAATATGCATCGCCATATTTCATTAAATTAGCTATACGGTTTACTAAAACAGTCGTTTTTCCGCTACCTGCTCCTGCAAGAATTAAAAGCGGCCCTTTTGTTTTAAAGACCGCCTCTTTTTGCATATCATTCATTCTATTGAAATCTTTTTCGATTATTTGTCGCCTTAGGTTTAAAATCTCATTATAGTCCATTTATTTTATATATTCTCCAATTTTATTTGTTTTTAAACAAATTCCCACCGTTTAAATCAATCGCTACCGTTAAAGGGAAGTCCTTAAACTCAAGTTTTTTAACCGATTCACAGCCTAAATCCTCAAAGGCAATAACCTCGCACTTAGTAATACATTTTGAGGCAAGCGCCCCAGCACCACCAATTGCACAAAAATAAACTGCCTTATTTTTAATAATGGCTTCGCAAACTTCTTTTGAGCGTGGACCTTTTCCAATCATTGCTAAAAGCCCCATATCAAGAAGCTTCGGCGCAAAGGTATCCATTCTACCTGAAGTTGTCGGGCCACACGAACCAATCGCAAGCCCTTTTGGCGTTGGCGTTGGGCCTGCATAATATATAACTGAGCCTTCTATTTTATATGGAAGTTCTTTTTTTTCTTGAATTAGCTGCATAATTCTTTTATGGGCAGCATCACGAGAAGTATAGACAGTTCCGCTAAGATAAACTGTATCCCCTGCTTTTAATAAATTTGACATCGATTTAATTTCAGTGACATTTATAGTAAATTCGTTCACCTAAAATCAGCCCTCTTTTTTCTTGTCAAATCTATAAACTGAACTTGATGAAATATTTAAGTCCTCATTAAAATCAGTATTAGGTGGATATTTTATGAATTTAAGTTCATCTTCTGCTTTTTCTTGATTGATAGTTATAGAAACCTCAGGCAAAAACGCTGCATTCTCACGACCTTCAAGTGAAGTTGCGGCATTTGACATTTTTTTAGCAAGAGCCAATATATTTGAATGAAGCTCATCAATTGATTTTGAAAATGAAAGTGATATTTTATCAACATCTGCTGAA
Organism: Oscillospiraceae bacterium; assembly: GCA_036652055.1. Lineage (GTDB taxonomy): Bacteria > Bacillota > Clostridia > Oscillospirales > Acutalibacteraceae > Fimenecus. Next base: position 5,783 of record JAVVWP010000029.1, on the reverse strand, counting down.
AGCCTTGATATTTCAGCCGCCTGCTGTGAAATATCTGAAGAAACTGCCTTAGAAACCTCTGACACCTTTGTATTTGCGGCTGTGACTATTTCTTCTGAATATTTACGAGCATCAAGAAAAGCAGCACCAAGTTGAACCTCGGTCGTTTTAAGCACTTCTCGAGTTTTATCAATATCAGCCTGTGATTTTTCATATTCACTGTTTTGAACTTTTAATTCATTTATCTGCTCATTCAAAACATTATTTTCTTCGAAAAGCTTTGTTTTTTCTTCTAATTCATCTAAGAATTTTTGCTCAAAGCCTTTCATATCGTCATATTTTTCGGTAAGAGCTGCAACAGATGAATTTAAAACATCAATATCTGTGGACTTTTTTTCAATTTCACCTTTTAGCAGTTCGATTTCGTTTTTTAATTCTTCAACATAAGTAAGCACATCTGTGCGTTTAAATCCGCCAAACACAGAGGTTCTTAATATTTTTTCTTCACTCATTTTCTTTTCCTCCATACACTCATTTTCACATATGAATATTCTAACAGATTTTCAGCTTAAAAACAACTGTGTTATGAAATAATGCGTAGCTTGTTAAATAGTAATATTCTTCTTATTTAATTGGTAAAATTGAAAAATCAAAAGTAAGTGGCTTTTTAAGATTGACAACATTTTCAGCAGTTGGCCCAGGGCCACAACTTTGCGAGCCTGTACCTCTAACAAAGCCATCAATTTGAACACATGTAGTATCTTCATCTTTTAAATCTTCAATATGTGTAGCTTTTGCCAGTTGATACCTTGTGTAATGGTTTGCATTGAAATTAAGATAATTTCCACTATGAACGACTTTAATTCCCTTGCCATCAGCATTAGTAACATTAAACCATCTAACCTCACTGCGATTTCCGCTTTCTTGAGGTCTTAAGTATTTTTCGTGCATTTCATTAACTTTTAAACTGTAAAGCCCTAAAAATCCGTGGTCAGCAAAGTCTGAAAGTGTTTCTCTTTCACCTTTTCCGTAATATTCAACATTTTCAAACGATTTTGGCATTTCAAGCGTCAAGCCAAACCTTGTAATATCGCTATATGGCAGGAGTTTAAGACTCTTTGAAAGAGTGGTGCTGACATCTAAACGCCCGTCATTATTAATAGTTATTTTTACAAGGCAAGAGGCAAGCTTCCCGAAACCTCTGATTGAATATTTGCTGATAATCGAAAGATTTTCTTGAATATTTAATTTAGATGAAATATGACAAGGTTTTGCAACTAAAAGCCCTAAAAAGTTCCAAAGAATTTTAATAAACATATCATTATCAATAGGCGCTCTAAACATATTTGGAGTAAGTCCTTGTCTTTTAAGAAGTGGAGCTGAATTTATAAGCTCGGTATCACCAATCTTATAAGATAAAATCTGCCCTGATTTAAGGTCAAATTCAAATTCTCCATCATTGAACATAGCTTTAAGATTATTGCCCTCTACATTATATGTAGGTATTTTGCTTTGTTTTTCGATTTTAAATTCTACTGCTGATAGAGCAATTTGCTCTCTTGCAATGTATTTTTTTTCGGCTGTTTCATAAGAAAAGTCTATTACATAATCATTATCGTTATCAATGCGAGAATGTTCAATAGCAATTTCAAGCGATGATTGTGCCTTGATATTGACATTTAAAATGCCACCGTCAAGCTTTTCACCGTTTTTAAGAAGCTGCCAGTTTATATTCATATCAGAAGTGTCTTTAAAATGATTTGTATTAGTGAATTTGTATTTACCCTCGGCTGTTTTACTGCATCTTATTGGGCGATAACATTCACGCATATTGAGCGCCCCTGTGCTTGGCGTTCTGTCTGGGAAAAACATACCATCAACGCAGAAGTTACCGTCATGCTTTTTCTCGTGATGGTCGCCACCATAAGTGTATTTGTATTTAGCATTTTCATCATAAACGCTGTGGTCACAAAATTCCCAAATACAGCCACCTAAAAGATTGTCATATTTTAAAAACGCTTTAACATATTCATTAAGACCGCCAGGCCCCATTCCCATTGAATGAGAATATTCAGTTAAAAAATAAGGCTTTGCTGTAAATCTCTTATCTTTTATAGTATCTTCGCCTATTGAAATAACCTTTGATATTTGTGGATAGAAATAACCAACAACATCATATGAAAATCTTTTTGTGTGAACAGCATTTTCATAATGAATTGGTGTATCGGTAACGCTTTTTAAATAGTTATAAGCCTCATCGTGACATTTATATCCGCCTGCCTCATTGCCGAGCGACCACATTACAACAGATGGGCGATTTTTGTCTTTATCAAACATTCTGACAGCTCTGTCAATGAACTGACCTTTCCATTTAAGGTTGTTACTTATAAGACCAAATCGCTGATAAACTGGACATTGATAAACTCCGTGACATTCAATATCCATTTCATCAATAGAATAAAGACCATAAACATCGCAAAGCATTAAAAATACAGGATCGTGTGGATAATGTGAAAGCCTAACTGTATTACAATTAAAATCTTTGATTATTCTAACATCTCGTTCAAGCTCTTTTAATGTCATTGTATAGCCTGTAACAGGGTGTGACTCGTGATGATTAATACCCTTTAAAATTATTTTTTCGTTATTAAAATAGAAAACATTTCCTTTAATTTCAATATGTTTAAAGCCTATAAAATCTCTAAATGCCGAAAGCTCATTTTCGCCATCAATAAAGGTAACAAATGCCCTGTAAACATTAGGGATTTCAGCACTCCATTCAAGAACATTTAAAGATTTATAAGTCTTTTTAGCCTTAAAATCAGTAATAGCATCAGTTAAAATAATTTCACCGTTTGGTGCAATTATTTCTAAAATTGCCTTTTGCGTGGCTTTTGGATTAACCACTTCTAAACCGATAGTTAAGTCATATGTGCCATCATTATTATATTTTGTTTTTGCCGAAAAATCATAGATAAAAGATTTTTCCTCTGCTACTATAAAAACATCTCTGAAAATTCCGTTTTCTCTGAACATATCCTGACATTCAAGGTATGAACCGTTACACCATTTATAAACAACTGCAACAAGCTCATTTTCGCCTGTTTTTAAAAATTTTGAAACATCAAATTCAGCTGTATTGTGACTGCCCTCGCTATATCCAACATATTCACCATTTATAAACAAGTCAATACAAGAGCAAACTCCGAGGAAATTAAGTAAAAATGTTTTATTATCATCTTTAATATTAAAATTCTTTTTATAAACTCCAACAGGAATATCAGTAGGAATTTTTGGCGGATTAAGCGGAAATTGATAACGAGTATTAAGGTAACATGGATTTTCATAACCAGTTCTCTGCCATGTTGATGGAACTTTAATTGTATCAAGCTTTTCAGCATCTGTGTCAAACGAATTTGGCATTTCACTAATCTTGCTATAATATTTAAACTGCCAGTCATTACCCGAAAGCATTAAAATTTTATCGCTATCGTATCTTTCAGTTAAATAATCAGCTTTTACTGCGTCGGCTTTATTTGAATGTGGAATAAAATAACTTCTCGCTTTTAATTTTCCCAATTCATAGGTTTCAAAAGTATTATAATTATTCTTTTTAAGTGAATATTTCATCTTTTCCTCCAAAATATACCATTATATAGTTTAATAGTTATTGTATCATATTATTGCAAAAATTCCAATTAGTGGATTAGCTAATAATAATGATTTAATTTAAACACATTTCACAATTTAAAAAGGCGATATAATAAATGTTGTGATATGAAAACTCTAACATTTATTGTTTTGCAAAAAAACATATTAAAATGAAAAAAGCCTACATCTATCAAGTAAATGAATGATGTAGGTTTCTTTTGGTGAGCCATCGGAGATTCGAACTCCGGACACCTTGATTAAAAGTCAAGTGCTCTGCCAACTGAGCTAATGGCTCATAGATTAAGCGGCTCATTGTAAGCCGCTTATATAGTTTACGCTATAATGCTGCAATTATTAAAAGAAGAACATAAGAAGTGTAGAAGCAAGTGCTAAAACGAAAAACCCGATTGCAAAAAACTTAGTGAATTTTGCAAGCTTTGCTTCAATAGTTCTGCCTTTGTTTTTGCCGAAGAAAGTATCACCACCGCCAGAAATAGCACCGGATAAACCAGCTTGACGGCTCTCTTGTAAAAGAACAACTACAATTATTACAAGTGATGCAATTATAAGTAATACGCCAAGAACAATTTCAAGAGCTGACATAATTGATTACCTCCGAACGAATGTCTGTCGTTTTTCAACGCTTAAGAATTCTATCATATTATATTGGAAAAAGCAAGCATTTTTTTACTTTTTTTTAAAAAAGTGAAATCTTAACCATTTCCAATATTTTACTGTGATTATTTAGTAGTATTTGCATATATTACTACTGGCAAAAGCTTTAAGAATTTTTTGTGTTTGCATTCACTGCTTTTGCACCGCTCGTGGCAATAGTTACGGGCGGTTTCTTTTTTTTACTGCTCTGCAGCTATTTCTGTGGTAGTTTCAGCGGTAGTTGAGATTTCGGTTGATGGCGCAGTTGTAGTATTATAAGTGATTGAAGTATTATCTTTTTCAGCTCTATTATAACCAATATAAAAGCAAACTGCTGAAATTGCCGCACATATCACAGCAAAGACCATAAACATAATTGCTATCATCTTTTTTGTTTTACCCTTTTCATCTAAGAACTCATTTTCATAATCAAATTCGATTTCTTCTTCATGCGTTCTTTTAAAAGAAGCGTCAGGGACAAAAATTTGAGGATTTTCGGTTATTTTTTCAATATCTGAATTTTGTTTGTCAATTTCCTTGATTAACTTAATGCCACAATAAGGGCAAAATAAAAAATTGCTTTGAAATTCATTCTCACATTTTGGACAAATCACAGCTACACCATTCCTTTGCTACTAAGCAATATTTAGCAAGATTAATAACTTTTTTATATTTTACCATTAGTTGAAATGAATGTCAATTTTTGTCGCAATTTAGGGTGTACTATATTTTTAATGGATTTGAAAATGCGTTGGGTAAAGCGGAGAGGTTGCACAGAATTGGCGGTCATTCTGAGCTTGCGAAGAATCGCAGGTTACAACAAAGAGTGTTTAGTGGTTGAGATCCTTCGCTATGCTCAGGATGACACGAAAAGTTGATGTCATTCTGAACGCAAGTGAAGAATCTCACCAGTAATCGAGCAATGTGTTTAGTATGATAACATGGTTTACACATTGTACGAGGACATGGTTTACAGTTTAAGAGTATAATAAAGGCAAAAAAGTCGAAAGGAATGACGACCAAATGCCTTGGAAGGAAAAAACTGTAGAAATGGAAAGAGAAGAATTTGTAAAAAGAGTATTATCAAAGGAAAAGAGTAAAAGTGAATTATGCAGAGAATATGGAATTAGCCGCCCCACAGGTGATAAATGGATTGCGAGGTGTATGAACGGAAATAGTCTTGAAAACAAAAGTCGTGCGCCGTTTCACACAGCTAATAAAACTGATTCGCAAATTGAAGAACAATTATTGAAATATCGACACGAACACCCTGCAATAGGAGCTGTAAAAATAAAGAGAATTCTTGAAAATAAGGGAATTACAGACCTGCCAAGCACAAGTACTGTAAATGCAATTTTCAAGCGAAACGGCTGTATTACAAGGCAAGCAAGTCTGGCTGCAACGCCATATCAACGCTTTGAAAAAGAAAACCCAAACGATATGTGGCAAGCTGACTTCAAGGGACATTTTCTCATGGAAAATGGACTTCGGTGCCATCC
>JAVVWP010000028.1:0-23134 GCA_036652055.1 Oscillospiraceae bacterium | reverse complement strand
GTCTGTTCCCTTTGGCCGCTCGGGAACTCTCCCCTATTTAGTTTTCACGCTATTTTGCCATTTTAAATAGTGGCCAAAAAAGAAATGGAGCTGGTGGACGGACTCGAACCCCCGACCTGCTGATTACAAATCAGCTGCTCTACCAACTGAGCTACACCAGCGTTTCAACGCTCAAACATAATATCATATAAAAGCTGTTTCGTCAATAGAAAAATTAAAAATACTTGTCTTTTTTTATACATTCGCAAATAGATATAACTCTAACTGCTATCTTCTTTATAAATAGATAGCTTTTTTCTTTCTATTTCATTTTGAAAATTGTATCAAGCAACAATAGCATTATAACCCCAGGCGTTCCGCCGACTAAGCTTGTCGCTATTGTAAAAGCGTTGATACTAAGATGTATTCCTATGTATCCGCCTAATAAATTTGCCGCAACAAGAGCCACAAACCCCTCTATCACTGTTAGAAATGCTGCCGAAAAAAATCTTTTTGATTTTATCATAGTGAAAATTATAAAAGTTCCAGCAATTATAAAAATTAAAAGTATTATGTTTTTCATCTTTTACCTCCATCTTTTCTATATGTCAAATATATGACTAATTGTCCATCATTTATGATTAATTCATATGTTTTTGAATACAATATTATTATGCTGAATGAACGGAGTTGTATAATGGAAAAGATAATTAATACTTTTGAGCTGTTTTGCATTAAGGAAAATAAAAACACTACTATTAACGAGATTGTATCTAAAGATGGGAAAAGAAGTGTAAAATGTTCTCTCTCGCACACCTGCTCGCCAAAATGTGAGTGCATAACTCGTCTTAATTCGATTAAATAATTACATTTTTACTAATAATCTGTAAATCTTATTGACCTTATGTCAAAAATCAAGTAGAATATATATATCTTAAAAAAATAATTCTTTTATATATATGGTGATTTTATGACTAAAATAATTGACTGTGACATCTTTGACATTATTCCATTTTCTGCGGGAGTTTTATTTGTTAAAAAAGAAACATTGGCAAACAATAGTTTAAAGGCAACTTTTTTTGCCTTTGATATTAACAATATGCGTTTAGTTCCTGCTAAGCGTTCTACCTATCTGACTGCAAAATTTGGTGATTGCTATGAAAACATATTAAATCAAATTAATGATTATGTTTTTTGTGATACCGATGTTTTACAAAGTAATAAACTCGTAACGGTTTTTCCAAGCGGAGAAACTGGGGTTTTTAATGCCGATGGCGAAAACATATGGTCTGGCGACCTTTTGTATCATAATTTCCCTGTTAAAGGCGTTGCTGCTCACGGGGCGCTTATTTGGTGCTGTGTTCCCGAATTTAATTCTGTTATAAGCTATTCTATCGCTCAAAAAAAGTTTTGTATGAGAATTGGCGGAGATACTTCAAGTGCTTTTTCTAACCCTACTTCTGTATCTGTTTATAAAAATGAGCTGTTCGTTTGCAATTCTGGTTCTAATAAAATCAGGTCAATTAATTTAAAAGATTATTCAGTTGCTGACTTTAAAGAGTTTAATGAGCCTGTGCTTAAATATATCAGAAGTTGCGATAAAGAAATCGTTGTCTTAAATTCTGGCGTTTATATATTGTAAAACGAATTTTTCAAGAAATAAACCTAAAAGTTGTTGACAAATCAAGCAACATTTGATAAAATAACTATCGTTGTTAAAAGATGTAAATAATACGCGGGTGTAGTTCAATGGTTAGAATTCCAGCCTTCCAAGCTGGCTGTGTGGGTTCGATTCCCATCACCCGCTCCATAAACAGCAGTCAATCTTTGGATTGGTTGCTGTTTTTGCTTAAAGTCTTGTAAATCACTTAAAAAAGGAAAGGTTTTGGCTCGCTTATATTATGCGATTTTTAGCATTTTTTTGCTAAACTATGCCAATTTTGATTAGTATGAAATATTTTATTTTTGGCTTGATTTTACTTATATCTTTAACTGCTTTGGCAATCGGAATTGCTGCACTTGTTATAACCTTAAAAGGGAAAAACACAACAGAAATTGCAGATTGCACTCGGGACTATCAAGTTAATCCTTTAAAACAAATGCTAAAGGATTGTAAAACTGACGAAAAAGGCGGAATTGTATTTGCAGGCGACAGCATTACAGAGCTTTATAATCTTAAAAAATGGTATCCTGACTATAATGTTTGCAATCGAGGCATTAGCGGTGAAACTACCCGTAATGTGCTTGAGCGATTTGACAGCACCATTCTTGTTATGCAGCCAAAGCTTATTGTGCTTTTGATTGGTGTTAATAATTTGCATTATGGGCTTGGCGTTGAGTCTGCTGTAAACGGAGTTGAAAGTATTATAATCAATATTCGTGAAAAGCTTCCTTCGTGTAAAATAATTTTAGAGTCTACCTACCCTGTTAATCGAAATAAAACTGACAAATTTTCTGGATATAACGGTATCGCAACTAACGCTGAAATTATTGCTATTAATTACAAACTGGTTGAATTAGCTGAAAAATTTGATTTGAAATATGTTGATATGGCCTGTGTATTATGTGATGAAAATGGCAATTTCAAAAAAGACTTAACCGTTGACGGGCTTCATCCTGACGAAAACGGATATGAGGTAATCACTAAAAAGTTAAAACCTATTATCGATGAAATGATATAAATGTTTATGGGGTAAAAAAACTATGAAATTTGTTTTGGAATATTTGCCTGCTTTTGTGATTTTTCTTATAGCTTTAGCTGCTTTGGCTATTTCAATTTCTGCACTTGTTATTGCTTTAAAGAAGAAAAATGCAATTATAATTCCTGATGCACGAAATGGTGGGCAATTTAACATATTAAATAAAATGCTTAAAAGATGCGAAACTGAAAAAAAGGGCGAAATTGTTTTTGCAGGCGACAGCATTACGGATTTTTATAAGCTTGACAAATGGTTCCCTGAATACACTGTATGCAACAGGGGCATCTGCGGAGAAACTACTCGTAATTTGCTTGAAAGATTTGATGAAACTATCACTGTTATGAAGCCAAAGCTTATAATTTTGTTGATTGGAATAAATGATTTAAATCGTGGCAAAGGCTCTGAATCAGCTATTATGGGAACTGAAAGTATTATTATTAATATTAATAAAAAATTGCCACAGTGTAAAATCATTTTGCAATCTGTCTACCCTGTCAACAAAAATAAAACTGATAAATTTGATGGCTACAACGAAAGTGCAAACAGCTCTGAAATTATTGCTATGAATTATAAGCTTCGTGAGCTTTCGCAAAAATACAATTGCAGGTTTGCTGATATTTATTCTGATTTGATTGATGAAAATGGCGATTTTAAAAAGGATTTGACTATTGATGGTCTTCACCCTAATGAAAATGGATATGAAATAATAACCAAAAAGTTAAAACCAATTATTAATGAAATGCTTTAGCATTTTTTAGGAGTTAAAAATGATTAACCTTTCTTTTCCATCAAAAGATGAAAATCTAACCACCCTGCGTGAGCTTAGCGAGTGGCTTTTAACACAGACAGGGAATGTAAAAGTTGAGTTTTTAAGCGGTGAATATTACGGAGCGCTTAATTTAATAAATCTAAAATGTGACAGTTTAAAGCTTATTGGAAATGGCAAAGTGTCTTTTACTGGCGGTTATAAACTGGAATGTGATTTTAAAAGATTTAATAAAAACACAATTGTAACAACGCTTCCAAAAGGCTTGGATTTTGAGAGATTAAAAATAGGCGATAAGCAAGGGATTTTAGCAAGATACCCAAACTTTAAAGAAGATGAAATTTTAAATGATTATTCATCTTTGGAAATGGCAGAAAAAGCTCTTAAAAATTGTAAAGATATAGATAAAGTCTATCTTAGAGCCTTGCACGAAAATGAATGGGGCACAAACAGCTATAAAGTCAAAGGGCTTTCTGATAATGGGTTTGATTTAGAATGGATTGGCGACAACAACAGGGGCAATAAGTTTAAAAAAGATTGTGTTGTTGTTGAAAATGCTTTTGAATTAATAGACAGCGAAAATGAATGGTTTTATAACAGTGAAAATGGCGAGCTTTTTTTATTTGATGATAAAAATGATAACATAAAACTTGATATTGAGATAATGGATATAATTAATCTTATCAATATTGAGTGTTGCAAAAGCACTGATATATCCATTGAAAATATTGATTTTATTGATACCGAGCGAAATATGTTTAAAACTCCTTGGGTTAGATATTTAAGAAGTGACTGGGCTTTTAATTTTGGAAGTACAATATCAATTAAAAACAGTTCTGACATCAATATTTTAAACTGTAATTTTAAAAATCTTGGTAGCAATGCCATAGGAATTTTTGACTATGCCAATAACATTACCATTGATAACTGCGATTTTGAAAACTGCAATACAAATGGTATTCTTATTTTAGGAAACAAGGACAGTACATACTGCACCTCAAGCTGGGATAATGATAATCACATTTCTTCATTGGAAAGTCCTGATAAAAAAGGTGCAAAATCCAATAATTACCCTCGAAATATTTCTATTGATAACTGCTATTTTTATAATCTTGGGCAGGAGGACAAGCAATCTGCCGGCGTTTGTATTAGTCTTAGCCATAAAGTGTCTATTCTGAATTCAACCTTTCACCATCTGCCACGAGCTGGAATTAACATCTGTGAGAATGCCTTTGGCGGTCATATAATTGAAAGCTGTGATATATTTGACTGCGTTGCAGAAACTGGTGACCACGGCCCTTTTAACAGCTGGGGGCGTGACAGGTTTTGGTCATTAAAGGGATACAATACCAGTGGTTGTTTTGGCAAATGGAAAAAGCCATATGCAATTTTTGATATGCTTGACAAAAATGTAATAAGGCATAACCGAATTGATGGCACTCACGGATTTGGTATTGACCTTGACGATGGTTCTTCAAACTATTTGATTGAAAATAATCTTTGTATCAACAAGGGAATTAAGCTTAGAGAAGGGTTTTTTAGAACTGTCAGAAACAACATTATAATAAATGCTCCTATTGATTTGCACGCAACCTTTAAAGGAAATGATGATGAAATATACAATAATATTGTGCTGAATTATAACCCTTTAAATGTAATTATAGTTAATCGTGGTTTTACAACGAAAATATTTGATAATTATTTTGTAAATGCAGATGAAAGTTCAAAAAAGCAAAAGCTACTCAAAAATCAGTCCAACTTTTTTGTTTTTTGCAAATTGAATGATATTTTAAATCAAACCTTTGAATTTGAAAATTTTAAAAAGTTCGATTTTAATTTTGGTAAATGCAACAAACCGACTCCTGTTTTAAAGATAAACGAAGTTAATAAATCAGAGCATTTTAAAAACTCTCTCGGCGAATTTTCAACTCTTGATGAATTTAGCCGTTCAATGTCGGGTTCGCCTGATTTTAATGGGCTTTATGTTGATAAACTTTCGCTTTTTTCTAAATTAAAATCGCTCGGCGTTAAAAAAGATGATGTTATAATTTCAATAAATGGCACTACTATTAAAGATGGAATAGTGGATTTTAAAAAACTTAAATCCAAAAACATCGTTTTAGAAATAATAAGACAACAAAAATTAACAGAGATTGGTAGGAATTAATTATGAAAAATGAGCTTATTGAAAGTCAAATGAATGATACTCCCTTTGATATTATTGTTGTTGCAGGGCAATCCAACGCCTATGGATATGGTAGAGGCTTTACACATTTCCATAAAAGCAATAAAATAATGATGCTTTATTACGATTGCATTTGGAGTGAAACCGAGCCACTTTTTCCTACAACAGTTCATTTTAATATAGCAAAGCCATGGGAAAACAGAACTACCTCTTTTTCGCTTTATTTTGCACAGGAATATATTAAAAATGATTTAGCAAATGGCAGAAAGCTTTTAATTCTTAATGTTGCAGTTGGTGGCACGGGCTTTTTAGAACACCGCTGGGGTGAGGGCGAATGCCTTTATGAAACAGCTATTGAATTTATAGAATTCGCATTAAAACAAAATAGTGAAAATAGAATTGTCGGCTTTCTTTGGCATCAAGGCGAAACCGATGTTCAAAACTTTGCTAAAGAAGATTTTTATTTTGGAAAGCTAAAAACTTTAATCGCAGGATTTAGGCAGGCTGCTAAAAACGATAATCTCCCATTTATCACGGGCGATATGACACCTCAATATAAAGCTGAAACTCCCGCTACTACTGAAATTATAAATGCGAACAAGCGTATAGAAAAAGAAGTTCCTAAAGTTAAATTCGTAAGCAGTGATGGGCTTTTTGGAAATAAGCCACCAGACCATATTCATTTTTCAACCAAATCAAACATTGAATTTGGGAAAAGATATTATGAAGCTTTTAAAAGTATAAAATAAAAAAAATCCGCTTACTTTATTTTAAGGCAGGCGGATTTTTTAAAATTTTTATGCTTTTTCTTTACATTTATTAAATTCTTATTACAAAATTCTTAATAATATTATTATTTGTTGCAACACTTTGTGCCTTGTGATAGTCTATTAGTATGAAAGGGATTTTAAAATCTAACATATTCTGCAGGATATGTTTTAGGGGGAATTCCATGGAAAAAGATATGAAGGACTTATTATTAAAGGCACAGAGTGGTGACTGTGATGCCTTTGGTGAAATATACTCTCTTTATGCAAAACAACTTTATCTTTATGCACTTAAATATCTCGGTAATACATATGACGCTGAGGACGCTGTTTCAGAATGTGTCATAAAGGTTTTTAAATCTGTAAAGTCAATTAAAAGCCCAGAAAAGGTTAAGGCATATTTTTTTAAGGCACTTTCTAACACAGCTAAGACAATGCTTTCGCAAAATTCTTTGAAGTTAGTCGATGAACTTGATGAGAATGTAAAGTCCGAAGAATGCTTAGAGGATCGTATGCTTTTAAGTTATGACATTCAAAATGCTTTGAAAACAATATCAGAAGAAGAAAAAACCATCGTTCTGCTTTCGGCTGTTGGTGGATTTAATTCAAAGGAAATTTCAAAAATTATAGATATTCCTGCGGTGACTGTCCGCTCAAAGCTTAGCAGAGCCTTTTTAAAGCTAAGAAAGGAGATAGAAAAATGAACGATAATAATTCATTTGATGATATTAAAGAAAAAATAGCAGGCGACGACATAGAACTTCCAAAAAGCCTACAAAAAGAAAATATCGTTTTAAAAATCAAGGAGGAAAATATTAAGTCTTCTCCTAAAAAGACAAACTACAAACGATATATCGCACTCGCTGCAAGCTTTGTTATCGTTGTTGCTGCTATTGCAGTCGGCGGTAAAATGTTAAGCTTGGAAAAGGAAAAATCGCCTATTTCTAAAATTAGTGCTGAGGATTTTAACGCTGCACCTATTAAAAATTCTAATGACTATGCAGAAATTGAAAAATTCTTTTTAGATAAACAAAAGGCTTATAAAAAAAATAATAATAAATTTAATTTGTTTGGTAACAAGCAAAATTCAAATTTAGAAGCTGGTTCGCCTGAAATGGGCGCAGATGAAACTGCAAAAAAAACCGATAGTGAAAGCTCTCAATTTGGCGGAACTAATTTGCAAGTTAAAAATGTTGATGAAGCTGATATTGTTAAAAATGATGGAAAATACCTCTATACTGTTTCTAAAAATGAAAATCCAAAGGTTATTATAATAAATGCAGAAAATCCAAAAGACCTTAAAATTGTTTCTTCTATTGATTTTCAAAAAGAGGATTATTACACTCAAATTGTAGAGATTTATCAAAGTGGTGATACAATTATTATCATTAAAAATAGCAATTTGATTAAAAATGAGGCTAAAATCAGTGGAACTCCTCAAAGTGAAATCGAAATTGATTGGGCTTTTAATAGCACTATGTTAAACGCAAAAACTTCGGCAGTGATTTTTGATATTTCTGACAGGGCTAACCCTAAAAATGTAAATGAAATTTCACTTGATGGCTTTTATATTTCTTCTCGGCTTGTAAATAACAGGCTTTACCTTATAACTAATTATTCCGTTCCGCTTTTTAAAGATGACAAAACTCTGAAAGATAACTGTATCCCCTCTTATTATAAGGGCGAAGAAAAAGTGAAATTTTCGACAAATTCTATAAAATTGTTAAAAGATAACAATGAAAGCTCTTATACCTGCCTTGCACTTATCGATATAAAGGATAAAGAAAAAGATGTGAAAACTCTTGCAGTTTTAGGTGGCTCTTCTCAATGTTACAGCACTGAAAACAAGCTTTTTCTTGCTCGAAATTTTGTAGATGAAAAAGTTAGTGATGATGTTGTTTCAAATAACAATGACACTGTTTCGTCAAGTATTATTTCAAACTCTGAAAGAACTCAAATATTTATGTTTGATATTGGTGAGGATATTCAATATAACTGCTTTGGCGAGGTTGACGGAAGTATTCTAAATCAATTTTCAATGGACCAATATAATGGATATTTTAGAATTGCAACCACTTTGAATTCAAATTCATCAAACAGCATTACAATTCTTGATATGAAACTTCAAAAGGTCGGCGAAATAACAAATCTCGCAAAGGGCGAAAGAATTTATGCGGTTAGATTTATGGGCGACACCGCCTATACGGTAACTTTTAAACAGACTGACCCTTTGTTTGTGATTGACCTTAAAAATCCAGTTGCACCAACGGTTTTAGGTGAAGTTAAAGTACCTGGATTTTCTAATTATCTTCACCCGTACAGCGATAAATATGTTATCGGAATAGGTCGTGACGGAACGCAAAATGGCGCAAACAATGGTTTAAAAGTTTCACTTTTTGATATTAGCGATAAGGCAAATCCTAAGGAAGTTAGCAAAATAACCTATAATGGCAGATATGTTGAAAGTCCTGTGCAAAACAGCCATAAAGCATATCTTTCAATTAACAACACCAATGAATTTGCAATACCAATTAACAAAACTATTGGTAGCTCAAACAAAACTGAAAGCTATCTAAGCCTAATTACCGTTGAAAACAATTCGCTTAAAATTAGCGGTAAATATGGTGAGGGAGAAAAAAATCAGAGTTACTCAGATGACGGAATTATTCGTGGCACATATATTAATAATACGATTTTCACCATTTCTAATAATGATATTTGCTCTTATGACAAAACATCGGGCGAAAAATTAGATAAACTACTTTTAAATTAAGGAGATTTAAAATATGAAAAAATCTGTAATTTGTACTATAACTTTTTTATTTACTGCTATAATTAGCTGGTTTCTTTTAAGCTATTTTTTCTTTCCTATTAAGTTTTCTGCTTTGCCATTAGAATATTTTAGAGCAACAATGACGCATCTTATGGCATTTAAGTTTATTGTAACCCTTGTTTTTTGCCTCGCTTCGGCTTTTGTTGTGGATTTAAAATTTGAAAAATCATTTAAAATGGCAAGTGATAAAATTGAAAAAGATTAAAGCTTTTAAGCAAAATTAAAATAAGCCTAAGGAAAGATTTTCTCTCCTTAGGCTTTGTTTTTTGCATTTTTAATTTTCTGAATAATGCCTTACTCTTAATGGGATTTTTATTTCATCAGCAAGCTTTTGACACGCATCTATATCCTCTTTAGATATTACATCAACCAGCGAAAATTTAACAACTACTCCCTCGGCTTTACACTGCTTTGCAAAGCTAACTACTTCATCAAATGCTTTATCACCAAATGACGGATTGCAAAGCTTATTGTATTTTTCAGCAGTCGGAGCATTAAGGCTGACGGAAATTACATCAATATTTTTGCAAATGTCTTTAGCTGTTTCTCTTTTGTTAATTAAATCTGAAAGCCCATTTGTATTTAAACGCACTTTGATTTTTAGCTTATTTTTTAAGTATTCTGCGGTTTTTAAAAGATTATCAATTGCACAGGTTGGCTCACCGTATCCACAAAAAATCACTTCACTATAAGCTTTAAAATCAAACTCGTCAATCGATTTTTTTATTTCTTCAAATGACGGAGTATGGCTTTTAAACCAAAGGCTCTGTGCATCACCTACACTGTCACCATTATTGCGAATGCAAAATGTACAGCGGCAAGGGCAAGCGTTAGTTATATTGAGATAAACATTGTTTTCGAAAACATATAATATATCAGCCATTATTTTTTTCTCTCTTTCATTATTTCGTTTTTGCTATTCTATTTTTAAAATCAACTCTATCGAGTGCAGCAGCTATAAGATAAAACATAATCGCACTGCCTATGGGCTGAATTAAACCTGTTAAAATAAATATCCACAAGGAGTCATATTGAAGCCCAAACATTATTTTTTCAGCAAGGGTATAACCTAAAAGCGTAATTAACCCCGACGCTATCGGCATTGCAGCAGTTGCACCATTTAAGATTTTATCAGGCTTTTTTGTCATTTTAAACTTATACACGAGTGCAAAAGGTATAACATTAAGTGCCTTTATTATAACCGTTACAGGCGCCCAAATCGCAGCACCTGCGAGTAAATCTGCAAGTCCGCCACCAATTCCTGCCGCAAGGGCTGCATAAGGAAATGGTAAAATGCACGCTGCTATGTATATTATTGAATCGCCAAAGTGAATGTATCCCTCATTTAGACCTGTTTTTATGCTGACATAGGCGGTCATAACCGCTATTAGTGCCGCAAAAACTGCCGCCATTACAAGATTTATTATTTTTTTGTTTTTCACGGAATAAGTTCCCCCAAATATTTTTCAAAATTCACGCCATCATTTGCATCTGTGCCTTCATTAAAGCTATCTTCTATTGCTTTTTCAAGGAATGAAGTTGCAGTTTTTACAGCCGATTTTATTGTTTTTCCATTAACAAGCTGTGACACGATAATCGCTGAAAATATGTCGCCTGTGCCAGAGTAGCCATTTCCCATTTTCTTTGAATGCACCGTAAAGCTATCGTTTTCACTGACTGCCATATTGAAAATCGAGCCAGCTTTTTCTATTCCTGTGACAATTACTGTTTTTAGGCAATCATTTAACATTTCTTTTGCAAGGCTAACTATAATTTCAAAATAATCATCATCATTTGAATGTGATAAAAGCTCTGAAAAGTCTTTTTCGGTTAATATGCAAAGCTCTGTAAGATTTGGCGTTATTACATTTGAAACACTGACAAGTTTTTTTATTTCGCTACAAAATTTCTTATTATATGTGCTATAAATTTCGCCATCGTCAGCCATTACAGGATCAACAACCAAAATTGTTTTCTCTGTTTTAAAGGTCTTTATGAAATTTAAAACTTTATCAACGCCATCAATGCTACCTAAAAAGCCTGTCAATATGCCATCAAAGCTTTTATTAAGCTTTTTCCATTCACTCGTAAAAAAGTCTATTTTATCAGTATAATCATCACAATAAAAGCTTTCATACCCTGTTTGATTAGATAAAATTGCGGTTGGTAGCGGAGAACACTCACTCCCTGAAACAGAAATTATCGGAATTGCTGCCGTTAGCGAGCATCTGCCAAATCCCGAAAGGTCATTGATAACTGCTATTTTTTTCAAAAACCTCACCTCTTTCAAGTTTTGTTTGCAAATGTTTCATCTGTGGTATATAATAAATTAAATTTGTCATTATTAAAATACACAAAATTAAGAATTTTTTAGGGGACAGTTTATGAATGCTTTTAAAGAATATTCCGATATGAGCAAAAAAACTTCGCTATATATGCGTGTTTATGAATATTACAAAACGCTGATTTTAAATGGAAAGCTTCCACCTAATTCAAGGCTTCCATCTATCAGGCGTTGCTCGGCTGAATTATCAGTAAGCAGAACTACCGCCGAAACCGCCTATCTTCAGCTTGCTGCTGATGGGTATGTTGTTTCTAAGCCACAAAGCGGATATTTTGTGACGAATATTGCACTAAATAAAAATGAAACCAGAAGTGAAACTCCAAAAGATTGCAAAAAAGATATTATTTATGATTTTGGAACATCATCAGTTGACAGTGATAGTTTTGATTTTAACATTTGGCGTCGATATATTAAAAGTGCTTTAAGGCAAGATGAACGGCTTTTATCTTATGGCGAGGTCAGCGGAGAGCTTGAACTGCGAGAAGCGATATGTAATTATATTAGAGAACAGAGAAATGCTATTTGCACTCCTGAAAATATTATTATTGGTGCAGGCGTTCAAAGCCTTTTGCACATTATTTGTAAAATTCTTGAAACGAAGTCGAATATTGCTTTTGCAGACCAGAGTTTTATGCAGGGAATTGCCATTTTTCGTGACCACGGGTTCAATATTTTGAGCAGTGACTGTAAGGCTGATATACTTTACATATCCCCATCTCATATAAATCGCTGGGGCGACACTATGAATGCTTCAAAGAGGATTGAACTGATTTCAAATGCTCGAAAAAGTGGCACTGTTTTGATTGAAGACGATTATGATAGTGAGTTTGGGTACTTTTCAAGAAAATCCCCTTGTCTTCAAGGGTTAGACGGTGGTCGCAATGTAATATATATCGGTACCTTTTCTAAACTTTTGCTTCCATCAATCAGAATTAGTTTTATGATTTTGCCTGATAATATGCTCGAAAAATACAATCAGATTTCACCGCTTTATAACCAAACTGCCTCTAAAACAGAGCAAATTGCATTGTGCCAATTCATTCGTGACGGGCATCTATCAGCCTCTGCTCGTAAAGCCAAAAAGCTTTACACTTCTAAAATGAAAAAACTTTGTGACGCTATCAATGATGTGTTTCATAGTGGTGCTAAGGCTCATCTTGGTGAGGGCGGATTTGTTGTTAGGTTAGAAATCTTTTCAGATTTAACCTCTGAGCAAGTCGTTATGCGTGCTAAAAATGCTGGGATTTTAGTATCTACTGCCGAAATTGACAGCAAATATCCTCAAATACTTCTATCGTGTTCAGGGATTTCTGAAGAAAATTATTATGATGCTCTTAAAATTCTTAAAAATTCTTTGTAAAAAGTAAACATAATTTAATAAAAAGTATTTATTTTAATATATGAATGTGCTATAATAAGAGCGTAAACAAAAGCAACTGCTTTTGAATATACAATTCAAAGGGGATGTATTAATGAATATCACTATCATTGGGCGAAAATGTACACCACGAAATTCATTTAAGGAAAGAGCAGAGCAAAAGCTTCTCAAGGTAGAAAAGTTTTTTGGCAATGATGCTAATGCAAAAGTTACTGCAACCGTTGAAAAAAATATCAAAATCGTTGAAATCACCCTCACAAGAGGTGGATTAATATTTAGAGCACAAGAGCGTTCACAGGATTTAGAAGATGCTCTTGACGCTTGCGTTGATTCGCTTATCCGCCAAATTCGTAAAAATAAAACGAAGCTTGAAAAAAAATTGCATGAAGCCTCATTTGATGATATTCTCACCTCTGCTGAAGATGAAGAAACAAACTTTGAAATTATTAGAATAAAATCCATCTTTTTGCGTCCGCAAAGCATAGATGAAGCTGTTTTACAGATGAATATGTTAGGTCATCAGTTCTATATGTTTAGAAATGCAACAACTGACCTTGTAAGCGTTGTTTATAAGCGTGCTGACGGTGGATACGGTGTTATTGAACCAAATGATTAAATAGGTAGTTTAAAAACCCACGATTTTTAAAGTCGTGGGTTTTAATTTTTTTATTTTTAAATATTTTCTATTTGCCAATCTATCGGTTCTATTTCATTTTTTATTAAAAACTCATTGGCTTTGCTAAAATGCTTGCACCCGAAAAATCCACGATATGCTGACAGAGGACTTGGATGTGGTGCTTCTAAAATCAAATGTTTTGGATTATTTAGCATTTCTTTTTTTCTTCGTGCCGGAGCTCCCCAAAGAAAAACAACAACTGGTCTGTCAATTTTATTAACTGCTCTTATAACTTCGTCTGTAAAGAGTTCCCAGCCCATACCTGCGTGAGAATTTGCATTGTTTGCACGAACTGTAAGCACCGTGTTAAGCAATAAAACGCCCTCGTCCGCCCACTTTTTAAGGTATCCATTATTTGGAATATAACAGCCAATATCCTCGTGTAGCTCTGTGTAAATATTGCGGAGCGACGGCGGAATATCCTCCCCTGGCATAACTGAAAATGAAAGACCGTGTGCCTGATTTTCATTATGGTATGGATCTTGCCCCACCAAAAGCACCTTGACTTTTTGGAGAGGAGTAAAATGAAAAGCATTGAAAATATCTTCCATCGGTGGAAAAACAGAATGAACCGCATATTCATTTTTTAAAAAGCTTCTAAGGTTTAAATAGTAAGGTTTTTTGAATTCATCACCTATTTCTAAAAGCCAATCATTTTGAATTTTTGCCATTTTGTTTTCACTTCCTTTGGAATTTTAGATTTTTTAAATTTATAATATTTTGCTTTTGTGGCGTGTAACATGACACCCGACATTTACAGCTACTGGAAGCCCTGCTATATGGGTTGGTGCTGTTTCAATGTTTACCGCAAGTGCTGTCGTTTTTCCGCCAAATCCCTGAGGACCTATATCGGTTTCATTTATTCTAAGTAGCAATTCTTTTTCCATATCTGCATAAAATGGATTTTCATTTCTAACGCTTACTTGCCTACAAAGTGCTTTTTTTGAAAGATAGGCACAATATTCAAAATCTCCGCCAAATCCAACACCGATTACAATAGGAGGGCAAGGATTTCCGCCTGCTATTTCTACTGTTTCGACTATAAAATCCATCAAGTCATTTTTGGTTGCTGACGGTGTAAACATTTTTATTCGGCTCATATTTTCACTGCCAAACCCTTTTGGTGCAACAGTTATTTTTATTGTTTCACCACTTACTATTTTTGTGTGAATAACCGCAGGAGTGTTGTCGCCTGTATTTATTCGACTAATAGGATCTAATACTATTGACTTTCTAAGCAAACCGTCTGTGTACCCACGCCCGACGCCTTTATTGACCGCCACTTCAAAATCACCGCCAACGATATGAACATCTTGACCGATTTCTGCAAAAACAACCGCCATTCCTGTATCTTGGCAAATTGGGATATCAAGCTCTTTTGCGGCATCAAGATTTTTTAAAAGCTCGCCCATTATTTTTTTGGGGAGGGCATCAGTTTCAACTTTTTCACCATATGCTATGCACTCACAAAGGTCACAAGGCAAGGTTTTATTAGCTTTAATGCAAAGCTCCCGAACTGCATTTTCAATTTCAGTAACGCTGATTTCTCTCATATTTTTACCCTTTCGTTTGGGATTTTTTAAAAAAACTAAAAAGGCTACCCCTTATGAAACATAACGGACAGCCTGTTTATAGTTATTTTTTTCTTGAGTAAGAATTTCTTTTTCCGTCAGTAGCACGCTTAAGGTCAGTCATTTTTTCATCACTGACTTGCTTAAACTTAGCCATCATATCTTCAAAGGACGCTGGCTCATCTTTTTTTGAGTCAAAACTGCCTTTCCAGACATTAGCATTAGATCTACTGCGATTTTGAGTATTTCTTCTAACAGGTCGCTCAGTTTGTTCAGGTTCCATAGCCTTTTTTATTGAAAGACTAATTTTACCCTCAGGAGTAACATCAATAACCTTAACTTTTACCTCTTGATTTTCAGTTAAATATTCGTGAATATCACTGACATAAGTAGAAGCTACCTCTGAAATATGAACCATACCTGTTGCATTTTCAGGCAAACTGACAAATGCACCAAAATTAGTAAGACCTGTAACCTTACCTTCAAGAATTGCCCCGATTTCTACCATAAAAAAGAATTATCCTCCCAATGAGCTGAACGCTTAACGCTATTCATTGCCCGGTGTAATATTATAATATACCTTTTCGTCAGGCATAACATAACCTAATTTTTCACGAGCTACACGCTCTATATATTCTTGCTGATTGCCACCGTCGACAACTTCTTGTAAACGAGCATTGTCAGCGACCTGCTGTTCGTATTGTGCTTTTATATTTTCTGCCTCTGCATTTTTTTCTTTTATCTCAATGTTGGACTTAACAAGACTTATGACAAAATAGCCTGCCACTAAAAGCAAGCACAAGGAAAGGATAAAGCTGAATTTTTGTATTGTTGCAGCTTTTTGAGCTTTCATTTTTTCATCTTCCTTTTATGAGACTTAGAGCAAAAATTTACACCTTTAACTCTACCTATTAAATTATACATCAAACTGTTGTTAACTTGCAAGCTAAATTTTGATTTTTTTACAACTTTTTTAGTGCTTTTTCTGGTTTTTTTGATAATTTTTGTGAAAATGTTCTTAATTCTTTTAAAAATCCAAATAAAAGGTGTAAAAACCGCTCTAAATAATTTTTTAAAAAAACTTTTTACAAAAGCAACTATCTTATTAGAAAGATTTAAAACGAATATTCCGAAAGTAAAATAATAAATAAAAAAGCCAATCCCCTCGCCTGCTAACAAGTAACCTCTAATTTCGCCATTGGTAACAGTTAAGGAAAACATAAAAGTTGCTATGCCTGCAACAATTATATAAAGAATATCAAAAATTATTGTTGCAGTCTTTGAGGATTTATTGTTTTTTGAAAAAATTAATCTTATTATTCTAAATATATCATAGAAAACGCCTGCTATAAATCCAAACCCCAATGATAATAAAAAGTTTATCACCTGACGGCTTAAAGTTATCGAATACATTATCTAAACACCCTGCCGAAAAATCCGCTGCCCTTAGTACTTTCGTTGTCTGAATAGCTAAGACTGTTAATTGTTCCCTCAACCAAAATCTCGCCCATTTCAAGGCTCAAGCGATTAATATGTAAGTTTTCACCTTTTATTGTAAGCTCGCCCATATCTGTAAAAACTATTACCGTTTGCTCGTCAAAGCTGTCAACATCTGAAATTCCTGAAACCGTTAAGTGGCATCTGTCCTCCATTATAATATTGTGTGGCATTTTTACTCGTTGTGAATTTTCTGTCATAAAAATATAACCTCCTTTATTTTGTACAAGTATATGCGTTAAAAATGGGCAATATTACTATGTAGGATTTTGCATTATAATGGTTTTATAAAAATTTTTCTTGACTAAATTCCCGTAACATTGTAAAATTAAATTAATTCATAGGAAAATACTATGAAATAAAATTAAAGATGTGATTAAATGAAAAAATCAATAAAAATAAATGTTGAAGGTATGACCTGTGCCGCTTGCTCAAGAGGTGTTGAGCGAGCTATTAAAAAGTTAGACGGAGTTTTTGAGGCTAATGTTAATCTTGCAACAAACAGTGCGGGAATAATCATTGACACGAAAAAATGCAATGAAAAGCTGATTTATGATGCAATTGACAAAGCAGGATTTAAAGCTGTTTCACCAAATGAAGATAAAGCAGCTGTTAAAATTAGAAACGAAAAGGCAGAAAAAAACTCAAAAACAAATTTAATACTTGCACTAAGCTTTGGACTTCCGCTTTTTATAATATCAATGGGGCATATGATGGGTATGCCACTTCCTAATTTTATTGATGCAATGCATTCGCCCAAAGCCTTTTGCGTATTACAGCTTATTCTCACTATTCCTGTGCTTTATGCAGGTCGGGGCTTTTTTATAAACGGTGTTAAAGCAGCAATTCATAAAAGTCCGAATATGGACACGCTGGTTGCAATGGGTTCAGGGGCTGCATTCATTTATAGCATTATCACTATGGCTAAAATCTTTATGGGTGATAATATGGCGGTTCACAACTTGTATTTTGAATCGGCAGCTATGATTATAGCTTTTATTTTAGTCGGGAAAAGGCTTGAGGCTCTGTCAAAATCCAAAACCACAAATGCTATCGGTTCGCTTAATAATTTAGCACCGAAAACCGCTTTAGTTATAACTGATGGTATTGAAAAAGAAGTGGAAATTGAAAATATAAAAGTTAAAGATATAATATTTGTAAAGCCAGGAACGGTAATTCCCTGTGACGGAAAAATCATTTATGGCGAAACCTCAGTTGATGAGAGTATGCTCACGGGCGAAAGTATGCCTGCTTATAAAACTGTCGGTGACAATGTTTTTAGTGGCACGATAAACAAAAACGGTGCATTAAAAGTTTCGGTTGAAAGTGAAAAATATGAAACGGTGCTTTCAAAAATAATCACTCTTGTTGAAGATGCTCAAATTAGCAAAGCCCCTATTGCAAGGCTTGCTGACAAAATTTCTGGAATTTTTGTGCCAAGCGTTTTAGCAGTAGCCACTATTTCTGCTTTAATCTGGCTTATACTTGGCAAGGATTTTAGCTTTATTTTGTCGATATTCATCTCGGTTTTGGTTATTGCCTGCCCCTGTGCATTAGGTCTTGCAACTCCTACTGCTATTATGGTGGGTTCAGGCAGAGCCGCATCAAAAGGGATTTTGATTAAAGGCGGAGAGCCACTTGAAATGCTTCACAAAGTGGATACTATTGTATTTGATAAAACAGGCACTCTAACTGAGGGAAAGCCAATAGTCACCGATGTTCTTAGCAATGGAATTGACGAAAACGAACTTGTTTTTTATACTGCATCTGCTGAAAGTCAAAGCGAGCATTTACTTTCAGAGGCAATAGTTGAATATTCAAAAGAAAAAGGAATTGAAATCGTTTCGCCTAAAAGCTTTGAGGCAATAAGGGGAAACGGAATTATAGCAAATGTAAATGAAAAAATTATATTAATTGGAAATAAAGCCTTGATGAATGCTAATAATATTTCTGACAGTATTTTTGACGCTTCTATTGAAAGCCTTGCAAATGATGGCAAAACGCCTGTAATTATTGCTATTGATGGCGTGATGAGAGGAATAATCGCAATTGCCGATACGCTTAAAGCTGACAGCAAAGCATCAATTGAGAAGTTGAAATCTCAAGGAATAAAAACTTTAATGCTAACTGGTGACAACAAAATAACTGCCGCTGCGATTGGAAAAATCGCCTCTGTTGATGATGTTATAGCTGAAGTTATGCCAAGCGAAAAAGCTGAAATTATAGAAAGGCTTAAGGCAGAGGGTAGAATTGTTGCAATGGTCGGTGACGGAATTAACGACGCCCCTGCACTCGCTATCGCTGATGTTGGTATCTCGCTTGGAGCTGGAACTGACATTGCAATAGACAGTGCTGATGTAATTTTAATGAACAACCAGATGGAAAGCGTTATAGGTGCATTTGATGTAAGCAAAAAAACAATGCGTACAATAAAGCAAAATCTTTTTTGGGCATTTCTTTATAACACAATTGGTATTCCGATTGCGGCAGGGCTTTTTTATCAGCTCACAGGAACACTTATAAATCCTATGTTTGCAGCGGCAGCTATGAGCCTATCATCGGTAACGGTTGTGACTAACTCGCTACTATTAAATAGAAGAATAAAATAAAGTAAAAGAGAGGATAATAGTAATGGAAAAACTTATTAAAATCGAGGGTATGTCTTGCTCTCACTGCACTTCAAGAGTTGAAAAGGCATTAAAAGAAATGAGCGGTATTACTGATGTGATTGTTGATTTAAAAACAGGCACAGCAAAAATATCAGCTTTAAATGATGTCGACGAAAAAGCAATTTCAGATGCAATTTATGATGCTGGCTTTGATGTTATATCAATAGAATTGCTATAAAATTTTAATTTGAGGGTATTTGACTTGAAAAAGTTTATTTGCGTGATTTTATGCGGTGCTTTGCTTTTATGCGGAGGGTTTTCGGTCTATAAGTATGTGAATTTTGAGGTTTTTCTTGAAAGTGACAAAAATGGAACCCTAACAGTGGAAACACAAACTGTGAAACCCTTTGAAACTGTTAAGGTTCATATTTTACCATCAAAGACTGATGGATATTATGTTTTAGAAAAGCTTATTATTAACGGCGTTGATATGACAAAAGATGTAAAGCTTAATGCCATTACACTAAAAAGAGTTCATGAGGATATTGAAGTCAAGGCGACCTTTAAAAAGACAAATCCGCCTATAACCTCGCCTTCGTTCGTTTAACTTTTTTAAAGTTTCTTTGCTTTTGTCTTTTTCCAAAGCGGAACTGAAATAGCCGAAACAAAAATTGCAATCACTGCAAGGATAAGCCACATAATGAAAAGCACTGACCAAGATGAACTAATCTCTAAAATCTTGCCTGCAAATATGTTGAGAATTCCACAGCCTATATAAGCCATTGCATTTAAAAATCCGCTTATCGTGCTGACTCTGCCTGTACTTGCAAAGGCAAGTGGAACCATTGTTATAAGCATAACATTAATTGCAAACATACAGTTTGTAATAGCTGCCATTGAAATAAGAGCGATTATTATATTTTTGCTTCCAAAGAGCATTAAAATCGTTAAAAATACCGCTGAAATAACAAAGAAAATTAGACTTGTTGTAATTTCATTTTTTACCTTTTTATCAACCGCTTTTGCAAAATATGCTCCTGTAACATTAATAATCGGTAAAATCATAGTAAGAGCGAGTGAAAATGTCGTTTTAGAGCCAAAGGCATCGCCTAAAAATGTTGGTATCCACTGGGTTACGCTGTCTTTTAGCGTTCCTTGAATTGCTATTGGAATTAAAAGGAAGAAAAGCCCTCCTGCTAATAGGATTTTTATAGTTTTTTTAGCATTCATAGGTGCAACTTCTAAAGCTTTTGACTTTTCTTTTTCTGCATCTGACTGCTTTAGATTTTTTGTTCCGATAAACCAATAAAATGAAATTAGAAGCTCAGTTAGTCCGCAGGTTAAAAATACATATTGCCACGGTAAAAAGATAAGCGTTAAAAGGCTAATTCCATAGCTTAAAAGCGTTCCTATCGGCACTGTTGTTGAAATGTCAATTCCAAATTTCTTTTTTTCTACCTCATTAAAGTTGACAGAAGCAATTTTTAAAATTGGCGACCATACCATTGACTGAACTATTCCGTTGATTGCCCAAAGAAATAAAAGGCTGTAAAAGCTATGATTAAAGAAAATTAATATATTTGATACCGATGAAATAAGAAGCCCCCAAAAGACCATCAGCCTTGTATCAAGCTTGTCGCCCAAAATTCCGCTGACAAACTGAAACGCACCATAGCATATGAAAAATGCCGATGATACTAATGCAATTTGGCTTTCAGAAAAAACTTCGCCCTTTTGAAGCTCTGGCATTACTGCTGAAAAATTGAGCCTGCAAATATAAGTTGAGAAATATGCAACCCAGCATAATAAAAATAAGTTGCGTTTGTGTGGACTTTCATATCCTAAATATTTTTTATTCAATTTGCAAAAAGCCTTTCCAAAGTTAAATTTTTGTGATATATTAACATATAGTTACTAAGTGACATTATATTACATCTTGATATAAAAGGAAAGAGGATTTTTATATGTTTTTTGGAAAAAAGAAAAAAGATGCTGATTATATTAAACGCATTAATAAAAATGGCGTTTTTGACAACAGCTTTGACGATGCCCTACCTCAAACCACTGTCGCAAAAGAAGTGAGAAAACATTTTGAAAATAAAAACCAAAAGCATAAAAAAGCTTTGATTATTGCTCTTGACGGTGCAAGGGCTGACAGTATGCTCTGTATTGTCAAAAGTGATGATATGGCAGTAACTGGTGACAACTGCGACAGCCCATACAGCGGAGTTTGCGAGCTTAAAAAGGAAGGCGGTTTGTATCTTAGCTATGCTGGTGCAGAGGTATCCTCGCCTCAAGAAACAAGCACTGCTCAAGGCTTTGCTTCAATTCTTACAGGCGAATGGGGCGTTAAAAATGGCGTAATAAAACACACTACTTTAAATGATAACTGCCCTACTGTTTTAAGAGAATATGCAGAAAAAGGCATTTCGGCATCATTCCTTGCAATTTGGCCTGACCACTTTAATATCACTTATAAAAACGAAGTAGCAATTGCCAAAGCAGGCAAAATTCCGCTTGAATACAAACAATTTACAAAAGATTTAGAACTTCACAAAGCATTAAAAGACCACATAAAAGGCGATACTGATATTATTTTTGGAATTTATGAAGGCCCTGACATAAACGGGCATACATCTTCTTTTAGCCTTTCAAATTATCGATATACCGTTGCTGTTATGGACGGTGACTCGCTATCATATGAACTAATAGAAGAAGTTAAAAAAAGAAAAACATACCCCGAGGAGGACTGGCTTATAATTATAACTTCTGACCACGGCGGTCATAATCGAGGTCACGGAACTCAAATGATTGATGACAGAATGACCTTTTTAGCGACAAATAAAAAAATCAAATAATCATTTTAACGAGGTGGCATATGCACTTGGAGTAATGCCATATTCCTTTTTAAAACAACTTATGAAATGTGACTGTGAGCAGAAATCAAGCGAATAAACGATTTCTCCGCAGTCATATTTTTCATTTATAAGCGCCTTTGCAACTTCTAATTTTTTCTTTAAAATATATTTACTTATGTTAATTCCTGTTTCTTTTTTAAAAAGGACTGACAAATAGCTTTCTGAAAGTTTACAAACCTTTGAAAGCATTTCAACTGTTATTTTATTATGCAAATTTTTATTTATATAGTCAATGCAAACTTTTATATGGTAAGAATAGGTCACGCTTATTTTTAGCCTATTTACCATTTCTGTAAGCTCTATTGCCTTTTTGGGAAGGAACTCAACAACTTGTTCGGGCAAAACAAATTTGTCGATGGTTTCTATACATTTATCTGCAAAATTAAAGGCTTTCATTTCATCTAATCCGCCTTGAATTGCATATCGAATACCAATTGCAATACAGCTTGTAGCCCAATACTGCATTTGCCTTAGGTCATTGTCTGACATTCTGCCTATTACAAATCCTGATTTAAAAAAGCTATCCATCTCATTTATTAAAAGCTCTGAATTCCCCTCTTTTATGCAGGAATAAAAGCGAATTTCAGCCTGATATGGGGTATGAGTTTGCCCTGTTTCTCTTTGTTCAAAAATAGGGTTTTTAACTCCCTTTGGAAGCATTGCAATACTCGAAAGTTCGTATTTCACAGAAATCACCTCACTGATAAGATACCTAATTTCTAATCAAATGTCAATAAAAATGTGATATGAATATAATAATAATGACATTTACGGGGTTGTAGAGTTCGATGAAGATATTTAGTGGATGAGATCCTTCGCTTTGCTCAGGATGACACGAAAAGTTGAGGTCATTCTGAACGCAAGGAAAGTGGTATAATGAATTTGGAATAAAAGCATAATGACAAAAGGAGA
>JAVVWP010000027.1:0-23412 GCA_036652055.1 Oscillospiraceae bacterium | reverse complement strand
TCGGAAAACTCGATTCCAGCACCATTTTTGCAAACATCAATACGCCCAGAATCTGATTTAAAAGAAACATCGACCTTGGAAATGTCAACATTTGCACCACTGTAGCCGATTGCGCACAGAATTCTGCCCCAGTTTGCATCTGCTCCAAACATAGCCGCTTTGACGAGTGATGAGCAAATAACCGATTTTGCACAAATCTTAGCTGTTTTTTTAGAATTAGCACCGCTTACAACACATTCAACAAGCTTTGTTGCACCTTCGCCATCTTTTGCCATACACTTAACTAATTTTTCACAGATTGCTGACAGTGCTGTAACAAAGGTGACATAATCTTTATTTTCTGCGGTGATTTTAGCATTTTCGCAAAGTCCTGACGCTAAAATTGCTACCGTGTCATTTGTTGAAGTGTCACCGTCAATGCTAAGCATATTAAAGCTGTCTTTTGTGACCTCTAAAAGTGCTTTTTTAATCATTGTTGAGTCGATTGCAGCATCGGTAGTTATAAACCCGAGCATTGTTGCCATATTAGGGTGAATCATTCCGCTGCCCTTTGAGATTGCACCAATTTTGCAAGTCTTACCGCCAAGCATAAATTCGACTGCAAATTCTTTTTTCACAGTATCTGTGGTCATAATCGCAGTCGCAGCATCATTTGAACCATCTTTGCTTAGCTTTTTTGCAAGCTTTGGCATACCATTTTCGATAGGTTCAATATCAATTGGCTGACCTATTACCCCTGTTGATGCAACGATAATATCGGTAGCGTTTATATTTAAAGCCTTTGCAGTGATTTCACACATTGCGGTTGCTTTTTGAACGCCGTCAGCATTGCAGGTGTTGGCAATTCCGCTGTTACAAACGATTGCCCTTGCCTTGCCGTTTTTAATATTATTGCGAGTAACCGTTATTGGTGCGCCATAAACAAGATTTTGAGTATATACAGCCGCCGTGTCGCACTCGGTTTCACAGAATATTAATGCCAAGTCTTTTTTTTCTTTATTTTTACGAATTCCGCAATGAATTCCACTTGCTGTAAAGCCATTTGGAGCGCAAACTCCACCGCCGATAAATTTTATATCCATAGCTTTTTCTCCTAATATTTATCTTTTAATTTAATTCAAGTTTATATCCTGGCTCTAATCCCATTACTATATTCATACATTCAAGGGCTGCACCGCTTGCACCTTTGCCGAGATTATCATATCGTGAAACGAGAAGAATTCTTTCATCATTTCCTGAAACGGTGATTTCCATATTATCAAGCTCTGACTTTTTATTTGATGCCATAAATCCATCTTCACAAAAGTCATCACAATAGGTGACGATATTGCTCGAATAGATTGATTTATAAAGGGCTTTTATATCTTCAATAGTTTTTTTGCCAATTAAATCTTTTTTAAAAAGAGGGACAGTAACGAGCATTCCGCTAAAATAATCAGCAACAATCGGGCAAAAAATGGGTGATGTGGAAATTCCTGAGATTGCTACCATTTCTTTTAAATGTTTATGATTTTGCAAAAGCCCATATTGGCGTGGCGATGAAAGCAATTCACTTCTTTCTTCTGCCTCATATTCTGCAATCATCTTTTTTCCGCCACCGCTATATCCTGTTATCGAATGACAGCAAAGTGCAGTTTCTTTTTTTATAAATCCTTTTTCCACAAGTGGACGAACAAGTGAAATAAATCCGCTTGCATGACAGCCCGGAACTGCAATTCGTTTTGATGATTTTATTTCGTTCATCAAATCGTCAGAAAGCTCTGGAAAACCATATGCCCAGCCCTTGTCTGTTCTATGAGCAGTTGAAGTATCTATCACGATTGTATTATCGTTTTCAATTAAAGAAACAGCTTCGATTGCCGCTGCATCAGGTAGACATAAAAAGGCGATGTCTGCACTATTTAGAGCGATTTTTCTCGCATTTGTATCTTTTCTTTTGTCTTCGGGAAGTTTTATTAATTGTATATCAGTTCTTTTTGAAAGTCTGTCAAAGATTTTTAACCCTGTTGTTCCTTGACTTCCATCAATAAATACTTTTTTCATTTCGCTTCTCTTTTCTATAAAAATTTACAGCATTTCTTTAATTCTTTTTGCCTGCATTCTAACATTTTTAGGTGCAGGACCGCCAAGAGAAGTTCTATCATTTACACATTTATCAAGATTGATAGCCTCAAAAACGCCATTGTCAAACAAGTCGCAAATTTCTTTATATCTTTCAAGTGGCAGTGTTTCAAGTGTTAGCCCCTCTTTAATGCAGAGTGCTACAATTTCACCTGTCGCTTTATAAGCATCACGAAATGGCAAGCCTTTAGAAACGAGATAATCGGCACAATCGGTTGCGTTTATAAATCCGCCTGCTGCCGCTTTTCTCATATTTTCTGGAAGTGCTGTCATTGTGTCAAGCATTGGAATAAATGCTGTAAGGCACATTTTAACAGTATCAAAAGCATCGAAAATTGCTTCTTTATCTTCTTGCATATCTTTATTGTAAGCAAGGGGCAAGCCTTTCATCACAGTTAAAAGTGTTAAAAGGTCGCCAAACACTCTGCCTGATTTTCCACGAACAAGCTCTGTAATATCGGGATTTTTCTTTTGTGGCATAATTGATGAGCCTGTTGAAAAGGCATCATCTAATTCAACAAATTTAAATTCCCACGAACACCAAAGAACGATTTCTTCAGAAAATCTTGAAAGATGAACCATTAAAATTGAAAGTGCCGAGGCAAGCTCTAAACAAAAGTCCCTGTCAGAAACGCCATCAAGCGAATTTTGCATGGCTCCATTAAATCCTAAATCACGAGCTGTCATTTCACGGTCAGTGTTATAGGTAGTCCCAGCGAGTGCGCAGGCACCTAATGGGCAATAATTCATTCGATTTTTAGCGTCTTCAATTCGAGCCTTGTCACGAAGAAGCATTTCAGCATATGCTAAAAGATGATGCCCAAAGGTAATAGGCTGCGCCCTTTGCATATGAGTGTAACCTGGCATAACCATATCGCTGTAACTTTCAGCTTTATTCGCAATAACGCAAATAAGCTCAGTCACCTGAGCCAAAAGACTGTCACATTCTTTTTTAAGATAAAGGCGAATGTCAAGTGCCACTTGGTCATTACGACTTCTTGCTGTATGAAGCCTTTTTCCGGCAGAACCAATTCTTTTCGTCAGTTCGCCCTCAACAAAGGTGTGAATGTCTTCAGCATTAGGATCAATGAGAAGTTCACCGCTTTTGATGTCAGATTTTATAGCTTTAAGCCCATTAACAATTTCTGCAAGGTCATTTGATGTAATAATCCCTTGAGCAGAAAGCATTGTAGCGTGAGCTATACTTCCATCAATATCTTCACCATACATTCTTGAGTCGAATGAAATTGACGAGTTAAAATCATTAGTCTTTTTGTCTATTTCTTTTGAAAATCTTCCTGCCCAAAGCTTCATATTTTTCTCCTGATTTGTTGTTTGAATTTGTTTGTTAGCATAGGAACAGTCAAGACTGTTCCCTACATTGATTATATAAGGGTGAGATTCTTCGCAGGCTCAGAATGACATTGAACGGGTGAGATTCTTCGCAGGCTCAGAATGACATTGAACGGGCGAGATTCTTCGCAGGCTCAGAATGACACTGAGGGGGCGAGATTCTTCGCAGGCTCAGAATGACATTGAAGAGGCGAACAAAACGAAGCCTATCGGAAAACAGACCGATATTTAATTTCGAAGATGTTTTTTGATAGGCAAGGCTTGCAAGGCACAGCTGTATATCCATACTGCAAGCCGCAGCAAACGAAGCCTATCGGAAAACAGACCGAAATTACTTGCGTTCAGCGTCGAGGATTGCCTTAACCTTGATTGGAAGCCCAAATAAATTAATAAATCCTGCACTGTCTTTTTGGTCGTAAACTTCATCAGCGTCAAAGGTTGCAAAATCCTCTGAATAAAGTGTATAAGGCGAGGTTACGCCTGCATTAATCATATTGCCTTTATAAAGCTTTAATTTAACTTCACCTGTTACAGTTTCTTGTGTGCTATCAACAAATGCTGCTAAAGCCTCACGAAGTGGCGTAAACCATTGACCGTTATAAACAAGATCAGCATATTTCGTTGCGATTTGATATTTATAATGTTGAGTTTCTTTGTCGAGTGTAATTGTTTCAAGGACCTTATGAGCCTTATAGAGGATTGCTCCGCCAGGGGTTTCATAAACGCCACGAGATTTCATACCAACAAGGCGATTTTCAACTAAATCAGCAAGCCCGATACCATTTTCTCCGCCTACCTTGTTGAGGTAGTTGAGCATTGGTACAGCTTCCATTTTTTTACCGTCAATAGCTGTTGGAACGCCCTTTTCAAATGAGAGCGTAATATATGTTGGCTTATCAGGAGCCATTTCAGGAGAAACGCCCATTTCAAGAAAGCCTTCTTTATTATATTGTGGCTCGTTTGCAGGATCTTCAAGGTCAAGCCCCTCGTGTGATAAATGCCAAAGGTTTTTATCTTTAGAATAATTTGTTTCACGATTGATTTTAAGAGGGATATTATGAGCTTCAGCATATTCAATTTCATCATCACGAGATTTTAAATCCCAAATTCTCCACGGAGCGATGATTTCCATTTCTGGGGCAAAAGCCTTTATTGTAAGCTCAAAACGAACTTGGTCATTGCCCTTGCCTGTACAGCCGTGACAAATAGCGTCAGCACCTTCAGCTTTAGCAATTTCAACAATTCTTTTAGCAATAATAGGGCGAGCAAAAGAAGTTCCTAAAAGATAGTCTTCTTCATAAACTGCACCTGCTTTAAGAGTTGGGAAAATATAGTCTTCAATAAATTCTTTTTTAAGGTCTTCTATATAAAGCTTTGACGCACCTGTTTTTATTGCTTTTTCTTCTAACCCATCAAGCTCTGTTCCTTGACCAACATCACCTGAAACAGCGATAACCTCACAGTTATTATAATTTTCTTTAAGCCACGGAATAATAATTGATGTATCAAGCCCGCCCGAGTAAGCCAAAACTACTTTTTTAATTTCTTTTTTCATCTGATTTTTTCCTCCTAAATAATTTACCTTCTTATTATACTACTCTTTTGTATAAAATCAAGTCCTTTTTGCATATTTATTCATTAAAATGCGTGTTTGGCGGTTTTAACAATGATAATATACATAAAATACTGTATTTTATGCAGTATTTGCCCAAAATATAAATGTTTTATGTATTTATATACAAAATTGAATATTTTTAAAATTATGATAAAAAGTTTTGAATACATTTCCTTTTTTTGCCAATGCTATTGTCACGAAAGGGTGAAACATATGAAAATCAATTTAAAAAAGATAGAATTGTCGCTTTTATGCGGATTAATTATTGCTACTTCTCTTAGCCTTACATCATTTTCTGCTACTTGCGATAATGTTCGTGGTGATGTCCTAAGAATGCACATTATAGCAAATTCAGACGCCCCAGACGATCAGGCACTAAAACTGAAAGTCAGAGATGCAGTTTTAACCGAGGGCAAGGATATTTTTGGGAAAACATTAACTTCAGAAAATGCACAGGAGCTTTTATTGCCGAGAATTGACTCATTAAAAGAAAGTGCGTTAAAGGTAATTCACGATAACGGTTATAATTATGATGTTAAAGTTCAAATAGGAAAAGATTTTTTCAGCACTCGCACTTATGATGATAAAATAACACTTCCTGCTGGAACATATGAAGCAGTAAAGGTAATAATCGGTGAGGGAAGCGGTCAAAATTGGTGGTGCGTTATGTTTCCACCAATGTGCCTGCCAGCAGCCGAGGGCAATAATGATGAAGTGAAAATTGATGATGTGCTTTCAGAAAACGAAGCAAATGTTGTCAAAAGTAGCCCAAAATTCGAGCCGAGATTTAAAATAATTGAAATATACGAAAAAATTGTAGAAAAGTTTAAATAATTACTTTCAAAATCCTTTCATATTTGATATAATCTTTATAATAATGAATTATCGAATATTTTAAAGGAGAAGGCTAATGCTAAAATACAATATCATTCCAAAGCCTAATAACTATACCTCTCTTGAAGGAACATATGTTGTGTCAAGTTCTACCGCTGTTTTATGCTCTGAGGACTTTGTAAATGCTGGTAACTATCTCACAGAATATCTTAAAACAAAGCCGACCGAAAATGGCGGTTCTATTAAGATTAAAAAGGTTGCAGGAATGGAAAGAGATGCCTATTCTCTTAAAGTTTCTAATGATGGAATTGTTATAAATGCCTCTGATAGCTGTGGTGCTTTTTATGGTGCTGTAACTCTTAAAATTATTCTTATGCAGGCAAATAAGGTAGATGGCAAGGCTGTTGTTAATTGTTTGTTTATTGATGATAAGCCTGTTTATGGTTATCGTGGAGTTATGGTTGACGAGAGCCGCCATTTTTTTGGAATGGATGTTATCAAAGAAATTTTAGATGTTCTTGCAATGCTTAAAATTAATACTTTTCACTGGCATTTGTCAGATGACCAAGGCTTTAGAATTGAAAGCAAGCTTTTTCCTCTGCTTAATGAAATAAGCTCAACTCGTAAATACGCAGGTCTTGAGGGTTGCACTCTTAAACATAGAGGCGGAGAATATTCATTCTTTTATACGCAAGAAGAAATCAAAGAAATTGTTGCCTTTGCAAAAAAATTAAATATAAATGTGCTACCTGAAATTGACCTTCCTGGGCATATGACAGCAGTTCTTGCTGCCTATCCTCAATATGGTTGTACTGGAAAAGAATATGAAGTAGCTTGTCAAAATGGTATTTTTGATGCTGTTCTTTGTGCTGGAAACGAAGATGCTTTAGATTTTGTTGATAAGCTTTTGGGCGAAATTTGCCCACTATTTGACTATAAATATTTTCATATAGGCGGTGACGAAGCTTCAGAGGGGCATAAGCTTTGGAACAAATGCCCAAAATGCACCGCAGTAATGGAAAAACAGGGGCTTAAAAACGCCTCTGCACTTCAAGGCTACTATATGTCACAGGTTAATAACATCTTGAAAAAATACGGAAAAACCACTATTGCTTGGAACGATTGCATTAATGATGATTTTGATGAAAGCATTGTTTGCCAATACTGGATTTTAAGCAATTCAAAAGATGTAGATGCACAATCATATAAAAGAGATATGATTTTATCACCTCATACATATTTCTATTTTGATGTTAAATATGCTTCAACTTCGCTTAAAAAAGTTTATAACTTTAATGAAGTTAAAATCGGATTTGGCAAAAGCGGTCAAAGAGTGCTTGGTATTGAATGTGAACACTGGACTGAATGGATTGATTCAAAAACCGCACTCGAATTTGCAATGTTCCCACGAGTTTTTGCAATGGCGGAGGTTGCGTGGACTGCCCTTCCTAACAGAAGATTTAAAGATTTTAAAAAGCGTCTTGAATGGTTTAAAACATATCTTGATAAAAAGGATATATACTATTCGAGAGTTGACGGTAAAAAGCACGGTACTGCAAACGCTGTTCATTATCATCTCGGAACTGACGGAAAAGAATTTAAAAAGAGTGAACGCATAAAAAACGCTAACAAATAATTCTTTTATGATGTGAAAGTGACGGTGAAATTATGGGTATTGCAAATGTGTTTTCCTTTGCAGGCGGTTTAGGTCTGCTTTTATATGGCATTAAAATAATGGGTGATGGCTTAGAGCTTGCCGCTGGTGCAAAGCTTAAAGTTCTTCTTGAAAAAATGACAAGAAACAGATTTTTAGCTGTTTTAGTGGGTATTGTCATTACAACCTTAATTCAAAGTTCATCTGCAACCACCGTAATGGTTGTCGGCTTTGTAAATACTGGCATAATGAATTTAACTCAAGCAATCGGTGTTATAATGGGTGCTAATATTGGCACAACTACAACGAGTGTTTTAGTTTCTCTTAATCTCACAGGCATTGCACCAATTGCAATTTTTATTGGTGTGTTTATGATAGTTTTCTCAAAAAAGAATATGATAAAGCATATAGGTCAAGCGGTTGCAGGCTTTGGTATGCTCTTTATGGGAATGAATCTTATGTCAGGAGCGATGGAGCCACTTCAAGATTCTGAGGTTTTCAGAAATTGGATGATTAATGCAAGCAATCCTTTCCTCGGAATTTTAATTGGTGCGGCTATTACAGGCGTTATTCAAAGCTCTGCTGCAAGCATTGGAATTTTGCAGGCACTCGCAGCTCAAGGGCTTGTTCCTCTTAACTTTGCGATTTACATTATATATGGTCAAAACATTGGAACAGTTGTAACTGCACTTATTTCAACAATCGGAACGAAAACTAATTCAAAGCGTGCAGCGGTTATGCACTTACTTTTCAATATTATAGGAACCGCCATATTTGTTTGTATTACTGCTTTCTTGCCATTTACTGCTATGATTGAAAGTTTAACCGACAATAGTATGGTTCAGCTCTCTGCTGTACATATAATATTCAATGTTGTTAGCACATTTATAATGTTCCCGTTTGCAAAGTATCTTGTTAAACTCTCTTGTATTCTCGTTCCTGAAAAGAAATCGAAAAATGACGATGGCCTTAATATGGTAAATGTTGATGACCGTATGATAAATACCCCTCCTGTTGCAGTTGCTCAAGTTGGTAAAGAAGTTATTAGAATGGCTACTCTTGCACGAAATAACTTTGACATTGCAGCACAAGATTTAATTAATAAAAATACCTCGCATTTTGAAGAAATTCAAAAAACTGAAGAAATTATAAATTATCTTAACCATAATATTACACCGTTTCTTGTTAAAATTAATGCACTGGATTTAGGTTATCAAGATGCACAATACATAGGTCGTATGTTCCATGTTATCAACGATATTGAGCGTATTGGCGACCACGCTGTCAATCTTTCAGAAGCCGCTAAAAATCGTGTTGATGAAAATATTGAGCTTTCTCCCGAAAGTGAAAATGAGCTTCGCCTTATGTATAAAGATGCTCTATCGCTTATCGACGGCTCAATTGAAGCCTTTGCACTTCAAAAGCTTGACGCAACAATTGCAGAAAACCTAAATGCCCTTGAAGCCTCAGTTGATGATATGAAAATAAACTATGAAGAAGCTCATATCGAACGCCTTAACAAGCATCAATGCTCAACAAGAGCAGGAATGTTGTTTGTAAATACTATTACAGATTTTGAAAGAGTTGCCGACCATGCTATTAATATAGCGTGGAGTGTTAAGACAAAACCAGCTTTACAAACTGCTGAAAATGATGTTTTATGAGTTAAGTGACGCTTTTCCTAAACGCAAAATTAATTAAGGAGATATTCTACTATGTCAAGCTTTATTTTATCCTGTTGTTCGACAGCAGATATGTCAAAAGAATTTTTTATCAAAAGAAATATACCTTTAGTGTGCTTTCACTTTACAATTGATGATGTAGAATATACTGATGACCTTGGGGAGTCCATTTCATACCCACAATTTTATAAAAAAATTTCTGAGGGCGCAATGCCGACTACTTCTCAAGCAAATGTTGCTCAATATATTGACTTTTTTGAACCATTTTTAAAAGATGGTAAAGATATTTTACACATTGATTTTTCATCGGGACTTTCTGGCTCTTACACCTCTTGTCAAATTGCCAAAGATGAGCTTTTAGAAAAATATCCAAACAGGCAGTTTCTTGTTGCCGACTCACTCTGCGCCTCCTCTGGCTATGGTCTTTTAATGACCGCTGCCGCTGACCTTCGTGACGAGGGCAAAACAATTGATGAGGTTTATGATTTTGTTATTTCAAAAAGACTTTTTACTCACCACTGGTTTTTTTCAACAGATTTAACCAGCTATTATCGTGGAGGCAGAATTTCAAAAACTTCACAAGTTTTCGGAACTATGCTAAATATTTGTCCACTACTTAGTATAGATAACTTTGGAAAGCTTATCCCAAGAGAAAAATATAGAGGCAAAAAAAAAGTTTTAGAAGCAATCGTTTTAAAAATGGAGCAACACGCGGAAAATGGGCTTGATTATTCAGGCAAATGCTATATTTCACATTCTGATTGCTATGATGATGCTTTAGAACTTAGTGAAATGGTTAAAGGTAAGTTTAAACATATTGATGGCGATATAATCATCAATTCAATCGGAACTGTTATTGGTTCTCATACTGGCCCTGGAACTGTTGCGCTTTTCTTTTTTGGCGATGAAAGAAAAGATTAATAAATATTGATATAAAAATAAAGGATGAAAGGTGTAGCACTTTTTTGTGCTAATGGGTAACAAAATGAATTTACATAGCCTAATTGACCTTGAGGAAATAGAAAAAGATGACCTCAACGAATTAATCAGCCTTGCAGGTATGATTAAAAAAAATCCCTCGATTTTCACCGATGCTTGTCACGGAAAAGTAATGGCTACTCTTTTTTACGAACCCTCTACAAGAACCCAAATGTCCTTTCAAACTGCAATGCTTCGCCTTGGTGGATTGGTTATCGGCTTTGATAATCCATCAAATGCTTCTGTTGCTAAAGGCGAAAGCCTAAAAGATACCGTTCGTGTAGTCAGTGGATATGCTGATTTAGTTGTTATGAGAAATACTGTTGAGGGTTCAGCCTATGCAGCCTCGCTCTATTCAAAAAGCCCTGTTATTAATGCTGGCGACGGCGGTCATCTTCACCCTACTCAAACTCTTACCGACATTGTTACTCTTTCATATGAAAAAGGCACTTTAGAAGGTCTTACCATAGGTCTTTGCGGTGATATGAAAAATGGCAGAACGGTTCATTCTCTCCTTAAAACACTTTCAAAATATAAAAACAATAAATTTGTTATGATTTCAACTCCCGAGCTTCAGCTACCTGAATACATCATTGATATATTAAAAGAAAGCAACTGTGAATATAGCTTTTCTGACAGTCTTGAAGATGCGATTTCACAGCTTGATGTTCTATATATGACTCGCATACAAAAAGAACGCTTTAAAACCGAAGCCGAATATGAGGCTCAAAAAGGTATTTATGTTCTTGACAGCAAAAAAATGGCTCTTGCTAAAAAAGACTTAGTTGTTCTTCACCCACTTCCAAGAGTTGATGAAATTACAGTAGATGTTGACGATGACCCAAGGGCAAAATATTTTGAGCAAGCCGAATATGGAATGTATGCAAGAATGGCTCTTATTATAACTATGCTTATTTCAAACGACAGCACTAAGCAAATTTCTGAAATGACAACCGAAAAAGAATGCGTAAACCCTCGCTGTGTCAGAAATAGCGAAAATTATGTTCCTAAACTTTGCTATAAAAAAGGAGAAAGGCTCGTCTGTAAATATTGTGACAGCCTATTAGCTGAATGAATATTCTTGTCTTGTTTGGTTCTCCACGCCGAAACGGAAACACTAAAAAACTTGTTTCAGCTTTCCTCAAAGGCTTTTCAAAAGACGATGATATAGATATTGTCAATCTTTTTGAGCTTATGCCTACCCCTTGCAACGCTTGCGGATACTGCAAAGCAAGTGATGGCTGTTCTAAAAAGGATTTAGACGGATTTATGAAAAAATATTTCGAGGCTGACCTTATTGTTGTGGCTACTCCAATATATCTTATGTCTATGCCTGCCCCTCTAAAAGCATTGTTTGACAGATTTCAAAGGTTCTATGAAGCTCGTTTTAAAAGAAATATTGAAATTCCTATTGAAAAATCTAAAAAAGCAGTTATACTGGTTACAGCGGGATGTGATGGCAAAATTGGATTTAAAGTCATTGAAGAGCAAATAAAATCAGCCTTTTCAGTTATGAATACCAAAGTTGTTGCAACGCTTTTAGTCAATGATACTGATAAAAATGATGTAACTGAAAACGACCTTTTAAATGCTTATGGGCTTTCTTCAAATCTATAATTATTTTTTGTTTGTCACGATGCCCCCAAAAATAATATTAAGGATGTGTTTTTATGGCTGTAAAAGATGTTACCCTCGATAATTTTGCAAGTGAAATTTCACAGAGCGAAAAACCCGTTTTAATTGATTTCTACGCAGATTGGTGTATGCCATGTAAAATGCTGTCACCTGAAGTTGAAGCTTTTTCACGAGAAACAACTGCTGTAAATGTTTGCAGAATAAATGTTGATGTGTCCTCTGACCTTGCCGCAATGTATGGCATAATGTCAATTCCCACTCTTGTTATTGCTGTTAGCGGTAAAGAAGTTGCAAGGCAAACAGGTGGCTGTGAGAAAAAAGACATTGAAAATTTCTGCAATGCAAATATTTGAATTGAATAAAAATTTATTCGCCACGCTAATGAATTTGTTAGCGTGGCAATGTTTTTATAGAGGGTAAAAGGTTCGGCTACTAAAATTGTAAAAGTTAGGAACTCCAACGCTTCCTTTGAAGCATCCCCTGTTAGGGGAAATGTCACGAAGTGACAAAAGGGTTCCCGTTTTCGGAGAAAAAGCGAGGCATTCGCAAATGCCTGAGGGAGGGAACAAAATAGATATAAGAAAAAAAGAACAATCCCA
Organism: Oscillospiraceae bacterium; assembly: GCA_036652055.1. Taxonomy (GTDB): domain Bacteria; phylum Bacillota; class Clostridia; order Oscillospirales; family Acutalibacteraceae; genus Fimenecus. Next base: position 10,941 of record JAVVWP010000027.1, on the reverse strand, counting down.
ACGATCCCTCTGGAGGGAGCTGGCATTCGCAAATGACTGAAGGAGGGAACAAAATAGATACAAGCTACTTTCCGAAACCCTCAAATAATTGTTAGTTAAAAGTTAATAGTGAAAAAGCAAAAACCGACTAAACCCATACAAATTAAGGGGTTAGGCAGTTTTTCTTTTATTTTTGAATTTTTTATTTCATTTTAATATATTATAAATGATAAAGTGAAATTCATATAAACAATATTGACTTTCTGGTCTGTTTGTGATAATATCAAAAATAACAGACCAACAGGTCTATTTTGGAGGCATTGTATGAAACGAGATGAAAAGAATTTATTAAGTCGGCGTAAAATTTTAGATAGCGCTTTCAAGGAGTTTGGTGAGCAGGGGTATGGGCTTAGTTCCATCAACACCATTTGTACAGCGGGTGACATTTCAAAGGGAATTCTTTATCACTATTTTAAGGATAAAGATAAACTTTACCTTGTTTGCATTAGGGAACTTTTTGACAGCTTGACTGAGCATTTACGCAAGGAACTTTCAAATGTCAGTGGAACAAAAGAGAACAGATTAGAACGATATTTTGACGCAAGACTTCGCTTTTTTCGTGAAAATCCGCTTTATCATAAACTGTTTTGTGATGTGATTGTTGCACCGCCTGCCAATTTGGCACAGGCAGTTTCAGAAATCAAGGCAGATTTTGATGTGCTGAACATTTCTGTGCTAACAGAGCTTTTACAGTCGGTAAGACTTCGTTCAGATGTGACAATTCAAAGTGCGGTTGAAACTTTTCGACTTTATCAGGATTTTGTGAATGCACGGTATCAAATGGAGCCATCAGGAGTATTTGACCTTGAAAAGCATGAGGAAATATGCAAACGCTCTCTCAGCATTCTACTGTATGGCGTAATAGAAAGAGATGGTAACGAAAAATGAGTAATGAGAAAAATATTGAAAAAGAATCGTTGCTGTCTGATGTAAAGCCCTCTAAGGCGATTGTAAAGTTAGCAGTTCCAGCGACAATTGCACTTTTGGCAAAGGCGGTTTACAACATTGTAGACACTGCTTATATTGGATTTTTAGATAGCGAAACCGCATTGGCGGCGGTGGGAGTCACCTTACCGTTGCTTTTAATTTTTGTATCTATTGAGAACATTTTTGCCGCAGGTGCGGCGGTATTGGCAGGTCGACAGCTTGGTGCAGACGATAAAAACGGTGCTAATACGACTATTTCTACCATTGTTGTGGCCTCCACCATTATCGGCGGACTTCTATGCGTAGGTGGCATTATCTTTATGGAGCCATTGCTAAGAGCTTTTGGTGCTTCTGAAACAGTTATGCCACTCGCCAAAGATTATGCCTTTTGGATGTTCATTGCAGCTCTTGCCAATCTACCAGCGCAAAGCCTTAACTGTGCTGCAAGGGCAGAATCATCGGTTAAAATTTCAACTATTGCCGTCATCACAGGTGCTGCTCTCAATGTCATTTTAGATCCGATTTTTATGTTTGAATGGGGATTTAATATGGGTGTGGAGGGTGCTTCGCTTGCGACCACAGTTTCGCAGTTTGTCACTTTTGCAATTTTAGCATGGTTCTATTTGAGTGGAAAATCCATAATTAAGGTAGGACTAAAATATATTAAACCCACAGTTAAACTGTTCAAGGATGTAATTCTTATTGGCATTCCAACTGCAGTCATTCAAATTTGTCTTGCTGTTGCAACCTCGCTCACTAATGTAGCGGCTGCAACACTGCCAGGCAGCGACCTAATAATTGCCGCTTATGGCGTAGTACAGCGACTAATACTAATTGGCTGTTACATCATTATGGGCTTTATGCAAGGCTATCAGCCCGTAGCGTCATATGCTTTTGGTGCGAAAAACGAAACCCGTTTTCACGATTCAGCTCGTTTTTCATTGAAATCCACACTGCTTTTATCAGTTATTGTGGCTGGCATTTACATACTGCTTTCACAGCCTCTTATTATGCTATTTAACCGCAATCCATCTGTGGTAGAATATGGCTCTCGTCTGCTCATTTCGCAGGTGGCTCTTTATCCTGCCTTTGGACTTTGCTATATGATGACTATTACTTTTCAAACCATTGGTGCATCAAAATTCGGATTGTTTCTTTCCACTATCCGTCAGGGGATTTTTTATATCCCATTCATCATTTTACTTCCACGCATTTTTGGAATAAACGGTATATATTTTTCACAGCCAATTGCAGATGTGCTTACAATCATCGTTTGCTTACTTTCATACAAAGCAATGAAACGAATTGCAACACAAAATATGAACGGTGTATAGCAGGGGAAAGCTATTTGAACCGCTAATCTTTTAAGCGAAGATTAATAAAAAATATTGTTACACCGTAGAATTTCTAATATAGCGCTTCGACAGTAGTAATATAATACTGCTCTTGAAAATTGACTGCCTTTGCAATTTCATTTTGATAAAATATCATATCTTCCGGTGCGGCAACAAGCTTGTCCTCAACATCGTTTTCACGGTGAATAATACCTATGATTTTTCCGGTAAATGTTTCGACAGGGTGATCGACACCGAGTACATACACATCTAATTCCTCGCCGTCACCGCCTATCACATCGGGAATATATCCGTAATTGATGGGATAAGTCAGACTGTATTTTTCTTTTTTATGCACATAACCTATCGGGCGGTCTATTTTAACCTCTACAATCTTGCCAAGATAAGAATTGACAAGTGCTTTGCGTTCTTCGTATGTCATAATATCTTCACTCCCTATGTAATATAAAACGCTGAACAGGATAATTAAATTCCATAATCAGCTCGTCGGGTTCAAAACCAAATTTTTGGTATAATGCTCGTGGAGCAGTCCCTTTTTCATCGTTTTCACGAAAGGTTGTTACTCATTCTTCACCCACCGTATTTATATAAAATTAAGCTTACAAATAATGCCGATTTTCTTCTGATTTAATGATGTTTTCTTCGCTTTTGATACACTATAATTTCTGCATTAGTTCCATTTTCACCGTATTCGCAGACTAAAAGATAGTTCTCGTCAGCGGTCAAGCCATAGCATCGCTCGCTGTTTTCTTTGCAAATTTGATTGCCGAGATAAATCCTGTCATCATTCCAAAATTTTAAACTTTGTCCGCTTGGTAGAGAGTATTCAAGATTAACAAATGAGCCTTTAAGAGCATTAAGGTCGGAAACCTCTGCCATATCATCGATATTTAGTGCGTTAAATTCGGAAATAATCTGTTTTTTAAGACCACAAGGCTTATCTTTGCATTCTTCACAATACTCATATCCTTTGTTCTTACAGCATTTTGCAATCATACATTCACCGCCAAAAGGCTTTCCACAGGTTGCAAAGCAGCCCTTGCAGGTGTCCTTTAACGAACATTCTCCGCATTCAATTCCACATAATGATTTTGTTTTACTCATTTCAAATACTCCCTTATATCATGCTTCATTCATATCTGAATTGTAGCATATAGTTAGCATACTTTCAATGATAAGTGAAGATATTTCTACAATTGAATGTATATTTTCTCGAATTTTTACATTTCCTTTTTACAAGCGAATGTTATGCGTATTCCGTCTGTTTTTGAGCATAAAAAATCGCCCAAAGCCTTATAATAAAGCCTTGAGCGTTGGTGCGGGTAACAGGAATTGAACCTGCATGTCCTTGCGAACATATGAACCTGAATCATACGCGTCTGCCAGTTCCGCCATACCCGCATATAAATAATGCAGAATGCAAAGTGCAAAGTGCAAAATTATTTGTTTGAAGATTTGCATATAGAAACGAGAAGTTTTATTATTTCGGTAATATCATTTTCTAAGCTCAAAAATTGTTGCCCAGTTAAATAGTCTGTTTTAAAAAGAAGTTTTAGCCAATAAAGAGATTCATTTGCTTCTTTAAGAGCAATGCTCATTTTCGCTGTAAAATCCGCTTTGCTTTGTCCACGCTGAGCTTCCGCAACATTAGCACCTATGCTTGTGCCAGAACGAAGTAGTTGCTTTGAAATAACATGTTCTTTCTTTTCGGCGTTCAAGTGCTTATAAAGATTGACAACTCTAACCGCAAAATCGAAACTCTTATTTTCAATTTGATTTTCCACCATAAATCGTTCCTCATTCTGTATTCTACATTAAGCACTATGCATTTGTATATCCTCTGTGGAGGATATACAGCGCGTCTGCCATTCCGCCACTTCTGCAAAAATTGCTTTATTATAATACCATTTACATCAATAATTGTCAATTATTAAATGGCTTAAAATCATCTTTTAAAAATTCAGCAACACCATCATTTTGGTTACTGCCAATAACACAAGTGGCAATGTTTTTCAGCTCATCAACAGCATTTTCAACAGCATAACATTCATCTGCACATTCAAATAATATTGTATCATTAAAATTATCACCAAATGCGACAATTTTATCTGCGCAGGTAGCCTCTTTTACAAACCTTGCACCGTTTGCTTTGCTTGCCTCATCTGAATATGCCTCTAAGAACCAATATTCAGTATAATTGTCATGATAGAAAGAGGCAGTAACACCGTCTAACATCATAATTTCATCATAAATAGGTTTTAATTCATCATATGTGTCAACTAAATTTATGTAAACAGCGTGCTGACCGTTTGGAATTGTTAGCTCTGCAACTTTTTTAAATCTACCGTCAAATTTATCAACTCTTGCATTGTAAAAATCCTTTTGCACACAAAGCTTCATATCGGTAAAATGAATGCTTAAAAGCCCATCGTCACCATAGAGAAACAAGAGGGGAGTTTTATCATTTTTTTCATATATCTTGAGAAGCTTAGAAAGCACAGATGATTTAATTTCCCAAAATTTAATAGATTTATTCTGCACAGTGTCATATACAAAAACGCCATTCATCAAAACAACAGGAGCAGAAAGCTTTATTTCAGAAAGAAATTCGCTTGCAGTCATTACACTTCTTGCGGTAGCAATAGAAAAAAGCATTCCTTTTTCGGTTAAATCATTAATTATTTTTGCGGATTTTTTGCTAATACAGCAATCGTTATTTAAAAGTGTGCCATCAAGGTCAGCTATATATAGTTTTTTCATTTATTACTCCTAAGTTAAAATAATATAAATATTCTATCATAAATCAATAATAAAATCCACAAAAAAAGGCTATCCCACTTTAAAAAGCGAGATAGCCATTATTTTAGCTAAAAGCTATTTACTTGTATCATCAAACACGCTGTTCAAATTAGCCATTAATGAGCGTTCATTGCTATATTCTACATCGCAATTATATTGGAATACCATAATTCCGCCAACGCCTACATCATAACAATATGCGGTTTTGTCCATAACGAGATTTTCACCATTATACCATTTTCCTTTAGTCCAAAACGGCTTTGTACCAGCGTCATCTTCATAAGAAATTCCTTCAAACGAAGTAAAATTGCCAAATCTGCTTATTTTAGAAACATCGCCTCGCCAACTATCCCATTTGTTTCCATAATCGGTTGGTCTTGAATAAAATGGAATGCCGAGGTCTACCTTTTTGAGGTCAATTCCTTTGCCTGCCATATAATTTATTGCGTCAACACAGCAGTTTTGCCAACCTGAATGGTTACCTTTTTTATCCATTAGGTCATATGCCATAACTTCAAAAACATCAACAGCATCTTTAGCTTCTTGTGTATATAAAAGTCCCCACGGTGCAACAGCAATAGCGATTTTAGTTTTTGGAGCGGATTTTTTCATCTCAACCAAGAAGTTGCTAAACACATTATAATCGTCGTGCGAATATGGATATTCATAATCGAATGAAATTCCAGAAAGTTGTTTTTCATTTGCAAAAACGACTAAATTATCAATAAGCTTTGCCTTGTTTTCTTGTAATGCTATTTTTTGAAGACTTGCGAAAAACTCTTGACTTGGCAAGTTTTTATCATTTTTAATTTCTGATTTTAAAACAAAGTCGCAATAAATATTGAGTGGATTTTTATTATCTTTTCTGATTTCGCTAATAATTTTTAAGGTTTTATCAAGAGCTTCTTCATTGACATTAAGCTCGCCTTTTTCATCATATTTTGCACAACCAAACAAAATAATATCAGTGACATGGTTAAGACCATCACTATATTGTGGATTTTCTGCATAATCTCTCAAAAATTGGTCAACAGGAAGATAAGTAGTAGTTCTAAAATCTTTTTGTGGGCGTTTTGTGTTATAAACTTCAAAACTGTTAATGTTGAATTCGCCATCAATTGCATATGCTCTTAAAATCAAATTATCAGTAGTAATTTCATCAAGATAGCAATATCTTGTTCCGCCGATTTCATCTTGCTTATAAATAATTTCTAACTTTCCATCTTTTTCTATCCAAAACTCAAAAGCATCTACACAAGTAGTTTTTTCGTTTAACACGATAGTATTAAATGTAATTGCAGACGGAAATTTGATTTTAACCTCTGACCTTCCCCTTGATTTAAGGCTAAAAGAAGTACTTGTTTTGTCATTGTGGGTATAAGACGCATTAACTGCGAGATTTTCACCCTTTACAGGTTCGACTTTTTTGCCACTGCCACAGGCAGATAGTATGCCAGAAAACATAGAAATGACGATTAAAATGCAAATTAGCTTTTTTTTCATAATATTCCTCCATAAAATTAATTTTTATATAATTTTTTAAATTATAACGATGAGATTAACTGTGCTTCATAGCGAAGAATTCTAATTGCATCGCCTGAAGTCACTCTATTGTCTTTTACGACATCAGCTGCTGTAAATTCTTCTGCTGTTAATGTTCTAAGCTGTGCCTCGGCTCTTAAAACTGCAATTGCATCGCCAGAAGTTACCCTGCCATCGCCGTTAATATCACCTAATGATAAAGGCAATCGAAAATTAATTTGTCTTTCTATTGCGTAAATTTCTGCGGCACTGCCTTTTATACCAGTAATTGTAAATCCAGGAAGTTTTTCATAAGTGCCATTACCACAATAATAATAGCCAAACGCCCTATCACCTATGCTTGTTACACTGTCAGGAATTATTATGCCTTTTAGACCTGTACAACCTTGAAATGCAAAGTTACCTATGCTTGTTACACTATCTGGGATTGTTACGCTTTTAAGACCTGTGCAACCAGAAAATGCAGCGTCTGAAATTGAAACCGTTCCAAACCTTATATTTATTTCTGTGTTTTCAGGCATTGTGCCTTTATATGCATATAAAACTTTTCCTAAATAAACTTCACCATCTGGCTGTGAATTATAAAATGGTGTATTATCAAATGCACCGCTACCTATGTAAGTTACGCTATCAGGGATTGTTACGCTTGTAAGATTAGCGCAGCCTTTAAATGCACACTGTCTTATACTTGTTACGCTATTTGGAATTGTTACGCTTTTTAGACCTGTGCAACGAGAAAATGCACTGTCTGAAATTGAAACTGTTCCAGCTTTTATGTTTATTTCTGTATTTTCTGGCATTATGCCTTTGTATTTATATAAAACCTTGTCAAAATAAACTTCGCCATCTGGCAGTGAATTATAAAATGATGTATCATAAAATGCACGGTCGCCTATGCTTGTTACGCTGTCAGGAATTATTACGCTTGTAAGTCCTGTGCAACCAGAAAATGTGGCGTCGCCGATGCTCGTTACGCTGTTAGGAATTGTTACGCTTTTTAGTGTTGTGCAATTTGCAAAGGCATTATCGGCAATTTTTGTAACTATATATCCATCAATAATTTCAGGAATTATAATTTCTGAATCTGTGCCTGTGAATTTAACTATTTCTATTGTTTTGTTAGATTCTGAAATGACTTTATAGTCAAAATTTTCTGCGTGTATAGTGTCAATAAATGTAAATCCATTAGCTATTGCATATTTTTCAGCGGCACTGCCTTTTATACCTGTAATTGTAAATCCAGGCAGTTTTTCATGATTGCCATAATTATTATAATAGCCAAATGCCATATCGCCTATACTTGTTACACTGCTTGGAATTATTACGCCTTTAAGACCTTTACAATTGTAAAACGCTTTGTCGTCTATGCTTGTTACTCCGCTTGGAATGATTAGGTTTGTTAAACTCGTACAATGTGCAAATGCATAGTCATCTATGCTTGTTACACCATTTGGAATGATTATACTTGTAAGACCTGTGCAACGAAAAAACGCCATGCTACCTATGCTTGTTACACCATTTGGAATGATTATACTTGTAAGACCTGTGCAATCAAAAAATGCCTGGTTGCCTATGCTTGTTACGCTGCCTGGAACTGTGAACACCCCGAATTTGCTATTAGGGAATAGTAATATTGATGTTTTATCTTTACTATATACTATTCCATCAATACTTGAATACACCGTATTCCCTTCGCTTACATTAATAGCTGTAAGACTGGTGCAACCGTTAAATGCACTATCGCCTATGCTTGTTACGCTATTTGGGATTGTTACGCTTTTAAGTCCTTTGCAACCATTAAACGCATATTCTAAAATTGAAACCGTACCAGGCTTTACAATTATTTCTGTGTTTTTAGGCATTGTGCCTTTATATTCATATAAAACTTTTCCTAAATAAACTTCGCCATCTGGCAGTGAATTATTAAATGGTGTACCATCAAAAGCACTACCGCCTATGCTTGTTACGCTATTTGGGATAATTACGCTTGTAAGACCTGTGCAACCATCAAACGCTCTTTTGCCTATGCTTGTTACGCCATTTCCTATTGCTATATTTATAAGACCTGTGCAACCTTTAAATGCACCATCGCCTATGGTTGTTACGCTATTAGGGACTATCACGCTTGTAAGACCTGTGCAACCATCAAATGCATATCCACCTATGCTTGTTACGCCATCGCCTATTGTTACGCTTTTAAGACCCGTGCAACCGCTAAAATCATAGCTAACTAAGCTCCCCGGAATTGTTACACTTGTAAGATCTTTGCAACGGCTAAACACACTATCTGTAATTGAAACCGTTCCAGGCTTTATATTTATTTTTGTATTTTCAGGCATTGTGCCTTTATATGCATATAAAACTTTTCCTAAATAAACTTCGCCATTTGGCAGTGAATAATAAAATGGTGTATTATCAAATGCACTCTCGCCTATGCTTGTTACGCTATTAGGAATTATTATTCTTACAAGGTTACTACAATTATTAAATGCAGAGTCGCCTATGCTTGTTACGCTGTTCGGAATTGTTATGTCTTTAAGACCTATGCAACTTTGAAATGCCCAATTGCCTATGCTTGTTACGCTATTAGGAATTATTATACTTGTAAGATCTCTGCAATTGAAAAATGCAGCAAAGCCTAATCTTGTTACCGCATATCCATAAATGGTATCAGGAATTGAAATTTCTGTGCCTGTGCCTGTGAATTTAACAATTTCGATTGTTTTGTCGGCTTCTGAAATGACTTTATAATCGAAATTTTCTGCATGCAAAACGTCAATGGCTATAAAGTTAATTCCATGTTCAATTGCATAGGTTTCAGCGGCACTGCCTTTTGTAGCAGTAATTGTAAGATTATTTTTGCAACCGTCAAATGCATAGCGGTCTATGCTTTTTACGCTATCTGGAATTGTTATGTTTGTAAGACCTGCGCAATCTCTAAATGCACAGTAACTTATGCTTGTTACGCTATCTGGAATTGTTATGTTTGTAAGACCTGTGCAGCCCCAAAATGCACCATATGCTATGCTTGTTACATTGCTCGGGATTGTTACATTCGTAAGACCTGTGCAACCTTCAAATGCGTTCTCACCTATACTTGTTACGCTGTCAGGAATTGTTACGCCTTTTAGACCTGTGCAACGAGAAAATGCATAATCACCTATTCTTGTTACGCTATTCGGGATTGTTATGTTCGTAAGACCTGTGCAATCACTAAACACACGATAACCTATGCTTGTTACATTGCTCGGGATTGTTACATTCGTAAGACCTGTGCAACCATCAAATGCAGATTCACCTATGCTTGTTACGCTATTAGAGATTATTACGCCTTTTAGACCTGTGCAATCAGCAAACACATCGGAGCCTATACTTGTTACGCTGTCAGGTATTATTACGCTTGTAAGGCTTGTGCAACCTAAAAATGCCCCTTCGCCTATGCTTGTTACGCTATTAGGGATTGTTATACTTGTAAGTCCTGTGCAGCCAAAAAATGCCCATTCGCCTATGCTTGTTATGCCATTCGGAATTATAAGCCCTCCCGATTTGCCATTAGGGTATGTCAATAGCAATGTTTTATCTTTACTATATACTATTCCATCAATACTTGAATATACTGTATTACCTTCGCTTACATTAATAGCTGCAAGACCTGTGGAACCGCAAAAAGCCCTGCCACTTATACTTGTTACGCTGTCAGGAATTGTTATGCCTTTTAGACCTGTGCAACAAGAAAATGCATAATCACTTATTTTTGTTACGCCATTTCCTATTGTTATGCCTGTAAGACTTGCACAATTGTAAAACGCCCGGGATCCTATGCTTGTTACGCTGTCAGGAATTATAAACTCACCAGATTTACCGTTAGGGCATATCAATAACTGTGTTTTATCTTTACTATATAATATTCCATCAATGCTTGAATAGTATGTATTATTTTCATTCACATTAATAACTGTAAGACCTGTGCAACCCTGAAATGCAGAATCGTCTATACTTGTTACGCTGTCAGGGATTATTACGCTTGTAAGGCTTGTGCAATCTTGAAATGCCCCATAACCTATGTTTGTTATGCTATTAGAAATTATTACACTTGTAAGTCCTGTGCAACCTCTAAATGCACTGCCGCCTATGCTTGTTACGCTATCAGGAATTATAAAGTCTCCAGACTTACCATTAGGGCAAATCAATATTGATGTTTTATCTTTACTATATACTATTCCATCAATACTTGAATATACCGCATTACTTTCGCTTACATTAATAACTGTAAGCCCTG
>JAVVWP010000026.1:250-24432 GCA_036652055.1 Oscillospiraceae bacterium | reverse complement strand
CGAGAACTTTTAAAATTAACTGAATTTACAGACTTATCAGATGCACAGAAAAAATTTGATGAATATCGAGAATTTTACAATAATGAACGTCCGCATTTTGCGCTTAACCTTGATGTTCCAGCCAGTCATTACGCGCCTTCAGCGAGATGTATGCCTAGTGTGATTAAGCCTTGGGAATACTCTTCGGAATATAAATTACATAAAGTAAAATCAAGCGGATACATAGCATACAATGGGCAGGGATATTTTTTAAGCGAAGCGTTTGGGGATAAAACTATTGGAATTAGAGAATCACACATAGATGGGCAAATCAGTTTGTTCTTTAGACAATTTAGAATTGGAAGAATAGACATTGAAAAACGAGTGTTTACATTAAAAAGAGCTTATTTAATAAATAATGACCCGAGATTATAGACGCAAAAATTGATTTATCCATTCGGGCTTTGCCCTCATTCCTAAATCAATTTTTATATTTGCTCCTTAAAAAGTGTAAACTATGTCCTCAAACATTTTGTAAACTATCTCGTGCTTGACAATAGGTTCGCCCCTACGATAGCTGGTTTGGTAAGCAGTGGAAATAGCATATTAAAAGTCAATACTATTATAAACCAAAAAATAATTTATGCAATATTTGTTTGCTAACAAAAACAAAATGTGATAGAATGTTTATATTACTAAAGAGGGTGATTTCTATGCAGAATTTTATAAATTCAAAAAAGCTTTCAATGATGACTGAGCTGTATGAAATAACAATGGCTGATGGATATTTTAATAGCCATCTCAAAGACAAAATTGCTTATTTTGATTTGTTTTTCAGAAAAGTCCCTGATAATGGTGGCTTTGCAATTATGTCAGGTCTTTCATCTATTATCGACTATCTTAAAAACATTCAATTTACTGATGATGACCTTAAATATTTTGACAACTTAAAGGTTTCAAAAGAATTTTTAGATTATCTTAAAAACTTTAAATTTACCTGTGATGTTTGGGCAATCCCTGAGGGAACTCCAATTTTTCCAAACGAGCCTATTATTAAAGTCAGAGGTCCTATAATTGAGGCACAGCTTATCGAAACCGTTTTGCTTTTATCTGTTAATCAGCAGACACTTGTTGCTACAAAGGCAAACCGAATTGTCAGAGCTGCTCACGGAACTGCTGTTGCTGAATTTGGAACAAGGCGTGCGCAAGGCTTTGATGAGGCAATTTTAGGTGCAAGGGCTGCATTTATCGGTGGTTGCTCTATGTCCTCTGGAATTATTTCTCACAAGGATTATAAAATTCCACTTATGAATACAATGATTCACAGCTGGGTTCAGATGTTTGACAGCGAATATGAAGCATTTTGTGAATATGCAAAGCGTCAACCTGATGATTGTAGCTTTATTGTTGATACTTATGATACACTTCGTTCTGGCGTTCCAAACGCTATAAAAGCCTTTAATGATGTTCTTCTTCCTATGGGTAAAAGGCCAAAAAGCGTTCGCATTGACTCGGGCGACATCACATATCTTTCAAAAAAAATTAGAAAAATGCTGAACGAGGCCGGCTACCCTGATTGCGACATAACCGCCTCTAACTCGTTTGACGAATACATTATAAGCGATATGGTATCGCAGGGTGCAAAGGTTGACTGCTTTATCGTTGGTGAAAGGCTTATTACCTCGGCATCATCACCTATTTTGGGCGGAGTTTACAAGCTTTGTGCGGTTGAGGACAAGGGCAAAATCGTTCCTAAAATCAATCTTTCAGAAAATGTTAGCAAAATAACAATTCCATCATCAAAAATGCTTTACAGGCTGTTTGATATGAATTCGGGAAAAGCAATTGCAGATGTTCTCACATTAGACAGCGAAGAAATAAATGAAGATGAGCCTTATGAGATTTTTGACCCCGATTTTACTTGGAAACACAAAGAGATTGAAAATTTTGTTGCAAGGCCTCTCTTAGTTCCAATATTTGAAAATGGGAAATGCGTATATGACGAGCCGTCAATCGAAACTATCCGTGATTATTGTGCAGAGCAGATTGATACCCTTTGGGACGAAGTTAAACGCTTTGAAAATCCTCATAAATATTATGTCGACCTTTCAAAACAACTTTGGGATATTCGAAACAAAATGATTGAAAGCTATAAGCTATAAAGGCGACATAAAATATTATAATAAAAAGGACGGGGAACAAATGAATATTTGGCACGACATTAATCCTGACAGAATTAAAAAGGAACGCTTTGATGCAGTAATCGAAATCAGCAAGGGCAGTAAAATGAAATATGAGCTTGACAAAGAAACTGGTATGCTTTGCCTTGACCGAGTTCTTCACACTTCTACCCACTACCCTGCTAACTACGGCTTTATTCCCCGCACTTATGCTGAAGATAATGATCCCCTTGATGTTTTGGTTTTATGCTCTGAACAAATCGAGCCTATGTCGCTTGTGAAATGCTACCCTATCGGTGTTATTTCAATGCTTGACAATGGCGCTCCCGATGCGAAAATAATTGCAATTCCTTTTAATGACCCTACATATAATGGCTATACAAATATTTCACAGCTTCCAAGCCATGTGTTTGACGAAATGACGCATTTCTTTTCGGTTTATAAAATGTTAGAGCATAAAAAAACCGTGATTGACGAGGCACAGGGCGTTGATGTTGCACTTGAAATCATTGAGGACTCTATTCTTCGATATAAGGAAAAGTTCGAATAACAATATAATCAATTTTAAATTTAAAACAGTCAAATTCCTTGACAATAAAAGGAATTTGGCTGTTTTTTTATTTTTGCTTATTTCTTTGTGATTATAAATCCTATACAAAAGTCTTGCCTTTAAACTACATATGAAAGGGGTTTTAAATATGACCAAAACCGAAAAAGACTTTTGCAAATTCTATGCGACCACAAGAAATGCACGAGAAGCCGCCATTATGTCGGGGATAAGCGTTTTTGCCGAAAGAAAAGGGCAGAAAATGCTTTTAAGAGATGACATAAGATGCGAAATTGAGCGTATTGAAAGTGAAATGGATAAGAGCAAAAATGAGGCTCTTGCAGGATACAGACGACTTGCCTTTGGCTCGATTGCAGACGCTGTCAGGCTTATTATCGCTGAAAGCACAGGCGAAATATTAGATGTCGAAAAGCTTGATTTATTCTCAGTTTCTGATATTAAAAAAGTAAAGGGCGGAGGAATGGAAATTAAATTTTTTGACAGACAAAAAGCTTTAGAAAGCATTGAAGCTATCGAAAATACTAACGAAGATGATAGTGCAATCCCATTTTATAAAGCACTTCAAAATTCTGCAAAGGCTTTTTCGTCAAAGGAAAATAGCTATGAGTAAAACTTTATTTAAAACCTTTTCACAAAAGCAGTTAAAGCTTTTGACCTGGTGGCTTGATGGCACTAAAACGGCAAAATATGATGCCATTATTTGCGACGGGGCAGTAAGAAGCGGAAAAACAGTTTGCATGTCAATATCTTTCGTTGCATGGGCATTTTATGGGTTTTCGGACAGCTCATTTGCGATATGCGGAAAGACAATCGCTTCGATTAGAAGAAATGTTATAACCGTTCTTATACCAATTCTTACCGACCTTGGCTTCACCTGTGAGGAAAAACTTTCAAAGAATTATATCGAGATTAAAAAGGGAAATCGGAAAAATCGGTTTTATATTTTTGGCGGACGAGATGAAAGCTCTGCATCTCTTATTCAAGGTATGACCTTATCGGGAATTATGCTTGATGAAGTGGCACTAATGCCTCGTTCGTTTGTTGAGCAAGCACTTGCAAGATGCTCTGTTTCTGGCTCGAAGTTTTGGTTTAACTGCAACCCAGAAAGCCCGATGCACTGGTTTTACAATGAATGGATTAAAAAATCAAGCTCTAAAAACTGCTTTTACCTTCATTTTAAAATGGAGGATAATCCATCACTTTCTAAAAGCATTATAAAAAGATATAAAAGCCTTTATAGCGGTGCTTTTTATGAACGCTTTATTGAGGGAAAATGGGTGGCAGCAGATGGGCTTGTATATCCGTTTTTCGGTGAAAGAATGATAACTCCCCCACCTAAATGCTTTGACCGCTTTTATATTTCGTGCGACTACGGAACAGTAAATCCCACTTCTATGGGGCTTTGGGGCGAAAGTGGCGGTGAATTTTACAGAATAGATGAGTTCTATCACAGCTCTAAAGCTGAAGGCTTTCAAATGACTGACGAGGAATATTATTGTTCGCTTTGCACTCTCGCCAGCGACAAAAACATAGAGCTTATCGTGGTAGACCCCTCGGCTGCTTCTTTTATTGAATGTATCAATCGACACGCTAAATTCACTGTAAAAAGAGCAGACAATGATGTGATTGGCGGTATTAGAAAAACTTCTGACGCCCTGAAATCTGGAAAAATTAAAATTTGCTCTCCCTGCAAAGACATCATAAGAGAATTTTCACTTTACCGTTGGGACGAGGGAGCAAAAAACGATTGTCCTAAAAAAGAAAATGACCACGCAATGGACGATATGCGTTATTTTGTTTCAACGGTTTTAAAAGAAGAAAGCGATTTCTTCGCAATAACAATGGAAAGGAGGTAAAAAATGACCATATTTAAAAAAGATAAAAAGGCGACTAACCCAGTGCTTGCAACTTTAGGTAATAAAAGCTCGCACCCATTTTCATTTATTGATGACTACACTCCCCTTTCTAATTCGCAAAACGAACTCTATAAATCGCTAAGAGAAGCCATCCCATTGATTGATTCAGCTATCTATAAGCTTGTCAGATTAACAGGCGGATTTAAGGTTGAATGTGAAGATGAACGATATAACAGCATTTTATATGACTTTCAAAATTCTATAAAATGTGACAGCGGAATGGTTTCACTGCCTATGTTCATTGACACCTATTTTGAACAGCTTTTGACCTTTGGAACTGCTGTTGGCGAGATTGTTATTGATGATGATAGTAAAGCTATATTCCTTTACAATGCACCTTTATCTGATGTATCACTACGCAGAAAACCCACTGATTTCAAGGAAATTGAAGTTTGCACGAATGATGGTATAAATAGCGTTCCTGTAAAGCATCAAGACTTGACACTTGTTTCTACTCTAAACGCTATGCCAGGGAACATAACCGGAGAGTCTATCCTCAAAGGGCTTCCATTTGTTAGCGGAATTCTTCTCAAAATATATAATTCTATCGGTGAAAATTGGGAAAGAGTCGGAAATGTTCGCTTTGCAGTTACCTATAAACCAAAAGACGATGCCTCGGGAAAGGCCTTTGCAAAAGAGCGAGCAATGCAGATAGCTAAAGAGTGGGGCGAAGCAATGAAAAGCTCAAGCGTTAAGGATTTTATTGCTGTTGGTGATGTTGACATTAAAGTAATCGGTGCAGACAACCAAATTCTCGACAGCCAAATCCCCGTGAGGCAGATGTTAGAGCAAATTATTGCAAAGATGTCACTTCCACCATTTATGCTTGGGCTATCGTGGAGTACAACTGAACGAATGTCTACTCAGCAAGCCGATGTTTTGACAACAGAGCTTTGGCACTATCGGCGAATACTTAGCCCTATCATCGAAAAAATTTGTGCGACACATCTTAGAGCTTTTGGCTATACAGGTAGGTTAAACATCGTTTGGGACGATATTACGCTTCAAGATGAAGTTGATGAGGCAAGGGCAAGACTTTATGATGCACAGGCAAGAAAAATAGAAGAAGGAGGAAAAGATGAATAAAGAATTTAAACAGGACACAAATGTTGAAAGATGTTCAGACGAAGATTTAATTCTTATAAATGAATTTTCTCAAAAATCTCTTAAAAAAGATGATGTATTCGTTTTCAGCGTTGTGCTTTGTGACAATGAAGTTGACAGGGATTTTGAAAAGTTTGAGGTTTCATCATTAGAGGCACTTTCAAAGCTTTTTGTAGGTAAGACTGCAATAAAAAATCACAGTATGAACTGCGAGGACCAAAACGCAAGAACCTTTAAAACAGAGGTCATAACTGATGTGAAAAAGACTAATTCGCTCGGCGAGCCTTATGTTTATTTGAAGGCTCACTGCTATATGCCTCGCCTTAAAAAGAATGAGGATTTTATTGCAGAAATTGAATGTGGAATAAAAAAAGAGGTCAGCATTGGCTGTGCAATAAGTGAAAGAAAATGCTCAATTTGCAATACCGACACAAGGGCTAACGCCTGCACTCACAAAAAGGGCAAAAAATATTCAGGAAAGCTTTGCTACTTTGAACTTTTAAATCCAACCGATGCCTATGAATGGTCGTTTGTGGCAGTTCCTGCACAAAAAAATGCAGGCGTTACTAAAAGCTTTAATGGGGAGGTGAAAAATATGGAAAGCATTTTAAAATCACTAAAAGAAAAGGATAGCCTTGTTTTGAGTGGCGAGGAATGTGTAGAACTCGACAGCTATATATCAAATCTTAAATCTATGGCAAGCTATGGTGAAATTTATAGAAAATCACTCGAGAGTGAAACGGTTAAGCTTTTTGCACTTTCTATTCCTACTCTTAGCAACATCAGCACAGAAAGCATTGTAAAATCTCTGCCAATTGAGGATTTAAAGGCTCTTAAAGATAGTCTTTATGAAAAATCAGTTAGCAAGAATGTCACACCTCAGCTTTTTAAAAATCCAGAAAGCAAAAAAGAAAACAACAATAATGAATTCAAATTTTAAGGTTAAATATGAAAGGAAGTAAAAATAATGGCTAATTTTGAAACAGTTAAACTCGACAAAGGACTTTACACAACAGGAAAAGGCTTTTGTGCAGAGCTTGAAAGCATAGACTCATCTGACAATTATAAGGGGACTGCACTCGAAGGGCTTGACGCTTATGAAAGACAGTTAAAGCGTTTTGATATTAAAATCAGTGGAGGTGCGAGCGACACAGTCGACAAGTTTTTTGCAACCACTGACAGTGCTGCACTTTTCCCTGAATATGTTGCAAGAGCAGTTAGAAAAGGTCTTGAAAGTGCCGACCTTCTCCCTCAAATTATTGCAACAAAAACCAACATCAACGGTCTTGATTATAGAACTATCACCTCTATTCCGACTGATGATGATAAATCTTTAAAGCTCACCGCAGAGGGTGCTATTATTCCTGAAACAAATGTTAAAACTCAAGAAAATCTCGTTAAGCTTAAAAAGCGTGGCAGAATGCTCGTTGCATCTTATGAGGCAATAAAGTTCCAACGCCTCGACCTTTTCACTGTAACACTAAAGCAAATTGGTGCATATATTGCAAGAACTCAGCTTAAAGATGCTGTTGATGTTCTTATAAATGGTGACGGAAATTTAAACCCTGCTATAAGTTCAAATGTAGCAACTGCTGGCAAAATTACTTATGCTGATTTAGTAAGCTTCTGGAATGGCTTTGACCCATATGAGCTTAACACAATCATTGCAGCTCCCGATGTTACTGCAAAAATTTTACAGCTTCCTGAAATGCGAGATGCAGCAGCCGGACTTTCATTCCACGCAAACGGAAAGCAAATAACTCCTCTTGGTGCTGCTCTTTTAAAATGCGGTTCAGTTGCAAACGGAAAGCTTATCGGCATTGACAAAAGCTGTACTCTTGAAATGGTTGAAGCAGGCGGAATTATGACTGAATATGACAAGCTTATCGACCGCCAATTAGAGCGTGCCGCTATTACACAAATTTCAGGATTTGCAAAAATCTATAAAGATGCTGCTAAGGTTTTAGTGGTTTAAAATATTCACTTTGCAGACATTTAAAAAGCGAAAAGATTAGGCTATTTTCATTGTCTTTTGCTTTTATTTTTTCTACGCTCGACACCTTATATAGTCAAATTAAGGTGTCGAGTGTGATAGGTTTTTCTAAATCAAAGGAGGCAAAAAAATGATTGATGCAATCAGGGTTGCAGATATGATGTCAAAGCTATATGCAGTTAAAAGCGACGACCTGTCAGATGCCCTATCAATAGCAAAAAGCTCATCAAACGAGATATTTGACAAGCTTAAAGATGTTAAAAGTGAAAATGACCACCGCATAATTGAAGCGGCGGCGGCACTTTCGTTTTATAGATATACACTTAAAAAAATAATGAGTGACGATGCACAAACTTCGTTTAAAGCTGGCGATGTTACCTCATCTCAAAGCCCCTCGCTGATGCTTCAAACTGCCGCTATTATTCGTGACGAGGCTTTTATTAAGGCGTCAGGTTTGCTTTGTGATATAGACTTTTTATTTGGGGTGATGTAATGGAAGTGACAAAATCCATAAGCAAATTCGGAAGAAAAATAAATATTTTAGACGGTGCTTGGAAAAGTCGACCTTTTAAAGCATTCATACAACCGCTTCGCTATAAAAACAAGATGTATTTGAATGGCAATTTTACTCCAATCGGGCGTGATTCAACAGGATATTTTCTATATATCGGCCCTATTTCTCACTCGCTGTCGGCTCTTAGCACAAGTGCAAGAATTGTTGACAGCGACAACCACAAATATAGCGTTGAACGCTCAGAAACGGTATATTTTAAGGACAAGCCCTTTTATATTTGGGCGGTCATTCGTGAAACCGTAGATGAAAAAATTTAAAAAATATAACGAAAGGCGGAAATGCAAATGAATACTTCGGGAACGCTACCTGCTACTATGGTTACCTATTTGAAGTCTTGTGCTGAATTTAATAATATTGATATTTTTGTGGCTTATGATAATTCAACAAAACCCGTACCTATTGTAAAGCCAATAGTCACAATCTGTACCAAAGGCGTTGAAATAAGCGAAAAGGTTAATCAAACAGGTGCTGACGGAAAAGTTTATGTTTCTGACAAAAGGAATGTTAAAACCACTATCAGCATTGCAATTCATATGCCTTATGAAAAAGGGGCAAATGAAGCGTTTTTGCTGTTTGATAAAATTTATTCAAAGCTTTTGTTTGTATATAACACAAGCGTTTTGACTGCTCTTTGCACAGGAGCAGAATATATCAGGGAATATGGTGCAATCGTGCTTAACTCGGAATTATCGGTTGCAGCACTTGTAAGCTCATAAAATGAAAACACCAATCAGGCAGATAAGTTCTATTTCTATCATAGAACTCTCCTGATTGGTATTTTTTTTTCTTCTAAGTATTCTTTAAGATTTGCAATTGGTATTTCGTTAAAATGAAAAAGTGATGCCGCTAAAACTGCGTCTGCCCTACCTAAAGTCAAAGCGTCATAAAAATGCCGAAGCGTTCCTGCTCCGCCCGATGCAATTACGGGGATATTCACCGTTTCTGAAACTGCTTTTGTAAGCTCTAAATCATATCCGTTTTTTTGACCGTCACAATCCATACTTGTTAAAAGAATTTCGCCTGCTCCCCTTTTTTCGACCTGCTTTGCCCACTCTATTGCATCTATTCCTGTTGGAATTCGCCCACCATTTAGATAGACCTCCCACGAATTTTCGCTTTTTTTAGCATCAATCGCAATCACTACACATTGACTGCCAAATTTATTTGCCGCATCGTTTATCAGTTGAGGATTTCGCACTGCTGCTGAATTAATTGAAATTTTGTCAGCACCCGCTCTTAAAAGTTCTTTAACATCATCAATTGTTGAAATTCCACCGCCGACTGTAAACGGAATGAAAATTGAATTTGCAACACGCCTTACAATATCAAGCATTGTTCCTCTGCCCTCGTGCGTAGCTGTAATATCAAGCAAAACAAGCTCATCTGCACCTTTTTTATTGTATTCGATTGCACATTCGACAGGATCGCCTGCATCACGAAGATTGACAAAGCTAACGCCCTTTACCACTCTGCCATTTTTAACATCAAGGCAAGGAATTATTCTTTTAGCGTACATCTGATTTTCCCCCTTGAAGCTTTACAAAATTTCTTAATATGGCAAGCCCTATATCTCCGCTTTTTTCAGGGTGAAACTGCGTAGCATAAAGGTTAAGGCTTTCGTCTGAAATGCTTGAATGAAAATCAATTCCATAATTTGTGTGGCTTGCAACCTGCGATAAATCTTTTGCCTCTAAATAATAAGAATGAACAAAATAGACATAACTTTCATTTTTTATTCCATCATAAAGAGGGCTTTTATTGCTGAATTCAAGTGAATTCCACCCAATATGCGGAATTTTAAGCTTCATATCCATTGGAAATTTTTTAACCGTACCCTTTAAAACTCCCAAACCGCTGACCTCTGAGGCTTCTTCTGAACATTCAAACAAGAGTTGAAGCCCTAAACAAATACCTAAAAATGGCTTTTCTGAAATTGCCATTTCTTTAACTGTTTCTATAAGTGAGCTTTGCTTCATTGAATTCATAGCATCACCAAATGAGCCGACACCAGGTAAAATTATTGCGTCAGCACTTTTTATTTCTTCACTTTTTGAGGTTATAAGGCTTTTTGCACCAATAAAATCAAGTGCATTTTTCACACTGCTTAAATTGCCTGCGCCATAGTCTATAATTGCTATCATAATTTTTCCCCTATACTTCAAAAATTCTCTTTTATTTTAACATAAAAGAGAATTTTGAGCAATAGATAAGATTTTATTTAAGGCAACCGGAAAAATAGGGTTTTATATTAACCTTTTGGCAAGAAAACTCTTGTTATGTTATTAATTATTGAGTCAATCGTGTTAAGCGAAAAGTTATATTTCCTTTTGCCGACGGTGTCATAGAGTTTATTGGCATTTCTGCAAATTCTGGTATCTGCCGTTGCGGTTAATGCGAATATTATAATGTCTTCATCGTTTGGCATTGTTATTTCATTGGCAGAATTTATAGGCACTTCATATTTAAACATTAAGAATTGCCTTGCAACATCATCACCTTTTGCAGAATGGGTATGAGTGATTTCAAATGCTGTATTTACATTTTTCATAAATGCTGTTTCTTTTAAATGATAAAGGTCCCACCCGCCAATTCTTTCAAGTGCTGAATGGATTACACCTTTTCTTTCAATGTTTCCTGCTGTAAAGCTACAATGCTTGTCAACGCCGATACTTGATGCCAAAACAAACACTTTATCAGTGTTTTGTGGCAGTGCTATTTTTTGCCCTCTGGCTACCATTCCATCTGCGATTTTAAAGGTTGTTTCGCCTGCATTTATTGTGGTTGGCAAAAGTTCAAAAGGCAATGAAAATTCAGTATTATCAATGAAATTTGCACCTGCTTCGCTATTGGTTGTCGCAATTTTTGTATTGTATGGAAGGCTTATTTGTGTTTCTTTAAATTTCGGCTTTTTCGTTTTCGATGGCTCGAGTGTTAAGGCAAAAGACTTTACATCAAAAGCGTCAATATTAAATATAAGTTTGCCATCTTTTACTTTAGCTTTTCTTATTTCTTCTTCAGAAGCGAAAATTTCACGAGCTGATTTGATATTGTTTGAAAGTTTTAGTTCAACATTTTTATGAGATTTGTTTTCGCCCTCATAAAATCTAACAACAATTTCATCAGTGTTTTCCGCCTTTTTGATTGCCTTTAGCATAACACCACTGTCAGATATTTCGCCCATTGAATATTCAAATCCTAAACTGCCCTCGTGCCTATTTGAAATAAATGTAGCCATTGGTGCTGTAAATGCTCTTGCAAAATTTTGCGTTTTGCTCGAATAATTATTTTCGTGAGAATAAATTGAAAATCCATAACGATTAAGCCCTAAATCCATAAAGCTTTGCATTGTATCTTTTCTAAAATCAAAGCGAGGTGTATGAACAACCGTCATTCTCACCGTATTATCGTCTGGCTTATCCCATCCGCATTTTGAATTGCTAAACACAGAAACTCCGAACGAATTATTTTTATCGGTTAGGTCAACCCATTTTTGAGCAGGCACTTCGTAAAGGTTTTCTTTTGAATTTTCTCTTTCGATTACACCAATTCCAAGGTCATAAGTGGCTTTTTTATTTGATGCTGTAAATGAGAATTGAGTTTTTAAAAGGCTTTTTCTGCTTTTCCATTCAATTTCGCTCATTATCTCAACACACTCACCACATTCTGAAAGTGAAACTACATAGCAAAATGTTGAGCCTTTTCCATATTGCGTAACCTTTAAAGCTACCCTACAAGGACCTTTTTCAATAATTTCTGCTGCCGTTTTTGCCTTTGCATAGTGCCCAGGCTCGCCAACTAACTCTTTATAAACAAGCTCCCACGCTGGGTATTGTAAATCTCCGGCGTGATTGTAAATGCAAAGCCTTATCGGGGCTTTTAATATTTCTTTGCCGAGAGTTTTATCAAAAATGCTACTAATATCGCCCTCGTGATTAATTTCGACTGAATATTTTATATTTTCAATTAGATTTTCGTTAATGGCAAGTCCGCTTTCAATAAGGCACGGTTCGTCTGAATTTTTAACATTATAAACCCTTGTTCCAAGTGATGGCACGGTCGCTGTAAAGGCGATTTCTATTTTATCACCATTTCGATTTATGATTTGTGACGGAACTTCATTATCATCACTGTCAAACACTTTAATGAAATTTATGTTTGGCGAGGTGAAAAAAGCTGTAACAGCTTCGGTTCTCTCAAATTCAAGTGAATTATTAACTATAATCGGAATTCCATCAACATTTGTATTCATAATTCCGACAACAGCTGAAATTGACGCTGTATATTCATTAGAAAACTGATTTAATGATATTGCATAATCATTCCATGAACGCTGATACGCCCTTTCGATTGATGTTCCTGGTAGGTCATCGTGGAACTGGTGAGCAATAACTCTTTTCCAAGCTTTGTCAATTTGCTCTTTTGCATATGGTTTTTGGTTTAAAATCATAGCGGCTACCGATGCACGCTCGCACATATCGGCAAGTTCCTCGTTTCGCTTATTCCAGCGTTTGCCTATCGCCCTTGAAGTATAACCTCCGACAGCGTGATTTGTCATAACGAGTTCATTATTGAAAATTGGCAATTTTTCTATTTGCTCTTTTGTAAACCTTTCGTCAAAATCTCTATAAATTTCATCGGCTGCGGCTGAAACAATCTTAACTTTACTGCTGTCATTTTGTCCCATTTCCTTTTCAAGCACCTTAATTGATGCGTCGCTTGCTGCTCCGCCACGGTCGCCAACTCCGTGAAAACTGTATGTACAGTCAAGACCGAATTTTTCGTTTTCTTTAAGTTTATCAGTAAGAAATTTAAAATCTCTGATTTTGTCATATTTAAAAACATAACAGCCAGGGTTTAGTGACGCATAGCACCATTTCCCATTAACACCAAACCACCTGCCAATGTCAAAAGGAACTCCATAAGCACTTCCCCAAGTGAGTTTTTGCGTTGTAAATCCTAAAAGATTTGAATGTTTGATAATTGACGGTAACGCCCAACCAAACCCAAAGCAGTCAGGCAGAAAAATATCTTTACTGCGAATGCCAAAGGTTTTATCAAAATATGAATTTCCATAAAGAATATTTCTAAAAAGTGCTTCAGGAGAAGGAACATTGACATCGCCATTTTCATATGCACTTCCACACGGGTGCCATCTGCCTTTTTTTACATATTCTTTTAATTTTTCAAAAAGTTCGGGATAATATTCTTCCATCAGCTCATATCTAAACGAGCCTTCAAAGCTAAATTCATAGTCAGGGAATTTTTCAAACGCTTTAAAATTGTCGGTAAGCGTTTTTAAAATGTATTCAGAGATAGTTGTTTCAAAATCCCAATTCCAAATAGTGTCAAGATGTGCAGTTGCAACCGTATAAATAGTTTTTTCGCTATTAAATGTATTGTTTTTAATTGCCATTATTATGACCTCTCCTTTAGAATATTGATATTGTTAATATATCACATTCGATAGAGAAAAACAATCTAATATTGCTTTATTTATTGTTCATAATTATAAGCCTTGATTTATCAAGTCTATGGCAAAGAAAATTTACTTCTTTTAAGGTTTCTGCATTTTTTTCTTTAGCATTTTTCGAGGAATTTTCATTTCCTGTTTCCCAACAAATAATTGACGGGTGATTGTAATTTTGAAGAATTATTTCTCTTGTTTCGTTGACAATTCTTTCTTTTTCATCTTCATTTGCAATCTCTGATGACAAAAACAATATTTTACCGCACACGCAAATTCCATATTTGTCACACAGCTCATAAAAATATTGATTGTGTGAAAAGGTGGTTACATAATTTATGCCACCGCTTATTAATGACTTAACAAAATTTTCAATTTCATCATTTTTCATTGTTAATAAATCGACTTTTGCCTTTTTGCTTTCATCTAATCCATTAAGAGGATAAGGCTTATCGTTGAGGAAAAATCCAGCGGCTGTATCGACATAAAAGCTACGAATACCAACGCTTTCAGAGATTTTGTCAATAACATATCCGTCTTTTATCAGCTCTGCTGTTACTGTGTATAAAAATGGATTTTTTGTGCCATTCCAAAGTGTTGGATTTTCAATATGAAAGGTTGCGCTGGCATTCATTGCGTCTAACATTTTAACTTGATTGTCAAGCGTTAATCTAACGCCACAATCATTTGTGTTTTGAGAAATAGCTGTAACGCTAACATCTGCACTGCCATCTTCATTGACATATGGCACCATAGAAAGCCCCGATGTGCCAAAATAAGATAAGGCAAAATGCTCTTTTTGCACTATGATTAAATTAACATCACGATGCACTCCAAAGGCGTTTGAGCAAGCAGAAATTTTAGAGCCATTATAATCGTTTTTATCATTTTCAACTACCACTAAAAGATGTAGCCTATGACCGATTATATATTGTGACAAATTCATTCTAAAGGTTGAAAATCCACCGCTATGTGAGCCAACCTCTTTGCCATTTGCATAAATTGTAGCTAAAAAATTCGCACCTAAAAATTCAATATAAACATCTTCGTTAGGCTTTGCATCAACATAAATCGTCTTTTCATATATGCAGGATTTTGTGCTATGGCTTATGTTGACGCCCCTAAAATTAACGCCCTTAGAGGCATATGGAAGATTAATGGTAACTCCGTCTTTTAGCATTTTTATGGGGAGAGTAATCTGATTAAATGTTTCTTTTAGAAATTTCCAGCCATCATTAATGTTGATTGTTTTTCTCATACTCTTTTTCCCCTCTTTATTTTTATAATTTTAAGGATTTTTTTATTCTCTAAACCACTGAACTCCTTGTGGAGTGTCTTTAATTACAATGCCTTTTGCCTTTAATTCGTCACGAATTCTATCAGACTCGGCAAAGTTTTTTTCTGCTCTTGCCTTTGTTCTAAGTGCAATAAGGGCTTCAATTTCAGCATCAATATTCTCGGTTTTTCTGTTATAAACAAGCCCCAAAACACCTGTCAACTCGTCAAAAAGCTTGATTGAAAATTCGATAAGCGCTTTTGATTTTGAATTGATAACGCTAACATTTATGTCACGAACAAGCTCAAATACGGCTGAAATTGCATCGGCTGTGTTGAGGTCATCGTCCATCGCTTTTATGAATTGGTCACGGCGTGAATTAAGTTGAGATTTGATTTCATCTGCATTATCAGGAACTGTTTCGTCAGCATTTTCGAGGGCAAAATCAAGCCCGTCACGGCAGGTGTAAAATCTTACAAGTGATGCCTTGCACTGCTCGATTATGTCAATGCTATAATTTATCGGGCTTCTGTATTGTGAAGAAATCATAAGGTAGCGGATTGGCTCATAGCCATATTTTTCGGCTACATCACGAACTGTGAAAAAGTTGCCAAGTGACTTTGACATTTTAACATTGTCAACATTTATATATCCATTGTGCATCCAATAATGTGCAAATGGAACGCCATTGCAGCACTCACTTTGAGCGATTTCGTTTTCGTGATGAGGGAAAATAAGGTCTTGACCGCCACAGTGAATATCAATTGTTTCGCCAAGATACCGCCTTGCCATAGCAGAACATTCTATATGCCAGCCAGGTCTGCCCTTGCCCCAAGGAGATTGCCAATAAGGTTCGCCCTCTTTAGCACTTTTCCATAATGCAAAATCCATTGGTTCTTTTTTAAGTTCACCAACATTAATTCTTGCACCTGCTTCTAAATCTTCAAGTGGCTGATGTGAAAGCTTGCCATATTCATCAAAAGCTTTTGGGCTAAAATAAACATCTCCGTTTGAAATTGCATAAGCATATCCTTTTTCTATAAGGGTTTCGATTATATTAATAATTTCGTCAATATTTTCGGTTGCCTTTGGGTGAACTGTCGCCTCACGAATGTTCATTCCCTTAGTATCTTTCCAAAACTCCTCGATATATTTTTCAGAAACAGCTTTATAATCTGACTTTTCTTCGATTGCTTTTTTGATTATTTTATCGTCAATATCAGTAAAGTTTTGAACAAAACGGACTTTAAGCCCACGATACTCCATATATCTTCTCATTGTGTCAAAAACACAAAGTGGCCTTGCATTTCCTATATGGATAAAATTATAAACAGTAGGTCCGCAGGCATAAACCTTGACCTCGCCCTCGGTTATAGTTTTTAATTCTTCTTTTTGCCTTGTTAGCGTATTATAAATTCTCATTCTTATCTTTCCTTTCATTTAAAGCTTTTTCGAGATTTTCAATTTTTATGCACATCTTGCAGAGTTCTTGCGAAACAGGATCGGGAACATGAACTTGGTCTAAATTATCAATTCTCTTTCCGCCACGCTTAACAACTCTTGCAGGAACTCCGACAGCCGTGCTGCCCTCTGGGATTTCTTCTAACACTACCGCACCCGCAGCAATATTTGAATTGTCGCCAACCTTAAATGGACCTAAAATCTTAGCACCTGCTCCAATCATAACGCCATTTCCGATTGTGGGGTGCCTTTTGCCTGTATCCTTGCCTGTTCCGCCGAGAGTTACACCTTGATAAAGGGTAACATCATCACCGATTTCAGCAGTTTCTCCGATTACTACGCCTGCTCCGTGGTCAATAAAAAATCTTTTTCCGATTTTTGCAGCAGGGTGAATTTCTATTCCTGTTTTTCTAACTGCCCTTTGCGAAACATATCGCCCCAAGAATTTCATTTTATGAACCCAAAACCAATTTGCTCGTCTGTGCATTCTTATTGCTTTAATTCCTGGATACAAAAGAAGAATTTCAATTGTCGACGAAACGGCAGGGTCACGCTCTTTTACTGTTTTAATGTCCTCTTTTAACTGCTCGAACATAATTTAATCGCTATTCCTTTCATAGAAAAAACTAAAAAACGCCCTCATAGCCCATAAGGCTACGAAGGCGGTAATACCACGGTTCCACTTCGAATTTTTAACTCAAAAGGTTTTAACGCAACCACACGAATAAGGATACATAAAATTCCCCTTATCTGCTCATAAGTGCATTTTCGCAAAATCGCAATTAAAAAGTGCTTTCAGCCGATGACACTTTATCTCTTTTAACGCATTATTTTGTTACTTTTCTTAATCATAGCATTTGAACTATTAATACAGTATATCACGAAATAATTGTTTTTGCACCTATTATTTTGAAAAATCTATAACATCTTTACTGTCTTTAATATAAATCACACCTGAAATCACTGTAAGGATTGCTGTTATCCAAAGTAAAAAGTTTGAAATATTAGCAAGTGTAAGCCAATAAGGAACGGTAACTCCCGGCACAATGTTTAGCTGCCTTGCATATAAAGAGAACTCGCCTAAAAGCATTATCACTATTGTAAATGTCATTTGACTTACTGTTTTAAGCTTGCCCCAATAATTTGCAGGTATAACAACACCGTTTGACGCCGCAATCATTCTGATTGAAGAAATAGCAAATTCTCTTGTAAGAACTATCATTACAATCCATATATTGCAAAGACCAAGCACCATAAATGCAAGCAGTGCAGAGGTTGTAAGTATTTTATCTGCAATCGGATCAAGTAGCTTTCCAAAATTTGTAATCTGGTTGTTTTTTCTTGCAAGATTTCCGTCAACTGCGTCTGTTATTGCGGCAATTGAAAAGATAACCGTTGCTATTATAAACCTGTGTGGTAAGCCCTCCCACATTAAGAAAAATAGGAATATTGGTGTCATTATTATTCTTGATATTGTCAGCTTATTCGGGGTGTTGAGTTTCATACCACTTCTCCAATCAAATCATATTCGGATACATCAAAGATTTCTACATCTACAAAATCACCGTCATTTAATTCATAGCCACAGGTGAATAAAACCTGCCCGTCAATATCAGGGGCATCACGATAAGTTCTGCCAAAATAGCTGTCAGTATAAGCGTCATAGCCTTCAACAACTGTTTTCATTATTTTACCAATATTTGCCTTGTTTTTCGCATCAAATATTCTGTATTGTTGCTCCATTATAATGTCGCCACGCTGAGTTTTAACTTCTTCATCAACTTGATTTGGGAATGAAGCGGCAGGAGTTCCCTCCTCTGCAGAATAGGCAAAACAGCCAAGCCTATCGAATTTAGCTTTTTCAACAAAATCCGAAAGTTCATTAAAGCTTTCTTCTGTTTCGCCAGGAAAGCCAGTAATGAGCGTAGTTCTAAGAACGACATCAGGAATTTTTGAACGAATTTTTGCGATAAGTGCTAAAAGGCTTTCTTTGTCGCCTTTTCTGTTCATTCGCTTTAAAATATCAGCATCAGCGTGCTGAATTGGAATATCAAAATAATTAACAAGCTTTTCATTTTCTGCAATCGTGTCAATAAGCTCATCGGTAATTCTTTCAGAGTAGCAATAAAGAACCCTAATCCATTCAAACTCCTCGATTTTTGCAAGCGTTGTTAAAAGTGCAGGCAGTGCCGATTTGCCATATAAATCCTCACCGTACCTTGTAGTATCTTGTGCGACAACTATAAGCTCTTTTACGCCACTTTTAGCAAGGTCCTGTGCTTCTTTTAAAATGCTTTCAGGAGGTCTTGAACGAAACGCTCCACGAATTGATGGAATTGCACAATAGGTGCAGTTGTTAGAGCAGCCCTCTGCTATTTTTAAATAAGCCATATAAGGAGGAGTTGTCAAAAGACGCTCACCACATATTGGCATATCGGTTTTTTCTGGAAAAGTTTTAACAGTTTCGCCATTTAAAACTCTATTGCAAACATCACAAATATCGCCATTCGCACCAAGCCCCACCACCGCATCGATTTCTGGGATTTCGGTTAAAATTTCGTCTTTGTATCTCTCGACAAGACAGCCTGTAACAATTATTTTGCCAATTACATTTTCTGTTTTTAGCTGTACCATATCAAGAATATTTTCAATAGCTTCTTTTTTTGCCGTCTCAATAAATCCGCAAGTGTTTATAATGACAGCATCTGCACCGTCAACATCATTTGTAATTTCAAATCCATTTTGCGAAAGAGATGCAAGCATTATCTCCGCATCAACCTGATTTTTTGGGCATCCAAGTGAAATCATACCAATTTTTTTACTCATATTCATTTTCCTTTAAAGAAATTTCTGCTTCATGAAACGCTTTTTTAATGTCATAATAGTTATAGCCAAGTCGAATAAGGGCATTCGTCGCTCGCTTTATGCCTTTTTCGTCTGATAAATATCGGCTATATTTTGTTTGCAATAATATAATAATACGATTTATATCATCTTTGTCAAGTGTTTCTGCCACATTTTCGGCAATTTCCCTGTCAATTCCTTTTAGAATTAACTCTCTTTTTATTCGGGACACGCTAAAGCCTTTTCTTCTATAAAGCTCATCGGCATAAAGTTCTGCAAAGCTTTCATCGTTTATTAAGCCGAGTTCTTCAATTCTTTCGACCGCAGCGAGTGCCGCCTCTTTAGTATGTTTAACCGAAAGTTTTTTAACAAGCTCTATTTTACCATGACTTCGCCTTGAAAGCAAATCAAGACCTGCATTAAAAGCACGACGGGAGTTGACCGCAGCAGTAAGCTCAGTCAACTCCTCATCAGATATTTCTTTTTTGTTTCGCCATTTTTCTGAAAACCAATAATCTCTGTCAACAGTCAGCTTGTATTCATCATCAATATAGATGTGAATTTTATTGGCCCTGCCAGATTTTATGCTAAGTATCATTAATCATCATCCACAACTACATCAATTTTTGCCCTTGCATCACCTTTTGTAGTTTTAACAGGTTTGTATGCAACAATTTCATCAGACAAATCAGGCGTTTTAACTGGAGCTGCTTTCATTGCTTCACGGATTTTGCCTTCGATTTCGTCGCTCATTTCTTTGTCTGACTTTAAGAATATTTTAACATTATCTCGACCTTGACCGAGCCTTGTTTCATTATAAGAGAACCAGGCACCACTCTTTTTGACAATATTAAATTTAACGCCCATATCAAGAATTTCGCCTGCGTGAGATATTCCCTCACCATACATAATATCAAACTCTGCAAGCTTAAATGGAGGGGCAACCTTGTTTTTAACAATTTTTGCTCGAGTTCTTGAGCCTACAAATTCACTGTTTGCACCTTTTAATGATTCGATTTTTCTAACATCAACACGAATGCTCGCATAAAATTTAAGCGCCCTACCACCTGTTGTTGTTTCATTGCTACCATAAGTAACGCCGATTTTTTCACGAAGCTGATTTATAAAAATTATTAATGTATTTGATTTTGAAATTGCACCTGCTAATTTTCTAAGTGCCTGCGACATAAGCCTTGCTTGAAGCCCTACATGGCTATCACCCATTTCGCCATCAATTTCAGCACGAGGAACTAATGCAGCAACAGAGTCAACTACGATAATATCAATAGCACCTGAGCGTGCAAGAGCCTCAACAATTTCGAGTGCCTGCTCACCATTGTCAGGTTGAGAAACTAAAAGCGAGTCAACATCAACACCTAAATTTTTAGCGTAAACAGGATCTAAGGCGTGTTCAGCATCGACAAACGCAGCTTCGCCACCTGCTTTTTGAGCCTGTGCAACTGCGTGCAAAGCAAGAGTAGTTTTTCCTGATGACTCAGGCCCATATATTTCAATAATTCTTCCACGAGGAAATCCGCCAATTCCGGTAGCCTCATCAAGTGAGATTGACCCAGTTGAGATAGCCTCAATATTTAATGTAGCATTTTCGCCAAGCCGCATAATCGCACCTTGCCCATATGCTTTTTCTATTTGAAGCAGTGCTGTTTCGAGAGCCTTTTTCTTATCTGCCATTATTTTTCCTCCTAATCGTACAAATGTTCGTTTGAAAGAATTATATAGTATTTTAAACTAAAATGCAAGCACTTTTTCTAATTTTTATCATCATTATTTTAAAAAAAGTAATATATATACAATATTTCAATCTTTTTTGCGAAAAACACTTGCAATTAATGTTATATTCTGATAAAATACACTCTGTTAATGATTAAAGGAGGTGCCTCTGATATGGCAAAATGTGATTACTGTGGTAAAGATGTTTCTTTCGGTATTAAAGTTTCCCACTCACACAGGCGTTCTAACAGAACTTGGAAGCCAAATGTGAAAAGAGTTAAAGCAATAGTTAACGGCTCTCCTAAAAGAGTATATGCTTGCACTCGCTGTTTGCGTTCAGGCAAGGTTACTCGTGCTGTTTAATATTTTATAAATAACTCAATACGAAATGAATTGCGCTCGCTATTTTAGTGAGCGTTTTTTCGTTTTTGTTTTTGGGGTGGGTTTTTGGATTTTTCCCTGCATTTAGAAATGACATTTAAAGGATTGTAGGGTTTGATGCCCACATCGAACCGTTAGCTATTCGGGCGAACACATAGGTTCGCCCCTACTCGATGTTGGCGAGTATTATGGGGTTTGGCGTTAGGGTTATTCCAAAGGCAAGCGGAAAGAGAGATTTACTATATACAATTTTAATAATATATTAAAATAAAAAAATAATAAATATTTTAAAAAAACTATTTTTATTCACAATTTATCAACATTTATGTGGTAATTTTCTATTATCTTATAAAATTATACTTTTTCTTCGCCGCAACCAAACTTCTGACACTCAAAGTAGCGGGTATTTTTTCAATCGCACCTAAACTTTCTTGTGCAACCGGCTTAAATTTATTATTATTAGTCAAGACAAAGAAAAGCAAAGATTTTAAAAAGACAACTGACAAATAATAAATATATAGCCAAAATAAGGCAAGAAAGAAGATTGTAATTATGAACAAAACAATGATTAAACTTGACAACGCTGCAAAAATTTATCCTGCTGCAATGACAAAAGATTGGAATTCTGTTTACAGAGTTTCTGTTTATATGAAAGATGATATTAATTCAGCTTCATTAAAACAAGCTGTAAGTGACCTTGCTAAACGCTTCCCATCATTTTATGTTCAGCTTTATAAAGGATTTTTTTGGGACTACTTAAAGGGCGTTGAAAATTTTGATATAGTAGAAAAAGACACGCAGTGTCCTTGCCGCCCAATGCCAGTAGGTAATTTTGATAAGCCTATGTTTAGAGTTCTTTACCGTGAAAACAGGATAGCAGTTGAATTTTTTCACAGTATTACAGATGGCACTGGCGCTACAATTTATCTTAAAACTCTTATAGCAAGATATTTAGAGCTTCAAGGCTTTACAATAGAAAAGCAATTCGGGGTTCTTGATATAAACACTCCCCCAAGTGAAAGCGAACTTGAGGACTCATTTCAAAGGCTTTATCGCAAAGATTTAAAGTCAAACCGTAAAGAAGATGACGCCTATCAGTTTTTACCTGCCAAAAAAGAAAACTATTTGCAAATTAAAAGCGGAATTATTCCAATTGACGAATTAAAGAAAATTACTAAATTAAAATATAATTGTACAATTACTGAATATCTTGCTGGAATTTATGCATTAGCTTTCATCGAGCAATATAATAAAGATAACAGCAAATCGAAAAAGAAAGTCGTTAAAATTTCTATTCCTGTGAATTTAAGACCTTATTTTGGTTCAGACACTCTTAGAAATTTTGCCTCATTTGCAAATATTGATATTAATCCTAAAGAGTGTAAAACTCTTGCTGATGCAATTAGAATTATAAAACAAAAGAATTCAAAGATGATTACAAAAGAAAATCTTCAGCTTAATGTCAGCACAAATGTTGCTGAAGAAAAAATGTTTGTTACAAAAATTGCACCAAATTTTCTTAAAAAGCCTTTTATGAAAATTGGATTTCACTTGTTTGGCGAAAGAAAATATACCTCTGTATTTTCAAATGTTGGGCTTTTAAAAGTTCCTCAATCTATGGAACCTCATATTGATAATTTTGAATTCATTATTGGTGAAACGCTTCTCAATAGAATTTATGCAAGTGCAGTCGGTGTTAAAAATAACCTTACAGTTACACTTTCAGCGGTTACAGAAAGCACAGAAGTTCAAGACTTCTTTTTTAACACAATAGCAAATGACGGAATAAACTTTAAGCTCAAGACAAACAAAATGGTAATTGCGGCATAATTAAAAATTTTGACTATTGTCAAAGGAAGAAAAAAATTTATGAACAATATTATGCTCAAGTTAGACAATGCAGCAAAAATCTACCCTGCCGCTATGACAAAAAAATGGAATGCAGTTTACAGAGTTTCTGTTTATATGAAAGAAGAAATAAATGTTCCTGTATTAAAAACTGCTGTTTGCGACCTTGCTAAACGCTTCCCTGCCTTTTATTCTCAACTTTATAAAGGCTTTTTTTGGGACTATCTACAAGGCGTTGAAAATTATGATATAGTCAGAAAAGAAACGGACTTCCCCTGTCGCCCTCTTGCTATTGGAAATTATGACAAGCCAATGTTTAGAGTTTTATATCGTGACAATCGAATTTCAGTTGAGTTTTTTCACGGAGTAACCGATGGGCATGGCTCATCTGTATATCTTAAAACTCTTATTGCAAGATATTTAGAAATTCAAGGCTTTGAAATAGAAAAGCAATTTGGAGTTTTAGATATTGACCAAACTCCTTTAGATACCGAGCTTCACGATGATTATCAAAATCTTTATAACAAATCATTAAAGCTTAGTCGAAAAGAAAATGATGCTTATCAGTTTCTTCCCCCTAAAAAAGAGAATTATTTGAATGTTACAAGCGGTAATATTCCTATTGACAAGCTAAAGCAAGTAATTAATCTTAAATATCACTGCACTATAAATGAATATCTTACGAGTGTTTATGCCCTTAGCTTTATGCAACAATATTTTAAAGATAGCAATACAAAAGAAACAAAAAAGAAGATTAAAAAGACCACGGAGAAGGCAGCTGCAAAGGCTGTAAAGGAAACAAAAGAGGATTCTTATACAAAAGAAGAGCTTCGATTATTAGCATGTTTGATTTCCTGCGAAGC
>JAVVWP010000026.1:0-240 GCA_036652055.1 Oscillospiraceae bacterium | reverse complement strand
TCATTTATTAATGTTGAAATTGATCCAACCTCTTGCAAAGAGCTGCCCGAAATCATCGCCTGCATTAAAGAGCAATGTGGAAAATTGATTACAAAAGAAAACCTCGAAAAAGGTGTAAGCACAAATGTTTCAGAAGAAAAAATGCTTATTGCAAAAATAGCTCCTAATGCACTTAAAAAGCCTATTATGAAAATTGGATTTCATTTGTTTGGCGAAAGAAAATACACCTCTGTATTTTCA
>JAVVWP010000025.1:0-24528 GCA_036652055.1 Oscillospiraceae bacterium | reverse complement strand
CATCGACCTTGCAAAGCGGCCTTGACCGTTCCCTACATTCACTATTGTTCTGTTTTTGCTTGGTTCTTAGTTGCTCCCTCCTTCAAGCCTTTGCGAATGCCAGCTTGCCTTTTGAGGAAGCGGAAAACATTCTCCAAGAGCAAGCAAAAAAAGGAACGCCTCAAAAAACTCCACGCTATCTAATAAAGATGGCGTGGAGTTTTTGTGTTACAAGCTATGGTAAATCATAGCAGTTTATTTATTGATTTAATCTTTTTTATTTGCAATATTATTTGTATTAATAGATTTTTTATAAACAACATAACGGCAAAACAAAAATTCTGTTGACATATTCAAAAGCATTGTAATCGCCAAAACGATATATTCATTAACGCCTTTTTCAGTAAAGAAGTTTCCGCCGATAGTTGAAATAGGAGTAAACACGCAATAATAAAGTGCGACTTTAAGCATCGCTATTGGTATGTTTGTAGCAGATTTAAAGGTATATCGCCTGTTTACAGTGAAGTTATAAAGAACAGACAATGTGAGTGCAACTAAATACGAGGGCCAGTATTTAAGCTTAAATACTTCATTCAATAAAGTGAAGGTCGCAAGTTGAATAATTCCTGCGCCAAGAGAAAATGCAACAAATTTTGCAACCTGCGTGAAAGATTCATTTGCTGACAAGCTTGTTTTTGATTTACTCATTATAAATGCCAATATCATACAAAATAGCAATCGCTCTTAAAAGGCCAATCGCAATTTATGTATAGTGCCTTTCCTGTTATTTATATTTTAAATATTAATCAACCTTATAAGCGGCGGTCCAACCGTCAACAACCTTTTTAAATTCTTCGCCTTTTAACGCCTTTAAGCATTCAGTTTTATAGTTAGAAAAGAGATTTAACTGTTCATCTTCTATATTCTCACGATAGACTATAAAAGCATAATCATTGATTGTAAACGATTTTGCTTTGTTGTTTTCAGCTACATACACTGCATCAAAAAACCCTTCGGGATATTCTTTGCTATTCCTGTTTATGACAACGACTTTTGAACTTAAAGTTGCGTTGTCGATATTGGCACAAACTTCATCAATTGGCGAACCGTCATTGATTTTAGCTGTTAGACTTTCAAACTTCTTTGAAAGATTAGCCTTTTCGATTTCTGATAAAGGAACAGCCTCGCCATTATTATTAACAGTTGTTAAAAATCCTGTAAGCGACTTAAATGCGATGAAATTTTCACTAAAATACTTTTTCAGTTCAGTTTCATCAATAGGCGAAGCCCCATTTTGCGAATATCTGTTTGTTAAAAGCATATTTTCATAAATTTTGCTTTCTTCAATTTTTAAAAGGTCCTGCTTTGAAATTCCGTTTTCGGTGTAATGCTTTTCAAAAAGATGCCAATAGGAATTGACATTACGAGAAATAACAGACCTTTCAGCAGTAGTAAGAGAAAGCTTTTCGGCTAAAAATTGCGAATTAATTGCAACATATCTGCAAAGCAAAGAATTTGCAAGTGCTTTTTTTTCGCTTTCTGAGGAGTCAGGAATTTCTTTTTGTGCCTCTGCTAAAAAATAGGCATATACGCCGTTTGAAATTTTAGAGCCATTAACCTTAGCTTTAGTGGGCATAGAGCATGATGAAAACAGAAGAATTAACATCAAAACTGAAATTAATATTGATATAGTTTTTTTCATTCTAATGCCACCCTTTATCATTTTTTTGTCATAAACAGAACTGCAAATGTTTTTGCCCCACAGTGAGAGGTGATTGTGCAGCCAGCATATGCCATTAATACTTCCTTAAACGGAACGATTTTGACGATTTCTTTTGCGATCAAGTCCATCTGCTCATCAGAAACACCATCGGTTCTTGCGAGAATAACACGGCTGTCATCGACTTTACCTTTGTTTGCTTTTAAAACATCGTGCATATATTGCACTTGGCAGGTTTCAAGCTTGCCACGGTATTTCTTGCCGACCGTGAGAACACCGTCATTCATAACAATTGAAGGCTTTATACCTAAGACATTAGCTCCAAAAGCAGCTACGCCTGAGCAGCGACCGCCCTTATGAAGATAGAGAAGATTATCTAAAATAAAGCTTGTTTTTACATTTGTTTTTAGTTTTTCTATTTCTGTGGCAATTTCTTTTGCAGGCACACCTTTTTCTGCCATTTCAGCAGCTTTAATAACAAGAAGTGCCATTCCACAGCAAAGACTTTTTGAATCGACAATAAAAACATTGTCAAATTCGGCTGCGGCGATAGAAGCGTTTTGAAAAGTTGAAGATATTTCGCTGCTAAGAGATATATGAACAACAGAGCTACCACCACTTGTAAGCTCACTAAAAAAATCCTCATATTCAGAAACTGAAACTGCTGCAGTTTTTGGCAAAAGTTTATTTTCATCATAGAATTTATAAATATCCTTAGGAACAATAGTTACACCGTCATCATAGCTTTTTTCATCAAGGATAACATGAAGCGGAATTGTTCTGACTTTATATCTATCGCAAAGCTCTTTTGGCATATCTGCCGGGCTATCAGTTGATATTTTGGTCATTGCCATTTAAATAATCCTCCAGTAATCGGTTCTTTAGTTCTTCGAGTTGCTCTTCTTTTTTAATTTTTGCTCTTAATTCTTTCTTATGTTTTCCCAATAATCCGTTTTTATAAAAAGCAACCAAAAACATACCAATGATAGCACCAATTGCGTCACAAATAAAATCAAACATTGTATCAAGAAGCCCTATTTCAGATGTTGGAATAGAGCGTTGAAGCTGCATTCCATAAATTCTGTCCATAGAAAACTCATAAATTTCCCAGCCAACAGAAATCGAAAGGGCAAAGCAAAGACAAAAAATTGAAGCGAGTGCAGGGGAAATCTTTCCTCGCTTGCCTTGTATAATCACAGCAAGGTCATAGGCAAACCATGCAGAAATAAAGCCTGCAAAAAAGTGAGTTACGATGTCAAAATCGTGAAAATCAGTTCTGTTGTTTAGGGTTGAGCCAATAACAACGCCAATGAAAATGAAAGTGTTGAGCATTGTTTGCGACATATAATCAACTTTAGTAATAAATGACTTTCCACCAAAGATTTGAAAAAAATCCCAAAGGTGAGTAAAGATGATAGCAAAAATCGCTTGTATAAATTCAACAACAGAGCCATGAAAAAGCCCATATATTCCCCAAAGCAGTAAACCTGCTCTGTAAAAGAGCCAAAGATAATTATGAGATTTTGGAATAAATCCGGTAAGGCTGCTATTTTCCATTTAAAAAATCCTTTACTTAAATCTTGCAATCATACCAACCGTATTAATCCCATCACTTTGAACTTTTGAACCAATTAAATCGCCGTCTTTGGAAAGGGTTGAGCCACAAGCAATTGTTTGCCCGCTTTTTAAAATACAGAAAGATTTGAATTTATCGTCGGAATTTCCGCCATAACTTTGAACTGATGTAGGGCGACCTGTTTCGCCAAAATTAACAAGGAAAGCATCTGTTCCGCCACGATTGCCAAGTGGTTTAAAGTTGCGATTTCCAGACAAAGAAAATCCTGATAAGGTATATTGGTTACCATTTAGTTTAATCTCTGTAAATTCTTCGTCAAAAGAACCTCTAAAGACATTCCTCCAACCAAGAGAACCGTCATCATTGTACTTAGTTATAAAAGCATCATAACCACCCTGATTGCCGATTTCTTGAAGGTCACCATCGGTTGACTTTGTTTTACCTGCGATTACGCAGCCGCCACCTATGCCAAGAGTGATTGAATTTGCACTGTCAATGTCAGATCCGCCATATTGTTGAACCCATTTAACATTTGCGTCTTTATCAAGCTTTATAATTCCACAATCTGAACGACCTTTTGTTTTGAGTATGCTTTTATTTGTAGCTGATGAGAAGTTGCCCACAGCGTAAATATCACCATTTTCAGCAACTGTAACATCAACGAGTGTGTCACCGCTTGAACCTATTGATTTAACATATTTCTGAGTTCCATCAGGAGAAAATTTAAGCAAAATCGGAGTGCTTTCGCCTTTTGAAAGTGCTAAACTTTCGGCACTGCCATCAGGTGAATTTGTAAAGCCTACAACAACAACATCACCGTCAGGGGCTAAAGCAATGCTTTCAAAGGTATCTGTTTTTGTGCCACCGAAGTTTTTAACCCATTGAACATCGCCTTTGTTGTTAAACTTATATATAAGACCATCATAATCGCCTTGATTAGTGAACCCTAAATTTTTTGATTGCGAATAGCCAACTGCAAAAATATTATCTTTTGCATCAACACAGAGTGATGAAAAAAGAATTCCAGCATCGCCACCGATTACCTTTTGCCACTGCATTTGACAATCTTTGTTATATTTTATTATAACCATAACAGGCATAACATTGTCACCAACAAGACCTTTAAGGCTTCCGTCAGATGAATTTGATTTAACTATTGAGATAAACCCTCCGTCAGAGAGGCTTGCGGTATCAATAAACTCATCGTTTCCAGAACCGCCAAATGTAGCTCCCCAGTTTGCGTTGTTATCACCAGGGGTTGCAGGATTTGTACTTGAAACAATTGGATAAGTAATTTGATTACCATCTTTATCAGTAATAACCTCACCGTTTGAATCGGTGAGTGGAACATTTGAAGTTACAGGAGAACCAGCTGTTGGAGGAATTGTAATCATTGTTGTTTCGATGTCACCTTTACTGTTTGTAACAAATTCGCCATTTTCATTAGTTACAGGAACTCCGACATCTTGAGGTAAATATTTAATAGAGGTTTTAACTTTTCCGTCCTCATCATAAACTTTTTCGCCATTTATATTTGTGATTTCAACTATTGTTGTTTGTAGCATCACGGTCATAGCTTCACCGTTTTTATCAGTTATGGGAACGCCATTTGCATCAGTTACCACAACGGATTCTGTTCCACCTGCCATTTTGCCTTTACAGGCTGATAAGGTCGCTATAACGGCAAGGCAAAGAATTAATGCTGTAACAATGATTTTCTTGTTGTTTGACATCCGAGTTACCTCCTGCTTATTAGTCATTATATAATAACACAAATAAGAAGCTTTTTCAATTAGAATTTTGTGGGCATTTTTTGTGCTAAATGCAATAATAGACTATACAAAGAAAGCATCTTATGATATAATTGATTGTTATATAATAGGTTATTTTATGATTGGAAGGAATGTATTTTTCAAATGGCATACAGAACACATAATTGTAGCGAACTAACCCTTCAAAATCTTGAAGAAAAAGTTTTGCTTGCAGGCTGGGTTGACACAATCCGTGACCACGGTGGTGTTGCTTTTATCGACCTTCGCGACCAATACGGAGTTACACAGGTTGTTATCAATAATGATGAGCTTTTAAACGGAATTCACAAGGAAAGTGTTATTTCTGTTGAGGGAATTGTCGTTAGGCGTGACGAAGAAACAGTTAATAAAAAAATCCCAACGGGTGAACTTGAAGTTAAGGTTTCATCGGTTGAAATATTAGGAAATTGTTCAGAGGCACTTCCTTTTGACATTGAAACATCTACTGAAACGCGTGAAGATGTTCGTCTTACTTATCGTTTCCTTGACCTTAGAAATAAAAAGGTTCACGATAATATTTTGTTCCGTTCAGAGGTAGTTCGTTATCTTAGAAGCAAGATGGAGAGTATGGGCTTCCCTGAAATAAACACGCCAATTCTCACCTGTTCATCACCTGAGGGTGCAAGAGATTATATTATTCCGTCAAGAAAGCATGAGGGCAAGTTTTATGCTTTGCCTCAAGCACCACAGCAGTTTAAACAATTGCTTATGGTTTCGGGATTTGATAAATATTTCCAAATAGCACCTTGCTTTAGAGATGAAGATGCAAGGGCTGACCGTTCACCTGGTGAATTTTACCAATTGGATTT
The DNA here is from genome assembly GCA_036652055.1 of Oscillospiraceae bacterium. GTDB lineage: Bacteria > Bacillota > Clostridia > Oscillospirales > Acutalibacteraceae > Fimenecus. The sequence goes on along the minus strand of JAVVWP010000025.1, from coordinate 18,633 downwards.
TGAAATGGCATTTGCAACTCAAGAGGATGTTTTTGCTGTTGCAGAAAAAGTTCTTTATGATACCTTTAAAGAGTTTGGAAATGGAAAAGCTGTTAGTGCTGCCCCATTTGTAAAAATTCCATATGAAGTAGCAATGCTTAAATATGGCACAGACAAGCCTGACCTTAGAAATCCGCTTGAAATTTGTGACCTCACTGAATATTTCAGCACAGTTGATTTTGCTCCGTTTAAGGGCAAGCCTGTTCGTGGAATTGTTGCAGGTGGCTGTGCTAAAATGAGCAAGTCGTTTTTTGAAAAGATGCTTGAATTTGCAATGTCAATCGGAATGAAAGGTCTTGGCTATCTTACTGTTTTAGATGATGGCTCATTTAAAGGACCTATTGCTAAATTCTTGAGCGACGAAAAAAAGGCAGAACTCACAGAAAGCTTAAAGCTTAAAACTGATGATACATTGTTCTTTATTTGTGACAGCAAAAAAGTTATAAATCAGCTTGCAGGTCAAATTAGAACTGCACTTGGCGAAAGAATGGAAATTATTAATAAAGACAGATTTGAAATGTGCTTTATTACAGATTTCCCAATGTATGAAAAAAATGACGAGGGAACGCTCGATTTCACTCACAATCCATTTTCGATGCCACAAGGCGGAATGGATGCACTCTTAAATGAAGATCCGCTTACAATCAAGGCTTATCAATATGATATTGTTTGCAATGGTGTTGAGCTTTCATCAGGAGCAGTTCGTAACCACAAGCCTGAGGTTATGGTAAAAGCTTTTGAACTTGCAGGTTATAGTGCAAACGAAGTTGAAAAGCGTTTCGGCGCACTCTTTAATGCTTTCCATTATGGTGCTCCACCTCATGCCGGTATGGCTCCAGGGGTTGACCGTATGATTATGCTTTTAAAAGACGAAGAAAATATTCGTGAAGTTATTGCATTCCCAATGAATTCAAATGCTCAAGATATGCTTTTGGGTTCTCCAAATACGGTTTCAGAGCAGCAACTTCGAGATGTTCATATAAAGCTTCGCAGACCAGCATTAGATAAATAAGTGGCGACACAGCTCGCCTCTACAATAAAGACACAGGAGTGAAAATAATGAAAGATGTTTATGAAAGTCCTTTAAACTCAAGATATTCAAGCAAAGAGATGAAATATATTTTCTCGCCTGATTTTAAATTCAGAACATGGAGAAAACTTTGGATTGCTCTTGCCCAGAGTGAAAAAGAATTAGGGCTTAACATTACAGATGAACAAATTAATGAGTTAAAAGCAAATGCTGATAATATTAATTATGAGGTTGCTGAGGCTCGTGAAAAGATTGTAAGACACGATGTTATGTCCCATGTTTTCGCATATGGCGAGCAATGCCCTAAGGCAAAAGGAATTATTCATCTTGGCGCAACTTCTTGCTATGTTGGCGATAATACCGATATTATTATTATGAACGAGGGGCTAAATCTGGTTCTTAAAAAGCTTGTTAATTTAATTGATAAATTAGAGGACTTTGCTTTTGAATACAAAGATTTGCCTTGCCTTGCATTTACACATTTTCAGCCTGCACAGCCTACAACCGTGGGCAAAAGGGCTACTCTTTGGATGATGGATTTGCTTATGGACTTGTCGGCAGTTGAATTTCAACTATCTCAAATGAAATTGCTCGGCTCAAAGGGAACAACTGGCACGCAGGCAAGTTTTGTTGAGCTTTTTGACGGTGATGATGAAAAAATCAAACAACTTGATATAAAAATCGCAGAAAAAATGGGCTTCTCAAAATGTTTCCCTGTTTCAGGGCAAACCTATCCACGAAAGCTTGACAGTCAAGTGCTTTCAACGCTGAGTGGAATTGCTCAATCTGCACATAAGTTTTCAAACGATTTAAGATTGCTTCAGCACCTAAAAGAAGTGGAAGAGCCTTTTGAAAAGACACAAATTGGTTCTTCAGCAATGGCATATAAAAGAAATCCAATGAGAAGTGAAAGAATAGCATCACTTGCTCGTTATGTAATTGCGGACACAATAAATCCTGCAATGACTGCGGCAACTCAATGGTTTGAAAGAACACTTGATGATTCTGCAAACAAGAGAATAAGTATTGCCGAGGGATTTCTTGCAGTTGATGCGATTTTAGAGCTTTACATAAATGTTGTCAGCGGATTGGTTGTTTACCCTAAGATGATTGAAAAACGACTTAACGAGGAGCTTCCTTTTATGGCTACTGAAAACATTATGATGGCGGCTGTAAAAAAAGGTGGCGACAGGCAAGAGCTTCACGAAAAAATTCGTATTCATTCAATGGCAGCCGGAAAAGTTGTCAAGACCGAGGGTAAACCAAATGATTTGTTAGAAAGAATTGCTAATGATCCTGCATTTTCGCTTACATTAGATGAATTAAAATCAGAAATGATTCCATCTAAATTTATTGGCAGAGCGCCAAAACAGGTTATTGAATTTCTCACAAATGATGTTAAGCCTGTATTAGAAAAATATAAAGATTGTTTAGGTCTTGAAGTTGATATAAAAGTTTAAAATTTAAAGTATTAATTATGAAAGGGAACAATTTTGGCAATCAAAAAAAGCCAAATGCAAAATGGTGATTAATATGAGCTATGATGGTGAAAAATGTCCAATCTGTGCAAAAGAATTTACAGAAGATGATGATGTTGTCGTTTGTCCTATTTGTGGAACGCCACACCATAGAAGCTGCTATTTAAACAACAAAGACTGTGCAAATGTCGGGCTTCACGCAAGCGGTTATATTTATGAAAAGTCAGCTTTAAAAGAAACTTTGGCAGAGGTTAAAGAAAATTCACAGAGCGACAAACACACTATTGTTTTTTGTCCAAACTGTGGCAAGGAAAATTCGGGGAACGAGCCTGCCTGTACAAGCTGTGGAACAAGACTTTATTTTAAAGAACAAGCAGTTGCACCAAAAGTAGCCATTCCCTCGGGAGCAAACGGGCAATATTTTGATGGGGTAAATCGAATTCCGCCATCAGAAACAATTGGTGGGAATACTGTTGCAGACACGGCAGAATTTGTTCAAATAAGTGCAAACAGATATGTTCCTAAAATGTATAAAATGGAAAAAATGAGAAGCAAAATCTCTTGGAACTGGGCGGCTTTTCTGTTTTCTCCATATTGGTTTTTTTACAGAAAAATGCACACAGTCGGCTTTTTAATTATGATTGTATTGCTTGTAATAACAGGCTTTTGCTCTACAAAAAATGTGCTTGAGCAAAGTCAAGCTACATCTGAAACGCTTTATGAGTTTTATCAGGGAAATGCAACTCAAGAGGATGTTGTACGAGAAACCTATAAAATGCAAATGCTTCCTGAAAACATTATTTTAACGGTTGCAACTCTTTCTGTTCATCTTTATGCAGGCTTATTTGGAAACTATCATTATAAAAAGAAAGTCAAAAATGATGTTGCAGAAATCAAAAAGAATTCAAATTCAGATGAAAATTTCAGGTTTATGTTATTTAGAAAGGGCGGAATATCAGGAATAATGTGCGCTCTTTCATGGCTTGGATTTTTCTGTGCAAACCAGATATTATTGACAGCTTTAAGCAAGATGCTACTTTAAGTATTTTAAATTAGTATAACAAAATTATTATAAAAAACAGGAGTGAATGTTGTGAAAATTACAAAAGCAATAATACCAGCCGCAGGTCTTGGAACGAGAGTTCTTCCCGCGTCAAAAGCAGTGCCAAAGGAAATGCTTAATATTGTTGACAAGCCTGCAATTCAATATATCGTTGAGGAGGCAGTCGCAGCGGGAATTACTGATATTCTCATAATTACAAATCGTGGCAAAGGCGTTATGGAAGACCATTTTGACCACGCATTTGAACTTGAAACAAATCTAAAAGGCAATCCTTCAAAAGCGAAAATTTTAGATGATGTTCTTATTCCATCTAACCTTGCAAACATATATTTTATTCGCCAAAAGGAAACAAAAGGGCTTGCTCATGCAATTCAATGTGCAAAAAGCTTTGTTGGTAATGAGCCATTTGCAATTATGTATGGCGATGATGTTATTATTTCAGAAGATCCTGTTATTGGTCAGCTTTGCAGAGCATATGAAAAATATGGTCACGGCGTTGTTGGCGTTAAAGAAGTTCCAAGAGCAGATGTTTCAAAATATTGTACCCTTGATGTCGCTCCGCTTGAGGGCAACGCAATGGAAGTTCACAATATTATTGAAAAACCAACCGAAGAAGAAATTATGTCTTGCTATTCAATTTTGGGCAGAGTTATTATGCCTCCAGAAATTTTTGACCTTATAGAGCAAACTCCTCCCGATAAAAAAAGCGGCGAAGTTTATTTTACAGATTCAATGGTTATGCTTGCAAAAAAAGGTCAGCTTGATGCAGTTGATTTTGTTGGAACTCGTTATGATATGGGAAACAAGCTCGGTATTATGAAAGCTAACTGCGAGGTTGCTTTAAGTCACGCTGAAATCGGTGAAGATTTTAAAGACTATATCAAGGAACTTGCAAAAACATTATAATAATACTATTAATAAAAGGGCGGATTTTATATCTGCCCTTTTTGCATAACATCTTACTTAAAAATCACAAATTATTGAAACGAGTGTATACTTTTGAAAAAAACATTAATTCTTGCAAGTGCTTCGCCACGACGCTGTGAAATTCTTAAAAATGTAGGAATTCCTTTTACCGTAAAGGTTTCTGATATAGACGAAACGCTTCCATATGAAATGCCTGCGCAAATAGCAGTAGAATATCTTGCCTCTTTAAAGAATGATGCAATTAAATTAGCAGATGATGAAATCATTGTTTCCGCTGATACAGTGGTTGCTGTCGATAACAAAATTCTTGGAAAACCTATCGATAAAGCAGATGCTTTTAATATGCTAAAATCTCTTTCTAATAGAACGCACAGCGTTTACACGGGAGTTAAAATAAGAGCAAAAGAAAAATCCTCGATCTTTTCTGTAAAGACTGATGTCATATTCTTTGATTTAACAGATGAAGAAATTTTTAAATACATAGAAACAAATGAGCCTCTTGACAAGGCAGGGAGTTATGGCATTCAAGGCAAAGGTGCTTTTTTTGTAAAAGAAATTCACGGAGATTATTTGAATGTTGTTGGGCTTCCGCTTTCAAGACTTTGCAGAGAGCTTAAAACCTTTGAGGGATTTACTATTGAATAAGGGCGGTTATTGCGGCTCCTGCTCCGGCGGCTGCAAATAATTTAAGAATAGAAAGCGTAATTGTTTTAGCCTTTTGCTTTCTTGTTTTTGGCACTTTCATCGGGTCTTTTATTGAAAGCCCAGCTTTTTCTCTTAGAGAGTGTTCGCTAAGCGAGCAATATTCGGGTTTTACGAAAAAAATCGCCTTTTCAAAATACTCACAGCCAATATCGTGGATTTCTAATACTTGCTTATTAATTCCTTTTATCAAAGCTATCTTCCTTTATGATTTAATGGTATTATTATGCGAAAGAGGAAATAAAATATACCTATCGAAATGTGTTTCTTTATAAAACAATTTGTCAATATGGAATATTACACAAACTTTTATTTGAAAAAAATATACAATGAGTATAATGTTCAAATGTTCAAAAATGTTCAAAACCCTGTTCAAAATGTTTATAAGTAGGGTTAAAAACGATTAAAATAATAACTTTCACCCGTTTTTTCGTAATTGTTTATAACCATTGTGAAAAACATATCAAATACTAATTGTTAAACGATCTTTACCAATTATACATTTAGGACTAATCAAAAAAAGCTTTAGTTAAAAAATGTTTGTGCAAAATTACCCATGTTTTTAATCACAAAAATAACTCGAAATTTTGTGCATTTTTACAGAATAAAAAGAAAGTAAGTGAATTATGGTGTGTGAGATTATAGAAAATCCTACATTTAAAATAGCAAAACCTAAAGTTTTCAATTTATCTTTAATTTTAGACTGTGGGCAGTGCTTTAGATGGGAAAAAGATGAAAATGGCGTTTTTTCAGGAGTAGTTGATGGCAGAGTGTTCAGAATTGCAGAAACGCAGGAGGAACTTTTATTTTTTGGTGCAGATGAAAAAGATTTTGAAGAAGTTTTAAGGGCCTATCTTGATTTTGACCGCAATTATGAAGATATAATCAAAAATTATAAAAAAGATAAATATTTAAAAAAAGCAACTTGTGAATTCCTCGGAATTAGAATATTAAAACAAGAGCCATGGGAAGCACTTTGCTCATTTATTATTTCTCAAAACAATAACATTCCAAGAATAAAAGGTATAATAAAAAGGCTGTGTGAAGCCTTTGGAGATGATTTGGGCGATGGATTTTATTCGTTTCCGACGCCGCAAAAGCTTTCAACTCTGACAATAGAGGATTTAGCACCACTTCGTTCGGGATTTAGAGCAAAATATATTTTAGATGCAGCATCAAAGGTTGCAAATGGTGAAATTGATTTTAATAAAATTTCAAAAAGCGATTTAGAATACGGTAGGCAAGAGCTTCAAAAAATTAAAGGTGTAGGGAAAAAAGTTGCAGAATGCACATTGCTTTATGGATTTTTAAAAATTGATGCGTTTCCGATTGATGTTTGGGTTAAACGAATAATGGCTGAAATGTACCCAGAAGGTCTGCCCTTATGCACTAAAGGCACAGAGGGGATAGCCCAGCAGTATTTATTTCATTGGCGAAGAAATAGAATAAATGATGACGATTAATTGCACTTTTTTCAAAAGCATTTGAACGAATTTTAAATATTTCCTTGAAAAAGTCGATTTAACTACAAATTTACATGGTTTATGATAAAGATTTTACTTTTTTCCTGTTGAGAAATTTAAGCATACAGGTTATAATAAAGGGTACATTGGTGAATTGTGTGTGTTTTTTAGAAAGGGACGATATAAAATGTTATTTTCACAAGATATTGGAATAGATCTCGGAACTGCTAATACCTTAGTTTTTGTTAAGGGAAAAGGGATTGTTAGCCGTGAACCATCTGTTGTTGCGGTTGATGTTAGCTCATACCCACAAAGGGTTGTTGCAGTTGGTAATAAAGCAAAACAAATGATTGGTAGAACCCCAGGTTCAATAACTGCGGTTCGTCCTCTTAAAGACGGCGTTATCGCTGACTTTGAAATCACTTCAGATATGTTAAAAGAATTTATAAAAATGGCTATAAGCAGTTCGCCTTTTTCAAGGGCAAGAGTTCTTATTTGTATCCCATCGGGAGTTACAGAAGTTGAAAGAAAAGCTGTTCACGATGCAGCACGCTCGGCTGGTGCAAAATATGTTAGCCTAATTGAAGAACCAATGGCTGCCGCAATCGGTGCAGGGCTTCCTGTTTCTGAAGCAATCGGTAGTATGGTTGTTGATATTGGCGGCGGAACAAGCGAAGTTGCTGTTATATCGTTTGGCGATATTGTTACTGCTCAATCTGCAAGAGTTGCAGGTGATAATTTTGACGAAGCAATTATTGCTTACATTAGAAAAAAGCATAATCTTTTAATCGGTGAAAGAACTTCTGAAGATATAAAAATCAAAATTGGTTCAGCTTATCCATATGATGGTGAGGGCGCAATGGATGTTAAGGGCAGAAATCTTCTTGATGGTTTGCCAAAAAGCATAGAAATCACATCAGAGGAAGTTCGTGAGGCACTTTCTGATCCTGTTAATCAAATCCTTGATGCAATCCGTTCAACACTTGAAAAAACTCCTCCTGAATTATCTGCCGACATTATTGACCGTGGAATTATGCTTACAGGCGGTGGGGCGCTTCTTAGAGGATTAGACAAGCTTATTTGCGTTGAAACAAGAATTCCAGTTCATGTTGCAGAAAATCCGCTTGACTGCGTTGTTGATGGTACAGGTATGTGCCTTGAAAGCGATATGATTGGAATTACAGGAAAAAGGCGTTACGATTAATTATTTCAGTTGAGGTAAAAAATGCGATATTTTTTTAAAAGCACATCGTTTAAAATATTGCTTGTATTAGTAGTTTTGCTACTTGCAGGAGTTATTGCCGCCGCTTCGTTTAGCAGCGGTTCTTCTCCTATTACCTCCGCTGTCAGCACGGTGTTTTCGCCACTTCAAAACTTTTCATCATATGTAGCAAATAAATTTGAGAACTTTTCTGGTGGATTTATTTCATCAAAATCATATATGAAAAGAATTGACGAGCTTGAAAATCAAGTTGCAGATTATCAGAGCAAGCTTGTTGACTATGAAAAAATCAAGAAACAGCTTGAATCTTATGAAAAATTTTTAGAGGTTAAAGAAAAAAATCCTGATTTTAAATTTGTTTCAGGAACTGTTATAGGGCGAGATTCAGCCGATATGTTCCACTCGTTTGTTCTAAACTGCGGAACTAATGATGGCGTTAAGGTAGGCGATCCTGTTATTCACGGTGAATATTTAATTGGTGTGGTTAAAGAGGTTTCTCTTACATCGGCAGTGGTTTTGACGATTGTTGATCCTAAAATTAATACAGCCGCATATGAAATCAGAACAGGTGAAATCGGTTACACTACAACTACTGCAAAGCTTGGTATAAATGGAATTCTAAAGCTTTCAAATCTTGCTAAAGATACAAGCGTTGCCCCAGGCGGAATAGTATGCACTTCAGGAATTGGCGGAGTTTATCCGAGAGGGCTTATTATAGGAACAGTTACCGCTGTTAATAAAGAAGAGGGCGATATTTCTTATTATGCCGAGGTAAAGCCTGAAATCGATATTAGTGCTGTCGGAGACGCATTTGTTATTACTGATTTTGAGGGTAAGGGCGATGCGTAAATCTACAAAAACAATAATTGCAAGACGCTTTATATTTATCATACTGTTTTTAATAGGAAATATTTTGCAAAATACTCAAGGCTTTTTCCCTGAAATTTTTGGCATAAGAGCATACTTTCTTATTTCTTTAACTGTGTGTGTCGGAATGTTTGAAAGAGAAATAGCAGGTGCTGTGTTCGGGCTTTTTGCAGGTGCGTTGTGGGATGGAGTTTCAGGAATGGGAGATGGCTACAATGCTTTGTTCCTTATGATAATCGGAGCATTATGCGGCCTTTTAATCAACCTACTTATGAGAAACAACCTTGTTACAGCACTTTTACTTAATTTTATGGCACATATAATATATATAACTTGTTACATTATATTTTTTATTATAGCCGAGGGCGTGACAGATGTTACTTATCTATTTTTAAGATATTATCTACCGTCTTGCATCTATTCAATAATTTTCACCCCGATTTTTTATCTTTTAATACGCTCAATTATGAATAAAACTAAAGTCGAAGAATAAATATATCAATTCACTGTTAAAGTTAGCTCTATCTACTTGTGCTACAAAGGAGGCAAAAATGAAAACTAAAAGCTTGCGAATTCGTATGATTGCATTTGTTTCTATAATAGTTTTTGTGTTTTCTATATTTTTTGCTGACCTTTTTAGGATACAAATTGTTCATAGTGAGGAGTACAGCACAAAAAAAGTTGCACTGTCAACAGACGAAACCACAATTAAAGCGGCAAGAGGAAATATTCTTGACCGAAACGGTACTTCTCTTGTAACTAACAGGCAAATTAATTCTGTAATTTTTAATGCTTCATATTTTCCACCTCTTAAAGAACAGGAAAAGAGAAATGAAGTAATAATCACTCTAATCAAGCTTTTTGAAGAAAATGGCGCTGAATGGAATGACGACTTACCGCTTGATTTTGACTCTAATGGCAATGCGGTATTTAAAGAAAATGACGAGGCTGATATTGCTCTTTTAAAATCAAAAAGCATATTGCTTCTCAATGAATATGCAACTGCCGAAAACTGCCTTTCAGGACTTATTGAAAAATTTAAGCTTGAAAATTATAGTCGTGCAGATGCAAAAAAAATAGCATCAGTATGTTTTTCTCTTAAAAAAGTAGCTTTTTCTGCTGAAAATCCTTTTACTTTTGCAGAAGATGTCACCTCGGAGCTTGCTGCCAAAATAAAAGAAAACAGTAGCGTTTTTATCGGCGTTGATATAAGAATTACGACGGACAGGCAATATCTTGACGGAACGATTGCACCTCATATTGTTGGTGTTACAGGAAAATTAAGCCAGCAAGAATATCTTAGCAAAAAAGACGCTTATACAAAAGACAGCGCAAACGAAAAGCTGACCGCTGCTCAAAAAAGCGAGATTGATTTAAGAGCATACGCTATGGACGATAAAATAGGTAAGTTTGGCATCGAAAGTGCGATGGAGCAGTATCTTAGAGGAACAAACGGTGTTTTAAGCACAACAACCGACCTTGACAACAATAAATCATCAGAAATTACAACAAAGCCTATTCAAGGTGATACGGTTATTTTGACTATTGATGCACCTTTCCAAAAGGCAGTTCAAGAGGCTCTTTCAAATTTTATTGCGACCTATAAATCTAAGGTTGCAGTTCCGACTGTTGGCTCGGCAGTGGTTATTGATGTAAAAACAGGTGCAATTTTAGCCTGTGCTACATATCCAAGCTATGACCTTAATTATTATTATAAAGATTTTGAAACTCTTTCTAACGACAAGCTTGCACCGCTTTGGAACAGAGCGCTCAAAAGTACATATGCTCCAGGTTCAACAATGAAGGGTGCTATGGCTATGGCTGGTCTTGAAGAAGGAATTATAACTGAAACTTCAAATTTTACCTGCCATAGAGTTTATACACAGTTTAAAGACCAACCTTTCTCCTGCCTCGGTTATCACGGAAGCATTGATGTTAAAACAGCTTTAGATAAGTCTTGCAACATTTTTTTCTATGAAACAGGCAGACTTTTAGGGATTAACAAAATGAATGAATATTCAAAAAAGTTTGGACTTGGTGAAAAAACTGGAGTTGAGCTTGACGAGTCAAAGGGAGTTCTTGCAAGTATTGATTATAGAGAACGCCACGGAGGGCAATGGTATCCTGGTGATACTGTTCAAGCTGCTATTGGGCAGTCAGACAACCTTTTCACACCTGTTCAGCTTGCAAGCTATGCAATGACACTTGCAAATAATGGAACTCGATACAAAGCACATTTTGTTAAAAGCGTGAAATCAAGTGATTATTCTAAAACTATTTTAAATAATGACGCGGTTATATTAAATGAAACAGGCTTTTCCAAAAAGAATTTTGATATTGTCAGAGAGGGAATGACAAGAGTTGGTGCAAGAACAGCTCAGTTTAAACAGTTCCCGTTTCCTATTGCTGCAAAAACAGGTACAGCACAGGCAAAAACACGAGTTAATGGAGCATTAGTTGAAACAATCAATGGTTTTATGATTTCTTATGCACCTGCAAATGATCCTCAAATTGCTGTTGCATTAGCAGTTGAAAACATAACAGGTGGTTCTGTTGCCAATGCCTTGATGGCTGATATTTATAAAGCTTATTTTAATGTTACAGGTGATATAAATCACGGGCAGGAATACAATACAATTCTAAATTAGGAGGGGCAAAAATGGCAATAAAATACCTAATAGCCTCAGGAAAAGGCGGAGTTGGCAAATCTTCAATTGTAGCAGGGCTTTCAAAGGCACTATCGGCAACTGGGAAAAATGTTCTTTGCATTGATGCAGATGTGGGGCTTCGCTGCCTTGACATTTTGCTTTCTGTCGGGAATGATGCTATTTTTAATTGGGGCGACCTTATTGAAAAAAGCTGTGACACCGAAAAAGCTATTGTAAAAACTGCTAAGAATTACCCTGACCTTTTAATGCCACCGCTTAAACTAAACGAAAAAATCACCGCTGAAAGCTTTAAAGAGATGACGCTGCTTTTTGACAATGATTATGATTATATTTTTATTGATGCCCCAGCAGGAATTTCAGACATTTTAGAAATAACTGCCTTTTCAGCCGACAAATTTATTATTGTTGCAAACCCCGACTTGATTTCTGTTAGAAGTGCTGCAATGGCTGCCGAAAAATTAGAAGAAATGATAATCGGCTGTGATATTAGACTTATCATAAATCGCTTTGACCGATATGAGGTCATAGAAAACTATCAAATGAATATTGATGAGGTTGTTGACGGAACACTTGTCAGACTTTTAGGGATTATCCCAGATGATATAACAATAAAATTAATGGCAAATGAGGTTAAGCTTTCAAGAAATGCCAAAAATGCTTTTATACGAATTGCAGAGCGAATTGAGGGAAAAGATGTTCCCCTAAATCTTAAAAAGAATTTTTAAAGCTTTGCTAAATTAAAATAATAATAAATATGAAAGGTATAAAAAATGACTTTAGCTAACGCAACACAAAATGATATTGAATTTATAAAAAAAATTTATGACGAGGCTTTCCCAAAATCAGAAAAAAAGCCTTTTAATGTCATAGAAAAAAAGGCAGAAAAAGGAACTGTTGAAATTTTAGTAATAAAAAACGACAAACCATTAGGGCTTGTCATAACAGCTATTTATGAGGATTGTGTTTTGATTGACTATTTTGCGATTGATAAAAATTGCCGAGGAAATGGTGTAGGCAGTGAGGCAATTCGATTAATTAAAGAAAAATATAGTGGCAAAAAAATCTTTTTAGAGATAGAAAGATTAGATGAAACCGCTGAAAATAACAATCAAAGAATTAAACGAAAGAACTTCTATATAAAAAACGGACTTGTTGAAACTGGTGCTTTTGCAAGAGCATTTGGTATTCCGATGGAAATACTCTCTTTTGGTGAAAAGGTAACCTTTGAAGATTATCATAAAACCTTTAGAAAAGTTTTTGGATTTTTCCCATCACTCGTAATAAAAAAGATAAAATAAGAATAGATGATTTTTAACTAAAAAATGAGCGGTAGATATTTTTTATCTACCGCTTTAATTTTTTTAAATTCAAACGCTATTATTTAATTTTCTCTTTTCTAAATCCTAACTTTTTGCTCATAAAAATAAACATTATAATGGTTGTCGTTGTAGCTAAAATGTCGCTGACAGGTTCTGCAATGAAAAGCCCCCAAATTCCAAGCTTTGGAATAAGCGGAAGAAGAAGTGCAAGCGGAGTTAAGAGAATGATTTTTCTAAGTGCAGCGAGAAACATTGACACTTTTGCTTGACCGAGTGCAAGGAATGTTTGCTGACAGGCAGATTGAGCGCCGAAAATCGCCATTCCGAATACAAATATTCTAAGCGGTTTTATTCCAAGGGCTATAAGTGAGGCGTCTGAAGTGAAAAGTCCTATTAATACGCCTGGGAAAATCTCTGCAAAAACAACTGAAATCGCTGAAAGACCTATGCAGACTGCAAAAAGCAAATTGAATGTTTCACGCACACGAGCCATATTTTTTGCACCGTAATTGTAGCTTATTATCGGGCTTACGCCTTGAGTAAGTCCCTGCATTGGCATAAGTAAAATTTGCGTTACACTAAAAAAGATTGACATAAGAGCAACATAATTATCATTACCATATTTTTGCATTCCTGTATTAAAAATAAGCTGAATTAAGCATTCTGTTGATTGCATTAAAAATGGCGAAACTCCGAGCGACAAAATCGAGCCTACAAGAACCTTTGATAGTTTTAGATTTTTAAGCCGCACTTTTAATGTAGACTTCTTTGACAATAAAAATCCGATAACGAAAAATGCAGAAACGCCTTGCGAAATTATTGTTGCAAGTGCCGCACCTTTAACACCCATATTAAGTGCAAAAATGAAAATAGGATCTAAGATTATATTAAGCACACAGCCGATTATAACAGTAATCATACTAATTTTTGTAAAGCCTTGATTGGTTATAAATATGTTAAGCCCAAAGGTCAACATTACAAATGGCGTGCCATAAAGGTAAATTGTCAAATAATCAGAAGCATAGGGGAGCGACTGTGCGCTTGCACCAAATGCCATTAAAATGAAATCTTTACTAAAATAAAATGCAGTAAATAAAATTACCGAAAGACCGAGTAGCATTGTTATTGAATTTCCAAGAATTTTTTCGGCTGTATTATTGTCTTTGTTTCCCATTGCAATAGCGGCCCTTGGTGCTCCGCCCATTCCAATAAGCCCTGAAAAAGCTGAAATTAAAAGAATTATCGGGAACGAAACGCCAAGACCTGCAAGTGCAAGCGAGCCACTTCCTTCAATTCTGCCAACATACATTCTATCAACAACATTATAAAGCAGGCTTACAAGCTGTGCCAATAATGTCGGAATTGCCATTTCAAAAAAGAGCTTTTTGATTGGCATTAATTCTAATTTGTGATTTTTGTCCATCGTTTTTCTCCTGATACCATTCTAAATTTTTGCCGCTTTAGCATTATACCCTTATATTAATCCATTTTCAATAATGTATATATTAAATAAATTTTTTTAAATTTTATATTGTCGATATTTTGTGAATTTTCAAGGTCGTTATTATGAAATAAAGGGGGATAAAGGCAAAATTTGCAGGCATCTATGTCGCCTATGGAATTATAAAAAAATAATATTATAAATTTACAAATTTGCATTTGCTATTTTTAGTCATTTGTGCTATAATTCGAGCATACTGACTTGAACTATTATGTATTATTTATAAACTATATCAAAAGGCAGTAATATTATATTTAGGAGGATTTTTTATGAAATCATATGCGTCTACTGATATTCGCAATATTGCCGTTGTCGGGCATGGTGGCAAAGGAAAAACAACTCTTTGTGAGGCAATGCTTTATATTTCAGGTGCGACTGATAGATTTGGAAAGGTTGCTGACGGTAACACAGTATTAGATTTTGATGCTGAAGAAAAACGCCGTAAGTCCTCTGTTTCGTCTGCTATGGCAGCTATCGAATGGGACAATACTAAGCTTAATATTATAGATGCTCCTGGCCTTTTTGATTTTGAAGGTGGCGTAGCGGAAGCCACTCGTGCGGCAGAAGCAGTTTTAATTGTGACTTCGGCAGGTTCTTCTGTTGATGTTGGAACTCAAAAAGCATTTAAAGCCGCCGAAAAAAAAGGTGCGGCAAAATTCTTTGCAATTACAAAAACTGATTCTGACCACAGAAGTTTTTATAAAACCTTTGATGCACTTCGTGAGGTTTATGGCAATAAGCTTTGCCCTACGATTATTCCATATATGGAGGGCAACCTTGTAAAATGCTATGTTAATCTTATGACTGGAATGGCGTTTTCATATGATAGTGAAGGAAAATCCACTAAAGTTCCAATGCCAAAGGATTCGGTTATTGAAGATATGACCGCCATATTTATGGAGGCTGTTGCCACAACTGACGATGAGCTTATGGAAAAATTCTTTGAGGGTGGAACATTTACAAAAGAAGAAATATTAAAAGGACTTTGCATAGGCATTTTTGACGGTTCAATTTATCCTGTTTATGCTGTTTCAGGGCTTACGGGAGCAGGGGTTGACCAGCTTTTATATGGGCTTGCGTGGTCTGCACCAGGTGCTTTTGGATATGCAGGCGAAATGGTTAAATATGAAAATGGCGAAGAAAGCATACTTCCTTGTAATGAAAATGGACCTCTTGCCGCTGTTTGTTTCAAAACAATAGCAGATCCATTTGTAGGCAAAATGTCTTTTGTAAAAGTTGTTTCAGGAAAAATTAATTCTGATACGGTCGCTTATAATGTAAGAACAGGTGAAATAGAAAAACTCGGCAAAATAATCACTGTAAAGGGTTCAAAACAAGAAGATGCAAAAGAAATTACAGCAGGCGACATTTGTGTTATCACAAAATTACAAGGCGTAAAAACTGGCGACACCCTTTGTGATCCGAAAAAGATTTTAACTCTTAAAGGAGTTGACTTTCCGAAACCTTGCCTTTCAATGGCAGTCAAGGTTCGCAAAAAAGGTGAAGAAGAAAAGGTTGCCGCAGGTCTTTTAAGATTGATGGAAGAAGATCCAACAATCAGCTTTAAAACAAACAAAGAAACAAGAGAGCAAATTCTTTCGGGGCTTGGCGAGCAACATCTTGATGTTATCGTTTCAAAGCTTCGCAACAAATTCACGGTTGAAGTTGATTTAGAAGTTCCTAAGGTCGCTTATAGAGAAACAGTCCGCAAAAAAATAGAGGCTCAGGGAAAACATAAAAAGCAGTCAGGCGGTCACGGTCAATTTGGTGATGTATGGGTTCGCTTTGAACCTTGCGATAGTGAGGATATGGTTTTTGCAACAGAAGTTGTTGGCGGTTCTGTTCCTAAAAACTTTTTCCCAGCAGTTGAAAAAGGGCTTAGAGATTCTGTTGTCAAGGGATTTGCCGCAGGCTACCCTATGGTTGGGCTTAAAGCAACTCTTTATGATGGTTCTTATCATCCTGTTGATTCATCTGAAATGGCATTCAAAACTGCGGCCTCGATTGCTTTTAAAAATGCAATGCCAAAAGCAGATGTTGCCATTCTTGAGCCTATCGGAACGCTTAAAGCTTATATGCCAGATGAAAATCTTGGCGATATAATGGGCGATATTACCAAAAGGCGAGGCAGAGTTCTTGGAATGGGGCCTTCTGAAGAAGATAATATTCAAGAGCTTATCGCAGAAGTTCCAATGGCTGAAATGGGTGATTTTACAACAATTCTTCGTTCTGTTACCGCAGGCAGAGGCTATTATTCATTTGAATTTGCAAGATACGAGCAAGCTCCCGAAGCTGTTGCCGAAAAAGTAATCGCTGAAAGAGTTGCAGAAAAAGAAGAAGAATAAGCAATAAAACCAATATTTAGAGCCATTAGGTCAATTACAAAAATTACCTAATGGCTTTTTTATAATTTTTTGTCGAAATAGGTTGAAAAAAAATAAATATATGGTAAAATTAGAAAATAATATATAGTATCAACTATATATAGTGTGAAAGGATGTTAGGATATGGAAAAAACAATTATTAAGAGGGCATTGTCTGGCATTCTATGTGTTGCTTTTATAGGTACAGCCTTTGCATCGTGCGGAAAAGGTAAAATTGATCAGGTAAGCACTGAACCTACGAGCGTACCGACCACTGAAAGTGCCGTAAAAAACATAAATCCTCTCACAGGACTTGACGATTTGAGCAGTTCGGCAGTTAATAAACGACCTGTTGCTGTTATGGTTGAAAATTCACCGTCAGCAAGACCTCAGTGGGGGCTTTGCTCGCCTGATATTGTGGTCGAAGGCGTAGTCGAAGGCGGAATTACAAGAATGATGTGGCTATTTTCTGATGTTTCAAAAGCACCAAAAATCGGGCCAACAAGAAGTGCAAGGCATGATTATGTTGAGGTAGCTGAAGGTCTTGACGCTATATATGTTCATTTTGGCGGTAGCAATTTAGCTTATGATAAAATCAAAGCTGACAAAGTTGATGATATTGATGGTATGGTTTTGGGAAACTATTTTGCAAGAGATAAATCAAGAAATGTTTCAAGTGAACATACAGCTTATACAACGGGTGAAAATATTGTCAAGGCAATAGATTCAAAAAAATACAGAACTGAAGTAAAAGAAACATACAAGGCACCTTTTAAATTCAGTCCCGAGTTAAAAGTTTTGACAGGCGGAACATGCAACCAAATTACAGCCGAGTTTTCAAACAATTATAAGCACACATTCAAATATAATGCTGAAGATAAGCTTTATTACAACTATATGAATACCGCAGAAATGAAAGATGCAAACGGAAAAACAATGGCAGTTTCAAATGTAGTTATTTTATATACTAATGTTAAATCCGTTGGCGACTCCGCAGGGCATATGGATTGGGATTTAAAAGGCGGAAAAGGTTATTACGCATCTAATGGAAAATTTGAAAAAATCACTTGGTCAAAAGGTGGAGCATCTGAAAGACTTGTCATTATGGCATCTGATGGCAACGAACTTCAATTCAACACAGGAAAAATGTGGATTGGTTTTGTTCCAGACTTAAACACAACACCAGGAATAGGATAAATTAATGAAAAACGCCTCATTTTCTTCCATTCCATTTCATATATTTGAAGTGGAGGGATAGAAAATGAGGTATTTTATTATTACTAAGCGTACAATTTTTATAGCATTTATGGTGGTTCTTTCGGTGACTGTGCTTTTTGCAGGAATTGCATCAGAGCCAAAGGTCACTCCTGTGACTAACGATTTAGAAAAAAGCATTCCGATTTACTGCGTTGGCACTCACGAAAAAAAATTAGCGATAACCTTTGACGCCGCATGGGGAGCAGATGATACAAACAAGCTTATAGAAATACTAAAGCAGTATAATGCAAAGGCGACCTTTTTTGTAGTTGGCGACTGGGCAAAAAAATTCCCTGATAGCGTAAAGGCTTTTCACGCTCAAGGTCACGAAATTGCAAATCATTCATATTCACATAAGCAGTATACAAAGCTTTCATATGATGAAATCAGAAACGATATAATGAAATGCAATGAAGAAATAAAAAAGTCAATCGGCACAATGCCAACTCTTTTAAGAGCGCCCTCAGGGGCATATAGTAATGATACTATAAAGGCGGCAACTTCACTTTCGATGTCAACAATTCAGTGGTCAGTAGATTCGCTTGATTGGCAAGGGCTTGAAATTGCTGAAATTGTAAAGAGAGTTGACACCGCAGCGGAAAATGGCTCAATAATTTTATTTCATAATGATGTGAAAAATACTCCCGAAGCTTTAAAAGAAATTTTAAAAAGACTTTCAAAAAAAGGATTTAGCTTTGTAACAGTGAGCGAGCTGATATATAAGGATAATTTC
>JAVVWP010000024.1:0-25405 GCA_036652055.1 Oscillospiraceae bacterium | reverse complement strand
ACAAAGATAAAGCAATGCCATCTTTTTTGAATATTGGAGGAATATACCCAACAAACCATGTTTTGCTATTTTCAGCGTCTGCCGAATGTTTTAAAGCAAAATTGTATTGTGACAATGGCAGGGTTGTAAGCTCAACTCCAAAATGGAAGCCCTCTTTTTTGTGCTGTAAAAACTGCTTTCTCGATTTTTCCAAATGAGGTAGCATAAAAGGGTAATTCACATGGTCGGTTATACCAAATTGTTTAATTCCACCCTCTTCTGCTTTTTCAAGCAGTTCAGTGACGGGTAGCTCGGCATCATATGACGCATTTGTATGTATATGCCAATCTGACTCATAAAAAATATCCATAATTCTCACTTTTTAATAATATCTCATTAAATTTGAAACTTATAATTGATATTAGCAATTATCTTTGATATACTGTAATGTATATAATACACTTTTTAGTTATTGTTTTCAAGGGGGATTATCGTTGAAAAAAGTCGTTTCTTTGTTTCTTGCAATATTTTTTATTTTTTCATTTTCTAATATTATAACTGTCCATGCCTCGTATAACTCAGAGCTTGACGCAATGGCGGATATTGTTCTTTTAATGAGCCTTGATGATGGTTCAATTATTTTCGATAAAAACGCAGATAAAATCACTGCTCCTGCCTCGCTAACAAAAATTACAACTGCTATTTTAACTCTTGAGCATTGCAAAAATCTTGACGAAATGGTCACTGTTAAAAAATATTGTATTACAGAATTAAACGGTACAGGAAGCTCAATGGCAGGGCTTTTACCTGACGAACAAATTTCAGTTAGAAACCTTTTATATTGTATGCTTGTTCACAGTGCTAATGAAGCTGCAAATATTCTTGCCGATTATGTTGCTGGCAGTATTGATGCTTTTATTCCTATGATGAATGACCTTTCTGTTAGGCTTGGCTGTACAAACACTCAATATGTCAATGCTCACGGGCTTGACGCCGAGGGGCATTATTCAACAGCTAAAGACCTTGCAATAATAACGAAATATGCCTTGTCACTTCCAAATTTTCTTGAAATTTGTAGCACGGTAAGATATATTGTACCTGCGACAAACAAAAGCCCTGCAAGAAATATTGTTACAACAAACCAAATGCAAAACCCTTCTTTTAAAGGTTATTACTGCGATTATATACAAGGAATAAAAACAGGAACCACTGATAATGCTGGAAAGTGCGTCATCTCAAAGGCAAGCAAGGATGGCTATAATTATCTTGCTATTGTTATGGGAGCGCCTTATATCGATATAAATAATGATACTTTTATTGACAATGTTGCATTTGTGGATTGTAAAAAAATGCTCGACTGGACATTTAAAAACATCAAGCTTAAAAAGATTGCCGATCCAACTCAAATTGCAAAGGTTTCTGCTGTAAAGCGTGCTTGGGGCGTCGACCATATTAGATTAGTTCCCGAAAAAGAAGTTTCTGCGCTTGTTCCCATTGGCACAAATGAAAACAGCGTTCAAATGCAAATAATCGAAGCAGAAACGCCATCAGTTGTAAAAGCACCTATCAAAAAAGGTGATATTCTTGGAAAAGCCAAAATCCTTTATGCCGAAACAGAAATCGCAACCATTAATCTTGTTGCGGCAGAAGATATTAAGGTAAGCGGTATTCTTTTAGTTTTTGATTTTCTTAAAAATGTATTTAGCTCGCTGATTTTTCAAATATTGGCAGGCGTTACAGTTTTACTTTTATTAATATATCTTTCAATTATAATAAGACATAATAATAAAAAGAAAAGGCGTAGAAAAAAAGTTAGAGTTGTAAAAGATTTCAGAGATATTAACAGATAGCTATTCGTTTCTCGCAGAATTGAAAGGGATTTGATAATTTATGGAACTTGAAACATTATATTTAGTGATTAAAATTATTCTTTCGGTGTTTGTTTTTCTTTTTGGGCTTTGCATTGGCAGTTTTTTAAATGTGCTGATTTACAGAATGCCTTTAGGGCTTGATTTTGTACATAGAGATGCACATTCGATGTGTACCACCTGTAAGCACGAATTAAAATGGTATGACCTTGTTCCGCTTTTCAGCTTTTTATTTTTAGGCGGAAAATGCAGATACTGCAAAGCTAAAATTTCTTATATTTATCCGTTTGTAGAAGCACTTAATGCTTTTCTCTATTTATTCGCCTATGGCTATGCCTGCAATTTCACCCCCTCGCTTGCTATGCTTGCATATGCTCTTATTATCCCAGCGCTTATAGTTATTGTTTTTATTGATTTTAAACATCAGATTATTCCAGACTCTATGTGGATAACTGTTCTTCTCGGTGGAATTGTTCTTTATATTGACGAAATAATCAAAAATGGATTTAATATAAATGCCCTCATTTCAAGAATTGTTGGATTTTTTCTCGTTAGCGTTATTTTGCTTTTAATTGGTTATCTCACTGGCGGAATGGGTGGCGGAGATGTTAAACTTATGGCTGCCGCTGGATTTTTGCTCGGCTGGAAAAATGTTCTTTTGGCACTTATACTCGGCGGAGTTGTCGGTGTTATCTTCCTTGGAATTACCAAAACGCTTAAAAAAGGCGATATGAAAAAAGAAGTTCCTTTTGGCCCTCACTTAGCTGTTGGAATTTTTGTTGCTATGTTTTTTGGAAATAATATGCTAAATTGGTATATGTCATTTTTTGCTTAGAATGGAGATTGAATTATGTTAAAACACATTGTTATGTGGGAAATCAGCGAAGGCGAAGGAAAATCTAAAGCTGAAAATATTGAAATTGTCAAATTAGGATTAGAGGCTCTGTCCCAAATAATTTCAGAATTAAAATCATTAGAAATGATAAAAAATGAAATCCCAAATGGCAAAAATTATGATTTAATGCTTGTCGCAACTGTCGAAAATGAACAGGATTTAGAAAAATATAAAAATCACCCGCAACATCAAGAAATAGCAAAATATCTTTCAAAAATTACTATTTCAAGAGCTGCAATAGATTATAACTTTTAAAATTAAATCACAAAAGCGATAAAAAAGCCAAGGGCGAATTTGCCTTTGGCTTTAGCTTTGTTTTATTCGGCAATAACTTTTGGTTAGTGGCGGATGCTTTTTGCTGTTTTTTTGTTTTCAGTGTAGAATGGGTGTTTTTTCGTATCTCCTGTTTTCCGTGTAGGGTGTGTGCATTGCGCACACCGCAGGTTTAGAGAAATTTTGAAATGTTAAATCTCTCAAAATAAAAAAACGCTATAATTTTTTATCCCAAATATGCGTGTTTGCAACATTTTATTTGATTAGTTAAAAATCATCTAAACCGATAGATGATATTTAATGAGTTGTAGGGTTCGATGCCCACATCGAACCGTTAGAGTTTTATCAACCTTGCAAAGCGGCCAAGACCGCTTCCCTTCTCGAAATTAACGGTCATTCTGAGCTTGCGAAGAATCTCACCAGTAATCGAGCAATGCTCTCCCTACTCGAAGTTGGCGAGTGTTTTTATCTTCCCATATGTGCGTATTTGTAACATTCGCTTTTGTTAGTTAAAAATCATCTAAACCGATAGATGACATTTAATGAGTTGTAGGGTTCGATGCCCACATCGAACCGTTAGAGTTTTATCAGCCTTGCAAATTGGTCTTGACCGCTTCCCTACATTCACCATTGCTCTGTTTTTTCTTGTATCTGATTTGCTCCCTCCTTCAGTCGACTGCGGTCGACAGCTTCCTCCAGAGGAAGCGTTGGGGTTTATTCCAGAGGAAGCGTTGGGGTTTATTCCAGAGGAAGCGTTGGGGTTTATTCCAGAGGAAGCGTTGGGGTTATTCCAGAAGAAGCGGGAAAATGCTATAAAAAAAGCCAAGGGCAAATTTGCCTTTGGCTTTGACTTTGTTTTATTCTGCTAAATTTATTCCGAGTTCTGCAAGCTGAACGCTGTCAACAATTGCAGGGCATTCCGTCATTGGCTCTGAAGCGTTTTGAAGCTTCGGGTATGCAACAACATCACGAAGTGAGTCGCAGCCTATCATCTGCATACAAAGCCTGTCAAGCCCTATGCCCATTCCACCATGTGGCGGAGGCCCATATTTAAAGGCATCTGTGAGATAGCCGAATTTCTCATATGCTTCTTCATCAGAAAGCCCTAAAAGGCTGAACATTCTCTTTTGAAGTGTTGGATCAGTAATTCTAATTGAACCGCTTGAAAGCTCAATTCCATTAAGAACAAGGTCATATGCCTTAGCCCTAACCTTTGATTTGTCGGTTTCAAGATATTCAATACACTCGTCCATCGGAGCTGTAAATGGGTGATGCATTGCAACAAAAGTTTCGTTTTCTTCATCATATTCAAAAAACGGAAATTCTGTAATCCAAAGGAAATTATAACCCTCACGAACAATATTCAACTTCTTTGCGACCTCTTGCCTTAACGAGCCAAGAATTGAAAGAACATGATTTTTGTTTAAATCTGCAACAATTAAAATAACATCGCCTGTCTTTGCATCTGTTTTAGATAGAATTTGACTAATCTCATCTTCTGTCATAAATTTAGAGAAAGATGCGCTCATTCCATCGTCTGTCATTCTTATATATGCAAGACCTTTTGCACCAATTCCCTTGACATATTCGGTCAACTTGTCAATTTCTTTTCTCGTGAGCGTTTTTACAGCATCTTTCGCATTGATTGCACGAACAGTTCCGCCGTTTTCGATGGCACTTTTAAACACAACAAACTCGCTTGTTTTAACTTCATCGGTAAGGTCTATAAGCTCCATTCCATAACGGGTATCGGGCTTGTCCGAACCATATCTGTTCATTGCATCTGCATAAGTTAAGCGTGGAATAGGCGTTGAAATGTCAACTCCCACTGCCTCTTTGAACACTCTTTTTATATATCCCTCACCCATTGCGAGAATATCTTCCATTTCTACGAAAGACATTTCAAGGTCAATTTGAGTGAATTCAGGTTGCCTGTCTGCTCTTAAATCTTCATCACGAAAACATCTTGCAATCTGCATATAACGGTCAAATCCTGCAACCATTGAAAGCTGTTTATAAAGCTGTGGCGATTGTGGCAAAGCATAAAAGCTACCCTTGTGAATTCTTGAAGGAACTAAGAAATCTCTTGCTCCCTCGGGAGTAGAACGAATAAGCATCGGAGTTTCGATTTCGATAAATCCGTTTTCGTCAAAATAGTCACGAGTGATTTTAGTTATTTTATGTCTAAGCAAAATATTCTTTTGTAAGTCGGGGCGGCGAAGGTCTAAATATCGATATTTAAGCCTCGTAACTTCACTTGTTTGTGACTTTTCGGCAATCTCAAACGGTGGAGTTTCGCTCTTTCCCAAAACACGAAGCTCTGTAACCTCTATTTCAATTTCGCCTGTTGGAATGTCAGTGTTTTTTGAAGCTCTCTCGCAAACCTTACCTTTTGCAGCTAAGACAAATTCACTTCTTGCAGTAAAAGCCTTTTCAAAAATTTCTTTATCTGTATTGTCATTAAACGCAAGCTGAACAATTCCTGTTCTGTCACGCAAATCAATAAAAATCAACGCTCCCAAATCTCTTTGTCTGGCTACCCAACCGCAGAGCGTAACTTCTTTGCCAATATCTTTAGCAGTTAAAGTTCCGCAATAGTCGGTTCTTTTCATTCCGCTCATTGTTTCCATTATGACAATCCTCCTAAAATATTTGAAATGTCTATATCATCAAGACCTAAGCTTTCAAATCCACTCATTGCCTGTCTTATTATTTCGCTTTGAAACTCATCTGTAAAATTCGAGAGATTAATTTCTTTTTCAATTCCGTCAGCCATATTTTTAATTTTAATTATTCCGTTTTCGAGTTCACTATCACCAATAACCATTGTATATGCTGCACCGATTTTATTAGCAAATTTCATTTGAGCTTTAACCGAGCGAGATGCTGTGTCAAATTGAACGCTAATGCCTTCATTTCTAAGGTCATTCGCTATTGCCGCTGCTTTAATATTAGCATTTTCGCCCATTGAAGCAATGAATAAATCGCATTTTTTACGCTCGGGGAACTCTGACTTTTGAGCTTCCATTAAAAGCATAAGCCTTTCAATTCCCATTGCAAATCCGCAGGCAGGAAGTGGTTTTCCGCCTAATTCCTCAATAAGTCCATCATATCGACCGCCACCACAAACCGTTCCTTGCGCTCCGATTTCATTTGAAACAAATTCAAATACTGTTCTGGTGTAATAATCAAGCCCTCTAACTATTTGAGGGTTTACGCTAAAGTCTATATCCATACCATTTAGATATTTTTTAACTAATTCAAAATGCTCATTGCAATCCTCACATAAAAAGTCTGTAATAACAGGTGCTTTTGCTGCTATTTCAGAACAGACAGGACTTTTGCAATCTAAAATTCTCATTGGATTTCTATCAAAACGAGATAAACAGGTATCACAAAGCTCGCTCTTATGTTCTGCAAAATACTCTTTTAAAGCTTTATGGTATTCTGCTCGGCAGGTGGGGCAACCAATCGAATTTATTTCAATTGACAAGTTATTAACGCCCAAATAATTAAAGACCTCGTTTGCAAGCGCAATTATTTCAGCATCAGCCGCAGGTGTAGCAGCTCCGAAGCTTTCAACACCAAATTGGTGAAATTCACGAAGCCTACCGGCTTGAGGCTTTTCATAGCGATAACAAGATGTCAAATAAAATACCTTTTGTGGAAGTGGCTCATTAAAAAGCCCGTGTTCTAAAAACGAACGAACTGCACCGGCTGTTCCCTCGGGGCGAAGTGTAATTGAGCGTCCGCCTTTATCGGTGAATGTATACATTTCTTTTTGAACAACATCAGTCGTTTCTCCAACTGAACGGTTAAAAAGCTCTGTATGTTCAAAAACCGGAGTTCTTATTTCGTAAAAGCCATAATTTTCAGCAATTTCCTTAACTGCACTTTCAATATATTGAAGCTTATAGCTGCTGCTTGGCAGAGTGTCAAGAGTTCCTTTAATCGAATTAGTAACCAAAGCCATAAAATGATATTTCCTTTCAGAGTGGTTTTTACCCATTTAAGATATAATTGCCCTCTCACAGATAAATGAAAATCTATGAGAGAGCGACTTTGTAAGAATGCTATCAGCGTTCAAATTAATAGGTTTTTTTTGGATTAACAATATCTCGCCAGTCAAGGTCGCCACGCTCAAGGCTATGAATAAGAGCCTCAGCAGTAGCAATATTTGTAGCTACCGGAATATTGTGAACATCACAAAGTCTTAAAAGATTGTTTTCTTTTGGCTCGTGCGGTTTTGGGTTAAGAGGATCACGAAAAACCAAAAGCAAATCTATTTCATTGCAAGCGACTCTCGCAGCAATTTGTTGGTCGCCGCCCTGCGAACCGCTTAAAAATTTATCTATACTTAGCCCTGTCGCTTCGGCAACAATCTTACCTGTTGTTCCCGTAGCACAAAGTTTATGTCTTGACAAAATCCCGCAATAGGCAATACAAAATTGAGTCATAAGTTCTTTCTTCTCGTCGTGTGCCATTAATGCTATATTCATAAATTATTGCCTCCCTTAAATTAATCTACACCTGCTAATATAATACCAAATTTTTTACCTAATTACAACAACTTTTTTAAAAAAGATGAAAATAGGGCGAACAAAGGTCTGTTCGCCCTGAAAACTTCTCTAAAAGCACTTTTTTGGAAGAAAAATACTTTTCAATAATTAAAGTGATGGGATTAACTGTGCTTCATAGCGGAGAATTCTAATTGCGTCGCCCGAAGTCACTCTACCATCTTTTACGACATCTGCCGCAGTAAACTCTACTGCTGTTAATTTTTTAAGCTGTGCCTCGGCTCTTAAAACTGCAATTGCATCGCCAGAGGTTACTTTGCCATCGCCTGTAACATCACCTAAGGCTCTTTTTGTTGGTGCTGTATTGGATTCAAATTTGATGTTATTATCTTTTGCATATGTTTCAGCAACACTTCCAGCTGGTGCCTTTATAACTAAGTCTAAATGGCAATCCCTAAATGCTAATCTGCCTATATAGGTTACGCTATCAGGAATAGTTATACTTTTAAGATCTTTACAGCCAAAAAACGCCCAGAGACCTATATGAGTTACTCTATTTGGAATTATTATGCTTGTAAGAGCGGTATTTAGAAACGCAGAGTCGCCTATGCTCGTTACGCTATTTGGAATTATTATGCCTGTAAGGGCTGTGCAGTTTTCAAATATAGAGTCGCTTATGCTTGTTATGTTGTTTCCCATTGCCACACTTGTAAGATTTGTACACCCTCTAAATGCAAATTTACCTATTCTTGTTACGCTGTCAGGAATTTTTATGCTTGTAAGTCCTGTACAAATTGAAAACGCAGACACGCCAATACTTATTACAGTGTTAGGAATTGTCACGCTTATAAGACCTGTGCAACTTTGAAACGCACAGTCAGAAATTGAAACCGTTCCATCTTTTATGTTTATTCCTGTGTTTGCTGGCATTTTGCCTTTATATTTATAAAGAACTTTTCCTAAATAAACTTCACCATTTGGCAGTGAATTATAAAACGGTGTGCCAGAAAATGCATATTCACCTATACTTGTTACAGTGTCGGGAATTTTTGCATTTGTAAGTCCCGCGCAATTTTCAAATGACTTTTTGCCTATTTCTGTTACCTTATACCCATCAATCGTTGATGGAATTGTAATATCTCCGCCTGCACCATTATACTTAGTAATTTTTGCGGTTTTGTCGGTTCCTAAAACAATAGAATACTCATAATCCCCACTTATAAGTGCAAACGATGAAATTGCTCCCATTGGGATAATCGATGCTACCATTAATACCGCCATTAGAATAGAATTTACTCTGAGTTTAAGCTTCTTTTTCATTTTGACCATCCTTTTTAATAATATTTTCGATTTTTTTAGCAATAACCATATTTTTGTGTTTATTGTATTTAATTATATAATAAAAAACAGCGTAAAATAAATTTTCGCATAATTTGTATGAAAATTGTTATAAATTACCTATTTTTTTTGAAAAACAGAACTAAAAGAAAATTTGCCATTGGCTTTTTTTATTTTCTTCCTTTTTGTTGACTGCGGTCGACAGCTTGCCTTTTGAGGAAGCATAAAAGAGGCAAAGCGGCCTTGACCGTTCCCTACACTCCCCGTTACTCGTTTTACAATTTTAGTAATTAAACAAAAAAAATGTGTGATGGAAGCCATTCTCCCACCACACATTGTAAGATATTATTTAATTAAATCTTTTCCGCCCATATACATTCTAAGTGCCTCTGGAATTCTAACCGTTCCGTCTGCATTTATATTGTTTTCGAGGAAAGCAATTAGCATTCTTGGCGGTGCAACAACGGTATTATTAAGCGTATGTGCAAAATAGTTTCCGTCTTTGCTTTTAACTCTAATTCCAAGTCGTCTTGCCTGTGCATCTCCAAGATTTGAACAAGAACCAACCTCAAAATATTTCTTTTGACGAGGTGACCACGCTTCAACATCAACGCTCTTTACCTTTAAATCTGCAAGGTCGCCCGAACAACATTCAAGAGTTCTAACTGGAATATCAAGGGTTCTAAAGAAATCAACCGAATTTTTCCAAAGCTTGTTATACCAATCCATACTATCCTCTGGCTTACAAACTACTATCATTTCTTGCTTTTCAAACTGATGAATTCTATAAACTCCTCTTTCCTCAATTCCGTGAGCTCCTACTTCTTTTCTAAAGCAAGGAGAATAACTTGTTAAGGTTTGTGGAAGCTCGTCCTCAGTCAAAAATGTATCGATAAATTTGCCTATCATTGAGTGTTCACTTGTGCCAATAAGATAAAGGTCCTCGCCCTCGATTTTATACATCATATTTTCCATTTCAGAAAAGCTCATAACGCCTGTTACAACATCACTTCTAATCATAAATGGCGGAATATAATAGGTAAATCCCCTGTCAATCATAAAATCTCTCGCATATGAAAGTATTGCAGAATGAAGCCTTGCAATATCTCCTGCAAGATAATAAAAACCGTTTCCGCTTGTCTTTCTTGCACTGTCAAGGTCAATTCCGCTGAATTTTTCCATTATGTCAACATGATATGGAACTTCAAAATCAGGCACGAATGGCTCGCCAAAACGCTCGATTTCAACATTTTCGCTATCGTTTTTGCCTATCGGAACGCTATCGTCAATAATATTTGGAATTACAAGCATTCTTTTTCTGATTTCGGCTGTTAATTCTTCCTCTTTTACTTCTAAATCGGCAAGCTCTTTTGCAATATCTGCAACCTTTTGCTTTGTCTTTTCAGCCTCTTCTTTTAAACCTTTTGCCATAAGTCCGCCGATTTCCTTGCTCACCGAATTACGCTGACCTCTAAGTGCGTCGCCTCTTGATTTTGCGTCACGGAACTCCTTATCAAGTGCGATAACCTCATCGACCATTACAAGTTTTTCATCTTGAAATTTCTTTTTTATATTTTCTTTAACCATTTCAGGATTTTCTCTAATTACTTTAATATCAAGCATTTTTTTAATTCCTTTCCGGCATTAGCCATTCAAATACTTTTATTTTTATTATTCATCAAGTGACATTGCAAGCTTTTCTAAATCATCTTTGCCAAAAAATTCTATTTCGAGCGTTCCCTTGTTTGCCTTGCCCACAAATATTTTAATTTTTCTGCCAAGTGACTCTGAAAGTGCCAATTCAACTTCATCAAAATATTTATCTCTCTTTTTTACTCGCTTTTCGGGAGATTTTTTTGTTTCTCCGTTTTTTCTTGCAAGACGCTCAACCTCACGGACTGATATTCCATCTTTAACAATCATATCAGCTATGCTTTTCATTGTAGCTTCATCCTCAATAGAAAGAAGCGCTCTCGAATGGCCCATTGAAATTTTTCCATCTCTTAAAAGGTCTGAAATTTCTGTTGGCAAATTTAAAAGTCTTAAAGCATTAGTTACCGACGAGCGTGATTTTCCGACTTTTTCCGCTGCCATTTCTTGAGTTAAGCCATAGGTATCGATTAAAGTTTTTAGCCCCTGTGCCTCCTCAATAACATTCAAATCCTCTCGCTGAAGATTTTCAATAAGAGAGAATACACTTTCTTCTTCGTCTGTCATTGCTCTAATCGTAACGGGAACTTCTGTAAGCCCTGCAAGGCGTGACGCTCTATATCTTCTTTCACCTGCGACAAGCCTATAACTGCCATCAGGCATCGGTCTTACAAGCAGTGGCTGAATAACTCCGTTTTCTCTGATACTGTCGGCAAGCTCGTTTAAAGAATTATCTTCAAATGTCTTTCTTGGCTGGTCACGATTTGGGCTAATTTCGTTAAGGCTAAGCTTTACACTCCCTGACGAGCCTAAATCCTCTGTGGAATTATCAAGAAAAAGTGCATTAAATCCGCCACCGCTACCAAGTCCACCTTTTTTTCCTGCCATCTGTTTCACCCCTGTTTTATTCTAAACTGTTTTTATTTTGCAACAGTTGTTTTATTTTGACCTGTTATTTTTAGATACATTTCATATTCATATTGATGTTCTTTTTCAAAGGTATTGCTTTCAAAAAATGACACCGCATATTTTCCTGCATCTATTGCTGAAAGAACTAAATAAACATCTTTTAATTTCCAAATTGTATTTTTAACATTATCGTGAGTTTCGGCATAATCGCCAAACCTATTATAATAAAAAATGACTGCATCTTCAAAAATCAAATTGTCTTTTTTTTCGATTTTATATTGAATTTCATCAAGTCCGCCTGCTTTGTTAAACACAAACCAAACATCTTTTTGAATGGATTTATCAAGGCAGTCTATTCCTTTAAATGGATTTATGAAATATTTTTTTCCATCTTTATCTAAAACTTTCACTTCTTGACCTATTCTTTTTTGAACCTGCTCAATTGTCATTCCCATTTTTATTCCAGAAAAATCAAATTCAGGATATGGTGAGGCTGTTGTTGCCTCCTCGGTGCTTTGTGGCTCAGTCGAAACAGGAATAGTTGTTCCTGCTGTTGTATCTGTTTCAAACTCTTTTTTTCCGCAACCAGAAAACACGACTGAAATAAGTAGAATTATAGCAATAACCGCTTTAATGCCCTTCATAAATCATACCTCACTGTTTTTTTAAAAATTCGTTTGCAAAATCAGAATAAGCTATTGAGCCTTTTGAATTTTTATCATAATACATAGCAGGCTCGCCAAATGACGGTGCTTCTGAAAGCCTAACATTCCGTGGGATTGTTGTTGCATAAACTTTTTTTGGAAAAAACTTTTTAACCTCATCAACTACTTGCTGGGTTAAATTTAATCGACCATCATACATAGTCAAAAGAACCCCTTCGAGTTCAATATGCGGATTGTAAAGGCGTTTTATCTGACGAACCGTTGACATAAGCTGTGCAAGCCCCTCAAGAGCGTAATATTCACACTGGATTGGAACTAAAAAGGTGTCTGACGCACATAAAGCATTGATTGTTATAAGCCCAAGTGACGGCGGACAATCTAAAAAGATATAGTCATAATCATTCCAAATTTCGCAAAGGGCAAGCTTTAAAAGGCTTTCACGCTTTTCAAGCCCAATCATTTCAACCTCTGCGCCTGCTAAATTCATATCAGATGGCAACACATCAACATTTTTAAACTTTGTTTTTATTAAAACTTCTGATGCCTTTGCACTTCCAACGAGCATACTATAAGTTGAATTTTTAATTCCTCTTTTGTTAATTCCGTATCCACTGGTAGAATTTCCTTGAGGATCAATATCAACAAGCAAAACTTTCTTTCCAATTGCCCCAACAGCAGCCGAAAGATTTACAGCAGTGGTGGTTTTTCCAACTCCGCCCTTTTGATTTATAATTGAAATGGTTTTCGCCATTTATTTCAACTCCATTTGTGAGATATTTCCCTAATATACTATTAAACTAAATTATATCATAAACGCAATCAAATTCAAAGGTGTTTTTTGGCTTTTTACAAAAATTTGGGTTCTAAATATTAAAAATGTGCAGAGCAGAGCAATTAAGCTTTGCACTACACATTTTGTTTCATTCTAATAGTCCGTATTTTACTTTAATTCTATCAAGCTTTTCAAGCATTGGCATTGCTATTAAAAACAAAAATATAACGGTTGAAAAAGCATGAATTAAATCCATTGGAAGCCCTGCGAGATAAACTGCAAAAAGTGCCTCTGCTGTCGGTTTTGCCCCCGAAATTAAAAGCGAACCAAAGTTAATAATTCCACCATAAATGATAAGCGTTGATAGTCCGCCAAAAATGCAAAGTGAAAGTTTTGTTCGTTTTAGCATTCCTTTTTTAAATAAAATTCCTGCTAAAAATCCTATAATTCCAAAGCAAAACATTTGCCACGGTGTCCACGGGCCTTGCCCAAAGAAAAAATTAGATACAAAACCCGTTATCGCACCTACTAAAAATCCACTTTCTGCTCCAAAGGCAATACCTGCGATTATCACTATCGCTATGACTGGCTTTACCTGTGGCACCATAAAAAATACAGCTCTGCCGACTATTGCAATCGCCGAAAGTACAGAAATAACAACTATTTCTCTCGCCTTTGGCTTTCGCCCCTCAAAAGCTATAAAAAAAGGAATTATTGTATAAATTATAATTAAAAGGCTTGTGAAATAATATTTTCTATCATTTAAAAAAACCATAGAAAATCCAATAGTTAGAGGAATTAAAATTAATATTAAAAAGCACTCGAAAACCGTTCTTTTTGTTAACGAGGAGTGTTCTTTTTGCATATTTCTATAACCTCCTCCTCTGTTACCGCACCGTCTATAATGTGCCTTGACATTCTGTTTGATGCAGTCGTGTAAAAACTGTTGCCACTGAAAAATCGCCTTGTTTCGTCGGTTGCTACCGCTGTGCCATCAAAAAACATTGAGCAAAAATCGGTGTATTTTGCCGCAAATTCAATATCGTGTGAAACCATTAAAACCGTCACGCCACTATCGCAAAGCTTTCTGATTATATCTGATAGCTTTTTTTTGAACGAATTATCAAGCCCCTTTGTCGGCTCATCTAAAAGCAGTATTTTTGGATTTAAAAGAAGAATTTTTGTTAAAGCAACTCGCTGTTGTTCGCCAACGCTTAGGTCATATGGGTGACGCTCAAAAAAATCAGTTATTTCTGTAAGCTTTGCAGTTTTTTCAATCTTTTCAAGCTTTTCATCGCTACTGCCCGTTAGCATTTCCTCTAAATCTGAAAGCACTGTATTTTTTACAAATAAAGCTTGCGGATTTTGCGGTAGAACGCCGAGAAGCCCCGAAAATAATTCGTTGCTACTATATTTTGAAGATTTTTTCCCGTTTATTAAAATCTTTCCGCTGTATGGCTTGTTAATTCCTGAAATTAGCGATAGTGCTGTTGTTTTACCTGCTCCATTACTGCCGACGATTGAATGAAAACTCCCCTTTTTTATCTTGAGCGACAATCCCTTTATCACATCTGTATCGTTCTTTTCATATTTAAACCACACATCATTAAATTCGATTGCATTTTCACAAATAAAATTCTTTTCGCTGTGTTTGCACAAAAATTTGCCACCCGATGGCAGTAATTCAGAAAGGAAATTTCTGCCCTCTTTAACCGTTATCGGGCAAGGCTCATTGCTACCTAATTCAGCATAAATCCTCATTGCACTCGGCATAGACAAAAACATCTCGTTATGAGCGTTTTTTAAAATTTCGCCAACTTTTTTAGGGCTGTCATTTGCTATTATTTTTCCGTTTTCTATTACGATCGCCCTGTCTGCCATAGGAAAAACTTCTTCAAGACGATGCTCTGTTATTATTATTGTTGTTCCAAGTTCACGATTGATTTTTGCCACCGTATCTAAAAATTCGGTAGCGGCAATCGGGTCAAGCTGACTTGTAGGCTCATCTAAAATAAGCACTTTAGGTTGCATTGCCATTATCGAAGCTAAATTAAGAAGCTGTTTTTGTCCGCCAGAAAGCACATTAACATCTTTATAAAACCAATCTGAAATCCCAAAAAAGCTTGCCATTTCAGCGGTTCTAAGGCGAATTTCCTCTTTTTTCATTGAAAGGCTTTCAAGCCCAAACGAAAGCTCGTGCCAAACTTTATCGGTCACAATTTGATTGTCTGGATTTTGAAGGACATATCCGATTTTTTGTGCCTCATCTTTTAGCGAAATGTCTTTAATATCCGTTGAAGAAAATAAAATCTCGCCCTCTGTTTTTCCATGCGGAGTAATTGATGGTTTTAAATGGCGAAGAAGTGTGCTTTTTCCGCTTCCCGATTTTCCACAAATGACTATAAATTCGCCATCATCAATCTTTAGACAAATATCATCTAAAGCGTTTTTTTCTCTTTCGGGATATGAAAATGTTAAATTTTTGATTTCAAATATTTCCATTTTATATCCTCCATAAAGTTAATAACAAGTGGCAAAGAGAGTAGCAAAAAATAAGCAAAATAAACTATTACTGCAAAAGCATTCGGAATTTTAAATTCAATAGTCGGAAAATATCTTGCTGATGAAACGCCTAAAAAAAAGCCGATAATAATTATAATAGAAAGCAAAGCCATAACTAAAAAGGCTGTCATATCACGCTTTCTGAAATTGTAATTTGAAAAAGCGGTTCGTCCTTTTAAGCCATAGCCACGACATTTCATAGAGTCAGCGGTTTCAATTGCATTTTCAAACGCCCATGTTGTTAAGATTGATAAAATCGTTATTGCGTTTTTTATTCTTTTTAAAATATTTCCTTGCGACACATCTCTGCCTATACATTTTTGTGCATTTGAAATAACCTTTGCCTGTGCTTTAAATTTTGGTACAAAACGAAGCGTCATAGAAAAAATTAATGACAATGACGGAATGATTTTACCAAAAAGGTAAATGAATTTGTCTGATGACATTATTGAATTATAACAAGAAAACCAAATTATAACGCTGCAAAACATAATTGCCGATGAAATTCCGTAAATTATCGACTCCATTGTAATAGGGTTGTCATTCAAATAAAATAAAATCGTTGCTCCCTCGTGATTAAAAAGCGGATTTAAAATTGCAATAAAAATCACCGTTGGCAGTGAAAACATCAAATTAAATTTAAAAGCTTTAATTCCATTTTGATATATAGAATAACTAAACCCTACAATAAGAGAAATCAAAAGCAAAATGGGATTGCTAAAAAACATTGATGATATTATAACAACTGCAAAATAGAAAAAATTCACAAAAGGGTGATATGAAGAAAAGCTGTCACTCATCGTGATACACCCCGTCCCATTCGTGACCTAAATCACGCCCTAAATCGCAAGAGTATTTCATCTCGATTTTGTCACCATCACTAAGCTTATACCTACTCACGCCATAGTTTGGGAAAACCCCGTTGACACTGTACATCCAGCCGGAAAGCTCTCCGCAATCAAAATGATAAATATTGCCTATTCCTTCAATATAATTACTGTTATAGATGGGAGTTTTTGAAAATTCCATATGAATTCGGTTTTTTCTAAGCTCTCTACTAAGAACATCAAACACTGTTTCGCCATCATTAAAAACCACTTTATGCTGTGAAAAAATCACTCCGTCAGATGGCAAAATCGAAAGCTTATCTTTGTTAAACTTATCTTTATTATTCAAAATTGTCTTACAGTCTACCGACAAATAACAATACTTTAAAACTTCTTTATTAATCGTCTGTTCTTCTTTTATCGGCTTTGGCGAAGTAGCCTGCGAAGTTTGCTCTTTTACCAAAGTAGTTTTAGCTTGTGAAAATTCACTGCTTTTTTCTGAAACATTCGTTAAGGCGGTAGTTACTGCAATTGTTTCACTATCACTTTCTTCTATAATGGAAGTTGTGGTTTCTAAAGCCACTTCTTCCACTTCTTCCACTTTTTCAATTTTACAGCCTGAAAACAGCAAAATAACTGCTAATAGACAAATAAATAATTTTATTGGTTTTTTCATTTAGAATTTCCTTTGTTTATCTTTACGCTTAATGCTATAAAGGCAAGCTCCAGCAGATAAAATTATCACACCAAAAGCCACAATTAGATTTTTTTCTGATTGCTCGCCTGTTTTTGGGACTTCTGTGTTTTCCCCTGTTTCTGTTTTTGGATTTTCTTCTTTTTCCATAGGCTGAGTTGTTGTTTCCATATTGTTTTTCATTTCAATAATTTCTTTTTTTGCCTGTAAAACTTCATCATAACCTATTACATATTTTCTATCTTTTTCTGCTATTTTGTTATAGTCGGCTATAAGAGAATTCACCGTATCCTCATCATTTACAGTGATATTAGTTGGTTTAAGCTCGTTCCAAATTCTATCATTTAATTTATTTACTGCATTTTCTATTTCTGTTATTTTTGCTTTTTTTGCATTCAGTTTTTCTGTATTAATTTTTGCTTTTACCTCTACTTTTTGATTGTTTACCTCTAAAATCAAATCATCAACTGCTTTTTTATCATCAAGACAAAGAGCGTTATCGTTTGGGAGTGCATCAATTTTTGCATTAATTTCACTCACAAGCTTATCGTTTTTAAGTGCTGTAAGCTTTTCATTTGCCTCGATTAACACCTTTGCATTTGTAATTTGTGCTTTTCCTTCATCTGAAAGCGAGTTAAACGAAATCATAAATGCCATTATTGCATCATTATCTTTTAATGAAATGTTGCTAAAGTCATATCCCGCTAAATCATTGTTCAGCTTTTGAGCTACAAAGATTTCATTTTTAAGATTTTCTGAATTTTTTATCATTTGCTTTAAATCATTAAGATATAAGACCTTTGATTTTTCGCTGTCTGAAAGGTTGTTATAACGAATTTCAATCCTTTTTAGAGAAAATAAATCCTCACTTGAAATTTTATTGTTTTCCTTGTGAAGCAGGATTGCATTGTCAACATCTGTTGCTGTAAATTCACTGTTTTCGCTGTTTTTGCTACCAAATTTAAAAATATTTCCGCTGTCATTATAATAATAAAAATTTCCGTCTTTATCTATTGCAACACTTTGCGAACAAAATTGCGGTACTGACGGAGATATAAGCTCCTCAAAGCTTGCCACCTGCTGACCTTCGCAGTCACTCATAGCATAAAGCGTTGACGGTTTGTCAAATCTAACCACATAAGCATAAACTTTCCAGTTGTTTTCCTTTGTTGCATACGCAGTTGTGATAATAGGCGCACTTTGGGATTTTATATTTTTTATGCTATATATTATTTCCATTGTATTTGCATTCAAAACAGTAAACCCTGCATTGCCACCCATTCCGCCACCACCGATATAAACTCTTTCTCTAAACACCACGGGGCTTGAGGTTATGTCCGTTCCGATATTTACCTTTTTAATTGATGAACGGTCAAAGGTTTCATTGCTTGAAAGCTTAATGCTGTAAAGGTTTCCCTCTTTTGTTGCGGCAAAAACTGTTTTTAAATCATTATCATAATAAATACTGCTTCTTATTCCTGATTTCACATTTGTTTCAAGCGTGATTTTATCAAGAACCTTATCTTCTGTAAGGCTATGAATTACTAATTCTGTTGCCTCACCACCAAAAACTATTGAATTGCCGACAATTGCACCGCCACACCAATAATATCCCGATTTCATTGGTGCCTGCGGAGTATAAACCCAAGTAGCTTTTTTAATTTCATCTGGTTTTGAAATATCTTCATCATTTACTTTAAAACAAGCAAAAGCACCGTTTGATGCACTGCCATTTGACGCACCTACATATATATATCCATTATAATATGTTATTGCCGAAAGTGCCTGAATGCCTGCCAATTCATCACCAATAGGCTCTGACTGCCAAAGCATATTCATTGTAGCTTCATCATAAGCCATTATTATTGCGACGGATTTTCCATCAGCATTTGTGCTGTTTCTTGGCACAAAAATTTTTCCATCACCATAGCCTATCATTGAAAAAAATTGTGACGAGCCTTTGCATTCAACACTATTTAAAATCTTTCCTGTTTTTATATCAACTCTATAAAGCTTTTGCTGACCTGCAACTAAAGCATAAAGATAATCACCTATAACAATCGGTGTTCCCGGAGTTGCATTCCAATCCGTGCCGAATTTTGTTGCCCATTTTTCTTCAATATCATTTGCTGTTTTTGGAGTTTTGCTGTCTACAATTCCCATCGCCTCTGTATTTGCTCTAAACTGTGAATAGTCTAAATACTGACTTTCCTCTTTGGTTTGAGCGTTTGTAACCATCGATAACGATAGTAGCATTGCTAAAATTAAAATGCCTGCGAATACCTGTTTTGCTTTTTTCATTAAACTTTCATTCCTTTTTAAAAAAATAACCGATTATCCAGTTAAGGAAAATCGGTTTTATATATATTAAATCAAAGCAACTAAAAGCATAGCAAAAAAGCTATACTTAAAACTTTAACTCTTATATAATCTCCCACCGAAATTATTCTGAGATACTTATATATGGCAGGTCTCCTGACTTAAATTCACCCTACTCCCTTTCCCTTCCCACTCAAAAAGAGCAGTGGCACAAAAGGTTTCGTCCAAAATACAGTAGCGGGGGCTGTTACGGAGTCTAACCGTATTCCCTTTTAATTTTCTACAAATGTAGAAAAACCATAATACTCTTTTATTTTACCAAATAATAAGATAATAGTCAATTTTTATTTTTTGCGACAATTCATTTTTCAGTTATTCGAGCGAACACAAGGCTTGCCCCTACAATGACATTAAACGAATTGTAGGGTTCGATGCCCACATCGAACCGTTAGAGTTTCATTGAAGCTTGCGGAACAGTCAAGACAGTTCCCTACACTCTATTGGAGGATTTTCGCTCTCTCTAAAGAAATCCCTACGCTCCCTCTGGAGCATCCCCTGTTAGGGGAAATGTCACGAAGTGACAAAAGGGTTCCCGTTTTCGGAGAAAACGCGACGCATTTGCGAATGCCAGCTTCCTCCAGAGGAAGCGTGGAGGTTGATTTGACAATCTGCCGTAGGCAAATGCCTGAGGGAGGGGCGTTTTACCCTTGAAATGATTTTTTGTGCTAAATTGTAACATTTTGCTTTTTTCATCTTTATGTTTCACGTGAAACAATCTACTTCTAAACGCAAAGCGACGACTAAAAGGTTGTCCCTTAAAGTCGTCGCTTCGCTGTGGATGTGGGGTGTGAAAGAGAAGGATATGGGTATTTAAAACAGGAAGGACGGAGGGGTAGGTACCATCCTCACCGGTTTTAACGATTTTTAGGAGAGCTTTTATCCTGCCTTGCTCTCGTCGGGCATTTTGAGCCTTAACTGCTCAAGCTTTGGAATTCTGACTACATATTCTATATATTCTTCGGTTTCGCTGCGAGCTGCGTCTGCGTCAACGCCTGCACGCCTAATTGTGTCAACCGCATGATTTAATGTGTTTATAAATATTCTTACATCTCTTATGCCTCTTGTTGGATTTTTATAAGCCGAATTTCTGTTAAGCATTTGGTCTATAAGCCTTTCCGACTCTGCAACATTCAAATGCCTGTCGATCATAATGCTGAGAGCCCTGCCTCTTTCATTGTCATCAGGGAGTGATAAAAGAGCCCTTGCGTGTCTTTCGGTAAGTCCTGATTTTGCAAGCTTATAACGCATTTCTTCGGGCAATCTTAAAAGTCTTAGCTTGTTTGAAAGAGTTGACTGTGCTTTGCCGAGCCTTTTTCCTATTTCATCTTGACTCATTGAAAATTCACCGATTAACTTTTCAATTGCCTCTGCTTCTTCAAAAAAATCTAAATCTTGACGCTGTAAATTCTCAAGAAGTGAAAACACTGCCGACTTTTTTGCATCTATATCCGTTACTATCGAGGGGATTTGCGTAAGCCCTACAAGCCTTGCAGCTCTAAGTCTTCGCTCACCTGCAACAAGCTCAAATTTGTCATCATCTAACTGGCGAACGGTAATCGGCTGTAAAATTCCATTTATTCTAATACTCTGTGCAAGCCCCTCAAGTTCTTCATAATCAAACCGTTTTCTTGGCTGATTTGGATTTGGTGCTATGTTTTCTTGTGGAATTAAATATATTTGCCCCGTAGTTTTAACTTTATTACGAGTTTTCATTATAAGTTTTCACTCCTTTTAAAGACTAAGACTCACCAGCCATCAAAATCATCAAATAAAAATCCGCTGTGCTTGTCCTGTGTCATAAGGATAGCATAGCGGATATGATTT
The DNA here is from genome assembly GCA_036652055.1 of Oscillospiraceae bacterium. Taxonomy (GTDB): domain Bacteria; phylum Bacillota; class Clostridia; order Oscillospirales; family Acutalibacteraceae; genus Fimenecus. Next base: position 4,253 of record JAVVWP010000024.1, on the reverse strand, counting down.
TGTAAAGAAAAACCGTTCGTCAAAATTCCCTTTGATTTGCTATCAATCCCTTTTATTTTAAGGGGTTTTTGGCGATTTTAGCAGATGGGCGTGGGTAAATTGACGGAGTTTGCGAAATCTTTTTAATAGTTAAAATTCTGCGAGGTGTTTTTTCGACTAAATCAAACATAATATTTTCTGAAATCTCTCCGCCAAGGAGTTTTACTGCTTTTTTCGCAGCATCAATTTCTTCATCTGTTGAAATCGACTTCATAGCGATAAGACTTCCCGAAACTTTCACAAATGGCAAGCAATATTCAGAAAGATTGGTGAGGTTTGAAACGGCTCTTGCTGTGGCAAAGTCGAATTTTTCACGATAAATCGAATTCTGACCTGCCTCCTCTGCTCTTGCGTGAACTATTTCAGCGTTTAAGTTGAGTTCTTTTAAAACTGTTTCTATAAATGTAAGCTTCTTTTTTGTTCCGTCAAGAAAAGTGATTTTTAAATCAGGTCGCACAATTAAAAGCACAACACCAGGAAATCCTGCCCCTGTTCCTACATCAATAACGCTCGAATTCGTAGGAAAATCAACATATTTAAAGAGTGAAAGGCTGTCGGCAAAATGCTTTACAGTAACCTCTGATGGCTCTGTGATTGCAGTTAAATTAAGGTGTTTATTGGTTTCAATTAAAATGTCAGCATAAATATCAAGCTTTTCTAAAATTTCATCTGTTAAAATTATATTAAAATCCTTGGTGGTTTCTAATAGTAAGTCCTTGCAAATTGTCAATTAAACGCCCTCCTTAGCCAAAAATATTAGTAAAACAGAAATATCAGCAGGCGAAACGCCACTTATTCTTGAAGCCTGCCCCACATTCAGCGGTCTAACCTTTGATAGTTTTTCTCTTGCCTCAAGCCTTAATCCATCAATATTGTTATAATTTATAGCCTCTGGGATTACTTTTACTTCTAAACGACGCATTTCATTGATTTGAGCTTGTTGCCTTTTAATATATCCCTCATATTTGATTTCAATTTCAACCTGTTCAAAAATTTCTTCGGCTAATTCTGGACGAGTTTTGTCAAAAGGCTTTAAATCTTCATATGTGATTTGCGGTCTTTTCAAAAGTTCTATTATTTTCATCCCCTTTTTCATAGGTGATGTTTCACGTGAAACAAGTAGCTCTTGAAGCTCGTCATTCAAAGGAATTGAAGTGTTTTCAACCCTTTTTCGCTCAATAGAAATTAACTCCATCTTTTCTTTAAATCTTGCGTATTTTTCTTCACCCACAAGACCTATAGCATACCCTTTTTCTGTAAGCCTTATATCAGCATTGTCTTGCCTTAATAAAAGCCTGTATTCCGAACGAGAAGTCATCATTCTATAAGGATCAGAGCAACCTTTTGTAACAAGATCGTCGATTAAAGTACCGATATATGATGATGCCCTGTCTAAAATGAGTGGCTCTTTTTTCATAACTTTTAACGACGCATTAACTCCTGCTATAAGCCCCTGTGCCGCCGCTTCTTCATATCCTGACGAACCATTAAACTGCCCTGCACCGAAAAGTCCTTCTAAATCAAGGAATTCCAGTGTTGGTTTTAATGCAAGAGGATCAACGCAGTCATATTCGATTGCATAAGCTGTTCGCATAACTTCAACTTTTTCAAGACCTTTAATTGTTCTTAAAAACTTGATTTGAACTTCTTCAGGCAATGATGATGACATTCCCTGTAAATAAAGCTCCTCGGTGTCTAATCCACACGGTTCAATAAAAAGCTGATGCCTTTCTTTGTCTGGAAATCTCATTATTTTATCTTCAAAGCTTGGACAGTAGCGAGGCCCAACGCCGTGGATTTTCCCGCTATATAGTGGTGAGCGATTTATATTGTCTAAAATCACCTTTTTAGTATCGTCATTGGTGTACGCAATGTGGCAAAAAACCTTAGTTTCAGGGACTTCTTTGGTGTCAAAAGAGAATGGAACTTTAGTTTCGTCGCCCTCTTGAACCTCTAATTCTGAAAAATCTATGCTTCTACGGTTCACTCTTGATGGCGTACCCGTTTTAAAGCGTCTAATCGGAATATTAAGCTCTTTTAAAGAGGAGGACAGCTTGTTTGCTGGGAACATTCCGTCAGGGCCACTCTCATAAGAAACATCACCGATATAAATTCTGCCACCCAAAAATGTGCCTGTTGCCAAAATCACACATTTAGCAGTATAAACCGCCTCCAACTGTGTGGTAAGCTGCCATAAGCCATCAGAATTTTTCCTCAAATCTACAATTTCAGCCTGTTTTATATCTAAATTTTCTTGAAGCTCCATTTGATGCTTCATATATTTTGAATATTCTCGCCTGTCAATCTGCGCCCTAAGTGAATGAACAGCAGGCCCTTTGCCCTTATTTAGCATTCTGACCTGAATTTGCGTTTTATCAGCAGCTTTTGCCATTTCGCCACCCAAAGCGTCAATTTCACGAACCAAATGCCCTTTTGAAGTTCCGCCGATTGATGGATTGCAAGGCATATTGCCAATCCAATCAAGATTTATTGTAAAAACGATAGTGCTTTGCCCAAGCCTTGCCGAGGCAAGACCTGCTTCTATTCCTGCGTGACCTGCACCTATTACCGCTATATCATATTCTTTTGCAAAGTATTCCATTAATTTGCCCCTATATAAATTATTTTCCTACGCAAAAACTTGAAAAGACTTGATTTACTACCGTTTCAGTCGCTTTTTCACCTGTAAGTACCATTAGATTTTCAATCGCAACATCAATACAAACATTAATTGCATCTCTTGTAAATCCTGTTTTTAAGGCATTTTCTGCATCAACAATACAATTCAAAGCTTTTTTGCAACAGTCAAGCTGTCTTTCGTTTATTAATGTTGCCGCTGACGGATTAAAATCAGCAGTTCCAAGGATTTCCATAACCGCATCTTTTAACTCGTTATATCCTTTATTTTCCTTTGCTGAAATGAAAATCACTTGTTTGAACACATTTTTTAAAATTTCACAGTCAATTTTCATATCTAAATCAGTTTTATTGACAATTGCAATACAGTTTTTATCTTTGCAAAGCTTAAAAATATCCTCATCTTCTGAATTTATCTCATCAGAAGCATCAAAAACCGCTAAAACAAGATTAGCCTTTTCGATTTTATCTTTTGCACGCTCAACACCAATGCTTTCAACAGCATCATCTGTTTCGTGAAGCCCTGCGGTGTCGGCAAGCCTTAAAACCATATCCCCTAAGGTAACGGTTTCCTCAACAACATCACGAGTTGTGCCTGCAACCGAGGTGACAATCGACTTTTCACTGCCAACAAGCATATTCATAAGTGTGGATTTTCCAACATTTGGTCGACCAATTATCGCTGTTGCCACGCCCTCAATGATTGCTTGTCCTGCATCAAATTGAGATATTAAGAGTGATAATTGACTTCTACACTCTAAAATGTCTGATAATAGACTTTTGTCGTCTAAATCCTCTATTTCCTCATCGGGATAATCAACCCATGCCGCCATATTTGCAGCATTTTTTGTAAGAATTTCAGTGACCTCGGCAATTTTCTTGCTAAGAACTCCGTCAAGCGTTGAAAGCGCTGCCTGCCCTGCCTGTTCGCTGTGAGCCGAAATCATATTCATAACTGCCTCAGCCTTGGTTAAATCCATTTTTCCGTTTAGAAAGGCTCGTTTTGTAAATTCGCCTGCCTGTGCCGGAACTGCACCAGCCTCTAAAGCGGCTCGAAGAACTTGCCTTGTGATATAAAGCCCACCGTGGCAAGAAATTTCAACAACATCTTCACCTGTATAGCTTTTTGGTGCTTTAAAAACAAGTGCAACAGCGTCATCAATAGCTTTTTCGCCTAAAAACACCTTTCCAAATGAGGCTGTGTAGCCTTTTAATTCAGAAAGAACCTTGCCCTGTATGCTTTTAAAAATTCTATCGGCTACAAACAGAGCGTTTTCGCCCGAAATTCTAACAATTCCGATGCCTCCTGCCGCCTGTCCTGTTGAAATTGCAGCTATTGTTGACATTTGTTTCACCATCTTTCGTTATTGTAGGGGTAGATTTTCGCATGTTCATAATGACACTGTGCGGTTCCCGTTTTCGGAGAAAAAGCAAGGCATTCGCAAATGCCTGATGAAAGGAAACTTTTTCCGCTCCCTCTGGAGTTATTCCCCTGTTAGGGGAAATGTCACGAAGTGACAAAAGGGTTCCCGTTTTCGGAGAAAAAGCGAGGCATTCGCAAATGCCTGAGGGAGGGG
>JAVVWP010000023.1:0-27413 GCA_036652055.1 Oscillospiraceae bacterium | reverse complement strand
ATTTTAACAGAGTTAGGGAAAGCGGTATAATTTGTTTCTTTAGGAATGACCATATTTGTGTTTCCGTCTTTTGCAAGTATATTGTGGATGTCAGTAACAAATTTAAGGTCACTTTCACTTTTATAATCGCCTGAGGGAGCTGTTGATGAAGATGTAGGGATACTTCCCATAAAGTAATAATAGTTTTGAATAGTGTTGTTATCATAAAGACTTTGAACATTAGAAGAAATTTGTGCTGTTTCTATGTCAGAAATATTAGGAACTTTACTTGCAAATCCAAAATATCCCGTAAAGAAAAATACAAAGATAACTGCCGCAATTCCGAGATGTATAGGCAGCTTATAGCTTGCTTTAAAGAATTCTCTAAGGTTTCTAATAAGAAGCATATCAAGAATGCAATATACGATTGCAAACAAAGCAAATGAGATAGCAAGGTTTATAGCTACTGTGGAATGAAGTGATGTATAAACAGTGCTAAATGTTGCCATACAGATAATAAAAGTTGTAACAAAATTGAGAACTTTGTTTTTACCGATAAATCCACCGATTTCAGCTTTCCTCTTATCAAATATAAACATTGCGACGGCACAAATTGCAATGCTAACTAAAATCCAAATAATTATTGGTAAAAAGTTAGGCGTTGACCACGCTATGCCTTCTTCTGCTATATTGTCATAATTTACAACCAGCCCTTTGCCATTAACATTTCCCATTGTTGCAAGCCCTTTTGAAAAATACAAAAGAGGATTGAAATTTTTAAAAGTTTGAGTTAAAGAAAGGGTGTAGTCTATGCCATTCATACTATCATACATCGAGAAGCCTGAACCAAACGGAGTACCCGGAACTAATTTTATAATCAGCGATTGAAGGCAGGTGAGAAAAGCATGAGGGAAACAAATTAATGTTCCTGAAAAAAGAATTCCCTCAAAAGCTGTACCAACTGAGCTAAAAACAGCCGCTGTAATTGAAAAAGCAAAGAAAGAGAGAGAAAAAAGCCCAAGTGCTAAATAAATTCCCGAAAGCCATATCATTTTTGAACTACCAAGAACAGCGATATTGGCGATAATGCCGATAAAAGTAGGAATAAATATTGCAGCTAAAAGAGTAACTGTTCCTGCAAGAAATTTAGCAGAAAAAAGAGAGGCTCTTTTAATTCCGAGGCTGTAATAGACATTAATTGTTTTTTTGCCTGTAATAAATTTGAATGCGGCGATGCCCAAAAGAACGCCTGCGCCAAGGAAAAAAGCGACATATAAATATCTTAAAAACACCATATTCTGATCTGTAAAAAATACTTTGTACATCTCTGTGTATTTTGCATCTTCCAAAAGTCCCGTCATCGGGTTTTGGGATTGCTTTTTGAATATCATAGTAATAGGATTATATGCAAGAGCCATAAATGTTACAAGAAATTCAATTAATCCAAAAAGAGCATTCGATTTAAGACCTGTTTTAAAAGCGTATAAAAATGTGTTTTTAGAAGACTTTTGAGAAGTCATAATCTGTACCCTCCATTTCATCTAAGAATACTTCTTCAAGTGTAAGAGAAAGTTTTTCAAGCATAACAGGTGAGAGCGTTGTGAGCTTTTGTTCAGTTTCATTTTCATCACCCTTAGTTGTGAGAATAATCATTTGACCATCAACCTTAAATGATTTTACATCAATACCAAGTGCTTTAATTTGATCTTCTGTAATCGGTTTTGTGAAAATAAGTCTAAATTTTGCCCTGCCACTGCTAAGCTCTTCGATTGAAGAATTCATAACAAGTTTTTTACCATTTATAAGACCAAAATGGTCGCAAAGCCCTTCTAATTCGTGAAGGTCATGAGATGAAACAATAACAGATGCGTGACTTTCAATTAAGTATTCATTAATCATATTTTTAATCAGTGAACGCTTAGCAGGATCAAGACCGTCAAAGGTTTCATCAAAAAGCATAAAGCTTGGATGTGTTGCAAAGCCTAAAACGATTTCTGCTTGCCTTTGCATTCCTTTTGAAAATCCATTAAGACGAGCCTTAGTGTCAAGCCCAAAAACCTCAGCAAGCTTTTTAAATGTATCAAAGCTAAAATCAGGATAGTAACCATTATAAAACTTTGCCATCTTTTCCATATTGGCATATGGCTCAAAATAAATTTCGTCAGGAACATAGAACATATGCTGTTTCATTTTTGCGTTATCAAATGCGTTTTCTCCGTCTAATCGAACCTCGCCACCATCTGCCCTGTAAACGCCTGTAATGGTTTTGAGCAGCGTTGTTTTTCCTGCACCATTATAACCAATCAGACCATAGATAGAGCCATCTTCAACGGTAAAATTAAGAGAATCAATTGCTGTGAACTTGCCAAACTTCTTTGTCACATTTTGAATTTCAATCAATTAAATGCCCTCCTTTAAATTTTCTGTGAATTTAACTACACTTACATTTTATCATAAATGATGTCATAGTCAATAGAATATCTCTCATTGTAAGTTTCTTGTAACTAAATTGTAATAATTGACAATTTTAAATAAGACTAATCACTAAATAGATGTTTAGATACATATTAAATAGACAATTTGAAGTTATAAAATATTTTTTTAATAGCTATTGCAAAAATCATAGCAATATATTATAATGTTATTGCCTTAATTGGGTCGTGTACCGCGCGGGTCCTGTGCGACAGTGCTCTGTGAATCATGTCAGGCGGGGAACCGAGCAGCATTAAGCGGTCAGCCTGTGCGCCGCAGATCGCCTGTGCGGTGCATGACCGAATTAAGGCTACATTTTTAATTATTTTTAAATTTAACCACTATTTTAGGGAAAGGGAGTGTTCATAAAATGTATCAAGTTCTTTACAGAAAGTGGCGTCCTCAAGCGTTTTCTGATGTTGTCGGGCAAGAGCAGGTTACTAAAGTCTTAATGGGTGCAGTTATGAGCGGCCGCCTTTCTCACGCTTACCTATTTACAGGTTCTCGTGGAACAGGAAAAACTTCGTGTGCTAAAATTCTTGCTAAGGCAGTAAATTGTGAGCATACAATAAACGGAAATCCCTGTAATGAATGTGAAATATGCAAGGGTATTGACAGTGGTGCTATTCTTGATGTCATCGAAATTGATGCCGCTTCAAACAATGGTGTTGATAACATTCGTGACCTTAGAGATGAGGCTAATTATACACCTACAACTGCAAAATACCGTGTTTATATAATTGATGAGGTTCATATGCTTTCAATGGGTGCGTTTAATGCACTTCTTAAAACACTTGAAGAACCGCCAGAGCATGTCAAATTTATTTTGGCTACAACTGAGGTTCATAAGCTTCCGTCAACAATTCTTTCTCGTTGCCAACGCTTTGATTTTAAAAGAATTTCACCTGAAGATATTGCCAAAAGGCTTCTTTATGTAGCTGAAAATGAAAAAATGGATTTAACAAAAGAAGCAGCAATGTTAATTGCGAGAGTAGCAGATGGTGCACTTCGTGATGCGTTGTCACTTTTAGACAGGTGTTCTTCGTTTGGCGAAACCATTACTGAAAAGGTTGCAAGCGATGCAGCCGGAATAGCAGGCAGAGAATATCTTTTTACGCTTGTTGATGCGATTGCAAAGAATGACAGTGCAAAAGCACTTGAAACAGTCGGAATGCTTTATAATAATTCGTGTGATATGGAACGGCTGATTAATGAGCTTATTTCGCAGTTTAGGAATATGATGATTTCAATTTCTGTTCCTAATTATAAAGAGCTGATAATTTGCCCCGAAGCAGATATTATTAAAATACGAGAACAAGCTGAAAGTTTAACTCTTGAGGCAATTCTTAAAGGTCTTGATGTTTTAAACTCCTCCCTCTCTGATTTAAAAAGAGGTGCAAACCGCAGAACAACGGTTGAAATGTCAGTGATAAGACTTTGCAATCCACAGCTTGATACTGATGTTAATGCACTGCTTAAGCGAATTTCAGAGCTTGAAAGAACGGTTAAAGGGCTTTCAAACGGAGTAGCTGTAAAGCAAATTAGCATTACAGAAGAAAAATCAGAACCAGAGCCTGTAAAGGTGAAGACTGATACAAAAGAAAGACCAATTGCCCCTTTAAAAGAGCAAGAAGAAATTAATATTTTAGATGATAACCCACCAATAGCTGAAAAAAGCATTGAAACTCCTCGTAAAGAAGTCGAAAAATCAGAGCCTCTAAAGGGTGATGAGCTTTTTGAGCCGTGGTGTGATGTTATTGAAATGCTAAACGAAACCGATAAGCCAATCGTTGGTCTTTTATATAATTCGTCAGCATTTATTCATGGTGAATATCTTTTGATAAAATCTGACAATGCAACGCTTGCTCAGTTTTTAAGAACTGGAAATCATTCAGCACTTATAACAAAAGCAGTGTTTGATGTAACAGGCAAAAAGTATCGACTCGGAATATATAATAGCCAGCAGGCTCAACAAGCACCAAAAAAAGATCCTCTTGAAGATTTAATGAACAAAGCTCGTGGGCTTGGCGTTAATATAGTTGAACAATAATTTGAATAAAAAAAGCCGAAAGGGATGTATAATATGAAAGCGAGAATACCAAATCAAGGTCCAACAGGTGGAAATATGATGAAAAAAATTCAAGAAATGCAAGAAAATATGGGCAAGGTTCAGGCAGAGCTTGAGGCTAATGAATATAATGCCGCATCAGGCGGAGGAGCAGTTGAGGTTACCGTTAGCGGTTCACACGAAATAAAGGCAATCCATATAAAGCCTGAAGTTATTGATCCACAGGACGGTGAAATGCTCGAAGATTTGCTTATGGCAGCTCTAAATGAGGCTATGCGTAAGGCTGATGAAACAATGGAAACTGAAATGGGCAAGCTTACAGGCGGTCTTAATGTGCCTGGTATGGGTGGTATGTTTTAATGGGATACAATGTTCCGCCACTTGAAAGGCTTGTTGACGAATTTAGAAAAATGCCGTCAATCGGAACAAAATCGGCTGAGAGAATGGCATTTTATGTATTAGGGCTTCAAAATGGCGAAGCAAAGATGTTAGCTGATGCAATTTTAGAGGCACATGAAAAAATTCATCAATGTAATGTCTGTCGAAATCTCACCGAAGCAGAGGTTTGCCCGATATGCAAAAACGATAATAGAGATAAATCCATAATTTGTGTTGTGGAAAATCCTCGTGATGTTATTGCATTTGAGCGTACTCACGAGTATAATGGTATGTACCATGTACTTCACGGTGCAATTTCTCCTATGAACGGAGTTGGCCCTGACGAGCTTACAATCAAAGAGCTTCTTAAAAGAATTAACGATAGTGTTAATGAAGTCATAATGGCTACAAATCCTACTGTTGAGGGCGAAGCGACTGCGATGTATCTCAGCAGGCTGTTAAAGCCTTTGGGAATTAAGGTTACTCGTCTTGCTTATGGCGTTCCTGTCGGTGCTGATATTGAATATGCCGACGAGGTTACTCTTTCGAGAGCGCTTGAGGGCAGAAGGTTAATCTGAGGTTAATAAATGGAAAAAAATGAATTTAAAACGGTTGCTCAAAATAAAAAAGCATTTCACGAATATTTTATTTTAGAGAGCTTTGAAGCAGGAATTGAGCTTTTTGGAACTGAGGTCAAATCCATAAGAGCAGGTAAACTCAACTTAAAAGATGCTTGGTGCAGTATTGTCGGCGGTGAAATTTTTGTCAACGGTATGCACATCAGCCCTTATGACCACGGCAACATTTTTAATTGTGACCCACTTAGAGTTAGAAAACTCTTGATGCACAAAAAAGAAATAATGAGGCTTCTCGGAACTTCAAAGCAAGACGGGCTTACAATTATTCCGATTTCACTTTATTTCAAAAAGGGCAAAGCAAAAGTTCAAGTTGGTCTTTGCAAGGGCAAAAAGAATTACGATAAGCGTGATGAGGCGGCAAGAAAAGATGCAAGCCGAAACATTGAGCGAGAAATGAAAGAGCGAATGAAATAAGCAATATCAATTTATATATGGGGATGAAAGGATTTCGACGGGGATTTTGAACCATGATAAGCGGGCAGTAGCGTGGGCCTACTTTAAAAACCACAAGTTTATAATAATAAACGACAATAATAAAACTTTACTCGCTGCTTAATTAAAGCAGCTGTTCCCTTTAAGAATACCACGGCTTAGAGTGGAGCATCATTTAGTGGTGAACGCGAACGGGTGATTGCCTTGTAGCCTGTCGTGAACAACAAGACTACCAAACCTTTAAGCCTGTTAATAGGCGTTTAGGCGAGGGAAATTTAAATTATTAACTACGCTCGTAGAAAGTTATGGGAATGAATTTTCGGACGCGGTTTCGACTACCGCCATCTCCACCAAAAATGCGTTTTAATTAAATAAACGCAAAAATCCCCTCAACCCTTGGTTTATAAGGATTGAGGGGACTTTTTTATTTTTAAATCAATTTTTAAAACTACCTAATATTACTCAATAATACCTAATAGTAATTAAAAAGTGCAAGTCAAGATGCAAGTCAAAAACAAGCTAAAACTATTATTATTATGCACAAATGTAAATTATATTTTTGTGCAATCCTACAATGTTTGAAATAATTAAAAAATATTTGCAATATCTGAACAGCTTTTATATATCGATTTAAAGTTGTCCATATAGTTACCTCTTATCCATTAAGATAAATGTTGTCATAAACTCTTTGAGTTTCCCTACCTAAATCGTTATAATCTTCACCGTTTGAAGCCCAACAATCGCCGTTACGATTTAGCCAAAAATTCAACACGCTTAATATATCATTAACTTCTTTTGCATTGAATATCTTTTCGGCAAGGTCTTTTGGCAAATTTTTATTAATGAAATCTTTATCTGTTTGTGTAAGTGTTGGCATACTATTCGCTCCTTTCAATTTGTTTTCGTGTTGCATACCTTTATATTCATACCAGTGAACATCAAAGTCATTATATTTTGAGGTTACTTTTTTATGTGTTAAGCTGTTAATTCAATGCTCTTTATCTCATTTTCATATATTTCATAATCACCGACCGAAATACTCGCTATCTCGGGTTCATTGTCTTGCGGTGGTGTATAGTCATAAGCAATACCGACGAAAACCTCACCAGTAATACAAGTGATTTTTACTTGCTTGCCACTGAATTCCCAAAGCTTCATTTTATTTATTCCTTTCTGATGAAACTATCTGAGTACCATTTTTGCCATAGTGTATCAAAAAACGGTTTGTATTCATAGCTACTCCCGTATTGGCGTCAAAAGTGTCTACAATATCTTCTTTCGCATTTATAAAACTGCTGTGTGAAATTTGTGAGTTGCTTTATTTTTTTAAAGCTGCTTTTTGTTTATTATTTGTCTTTTCCATAAAGTGAAAGTGCCTTTTGCATTACTTTATTCGCAATCGGGACTGATGTTGAATTGCCAAAGCCACCATTTTCTGCAATTACAACAATTGCAAGCGGTAAATCCTCACGCTGTGAAAATCCAACAAACCAAGCGTGCGGAGCTTTTCCTCCCTTTTCCGAGCTAACCTCTGCTGTGCCTGTTTTTCCACACATTTTTAGATTAGGGAATTTGCTTTCTCCATAATAATTTTTAACATTTGACCGCATAAGCTCTGAAACTTTTTTCGCAACATCACCTTTGAACATTTCTGCTCCCATAACTGTTTTTGACTTATATGTTTCTTTGCCTGCTGGCGATGTTATTGTATTTATTAAATAAGGGTTTGGCGAAGTGCCTCCATTTGCGATTGCACCCACAATTGTTAGCATATGGCAAGGATTAAGCCTTGTTGTTAGCTGACCTATTCCTGCCCACGCAACATCAAGATTTGGCTTTCCTATTAAATCAATGCTGCTTTTTGAAAGGTCAATATTGTCAACCTTATGTGGAGCGTTAAATCCTATTCTTGTCGCCGTCGCCATAAGCTTTTCTGCACCTAATTCCACTGCAATTTGACCAAAAGCACTGTTGCAAGAAACATTAAGAGCCTTTTCAAGACCTACTTTGCCATGAACTCCTAAACATTTAACCGAACTACCATCAAGCTTATATTCGCCTGTACAGGTATAAGTCTTTTCATAAATATCAGGTATATTTTCGATTGCACAAGCGGCAGTTATTATTTTAAATGTCGAGCCTGGTGTATATACTCCTGAGAAAAAACGATTTAAGTAAACGCCTTCATACTCCCCTGTTTTATCATTATTTATATTTTGAACAGGCTTGTTTTGAATGTCAAATGATGGATTTGAGGTAACGCATAAAAGCTGACCAGTTTTATAATTATAGACACCTACTGTTCCCTTGTTTTTGCCGAGTGCCGAATATGCAGTTGCACACAGCTCTGCATTAATTGAAAGAGTTATACTACTTCCTTTTCCATATTTTTTAAGGTCATAAACTCCATCAACAAAATTATAACCTGTAAGAGCGTCTTTATAAGAAGTATGAATGCCAGTTGAAATATAACCTTCTGAGTCGCCAACCGTATGAAGTGTTGCCATTCTAATGGTTTTATCTTTATTAAAAACTCGCTTTCCATCAATAGTTTCAGCAAGCGAAACGCCTTTTTCATCTTTGATTGTTCCTGCTGTTGTTAGCGTGCTTCCTGTATAAAGATGTCGGTTTGCTCTTTTCATCGCCCACGAATCGGAATTAGTGTAAAAGGTGAAGAAAAGATATGAAAATCCAACTAAAAAGGCTAACACAAAGGCATATAAAAGAAGTGCCCTGCGAGATAGTGTTTTCATTTTATGCCCTCCTTTTAAACAACATTTTTTAGTTGCTTTTCGCACAAATGTGCTTTAATTGATTTTGCAATGCAATAGGCTAAATTTGTTGGTACTGCGTTACCTATCATCTTATATCCATTGTTTACATCAGTATATAAGAATTCAAAATCATCTGGAAATCCTTGTACTCTTGCACACTCTCTAACGGTAAGCCTACGATATAAACTCTCTTTTCCTGGGACAAAAATTCGTTTGTTTTTTTCAACAAATAGCATCTTCGGTGCCTGCGGATGTAGCTGACACTGTCGCCCACTTGCCTGTACAGTAAAAGCTTGTTCATTCCATCCTCTAACCCTATTTCTGCTCATGTAAATTGTAGAATATGCACCCGTAAAATACTCATGATTTAGTATTGGAAGTTTTCCATTTGTCTTATTTTTAGGCAACGCAGGAATTGCCGTATCTTGTAAGTCACCTATCGCTTCATAAAAAGTCAGTTTACTACTTGTATCCGGGGTTATTGGTTTAGGAAATACAAATTTAATATTCAAGTCTTTTCTAAACCCAATATAAAAAACTCTTTTTCGATCTTGAGGAACGCCATAATCTGAGGCATTAACCAAATTAATCGTAACATTATATCCACATTCTTCAAACATAGCAACAATATTAGAAACAGCATTTGAGTGCTGACCAGACAACATGCCAGCTACATTTTCAGCCAAAAAAAACTTTGGTTGTTTGCATTTTAATATACGAATATAATCATAAAACAATTTTCCCCTTGAATCATTAATACCTCTATTTGCACCTGCTTCGCTCCAACTCTGACATGGTGGTCCGCCAATAATTCCTTCAATATTTTCTGAAAAATCAGAATCTTTTATATCTCTTATATCGCCTTTTATTAGCCGTGCGGAATGGTTTTTTTCATAAGTTTCCCAAATTGATGGGTCAAATTCATTTGCCATTGCAATATTGAAGCCAGCTTTTTCAAATCCTAAATCAAGACCGCCAGCTCCAGAGAACAAACTTAGTATATTCATTTTGTATCTCCTTAAATTGAAAATTGAATAAGCTTTGCATTTTTAAGCTTAGCTGGATTGTCAGGATTTTTAACTCTCACATCAGATATAACTAACGCCTCTATCTTTTGAGCTAAACTCAACAAGTCATTTGTGTTAGAAAAACTATTCCATTTATCTTCATTAATAATACACATAAAATCGAATGATTTATTATAATCACGCTCATAAACATAACTAAATACTTTCCATGGATTTTCAATTCCCCACATACCTCTTACCCTCATATATGTAACTCCAAGTGGGTCAACTTTATTTATATGTCCTAATTCCTTACTATCAGTAAAATCGACCCCTTCTATAGCTTCAACTCCATTTTTTATTGTTGATTTAATTCGACTATATACTTCACTTTCAGCACAATAATCTAAACCATATACCATGCATAAATGGCAAAGAACATCTTTACTGTTGACAATACCAACAGCATAAATCATATCTTTCTCAACCCATTCACCATTTTCAGCATTCATACAGCCTTTACTAATCATTTTACTGTTATGAAATAATTTTTGTTTTGGATAGCTACTATTTAATGCTAATGTCGCATTCTTTGTTTCTATCTTTTTTACTTCAATTGCATCTCCACCAAAAATCATTGCATCAGGCGGATTACTACTGTTGCCTAAATAACTAAATGTCTTGCTTATTTGTTCAAGTCGCTGAGTTTCATCCATTTCAAAAGTGTTTGCAAACAAATCCTTAATATATTCCTCAAGTGCATCACCTGCATTATTAGCACGATTTCTCCCTTGATAATATAAGGTTAATTTAGTTATAGGATTGTTCACCAAATTCATAATTGCATTAATAATATTTTTCATTTTATGCCCTCCTTATTTTGCTATCTTGTCATATTTACGATAAGTTTTAACATCTATCGCTTTAATGAATGCGGCAAGTCCCCAACAGCACATTATGCTTGAACCGCCACGGCTTATAAATGGTAAAGTAACGCCTGTCCAAGGCAAAATGTCGGTAACTCCAAACACATGAAGTGCCGCTTGAAACAAAATCATTGATGAAGCAGCAAGGGCAGCAATTGAATAAAAACTACTGCGTGCCGCTACTGAATATCGAATGCTGTAAACAAGCAATGCAACATATGTCAAAAGAACTGCGAATGCAACTATAATTCCAAGTTCTTCACAAATCATTCCAAACGCAAGATCCTCTGTTGCGGCAAAAACATCACGCAAATGACCGTTGCCAAGCCCCAGCCCAAAAAGCCCACCGCTTACTGAATAAATCAAAAGCCGAACCTGTTGATAGCCCTGTTCATTTGCAAATTCCCAAATATGACGATAAGACGCAAAACGCCTCATAACATATGGCTTAAAGGTTAAAACAAATCCACCGCCAACGAGAGCCGATGCACAAACAAGAAATATTGTTTTAATATCGCCCGAACGCAGAAACGCCATAACGATAAAGGTAAAGAAGAATATAAGTGCTGTTCCAAAATCCCTCATAAAAAACAATACGCCGACACAGGAAACAGCAAATACAATGTATTTTGTAAGGCTTCGTGTTGATTGCAGTTTTTCAAGCGTTGCCGCACCAACAAAGATAAAGCCGATTTTGGCTATTTCTGATGGCTGAATTGAAAATCCTCCAATGAAAATCCAGTTTTTCGCTCCATTTATTTCTTTTGCAAAAACAAGCGTAAATAAAAGTGCAACTATTGTAAGAACAGCAATCGGCGTTCTTAATTTCATAACTCTTTGGGTGTCGCTTAAAATCCAAATCATAACGCAGAAAACTGCAACTCCGAGCAAAACAGCAATTAGCTGAGTGATTGCCTTTTTAGGATAAACACTCGTTGTAATTGAAAGACCAATCCCCGTCAGAAAGAATGCAATCAGTTCAATTTCAAAGCTCTTTCGCCTTAGAATGCCTGCAAATACAATGAAATATCCCCATTCAACAACGATATAAGCACCAAATACAAAAAGTATTGTTTTTAGCGGAACATCTTCGCCACCGTTTGTGATTATTTGGATTGCACAAATTATTTGAAATACCGTCATTCCAAAAAGAAGAATTAGCCAATTGACGGGTTTTCTGTATTTTCTTTTTTTGATTTTATTGTTATTTTTTACCTTGGTCTTTTGCTCTTTCAAAATACATTCCTCCCATCATTCTCTAAACATAAATTTATATCTGCCAACAGTAATAACATCACCATCATAAAGAGGAAATGTTCCAAAAACTTTATCAGAATTTATCAGCGTG
Organism: Oscillospiraceae bacterium; assembly: GCA_036652055.1. Classification (GTDB taxonomy): domain Bacteria; phylum Bacillota; class Clostridia; order Oscillospirales; family Acutalibacteraceae; genus Fimenecus. The sequence continues at coordinate 15,391 of JAVVWP010000023.1, read as the reverse complement.
CCATTTTGCGAATTAAGGTCGGTAAGCATCCAGCCATCACGAGTGAGGAAAATCTTTGCATGGCTTTCAGAAATATCAGGCATATTAAGGCAGATATTACAATGCCTGTCACGCCCTATAAGGCACGGCCCTTTAAGGTAAAACGCACTTTTATCGGCAAGATTAACAAGCCTTGTAGCATTTGTAAAGTCATTAATTCCTTCTTGTTCTTCTCCTGCTTTTTCGCCATAACCGTTAGACTGGAATTTCATAACAGAATTTCCAAACGATAGCGTATCGCCATCACTCACAGATGCAAATTCTGTAATTTTTTCACCATTTAAGTATACGCCCGTTTTGGACTCAGTATCAAAAATAAACCAGCCATCTTTTCTAAGTGCTAAAACAGCGTGGAAACGAGAAACAGTTCCATATTTAAGAGAAATATCGCAAGAGCGACTTCTGCCTATTGAGGTTTCCCAGTTTGAAATATCAATTTCACTATCATCGGCAAGATTTAAAAGCGTTGCCATAGTTTCACGCCTCGGTCTGCTTCTAAAAAGTGAAAATACACAGCGAAGCAAAAAAATTAAAGCAATCACAGCTAAAACATATCGTGAAAGATATGAAAATTGTACAGCTAATTCTGGCGTCATTAAAATGCCTCCTTTTTAAAAGAATGTCAACTTTAGGATACCCTTATTAGAGCAAAATGTCAATGTTTTATGGGCAATCAATTGTTAATTTTATTGTAATACTTGATATAAATGTATTCTTATGATAAAATGTTAGTGTAAAATTTATTAGAGGGTGAAAACTTATGTCAGGACACTCAAAATGGAGTACAATCAAGCGAAAAAAAGAAAAAACCGATAATGCAAGGGCAAAGGTATTTACAAAAATCGGGCGTGAAATCGCAGTTGCAGTTCGTGAGGGAGGCCCAGACCCTTCAGGTAACTCAAAATTAAAAGACCTTGTTTCAAAAGCAAAGGCAAACAATGTTCCTAATGACAACATTGAAAGAATTATTAAAAAAGCCGCCGGTGATGGTAATACCGACAGTTTTGAAGAAATCACTTATGAGGGTTATGGCCCTTGCGGTGTTGCTATTATTGTTGAAACGCTCACCGATAATCGTAACCGCACCGCTGCTGATATGCGTCATTACTTTGATAAATACGGCGGAAATATGGGGCAATCTGGTTGTGTTTCGTTTATGTTTACCCGTGAAGGTGTTATCATTATCGAAAAAGAAGATATAAATGAAGACAAGCTGATGGAAGATGCTCTTGAATGTGGAGCTACTGATTTTATTACCGATGGCGATATTTATGAAATTCGCACAGATACAACTGACCTGTCTGCTGTTCGCAGTGACCTTGAAGCTAAAGGATATAAATTCCTTTCTGCTGAAATAGAATACATTCCATCAACCTACACTGCCCTCACAAATGAGGACGACATCAAAAATATGGGTAAAATGCTCGAAATGTTTGATGAGAATGATGATGTTCAAGATGTCTACCATAACTGGGAAAATGAAGACGATTACGAAGGCTAATATCTAAAAATTAAACCTTGTCACTTATAGCTTTAAGTGGCAAGGTTTTTTCTTTTTATATTTTATTGCATTTTTGGAAAAGTTAGTCCCTATCCATCCATTTAATTCCTTCATTATAAAGGTCATAAAAATGATGAGTCGGACCGTGGCCCTTGCCAATAGCGAGCGAATGCTTGATTGCGGTTGTTACATATTTTTTCGACTTTTCAACTGCCTTGGGAACGCAGAGTCCATTAGCAAGATTTGAAGCGATAGAAGATGAATATGTGCAACCTGTTCCGTGAGTGTTTTTAGTATCAATTCTAACGGTTTCAAAGCAGTGAAAATCCGTTCCATCATACAAAACATCAACAGCATCGCCCATATAGTGGCCGCCCTTTACAAGAACATTTTTGCAGCCCATTTTATATATGATTTTTGCAGCATTTTTCATATCATCAACTGTTTCAATCTTAACATTTGCAATCTTTTCGGCTTCAGGAATATTCGGAGTTAAAACATCGGCAAGAGGTATTATTTTTTCAATAAGCGTTCCTATTGAATTTGGATCCATAAGCGGGCAACCGTTTTTTGCATACATTACAGGATCAATAACAATGTTTTCAGGCTTATATTCATTAAGCTTTTCTGCGACTGCCTCCATACATTCTGGTGTCGAAAGCATTCCGATTTTAACTGCATCAACGCCAATATCTTCAAAAACTGCATCAATTTGTTTTTTTATCATATCGGGGCTAACATCTTCAATATCAATAACTCGGCTTGTGTTTTCAGCAACAACAGAAACTATTACGCTCATTCCAAAAACTCCGTGAGCTGAAAATGTTTTGAGGTCAGCTTGAATTCCTGCTCCGCCACTGCAATCAGAACCTGCAATGGTTAAAACTTTTTTCATCATATATTTCTCCATTTCGCTATAAGAATTTATATAGATGTCAGCGGCATTTTTAACATCATCTTTTTGTAAATCGGTTGTAATATCCCAAATGCCAACAACATTAAAGCCAGCTTTTTTAGCGGTTAGCAATGCAAAATAAGCATCTTCAAAAACATAGGTATTTTCTTTTTTTGTACCTAAAAATTCAAATGCTTTATTAAAAATTTCGGGAGTATCCTTGCCCGAGCCGACTTCGGTACAAGTGAAAATAGCATCAAAATATTCTAAAATGCCATTAAGTTTAAAAGCACCCTCGACTAAATATCTGTCAGATGCAGTCGCTGCACAAATTCTCGTACCACTTTTTTTAAGCTTTTTTAAAAACTCCAAAACGCCATCTTTAAGGGTAACTTCTTTCATATAGAAGTCCTCTATCATATCATTTATGCCCTGCATAACCTGCTCTGGAGTTTGCCCCTCTATTCCATAATCTGAAATGAAATATTCGGCAGCTTGGTAAAGGCTTCTTTCTCTTAGTTGGTCAGTTAAATCTTTTCTTGGAGTTTTACCCATAGCTCTTAAATAGTCGTAAGAAATATTATCCCACATTACCATCGAATTGAGCAGAGTTCCGTCAACATCAAAAATAGCACCATCGATTTTCATTATTATAACATTCCTTTTATTAGCTTTTTAAGCTCTTTTGTAGCACTCTCAATATCTTTTTCAGCAAATATCGCCGAAACAACAGCGACTCCATCAATGCCTGTGCCACTAAGCTCTTTGACATTATACTTTGAAATGCCACCGATTGCAACCACAGGAATGTTAATTTTATCGCAAATTTCTGTTAAAGTTGAAAGAGAAACATTGTTAGCATCAAGCTTTGTCGAAGTTGAAAAAACAGCTCCAACGCCGAGATAATCCGCTCCGCTTTTTTCAGCTATTAAAGCCTCATTAACCGTTCCTGCTGAAACACCGATTATTTTGTCCTTGCCGAGTCTTTTACGAACATTTAATGCGTCCATATCACTTTGACCAACATGAATTCCATCAGCGTCACTTTTTATTGCAACCTCAACATTATCGTTGATAATTAATGGCACATTGTATTTTTTGCAAATTTCTTTAACTCTAAGAGCCTCGGCTAAAAAGTCGTCATCGCTCATATGCTTTTCACGAAGCTGAATAAGCGTTACTCCGCCTTTTAGTGCCTTTTCCACCTGCTTTTCAATGGTTTCATTAGAAAGCCATGAACGGTCGGTTACCGCATATAAAGCCATTAAACTTTTATCGCAGCTCATATTTTGCACCTTCTTCTAATCTCTTTTCGGTTAGATTATAAATCTCATCAATTAGATAGCTTCTAAATGTTGAATTGCCATCATCTTGAGATAGCCTTTTAAATGCTCGCTCGCCTGAAAGCCCCATAGCACAAACAGCCGCAACCATTGCTTCTAATATATTTTCTTTATTTGCAGTTATATAAGCGGTAGCCATAGCACTGAGCATACAGCCTGTTCCTGTTATTGCACTCATCATAGAATGCCCATTTCTGATTACATATGCTTTTTTGCCATCTGTAACTATATCAATTGCACCTGTTATTGCAATTACAGCATTCATCTTTATTGCAAAATTCTTAGCAAAATTGACTGCTTCATCAAGGTTTTTGTCAGTGACAACATCAAGTGCATCTGCATCAACGCCCTTTGTTGTTCCCTCACCGAGAGCAAGCGTTTTGATTTCTGAAATATTTCCTCTTATAACTGAAAATTTAACTTCTTCTAAAAGCTTATAAGCGGTATTAGTGCGAAGCTTTGATGCGCCCGCTCCGACAGGATCTAAAAGTGTCGGGTGATTTAACTCGTTTGCCTTTTTGCCTGCTAAAAGCATTGACTTTATTGTTCTTTCGTTTAAAGTACCAATGTTTATATTAAGCCCTCCGCAGATTGAGGTTATGTCCTCAACCTCCATAGCATCATCAGCCATTATTGGTGAACCGCCACAAGCAAGCAATACATTTGCACAGTCATTAACCGTTACATAGTTTGTTATATTGTGAACAAGCGGAGTTTTTTCTCTTACATTTTTAAGCATTTCATCAAGCATATTTTTAAATTTCCTTTCAATTGAAATTTTAGGGACTGCTCATCATTTTGCTTTACGCTTTTTTAGACTTAGAAACCTTTTTCATTATAACATTAACAACCACGCAAATTAGTGCTGTTATCACCATAACAGGAGCAGTGTTTCCTATTGGAGTGTCAATTTTCATAAACAGACGGTAAATAACAAAACCAACCGCCCAAATTATTATGTTTTTAACATCAACTTTTTTATCTGTGTAGTCATTTTTAAGAATAAAGAAATCGGTAATTAGAATTGCAATCATAGGGGCAAAAACTGAACCTATTAAATATAGAAAGCTTTCAAGCTCTGTAACCCTTGTGAAAATAGCAAGAAGAATACCAACAACGCAGACACCTGCCGCAACAGGCTTTTCTTTTAATTTTTTCCAAATGCTCTCGGCACTAACGCCTGCTGAATAGACATCAAGATAAGTTGTTGTAACCGTTGAGAATATAACAATAATAAGCCCGATTGTTCCAAGACCTGCACCCATCATTATTTTTGCAATATCGCTTTCGCCTGTAAATAATGATGCACCCATTCCTATAACATACATCCAACAGCTTACAAAGAAATAAACGATTACGCTAACAAGAGTTGTTGCTTTTGGCTTTTGCGCATTCCTTGTATAGTCAGAAATAAGCGGTAGCCATGAAAGAGGCATTGCAACTGAAAGCTCAACAGCAGAACCAAAGCTTATTCCATTTTCAAAAATAGCACTTGCACCATTTCCTCTGAATACTACCATACTTAATATTACGGTTAAAATAAATAATCCACTCATTGCAATAATATTGATTTTGTCAAGGATTTTTGAGCCTACCAGCACCCAAACAATTACCAAAGCACCGATTGCAAGAGTCCAAACCCACGCTCCACCTGCACTTACAATTAAAGAGGCGGCGGCTGCACCATTTACAATCATTATAGCAGTCCAACCGACAAGCTGCAACACATTAAGTGACGAAAATAGAAGCGAACCTTTTTGACCAAACGAAAGCTTTACTGTTTCCATTGCACTTTTTTCGGTTTTTGCACCGATAAGCCCTGCAAAATAAAGCAATGCACAGCCTATTAAATGCCCTAAAATAATTGCCGCAAAGCCTTTAGAAAATCCAAGTGGTGCTATAAGCGTACCTGTTAAAATTTCGGCAATTGAAACGCCTGCGCCGAACCATATAAGTGAATTACTGAGTATTGTTGTCTTTTTCATTCTTTTTATCCTTTATCTTTAATTTATTTAGCACTCCTGTTTTTAAGGTCGCAGTCAAAATTACAACTGCTATTGCAGAGCCTATAACCGTGCTTGCCATAAATGGAATTACATATGTATAAAAAGCAACTGAAGTGTTACCCATTAGATATGCTGCAATTGGAAAGGCTAAAAACGCTCCCAAAATGCCTGTGCCAATGATTTCGCCTAAAAAAGCAACCCAAATCTTTTTAAAGAAATGATATAAAAGCCCGCAAAGAAGTGCGCCCACCATACTTCCTGGGAATGCTAAGAACGAGCCTGTTCCCATCATTATTCTAATACACGAAATTACAAATGCAATTGCAACTCCATATGCAGGGCCTAATGTAACACCTGCTATAACATTTATTAAATGTTGGATTGGAAAGCACTTAGCAAAGCCAAGAGGGATATAAAATGTTGACATTACAACTCCAAGTGCGACCAAAAACGCCGAGGCAGTTAGTTTTCTAAGATTTTTTGAGTTTTTCATAAATCTTCTCCTTTCAAGAAACAAAAAAGGAACACCCTAATGGGTATTCCTAATAAAAAGACATAAGTTACAAGCTTCCTACGTTGGCATTATCCAAATCAGGTATTAGGGTCGAAGTTCAACTACTTCCTCTCAGCCTGACTACAAGCTCCCCCGTGATTATTTTGTTTTGATTATGATAGCATAAAAGTCGAATATTGTCAATGCAAAGATTAATTAGAATTGTTATTTTTCTTTAGCATTTCAATGATTTCTTCTTTGTTGTCTGAAATTCTAAAATATGCAATAAGCTGCTTTTCAAGGTTAGTCAGCGTTGAATTAAAATCACTATTCTCGCCAAAATCATACTCGTTAGCTTCATCATAAAGTTTGCTTTCTTTTTTATTATCCACCTCCATAATAACATCTAATGATATTAGATATAACTTTGAAAGCGTTACTAACATTGCGACATCCGGTCTAATTCTTCCAAGTTCATAAGAAGCATATGTGGTTCTGTGGATTTTCAAAAAATCAGCTATCTCCTGCTGTGTAAAGCCTTTTTGTTTTCTTAAAACTCGCAATTGTTTTGATAACATAATGACAACTCTCCCTTTATATAATGTAAGAATACTATGGTCTACATTATATAAAATATTCATTAAGATTTGTTAAGATGTGCTAAATTGTCACATAATTTTTGGCGTTTTTCGCCTTTTTATTTATAAAGTTTAAAATAAATTTAGTAATAAGTCATATAGATAGGGCTAAACGCTAATATAAGCGATTAAATTGTTTTTTTATTTTCTGTGCCTTCTTTTCTCTCTTTTAATATGATTTTACAAACAGCAAAAAGCGTGCCGACAAAAAGGCACGCTTTTCTTCTCTTATTATAATGCTATTTTAGCATCCACAGCCGCAGCCGCTTGGTGGTAATATAGGTTTATTGCTACCACATTCGCATGAATTGTCCTCATTTGGTGGGAAAAATTCATCTACTGGAAAGCGAATTTTTCTAAAGGCTTCGCACGGATCATCAGCATCACAGGCACATTCTTTTGTAGGAATACAGAAATCATATGCAGGAATGAGCATTTGAACATCTCTTTCAAGCTGAACGATTGTGAATATTCCGATTGTAACTGCTACTGCTCTATCGCAATGTTTGCATAGGTCCTCATCAAATTCATCATCAAAAGCACATCTGATACACTTTGGAACAGCCACGCATGAACTGTAAAGATTATCACAGCAATCGCACGGGCGACAAATTTTTGCATCAAGGCAAATTGGATCTGCTACTTGAATTTTTGCTTTTGGATTAGTGTTTGTCGGGATAAGATGTTGGTCATCGCCATCTGCCTTGTATTCTGATGAATAGACTTTGACATTTCCCTCGCTACCATAAAGAATACACTTTTTAGAAAATGTAGTAAATCCGCAAACAGGAATAGGCATTGTTGTAGGTGCTGAGAAGGCATCTAAGGTTACTTTAAAGAAGAAGGTGATGTCAACTGCATAGCACCCTCTGTTAAATGGAATTTTTTCAACTTCTATAAATACATTAAGTATTTCGCACCCACGGCATCTGACGCTCGTAGCACAATCTATTATGCCTTGATAGTGAGGTGTAAAGTAAACCCTCAAATCAGCAAGGCAATCCTTGTCTGCACAAGAGTCATAGACTCTGTTTGTGTCAATACAGACAGCTTCACGAATTTTGCCTGGCATTTTTTCGTTACCACAGCAAGGCTTGTTTTCTGCCATAATATTTTCCTCCTAATATTAAGATGACGAAGGTTTAGAGATTTACCCTCATAAAACCAATTGCAAGATGCACGAGGGCAAGATTAAAACTTCAATAATATTATATGTTTTTATGTCGCAATGGTTACTTTTTTAATAATAATTCTTGCAAAATGGAAATTTATAGTGTATAATATACACAATATGAAACTAAGTTTTATAAATTTTAGTGCAAATTCACTGTATTGTTTCACACAGTGTACGGAATGTTAACATAATATACAAGAAAAGATGTGAAAAATATATGATTTATGTTTCAAGAGAGCTTAGGACCTTTATTCTTAATTTAATAAATATGTTGAAAATTTCTTCTGCCACAATGGAAGATAGACTTGACCCGATTTATCGTGAGGTCGAATGTGACAGAATAAATATGAATTACACCAGAATAATTCCGTCATCACTTCTTCTTTTAGTTGTTGAAGTGTGCGGTATCATTTACAATGTAATGATGGGTTCAACTGTTGGCTATCAAATCATATATGTTGTTTCGTTTGTTCTTTTTTCAATAATATCTTTTGGTATTTTAGCTTATATGAATTATACATTAAAAGGCGATGCAATCTCTGATAAAGCTAAAGAGGCTGTTTTTATAATATATTGGATTGTTTATACTTTAAGTGCAATGGCATTTGGTATTTTTGAAACGCTTGACACTGGAACGACAAACCATTTTATCGTTTTTATAATTGCCTTTACATTTTGGCCTATGTTTACCCCAATATTGACAATCCCCTATTATTTGTCAGCATTCTTTGTTGAATTTTCTTTTTTGCTTTATGTCAAAGCACCTTATATAACTATTATTCTTTGTCTTGGGCTAACAATCGTTGGCATTTTAACATCTTATGTTAAATTTTCATCATATATGTCAATACAAATCTCTCAAAAAAAGCTTGAGCAATTAGCAGAGGTTGACCCGCTTACTGGTCTTTCAAACAGGCGTGGAATGCGTCGTTCTGTTGATGTTATTTGGAATTATTGTAAAGGGCATAAAATCCCTATTACTCTTGCAATTTTAGATATTGACTTTTTTAAGATGTATAACGATACCTATGGCCACGCTAATGGTGATGAATGCTTGAAAATCATCGGTGGCTGCATTAAAGAAAGCTTTTCAAGAAGAACTGATATTACCGCCCGTTTTGGTGGCGAAGAATTTGTTGTCATTCTCTCTGGTGAAACTTCAAAGCAAGCTATTATGAGCCTTGTTAATCTTCAAAACAAAATTGAGGGAATGGGTATAAAATCAGGCAATCAAGAATTTAATGAATATGTCACCGTCAGTGCAGGCGTGTATTCTGCTGAAATCACAGAACAATTAACCTTTAATGATGTTTTAACTCACGCCGATTCAGAGCTTTATAACGCAAAGGCTAAGGGGAGAAAATGTCTGTCATTTAATGGCGAAATATACAATAAAACTATAAGGTAATGATTTTAGGATTGACATAAAAGAAAAATGAGTATAAAATAGTAACACAATATGAAATTCTTTGACGGAGAATGAAGATTTTTAATTTTTCTTTTAGAGAGGTCTTGCCAGTGCTGAAACAAGGCTAAGAAAATAAATCTGATACCACTCCCGAGTGCAACCGAAAACCATTTTATTATATGGATTAAGGCTTGCCGTTGTGACTGCGTTAAAGTCAATCGAGTGGGCATATTTTTCATTGATATGTCAATTTGGGTGGAACCATGGAATGTTAGCATTTCATCCCTTTTATTAGGGATGAAGTGCTTATTTTTTTTAAATGTGCAGTCGATTGCAGTAATGAGGAGTATATTATGAATATTATATTGCCCAGCGAAGTTAAAACTGCATTAACGCTTATTAAAAATAGTGGGTTTGAGGGTTATATTGTTGGTGGCTGTGTTCGTGACTGCCTTTTAAGAGCTGTTCCTAATGATTTTGACATTACCACTAATGCAACCCCATTACAAATTAAAGAGGTTTTTAAAGATTATAAAACTATTGATACAGGCATTTGCCACGGTACTGTTACTGTTTTAATAAAAAAAATGCCACTTGAAATAACAACATACCGCATTGACGGTGATTATTTTGATAAGCGTCACCCATCTTCTGTGGTGTTTTCAAAAAGTCTGAAAGATGACCTTAGCCGCCGAGATTTCACAATAAATGCTCTTTGTTATGATGAAGAATATGGTGTCATAGATGAATTCAGTGGTGTTTCTGACCTCACCGGCAAAATTATTCGCACCGTTGGAAATCCAGATTTAAGATTTTCTGAAGATGCCCTTAGGATTATTAGAGCAATTCGCTTTGCTTCAGTTTTAGGCTTTTCTATTGAAAAAGAAACAAGTGAAAGCATTCTTAAAAACAAAGACTTTTTAAAAGATATTGCTGTTGAAAGAATTGCTGTTGAATTTACAAAGCTTTTAATGGGCAAAAATGTTTTTGAAGTATTAATGAAATACCACGAGGTTATTGAGGTTTTTATTCCAGAGCTTTCAAATCTTTACGGTTGTAAGCAAAAGACAAAATATCATAAATATGATGTCTTTGAACATAGTATGAGAGCAGTCGCCAATATCGAAAGCGATAAAAATTTAAGGCTTGCTATGTTTTTTCACGATTTTGGAAAGCCTCAAACTAAGCTTAGTGATTTTGACGGGACTTCGCATTTTAAAGGTCACGCAAAGGCAAGCGAAAAAATTTGCGTAGCAGTTTTGAAAAGATTGAAATTTGATAAAAAGACGATTTTTGAGGTTTCCACTCTTGTTAGAATTCACGGTCAAAATGCTCCAAAAAATAAAATCGAGGCAAAAAAGCTATTGTCTGAAATTGGCGTTTCTAATTATAAAGCCTTAATAAAAATCAAACGAGCTGATGTCAGTGCAAAAGCAGAACCGCATTCAATTGATGGAAAGCTTTCTTTAATGGAAGAATTTTTAGCTGAAATTCAAATGAATAAAGAGTGCTACCTATTAAAAGATTTAGCAATAAATGGTGACGATGTTTTAAATATCGGAATAAATAGCGGTGAAGAAATACGAGAAAAGCTGCTTTTCGCTTTAAATGCAGTTATTGAGGGAAAATGCAAAAATGAAAAATCAGAGCTTTTAAAAATTCTGTAAAAGAAAGGTGTATTATGAAAACTATTTTAAAATCTAAAATGCTATGGTCAAGTTTAGCGGTTATATTAGTCATTATTCTTATTATGCCAATATTTCTAACCTCGTTTTTATATGGCAAGGTGTTTTCTGTTAGAGTTAATTCGACTGATAATTATTTTGACTATATAAGCACTGTGCGTCCCGATTTTAAAAGGACCAGTGCAAGCTTTAATTCTAATAACGGGCAAAAACTGCAAGGTTATTTTTATCTTTATGATAATTCATCCTACAAAGGACTTATTGTTATTGCTCACGGTATGGGTGGAGGTCATGAGAAGTATATTGCCGAGGCGGAATATTTTGCCAAAAATGGCTACCTTGTTTTTGCTTATGACAATACCGGCACAAATGAAAGCGAAGGCGATAAGCTAATCGGGCTTTCGCAGTCGGCTATTGACCTTGATTATGCTCTTAAATTTATTGAGTCAATTCCCGAATTAAAACCTTTGCCACTTCTTTTATATGGGCATTCATGGGGCGGATTTGCTGTCTGTGCGGTTAATAATTACCCACATCAAATAAAAGGGATTGTTTCAGTTGCAGGCTTTGAAAAATCAGGAAATGTTTTTAAGCAACAAGGCAAATTGATGGTTGGCAATGCAATTAATATTCTTATGCCTTATGTAAGTTTACATGAACATATGCTTTTTGGAAAGTCAGCCTCAAACACAGGAATTTCTGGCCTTTCAAAAACAGATGCTAAGGTGCTTATAATTCAAAGTGAAGACGATGAGATTGTCGATTATCAAGACAACTTTATGGCATACAAAGATGAATTTTATGAAAATCCCCGTTTCTCGTTTTTGTCATTAAAAACAAATGGTCATAATGCAGTTTTATCGCCTATTGCCGCTGCTGAAATAAACGAAATTCACAAAAAGAAAAACCTTATATCAAATCATGAAAGTCCTCAATATAAAGAATTAGATGATAGAGAAAATGCTTTGATTTTGGATTTTGATGAAGAAGTTATGAAAAAAATAATCAGTTTTTATGATGAGTTAGTTTAATACTCAATAAAAAATAAAATGAAAATTACTTTGGAGGTAAATATTATGATAAAAATTACACTAAAAGGCGGAACAGTTAAAGAATATGAAAATGCTGTTTCAATTGCTGACATTGCAAAAGACATTGGTATGGGGCTTTATAAGGCTGCTTGCGTTGGCAAAATAAATGGCAAGGTTTGCGACCTTAGAACTATGGTTACATTTGACAGCGAGGTTGAAATTCTTACATTTGATGATGAAGATGGCAAAAAAGCTTTTCGCCACACTGCATCTCATATTATGGCACAAGCTGTTAAAAGGCTTTTCCCGAGCGTTAAGCTTGCAATAGGCCCTGCTATTGACAATGGATTTTATTATGATTTCGATATTGAAACTGCTTTCACGCCTGAAATCCTATTAAAAATTGAAGCAGAAATGAAAAAAATTGTTAAAGAAAATCTTTTGCTTGAAAATTTTGAGCTTTCAGTCGATGACGCAATTAAAATGATGGAAGAAAAAGACGAGCCTTATAAGGTTGAGCTTATAAAAGAACACGCAGACAAAGGCGAGAAAATTTCTTTTTATCGTCAAGGTGAATTTACTGAACTTTGTAAAGGCCCTCACCTTATGAGTACGGGCGTTATTAAGGCATTTAAGCTAACTTCTGCTACGGGTGCTTATTGGAGAGGCGACAGCAACAATAAAATGCTTCAAAGAATTTATGCGACTGCTTTTACAAAAACAGCCGATATGGAAGAATATTTAGCAATGCTTGAAGAAGCTAAAAAGCGTGACCATAATAAACTGGGCAGAGAATTAGAACTTTTCACAACAAGTGATGTTATCGGTCAAGGGCTTCCTATTATGCTACCAAAGGGTGCAAGAATAATTCAGCTTTTGCAACGCTTTGTTGAAGATGAAGAACAAAAGCGAGGCTGGCTGCTCACAAAAACTCCATTTATGGCTAAGAGTGACCTTTACAAAATTTCAGGTCACTGGGATCACTATAAAGATGGTATGTTCGTTTTAGGCGATGAAGAAAAAGATGATGAAGTATTTGCACTTCGCCCTATGACTTGCCCTTTCCAATATCAGGCTTATCTCAACAAGCCTCGTTCATATCGTGATTTGCCACTTAGATATAACGAAACTTCAACACTTTTCAGAAATGAAGCGTCGGGCGAAATGCACGGGCTTATTCGTGTTCGCCAATTCACAATTTCAGAGGGGCATTTAATGTGTACCCCTGAACAGTTAGAACAAGAATTTAAAAACTGCCTTGAGCTTGCAATATTTATGCTTAAAACGCTTGGTCTTTATGAAGATGTTTCTTATCGTTTTTCACAGTGGGATCCAAATAATAGCGAAAAGTATATCGGAACTCCTGAGCAGTGGGACGAGGCTCAAAGCGTTATGGGCAAAATTCTTGACCACCTTGAAATTCCATATTCAATCGGAATTGATGAAGCTGCCTTTTATGGCCCTAAGCTTGACATTCAAATTAAAAATGTTCACGGTAAAGAGGACACGCTCATTACAATTCAAATTGACCAAATGCTTGCTGAGAAATTCTCAATGGAATATACCGACAAAGATGGCACAAAGAAAAATCCTTATATCATTCATCGTACTTCAATTGGTTGTTATGAAAGAACTCTTGCACTTCTTATTGAAAAATATGCTGGAGCATTCCCTCTTTGGCTTGCACCAGAGCAAGTTAAAATTCTTCCGATTGCTGACCGTCATCACGACAGAGCATTTGAAATTAAAAAAGAGTTAGAAAAGGCTGGGCTTCGCACAGAGGTCGATGACAGAGCTGAAAAAATTGGATATAAAATTCGTGAGGCTCAACTTCAAAAAGTACCTTATATGCTTGTTTTAGGTGACAATGAGGTTGAAAGCGGAACAATTTCAGTTCGCCACAGAGGCGAGGGCGATATTGGTTCAATGGAAATAAACGCCCTTGTTCAAAGGCTTTTAGAAGAAGTTAGCAGCAAAGCTCACGACTAATAAAAAACAAATTTATGAATATTTATACATTACTATTGCATAAACATTCATTATATGCTATAATTTCTGCATAAATTACAAAAGCCACAAGAGTTACTTTTTCTTGCGACTTTAATTAAGGAGAAAATATTATGAAAAAATTTCTAAAAATTTCAAGCCTTGTTTTATCTGTCGTTCTTGTGATGACAATGTTCGCTTCTTGCGGAGCGCCAAAAGCAAAAGAAAAATTAATTATGGCTACTAATGCAAACTTCCCTCCATATGAGTTCATTGAGGGCGAGGGCGGAAAAGTTATCGGCATTGACGCTGAAATTGCTGGTAAGATTGCTGAAAAGCTCGGTATGGAGCTTCAAATTGAAGATGTTGAATTTGGTTCAATCGTTACAGGCGTTCAATCAGGCAAGTTCAATATGGGTATGGCAGGAATGACCGTTACTGACGAGCGTAAACAAAGCGTTTCTTTCTCAAATTCTTATGCAAAAGGAATTCAAGTTATTATTGTTAAAGAAGGCTCAACAATTAAAACAACTGACGATTTAGTTGGCAAGAAAATCGGCGTTCAACAAGATACAACAGGCGACATTTATGCATCAGATACTCCTGATAATGGCGGATTTGGTAAAGAAAATGTTGTTTCATTTAAAAATGGTGCAGATGCTGTTACCGCTTTAACAACAGGAAAAGTTGATGCAGTTATCATTGATAATGAGCCTGCAAAAGCATTTGTAAAGGCAAATACAGGTCTTAAAATTCTTGACACTGAGTATGTTTCAGAAGAATATGCAATCTGCATTGCAAAAGAAAACACAGCACTTCTTGAAAAAGTCAACAAAGCTTTAGATGAGCTTATAAAAGACGGAACAGTTAAATCAATCATCGACAAATATATTAAAGCATAACATAAATTATAATTAATGGGTTCGTTGGGGATGGTTTACCGTCCCCTTTTACTCTTTGAGGAGTGTGACAGTATTGGCAGAGTGGTTTGACAAGCTCAAAAGCGATTTTATTTTAAATTTCATTGAAAGCGACAGGTGGCTTATGCTACTGAAAGGGCTTGGTGTAACTTTACAGGTAACATTTTTTGCTCTTTTAATTGGCATTACCATAGGTGTAATGGTTTCTATAATTCGTTCAACCTATGATAAGAATTCAGAAACAATGGTATCTGGAATTGGCAAAACAATGC
>JAVVWP010000022.1:0-29423 GCA_036652055.1 Oscillospiraceae bacterium | reverse complement strand
TAAACAGCTTTTTGAGGCTTTTGGTAACATTTCTTTTTGCAAGAGTTATTTCGTCTGCATCTTTTCTGCTTCTTAAAAACACAGTATTGATAATTCTATCACAATCAATGCAATTAGCCAATAGTTCTTTGTTAAGATTTTGTAAATCTTTTTGAGATAATATTTGAATTTGCATACTATTTTGCGGTGTTTTTACAGATTGCGACTTTATTTCAATTTTAATTTCAAAAGGCTCTATTTCTTTTTGGTCATTTTGGATTTTTAAAAATCCGTTTTTGCTTTGAATTTTAAGAGAACCTACTGAAGTGATTTTTTTATTGCTACCTGTTATATCTATAACATCATTTATGTGAACAGCTGATATTTTTGAGCTTGTATTTTCGCTTAAAAATCTTGCTATTACTCTTTTTTTTATGGACTTTGGTAATTTTGTTAATTCGTTTTCATCTATAATATTGTTTTGGCAAACCGTTTTATAGGCATCATTGCAAATTTCTTTTAACAATTCTTCATCGTCATTTGCTGACAAAACAAGCCTTTCAAAAGCATCTAAAAACGATGGATTTATCTCTTTCAAAATTGGGAAAACATTGTTTCTTATTTTATTTCGTTTATAATCATTAACTAAATTTGTACTGTCTGTTATAAAGCTTTGATTTTTGGATTTAAGATATTCTTCAATCTTTTCACGAGAACATAAAATCAGCGGTCTGATAATATTATCTCTAATTGGAGGTATTCCGCAAATGCCCTTGTTACCTGTTCCTCTGATTATATTTAAAAGAACCGTTTCTGCATTATCGTTAAGATTATGTGCTGTTGCAATTTTTCCGCCTTTGCCTGCAATTTCACTAAAATAGCTATATCTTATCCGCCTGCCACATTCTTCCTCACTCTCGCCCGTTTTTTTGCATTCAAGAGGAACATCAAAATTTAAAATATTAAGTTTTAAATCATTTAAAGCACAAAATTCTTTAACAAAATCCTCATCTCTTTTCGCTTCATCTCCACGAATACAATGATTTATATGTGCCGCACTAAGTGACAGAGAATATTTGTCTTTTATTGATAAAAGAAATAGTGTGAGTGCAATAGAATCTGCTCCGCCTGAAAGCCCTATTACAATTTTATCACCGTTTTTTATCATATTATATTGTGAAATCGTATCTAAGGCAGTCTTATTCATTTCTGATTTTCTCCAAAGTTGAGAACATTGTGAAGCTTCCATTCCACGCAAGGTCAATGTTTGCTGTTCCACCGTGACGGTTTTTAGCAATAATTACCTCTGCCTTATTATTATCTTCAACAACTATTTCTTCTTTTTGACTGTCAAAATAAGATTGACGATATAAAAGAAGAATTATATCTGCATCTTGCTCTATGGAACCTGACTCACGCAGTTCTGACATTGTAGGCTTATGTTCAGTCCCTTTACCGTTTGTTGACTGACGATTAAGCTGTGAGCAAGTAATTACCGGAATGTGCAAATCTTTTGCCATTAGCTTTAAGCTTCTTGTGATTTCAGAAATTTCTTGAACACGGTTGTCGGTTTTTTTGCTACCTGTCATAAGCTGTAAATAATCAATTACGATACAATCTACATCTTTCATTCTTCTGACTCTGGCTTTCATTTCGGGAACTGTTATATTTGAAGTATCATCAAAATAAAGCTCTGCCCCACTAAGTGATGCGGTTGCTGACGCCAAACGAACCCATTCATCAGATGAAATTTCGCCTGTTCGCATTTTTTGACTTTCTACTCTCGCTTCTGTTGATAAAATTCTTTGAGCAAGCTGTTCTTTTGACATTTCAAGTGAAAAGAAAACAACTTTTTTCTTTGCCATAACTGCTACATTTCGAGCAATGTTGAGTGCAAAGCTTGTCTTTCCCATTGCTGGGCGTGCGCCTATTAAAATAAGGTCGGACTTGTTAAGCCCTGTCATATATTTATCAAGAACTGAAAATCCTGTTGGTATTCCCATAAAATCAGCTCTGTCGGCAGAAGTCAACTTTTGAAGGTTTGTATATACCTCGTTTACAATAATATCGCCAAGCTTTGACGGACCAGAGGTATTTCGCCCCTGTCTGATATTGTAAATTTTTTGCTCTGCTGCATCAAGAATAGTATCGGCAGGTGCTTGCTCGGAGGCGGCATCATTCATAATCTCTTTGCCTGTACTCATAAGCGTTCTTAAATAAAACTTGTCCTTAACTATCTTTGCATATGAACTGACATTTGCAGTTGACGGCACAGCTGACGCAAGCTGAGCTAAGTAATTTTTACCGCCTGCATCATCATAAACTCCATTTTTTTTGAGTTCTTCAAGAACAATAAGAGCATCTATTTTAGCACCAAGTGCATCTAAATTTAAAATACTGCCATAAATTTCTCGATGCTGAGGAATATAAAAAAATTCTGCTCTAATTATATCTGAAACTGTCGGCAAGCATAATGGATCAATAAGAATTGAACCTAAAATCGCTTGCTCGGCGTCTAAACTATATGGTTCTGTAAAATTATCAAAAGTAAAATTGTCCATAACTGTTATCCTTTCAAAAAGAATGATGAATATTTTGCTTTAAAGTTATTCGCCTACGAATACAGAAAGTGTTGCAGAAATATTTGTGTAAAGCTTAACTTCTATCGAATAAGTTCCAAAGTTTTTTATGTCTGACATTGTTATTTTTCGTTTGTCAACTTCGATAGAAAGCTGCTCTTTAATTTGCTCGGCAACATCTTTTGAAGTAATTGAACCAAAAAGTCTACCATTTTGACCTGCTTTTGCTGTCATATTGATTGTTTTATCTTGAAGTTTTGATTTTGCTTCGTTTGCCTTTTGAACTTCAACATCAAGCTTATGCTTTTTGGCACTTTCATTATTATTAAACTCTGTAAGTGCTTGAGCATCAGCTTTAATTGCAAGGTCTTTTGGGAACAGGAAGTTTCTTGCATATCCGTCTGAAGCTTTAACCTTTTCGCCTTTTTTGCCAAGTCCTTTAACATCTGCTTTTAAAATTACTTCCATTATAAATTCTCCCTTTTAAATACTTTCATAATATTTGTCAATCGCATCAACAAGCATTTTAAGTGCCTTATCTGTGGTTGTGCCTATAAGCTGAGCCGCAGCCATTGTTTGATGCCCACCGCCACCAAGAGCTTCCATAATTATTTGAACATTTATAATTCCCATTGAACGAGCTGAAATGTTTATTATATCATCTGTTTTGAAAAAGACGAATGAAGCATCAATATTTTCAACTGATAAAAGTTCATCAGCCGCTTGTGCTGATATTATTCTTATTTCACTTGAATTAATGTCAGCAAATGAAATTGCACAATTTTTGTGAATTTCTGCCTTTGAAACAACCTCACTTCTAAGCTTTTGATTATCCATACTTATGCCAAAAAAGCCTTTGACTGTAATCGTATTTGCACCACGAGAACGAAGATATGCCGCCGCTTCAAAAGTTCGAGAACCTGTTCTTAGAACAAAGTTTTTAGTGTCTAATGTAATTCCCGAAAGCAGGGCTGTTGCCTCTTCACGATTAATTATTGGCTTTTTGCCCATATATTCTAAAAGCTCCGTAACCATTTCACAAGTTGATGAAGCGTGTGGTTCATGATAAAAAATAACTGCGTTCGCAATATAGTTTACAGTTTTTCGATGGTGGTCAATAACTACTATCGTTTTTGCCTTTTCACAAAGCAACTGATTTTCTGTAAAATCGGCTTTATGCGTATCAACAACAATAAGAAGCGTTTTATCGTTTACTAAATGAACTGCATCTTCAGCATTAACAAAGCAGTCGCCAAGTCCATTTTGCCGCATATATGTTATAAGAGGCATTGCAAGCGTCGTTTTTTCTGAAACTGCTATTTTTGCACTTTTTCCAAAATATGATGCACACTTCATCATTCCAATAGCTGCACCCATAGCGTCAAGGTCAGAAAATTTATGCCCCATTACTATAACATTAGATGAATTCTTAACAACCTCTGCTATTGCTGATGCAACAATACGAGTTCTTACCTTTGTGCGTTTTTCAACTCCGCCCGACACTCCGCCGAAGAAACTATATGAACCATCTGCATTTTTAATTGCAACTTGGTCGCCACCTCTACCGAGTGCCATATCAAGTGCCTGCCTTGCAGAAGCTTCAGAATCGTTTAAATTGTCTGCCCTTCCAACACCGATTGAAAGCGTAATACCTACCGCTAAATCATTGTATGTATATGCTCTAATCTGCTCTAAAACATTGAATTTTAAATCCATCATTTCCCTGAGCTGATGCTCTGGTATAACCGCTAAAAACCTACCGCTTGCAAGCTTTCTAAAGACTCCAGAAAATCCTGAAAACCAATTTTCAGTAAGCCTTTCTATTGAGCTTGTAATTTCAGCATATTCACTCTCTTTATATGCTCCAATCAATTCATCTGCACTATCAATAACAACTAAAGCAACAGTTGGCTTTGACATCTCGTATTCTGTTTCAATGTTTTTAAGCCTTGTATCGTCAACAAAATAAAGTGCATAAGCTGTTTTTGAGCCATATTCAACTGGGCTTTGAAAAACAGTGTATTTCTTGTCATAAATTGTCGCATTAAAGCTGTTTGCATTTCTAATATCTGCAATCTCTCGATTGTCTGTAAATGGCATAATCTCACTTGAAAACGGTGAATTTTTTGAAACAACTTCATCTTGAAACAAAGTATTATACCAAAGAATTTTGTTGTCACTATCTGCAATAAGAAGTGGCAGAGGCAAGCTTTGAACATTCCCTTTTTCTTCAAAAGACAAGCTGTCATTAAACTCGGACACAGCCTTTTTTATGTTCTTGAAATTATCATGCCTTTTAAGTATCCCCGAAACAAAAAGCAAAACTATAACTGTTAATTCACCGAGTGCAATTTTCCAATTTAGAAAAAATGTAACAGAGCAAAATAGCATTGAAACAATTAGCGCTATGAATTCAAGCGGATAATTTTCGATTAATTTTTTAAAGCTGAATTTCAAGATTTCACCTTCGTTCAAATTAGCAGAGTAATGATTTTATCTTTGTTTTGTGGGTGAGATCCTTCGCTTTGCTCAGGATGACACGCCCGTAGCGTACACGCTGCACATGGGAATTTGCGATTACAAAGTTATTTCAATCCACACACCCACGAGAGGGTGCTTTCTACCCTGCCCCTCAAATTTAAGGGTTAGCACCGTAGCGTACATACTGTACGCGAGAGGGTGCCATAAAATTCTCATAGTGCATAGGATTTTCATTTTGATTTTAGAGATAAAAGATTTTGTGCTATGGGGATTTTACGGTATCCCGTAGCGTACACGCTGTACGCGAGAGGGTGCCATAAAATTCTCATAGTGCGGAAGATTTTATCTCTAAACTTCCATTATTATCGGCAAAATCATAGGACTTCTTTTTGTCTTGTTATACATAAAGCGTGAAACCTCATCACGAAGCCTATTTTTGATTGGCCCCCACTCTTTAGTTTTTTCAAACATACAATCTGCGAGAACATTTTCGCAAATTCTATTAGCATTATCCATAAGCTGTTCTGATTCTTTAACATATACAAAGCCTCGTGACACAACATCTGGCCCTGAAACGACTGCTCCTGTTTCTTTATCTATTGTAGCTGTTATTATTATAAGCCCATCTTCTGCAAGACGCTTTCTATCACGAAGGACCACAGAACCGACATCTCCAACACCAAGCCCATCAACAAAAATCATTCCTGCTGGAACATCGCCTGAAACTCTTATTTTTTCTTCTGTTATTTCTACTTCTTTACCGTTATCGGCAATTATGATGTTTTCAGGTGCAATTCCCATTATTTTGGCAAGCCCTGCGTGCTTTTGCAAATGCTTTTGCTCGCCATGAACAGGTATAAAGTATTTTGGCTTTACAAGGCTCAAAAGCAATTTTAATTCTTCTTGGCAAGCATGGCCCGAAACATGAACCTCATACATTTTTTCATAGACTACCTCTGCACCTTGCTTTAAGAGTTCGTCAACAATTTTACCGACTGTTTTTTCGTTGCCAGGAATTGGAGTTGCAGAGATAATGACATAGTCGTTAGGACAAATATCAATCCTTCTATGCTCTGAAAAAGCCATTCTGTAAAGGGCTGACATTGGCTCGCCCTGACTGCCTGTTGTTATTATTACCATTTTATCAGCAGGATAGCGATTGACGGTATCAAGAGGAACCATAACGCCCTCGGGTACTTTTAAATAGCCAAGCTCGGCTGCCTTTGCAACGATATTATCAAGGCTTCTGCCTGAAAGAGCAACTTTTCTTCCAAGGCTTTGGGCAACATCTATAATCTGTTGTACTCTGTGAATATTTGAAGCAAATGTTGCAACGATAAGACGCCTGCCATCTGCTTTTCTGAACAGCCTTTCAAAGCTTTCACCGACTTTTCGTTCACTCTCGGTAAAGCCTGGCTTTGCAGCATTTGTTGAGTCTGAAAGCATACACAAAACGCCTTCTTGACCAAGGCTTGCAAACCTCGCTAAGTCAATTACTCCGCCATCAATAGGGGTTGTATCTATTTTAAAGTCGCCCGTCTGAACAACTGTTCCGGCAGGGCTTTTTATTGCAAGTGCAACAGCATCGGGGATTGAATGATTAACATGAATAAATTCAGTTTCAAAACAACCAAGCTTAATTTTATCGCCTGGTTTTATAACATTTAGCTTTGCTTCGTTAAGAATTTTATGCTCTTTTAGTTTTCCCTCAATAAGACCTATTGTGAGTTTTGTTCCGTAAACAGGTATATTGACTGTTTTAAGAAGATATGCAAGACCGCCGATATGATCTTCATGACCATGAGTTATGACTATTCCTTTGATTTTATCTGCATTTTCAGTGACATATGTGAAATCAGGAATAACAATATCAACGCCAAGCATTTCAGGATCAGGGAAAGCAAGACCGCAGTCAACAAGCATCATATCGCCTTGACATTCATAGAGTGTTATATTTTTGCCAACCTCGTTAAGCCCCCCTAAAAATGCAATCTTTAGTGGTACAGACGAGCTTTTTTTAGCTGGTGATTTTTTCTTTTGATTATAATAACGCTTTGTAGGACTTGCTGGTTTATTCGCTGGTTTATTTGTTGGAGCAGTTGCCCCTGCACCTGTAACTATTCCTCTTGCTGGAGGTGTTGGTGATTTTTTAGAATTTGCATTTGTAGCCCTGCTATTAGCCCCTTTGTTTAAAGGCTTTTGTGCAGAACCTCCGTTTATTTCTTTTTTTTCATTTGGCATTAAATTTTCTCCTTGTTTAATTTTTCAGTAAAATTTATGTATCAACCCGTTCCAAAAAGCTGTGGGAACGGGAAAAATCCGATTATCAGTTAAAACCTTTATCTTAATTTTAAAGCTATTGCTTATTAGTTACACATAATTATTGATTATAATATAATACTATTTTTGATGTATTATGTCAATGTTTATTCAGTCTTTCTTCAATATCCTCACAAAGTGCATTTGACGCTTCCATGGTATTTGCCTCTGCCATAATTCTTAGCATCTTTCCTGTTTTTGATGGGGTTAGAAGAATTCGCCCTGATGAAGTCCTAACTGCTATGCCCTCGGGCGTTTGTTCCACTGTGCAATCAAAATTAAGTGCCTCACAAATTTCACTTGGCAGAAATGAAAGTGAATAATTTTTTCTTAAAACATAAAATTTCGGAAGCTCCTCTAAAAGCTGTGAAAGATTATTTCCTGTTTCTTTAATTATTCCTAATATTTTCATTGTCATAAAGACAGCATCTCGTGCAAAAATTTGCTTTGCTGCAAGGCTTCTTGCCTCGCTGTCACAACTATCGACAGGACTTTTTAGATACCTTAATACTCGCCTTTCATATTCGCTTGCAACTATATTTATTGCGTGTGGGGCATCGTATGGAATTGCAACATCCTTACCGTTTTTCAGCTCATAATTACAGCATATAGCAAGCAGTTTATCGCCTGAAATCCATCCACATTCTCGATAAAACGCACTTACTGAGGTTGCGTCATTATTTATTTTGAAGGTTATCTCATCTCCGATTTTACAGCCGGCTCTATAAAGACAATCTTCTAAAAGCATATTTATCTTTTCATTGCTACATTTAATATTTGCAGACATTCCGCTAAGCTTTGTTATTGCTTGCCCCAAGGCTTCACGCTCATACATTACGCCAACGCTTGACATATCTGAAACTGGTCGCATTAAAGCATTGTCACAGTTATTAAAATCGGAACGCTCTATTCGCATTTCTATTTCTCTTGCCGCATTGCCAGTGAGCGAAAGTCCACCTTCACCGCATATTTTTATTGATGTTTCACCATTTCTTTCACTGATATAAAGCCCTGCTTTTAATGAGCAAAATGAAGTGAAAAAGTATAGCTGTGATAAAAAGCATTCAGAAAAATTCCAAGTGTGAGCTCCGTGTGCCATAAGTCCGCCCGTTATTAAATGTGCTACTGCTTTTGATGAATTATGCTCATCGGTCGCAATGCCTACACGCCCACCTATTGAACTGCTTGCTATTGCACACCCTATTTCAACACATTTTCGAGCATCAAGGTCTATGCCGAGCGTTCCCTTTATGCCATCATCACTGAAAATGTCGTTTTTTCTGCCCCCATATTTAATGTTTTCTGAAATTACGCTACCCTTTTCAATAATTTTGTTTGGCCAAATTCGTACATTTGACTTGATTATCGAATTTTCATAAACTACTGTTGATGCTCCAAGCAAACTGCTTTCATACATTTGAACTCCTGATTTTAAAACAGCATTTTCGCAAATTATTGCACTGTTTACAACTGCGTTTGCTAAAACCTGTGCCCCTTTTTGAAGCACGGTTGCATATATTTTTGCATTTTCTCCTACTATACATTCATCATCTATTGATGAAAAAGGTCCTATTGTAGCACCGTCTTTTATGCTTACATTTTTTCCTATATAACAAGGAGGAATTATATTAAAATTCCCTTTTGGCATTTCGCCTCTTAAAAAAATTCCGTTTGCAATTCGAGGTAGAGAAATATTTACTTTTTCTGAGAGTAAATCCGCTGTGCAATTTCTAAACGCATCAGCATCTCCTATGTCGCACCAATACCCAACAGCATCATATGCGTAAAGTGACATACCTTTACTCATCATTAATGGGAACAAATTTTTAGAGAAATCAAAGAACTCATTATCGGGGATAAGGCTTAGTATATCAGGGTTTATGATATATATACCTGTGTTGGCATAATTTGAAGTTGCTCCTGCCCACGATGGCTTTTCTGTAAAGCTTGTTACCTTGCCACTGCTTTCAAAATTGACAAGCCCATATTCTCGAGGATCGCTCACCTTGCTACATAGAATTGTTAAATCCGCACCCTTTGTTTTATGAAATTCACAAGCTTTTTTAAGGTCAAAGTCACACATTGCATCACCACTCATCACAATAAATGGCTCTGTAAAGTCCTTGGCTGCATTTTTAACTGAACCTGCTGTTCCTAAAAAGTTTTCTTCGATTACCGCATTAATTTTTAATTTCCCGAAGTTTCGTTCTCTTAAATAGTTACACACTATTTCAGGCATATATTTAAGCGTTAAGGTAGCTTCGTCTACGCAGTTTGCTGACAGCAGTTCTAAAATGTATTGAAGAATAGGCTTTCCGAGAAGCTTTGCCATTGGTTTTGGTAATGTTGATGTTATTGGTCTTAACCGTTCTCCGTTTCCACCTGCCATAATTACAGCTTTCATAAAATCCTCCACTGCGACAAGATACTGCTTTAAGCTTTAAAAGCAATATTTAACGCCACATTTTCTCAATTTAAGTACAAAGTTTAGATTTATTATTGCCAACAATGTATAATTTAAACTTTTGTATTGTTAAAAAAGCTTAATAATGTTAAAATAACACAGAAATTAAAACGAAAGCTTTATAGGTGTTTGAAAATGAGTGAAAAATCTTTTGTAGAAATATATACCGATGGTGCTTGCTCGGGAAATCCAGGGCCTGGCGGTTGGGGAACTATTCTTCGCTGTGGTGATAAAGAAAAAGAGCTTTCAGGTGGCAGTTCAGACACCACCAACAATAAAATGGAATTAACCGCTGTTATTGAAGGCTTAAAGGCTCTTAAAAAGCCTTGTAGTGTAAGACTTTTTACCGATTCTAAATATGTTGCTGACGGGCTTACAAAAGGCTGGGCAAAATCGTGGAAAGCTAATAACTGGAAGAAAAAAGACGGCAAAATGGCTCTTAATATTGACCTTTGGGACGAACTTTTGAAAGTTTATGAAATTCACGAGGTTGAAATCGTTTGGGTAAAAGGTCATGCGGGGCATCCTGAAAATGAACGCTGTGATGTATTAGCTGTTGAGCAAAGTCATAAATTCAGATAAAAAATGGCTATCACAAATAATGTGACAGCCATTTTAAATATTTTAATAAAAATTATGCTTTAAGAGCTTCTGCAATCTCTTTTGTATCTCTTGCAATTACAAGCTCTTCATCGGTTGGAAGAACAAAAGCTTTAACTTTTGAATTAGCAGTAGAGATTTCGCCCTCTTTGCCCTTTACCAATGTTTTATTATATTCTTTATCAATTTCAAGCCCTAAATAAGTAAGCCCTGTGCAAACTCTTTCTCTGATGTCATCTGCATTTTCGCCAACTCCGCCAGTAAACACGATAGCATCAATTCCGTCCATAGCGGCTGTAAATGCACCGATATATTTTTTTATTTGATAAACTTGAATTTCACGGGCAAGAGCAGCTCTTTTATTACCATTTGCTGCAGCTGCTTTAACATCTCTATCATCACTTGAAACTCCAGAAACACCAAGTACGCCTGATTTTTTATTAAGTAAAATCGACATTTCTTTAACTGAGAGATTTTCTTTTTCCATAATATAAAGAACAACTGATGGATCAATGCTACCTGTTCTTGTTCCCATAATTTCGCCATCAAGAGGGGTAAGCCCCATTGTTGTATCAATAACTTTACCGTTTTTAACTGCTGTAATTGATGAACCATTGCCAAGATGACAGGTTACAATTTTAAGGTCTTTGATGTCTTTTCCCATAACATCAGCACAGCGAGCGCTGACAAACTTATGTGAAGTTCCGTGAAAACCATAACGCCTAATAGCGTATTTTTCATAAAACTCATAAGGGACAGGAAAAATATATGCCTCAGGTGGCATTGTGCTGTGAAAAGCATTGTCAAATACTGCAACCTGTGGAAGCTCTTTTCCGAAAAGTTCAATACTTGCATTTATTCCTTGAACATGAGCAGGATTATGAAGTGGAGCTAAATCGTAAAGCCTTACAATTCCTGCAATTACGCTTTCGTCAATTAAAACGCTCTTGTTAAATTGCGCTCCGCCTTGAACAATGCGGTGACCTACTGCATCGATTTCTGAAATATCATCAATTACTTTGGTTTCACCCTCGGTAAGAACTTTTTTAACCTCGGCAAATGCTGCTATATGGTCGCTAAGTGTAACATCATATCCGAACTTTTTGCCCTCATCATCTTTGCTTTCAAATGTTTTACCGCTAATTGAACCGCCCGTACCTATTCTTTCGCAAATTCCTTTTGCTATAATGCTTTCATCATCCATATTTATTAGTTGATATTTAAGTGATGAACTTCCTGCGTTGATAACCAGTATTTTCAAAAAAATTTCCTCCCAAAATATAATTTTACTTGAAGCTTTCGCTAAACTATAATATTATATACATATATGAGATTTTTTTCAAGTACAAACAAGAATTTTGTCGAGGAAATAGGCTTTTGCTTTATAAAATCAGCTTATATGTGCATAAATTCATCGTTTTTACATTAAAATTAAAAAAGCAGGTATAAAAATGACTATTTTTTCAACCGTTTGCGAATACAATCCTTTTCACAAAGGTCATAAATATCATCTTTCTCAAACAAAAAAAGATGATAATGATGGGCTTGTTGCAGTTATGAGTGGAAACTTTGTCGAAAGATGCGAAAGTGCGGTTCTCGACAAAAGAACTCGTGCAAAAATGGCTCTTTTAAATGGTGCTGACTTGATTTTAGAACTTCCCCTGCCCTATGCTACTGCAAGCGCAGAAACCTTTGCGTTTCGCTCTGTGGAAATTTTAAACTCTCTTGGCTGTGTTGATTTCCTTTCATTTGGCAGTGAATGCGGTGACATTAATGCTCTTTGCAAAACAGCTGATATTTTATTATCTGA
This sequence comes from Oscillospiraceae bacterium, assembly GCA_036652055.1. GTDB lineage: Bacteria > Bacillota > Clostridia > Oscillospirales > Acutalibacteraceae > Fimenecus. The sequence goes on along the minus strand of JAVVWP010000022.1, from coordinate 17,191 downwards.
TGAAATAAACGATGAAATTGTAAATGAACTTAAAAGCGGAATTTCTTATCCAACAGCGAGAGAAAATGCGGTGGAAATGCTTTTTGGGAAAGAATTCTCATCTGTTTTAAAAGAGCCTAACAATATTTTGGGCATTGAATATCTTAAAGCTTTAAAAAAACTTAATTCAACCATTTTGCCAATGACAATTAAAAGGATTGGTGCTTCCCACGACAGTAAAGACGAGGAAAACGGGTTCGTTTCTGCCTCTGCTATTCGAAATAGAATTTTAAAAGGAGCTGATATTTCTCAGCTTTTGCCATACGAATGTGTTGAAATTTTTAAGGGCGCAGTCGAAAGCGAAATTGCTCCTTGCGATTTTAAAAAGCTTGAAGGCGCAATGATTGCATCACTTAGAATGAAAACCGCTGATGACTTTTTAAAAATTCAAGATGTTTCAGAAGGGCTTGAAAACAGGCTTTTCGGCAGCATTAGAAAATCTAATACTCTTTTAGAAATTTATGACAACGCAAAGACAAAAAGATACACTCATTCAAGAATTAGACGAATTTTGCTTTGCTCGTTTTTAGGAATTACAAAAGATTTTTTTGAAGAAAAACTACCCTATATCAGAGTTCTTGGATTTAACCAAAAAGGAAAAGAAATTTTAAAAAAAGCAAAATCTACCTCAACTGTTCCTATTATTATGTCGGCTTCTGATGTGAATAATTTGAATGATTTTGGCAAGCGGCTTTATCTTTTGGAATGCACTTCTACTGACATTTTCAACCTAACTCTCCCAAAAATCCGCAATTGTGGCACGGATATGACAGACAATTTGGTGATTTTTGAATAATCTTGCAAGTTTTCTTGCATTTTTGCTTGATTTTATCGTCATTTAATATATAATAGTATTGTTCGTATTTTAATTTCAAGAGGAGATTTTTATGAAAAACTTTCTTTCAAAGCTTGGCGAACAGGTCAAGCACCTTTCAAAAGGTCACAAAAAGATTGCCGTATATATAACTGAAAACTATGACAAAGCTGCATTTATGACTGCTAGCACCCTTGGAATAAAGGTCGGTGTCAGCGAGTCAACCGTTGTTAGATTTGCAACAGAACTCGGTTTTAAAGGCTACCCTGAACTTCAAAAAGAACTTCAACAAATGATTAAATCAAAGCTTACTGCTGTTCAGCGTATGGAGGTTTCTGAAAATCTCATTGGTGACGGCGATATTTTAGGCAGAGTTTTAATGTCTGACATCGAATTAATTCGTGAAACTGCTGAAAAAACCTCGGTAGAAGATTTTAAACTTGCTGTAAATGCAATAAACAAAGCAAAAAAGATTTATATTTTAGGTGTTCGTTCATCTGCTGCACTTGCAAGCTTTTTAGCATTTTATTTTAATCTTGTTTTTGAATCGGTTATTTTGGTTGACACCTCAAGTGCCAGCGAAATGTTTGAGCAAATGTTTAGAATTGACAAAGATGACATCTGCATTGCTATTAGCTTTCCACGCTATTCAAAACAAACTGTAAATGCACTTAAATTCATTTCTGACAGAGGGGCTACGGTTATTTCTATTACTGATACCATTGAGTCACCAATAGCACCTTATTCAAAATACATACTTGTTGCAAAAAGCGATATGGCATCAGTTGTTGACTCGCTTGTTGCTCCGCTTAGCCTTATAAATGCACTTATTGTCGGCGTTACGCTTTCAAGGCGTGATGAGGTTTATAATAATTTTAACAAGCTTGAAAGCATTTGGGACGAATATCAGGTCTATGAAAAAACGGAGGATATGCAAGAAAATGAATAAAAAAGTCCTCGTTATTGGTGGAGGTGCCTCTGGGCTTATGGCGGCAGGAAAAGCTGCTGAAAATGGTAACGAAGTTATACTTCTTGAACGAAATCAAAAGCTTGCGAGAAAAGTTATGATAACAGGCAAAGGTAGATGCAATGTTACAAGCTCAATAACCGATACTGCAAAGCTTATTGAAAATGTTCCACAAAATGGAAGATTTTTATTTAGTGCCTTTAATGAATTTGGAACTGCTGACACTGTTAATTTTTTTGAAAATTCGGGCGTTCCCCTCAAAGTTGAAAGGGGCGAGCGAATTTTTCCAAGGTCTGATAAAGCCTCTGATATTGTTGATGCATTAAACAGGTATATAACCAAAAATAATGTAAAGCGAAAAGAAGGCAGAGCAAAAGAGCTTATTATCGATGATGGGCAAGTAACAGGAGTTATTACCTTTGATGGCGAAAAAATATTTGCAGACAGCGTAATTATTGCAACTGGTGGTCTTTCATACCCGAAAACTGGCTCAAGCGGTGACGGATATGAAATGGCAAAAAAGGCAGGGCATATAATTACTCCGCTTTCACCCTCACTTGTTGCCTTAAAATGCAGAGAAGGCTTTTGCGAAGAATGTATGGGGCTTTCACTGCGTAATGTTTCTATTAAAGTTATCAACACTGAAAATGGCAAAGAGGTTTTTTCTGATTTAGGTGAAATGCTTTTTACTCATTTTGGTGTTTCTGGCCCTATGATTTTAAGTGCCAGCGCTCATATGCGTGATATGAAGCCACAAAAATATGAAATATTTGTAGATTTAAAGCCAGGTTTGTCTGATGAAAAGCTTGATGCAAGGATTGTTCGTGACCTTGCTGAAAATGCTGTTAAAAATATTAGCAATTCACTTGGTATGCTTCTTCCGAGAGCTTTAATTCCTGTTGTAATTAGGCTTTGCGGAATTAAGACATCAATGAAATCTAATCAAATTACAAAAGAAATGCGTCTTAAAATGGTTCATCTTTTAAAAAATTTAAAGCTGACTGTTTTAGACTTTTGCCCTATTGACGAGGCTATTATTACTTCAGGCGGAGTGAAATGCTCTGAAATTAACCCAAAAACTATGGAAAGCAAAATTTGTAAAAATCTTTATTTTGCAGGCGAAGTTATTGATGTTGATGCGTATACGGGCGGGTTTAATTTGCAGATTGCGTTTTCAACGGGATATTTAGCAGGAAATGCTGTATAACTAATTATTATGGAGGTTATTATATGATAAATATTGCTATTGACGGTCCAGGCGGAGCAGGTAAAAGTTCGATTTCTCGTGCCGCTGCGAAAGCACTTAATTTTATCTATGTTGATACTGGCGCACTTTATCGTACAATCGGAGTTTATGCGCTTAGAAAAGGAATTGATACTACCGATAATGATAAAATTACAGAAACATTAAAAGATATTAATGTTGAGCTTAAATTTATTGATGATGTTCAACACGTTTTTTTAAATGGTGAAGATGTGTCTGATGAAATTAGACTTCCCGAAGCTTCAATGGCTGCATCAAATGTATCAGCAATCCCTTCGGTTCGTGCATTTCTTTTTGACCTTCAGCGTGACATCGCAAAGAAAAACAACTGTATTATGGACGGTCGGGATATTGGAACGGTTGTTCTGCCTAATGCGGATATAAAAATATTTTTAACTGCATCTCCACAGGAGCGTGCAACAAGGCGATTTAAAGAACTTAAAAAAACAGGTAGCAACGAAACTTATGAAGATGTTTTAGCTGACCTTATAAAGCGTGATTATAACGATTCTCATCGTGAAATTGCACCGCTTAAACCATCAGATGATGGAATAATCGTTGACACTACTGGCTTAACGCTCGAACAATCAATAGAGAAAATAATTGGCATTGCTAAAGAAAAAATCATATGAAAGGTATGATGCAGGCACAAATAGTGTTATCATTTTTGTGTTAAATTTGTATCAGATGGTGCTTAAATTGGCAAAAGGTTTTAACTATTCAAAGCTTAAAGAATATAAGCTTTATAATATTATGAAAGCTGTCGCAATCCCTGTTTGCAAAGTGCGTGTTAAATATCAATTCGAGGGGCTTGAAAATGTCCCCGAAAAGGGCGGGTTTATTATGGCTGCTAACCATATCAGCATTTTTGACCCTGTTTTAATAGGCATTGCTCTAAAGAAAAGACCAATTCATTATATGGGCAAGGAAGAACTTTTTGAAAATCCTCTGCTTGGAAAGTTTTTGACGCATATGGACGCCTTTCCTATAAAAAGAGGAACTGGTGATATGTCCTCAATTGAATACGCTGAAAAGATTGTTAAAAACGGTTGGATTTTAGGCGTTTTTCCTGAGGGAACTCGTTCTAAAGATTTTAAGCCACAAAGACCGAAGTCGGGCATAGCACTTATTGCAAAGCAGACAAATGCTGATGTTTTGCCTGTTTCTATATATACCGCAGATGACTACAAAAGAGGTACAATGGTTACAATTCGTTTTGGAAAGCTTATTAAAAACGAGGAATTTGGTTTTACAGAAAATGTTAAATCAAAAGAGCTTAGATCCGCCGCAACTAAAGTTATGGACGAAATCGTTAAGCTTTGGGAGGAAGGACATTGCAAAAAATAACTCTCGCTAAAACCGCAGGATTTTGCTTTGGCGTTGACAGGGCAATAAATATGCTTGAAAAACTCGTCGAAGATGGCAAAAGCGTATGCACACTTGGTCCTATTATTCACAATCCTCAAGTAACCGAAAGTTTTGAGCAACGAGGTGTCAAAATAGTTAAGCACCCCGAAAAATGTGCTAAAGATGATATTTTAGTTGTTAGAACTCACGGAATTACAAAAGAACTTTTGGAAAATGTTCAAAATATATCTCCTAACTTTTGCAATGCAACTTGCCCTTTTGTGACAAAAATTCATAAAATTGTAAGTGAAAACTCAACCGAAAATAATGTAACTTTAATTGCAGGCGATAAAACTCACCCCGAAGTAATCGGAATTAGAAGCTATTGCAATGGCAAATCATTTGTTTTTAATTCAATTGACGAATTAGAAAAAATCATAGATAAATACCCTAAACTGGACAAAAATGGGTTGATTTTAGTTTCTCAAACTACTTTTAGCATAAATTCATTTGAAAAATGTGTAAAAAAAATAAAATTAGTATATACAAATGCTAATATTTTTGATACAATATGTAGTGCGACTGAGGAAAGACAGAAAGAAGCACTCGAGCTTTCACTTTATAATGATGCTATGATAATAGTGGGAGGCCGTCAAAGTTCAAATACGGCTAAGCTGAAAGCGGTTTGTGAACCCAACTGTCCTACTTTTTTGATTGAAACAGCAAGAGAATTGCCAGAAATTAATTTATCTGAGTTTCAGTCAATTGCCGTTACTGCAGGGGCTTCCACCCCGAACAGTATTATTAAGGAGGTACTAAAAATCATGTCCGAAATGCAAGAAAACACAAAAACAGTATCAGTTGAAAAGGAGGAGTCCGCTTTGCCTTCTGAAAACTTTGCTGATATGTTTGAAGAATATATCGATGAAAGCACCGACCAAAAGGTTGTTGGATTTGTCGTTGGTGTTTCACCAACAGAAATTCAAATTGAAATCACCGGAAGAAAGCACGCTGGCTACATCCCTTCAAATGAATACAGTGACGACCCATCTGTTGATATTGCTTCAGAAGTTAAGGTCGGCGATAAGTTAAATCTTATCATCATGAAAACTAATGACCAAGAAGGCACAGTTATGCTTTCTAAAAAGCGTTATGACGCTATCAAAGCTTGGGACGAAATTACAGACTCAGGTGAAGAAGTTGTCGAAGGCGTTGTTACAGGCGTTGTTGGTGATGGAAAAGGTCTTTTCGTTCAATATGGCGGAATTCGAGTTTTCATTCCTGCTTCTCTCGCTAAAGCCAATCGAAATGATGTTCTTGAAGAAATGGTTAAAAAGACTGTTAAATTCAAAATCATTGAAGTTGACAAGAGAAAAAGAAGAGTCGTTGGCTCTGTTAAAGCTGCTACAAAAGATGTTCGCAAGGAAGCTGAAGACAAATTCTGGGCTACTGCTGCTGAGGGGCAAACCTTTAATGGTACTGTTCGCTCTCTCACATCTTATGGTGCATTCGTTGACCTCGGTGGAGTTGATGGAATGGTTCACATTTCAGAACTTTCTTGGCAAAGAATTAAGCACCCTTCTGAAATCGTTAATGTTGGCGACAATATTGAAGTCTACATAAAATCTCTTGACCCTGAGAGCAAAAAGATTTCTCTTGGTTATAAAAAAGTTGAGGACAGCCCTTGGCAAGTTCTTAAAAGAGATTATCCAGAAGGTACTGCTATCGAAGCTACTATCGTTGGGCTTACAACCTTTGGTGCATTCGCAAACATCATTCCTGGCATTGATGGTCTTATCCATATTTCTGAAATTTCTTATGACCATATCGGTAATCCAGCTGAAGTATTAAAAGTTGGGCAAAAGGTAAATGCTAAAATTATTGAAATTGATTTTGATAAAAAGCGTGTTAGCCTTTCAATGAAAGCTCTTCTTGAACCTCCTGTTATTGAAACAGAGGACGCTGCACCAGTTGCTATCGAAGATGTTACAGCAGACGCTGAATAATAATTATAATTTAAAGGAGGATGGTGATTTTATTGTTACTATCCTCTTTTTGCTTTTACAGAGGTTAAAACGCTATAATTTTTATATTAAAAGGAGATTAGCACTATGAAAATTTTACCTGCAATCCTTGCCCTTGCCGCTGGCTCTACCGCCATTGGAATTGCTGCAATGAAAAAGAAAAACATTTGCCCACTTTGCGAAGTTAAAAAGCTTTTATCAAAAACAGGTGTTCATGTGGTAACCACAAAGCCTTATAATAATGGTGTATCACTCACTCCACCTATGGGCTGGTCGAGTTGGAATACTTTTAGAAATCAAATTAATGAGGACTTAATAAAAGAAACTGCTGTTGCTATGAAAAAAAGCGGACTTTTAGATGCTGGATATAATTTTGTAAATCTTGATGACTGTTGGCATTCTTCTCTTAGAGATGAAAACGGCAAGCTTCAAGGCGACCTTACAACCTTTGCTCACGGAATGCCTGCTCTTGTTAAAGAAATCAACGATTTAGGCTTTAAGGTAGGTATTTATTCATCAAACGGAACTTTAACTTGTGAAGATTTGCCTGCATCATTAGGTCATGAAAGAATTGATGCTGAAACATTTGTTGACTGGGGAATTGAATATTTTAAATATGATTTCTGCCATAACAAACCTATTCCGACCAATGCCCCTAATGTTGATAAAATATTAATTGGCGGCGAGCTTCTCCCCGATGAGCTTGTAATTGAAGCTGAAAACGGAGAATTATATGGCGATGCAAAAATGGTTAATGACGATAACGGCTCATATATCATTCACCTTGACAGCAATCTCGGTGCTGTTAAATTCAGCTTTGTAAATGTTCCTAAAAGCGGTGAATATATTTTAACCATTGTAGTTCGTAAAGCTCTTGAAAAAGAAAAATATCTTCAAGTTATAATTAATGATAATGACAAATACCATGTTTATTTTCCAACAACAAAAGCTTGGAGTAAAGAAGGTAGAAATCAAGTTAAAGTTCACCTTAACGAAGGCGATAATACCATTGAGCTTAAAAATCCTATCGTTTCAAAAATGGATAGTGCTGCTACTCAATATATTAATATGGGTAGCGAACTTAAAAGGGCATCTCGCCTTTACGCTGAAAAAAATGGAACTCCAGAAAAGCCAATTACTTTTTCAATATGCGAATGGGGCGTAAACAGACCTTGGAAATGGGGCGGTGAAGCCGGAAATCTTTGGAGAACAACTCCAGATATTAACGCTTCTTGGGCATCAATTATTGCTATTTATGAGGTCAACATCAAGCTTTATAATTATGCAGGCGTTGGTTCGTGGAACGACCCCGATATGCTTGAAGTTGGAAATGGCAAGCTAACAGTTGATGAAAATAAAGCTCATTTCTCACTTTGGTGTATGATGGCATCTCCTCTTATTTTGGGAAATGATATTAGAAAATTCATTGACGCTGATGGAAATGTTGACAAAAACAGTAAAGTTCTTGAAATTATTACAAAAAAAGCTTTGATTGATATTAATCAAGATGCAAAAGGCGTTCAATGCAGAAGATTAAAAACAAACGCTATTTCTGATGTTCTTATTAAGCCGCTTGTAAATGGCGATGTTGCAGTTTGCCTTTTCAATAAAGCAGGTGATGAAAAGAATATGACAGTTTCTATGAGCGATGTTGTTAATCAAGCTTATATTGATATGAAGCCATCTAATAAATATGAATATACTGAGCTTTGGGAAGATACAACTGCTGTTACAAGCGATGTTATTTCTTCAAATGTTCCATCTCACGGAGTTCGTGTTTTCAGAGTAAAAGCAATCGATTAAGTAAATAAATTAAAATAATAAGAAATCACATCAGTTTGAAATGCAAATTGGTGTGATTTTTTTATCTTTAAACAGGGATTTTTAAATTTTATTTTACAATTTAGAAATATTACTTTATAATACCTTTAGGTGGTGACCTTATATGTATAAAATTTTAATTATTGAAGATGACCTTGTTATAAGTTCTCAGATAAAAAAGCACATCGAAAGTTGGGGCTTTGAGGCACTCTGTGTTGACGATTTTCAAAAAGTGCTTTCAATATTTGCAAGCTTTAACCCTGAACTTGTTTTGCTTGATATAACCCTCCCCTTTTATAATGGGTATCACTGGTGCAGTGAAATCAGAAAAGTTTCAAAAGTGCCAATAATTTTTATATCTTCAGCCTCTGAAAATATGGATATTGTAATGGCTATGAATATGGGCGGTGATGATTTTATTAGCAAGCCTTTTGATTTGACCGTTTTAACTGCAAAGGTTCAAGCAGTTTTAAGGCGAACTTATGATTTTGCAGGGCAAACCAATATTATTGAACATAGGGGTGCAATGATAAATATATCAGATGCGACGCTTTATTATAATGCTGAAAAAGTCGAGCTAACCAAAAATGATAATCGAATTTTGCAAACACTGCTTGAAAGCAAAGGCAAGGTTGTGAGCCGTGACACACTAATGACAAGGCTTTGGCAAACTGATAGCTTTGTTGATGAAAATACACTGACCGTTAATATGACAAGGCTTCGCAAAAAGCTTGAAGCAGTTGGGCTTTTTGATTTTATTGAAACTAAGAAAGGCAGCGGTTATATAATTAATTATGAATGATAAAATTATTTTTAAAGTCCTTTTAGGATATTTAAAGCGTCATATAAAATCAATATGTATCTTTTTTAGCTTCTTTTTAATTTTCACTGTTATATTTTTCCTTTATCATATGCCGATAGAGCCTATTAGCTATGCTATTTTATTATGTGCTTTTGTATGCATTATATTTTTTATCTTTGACTTTTCTAATTTTTATCAAAAGCATAAAGCTTTATATATTTTAAAAAATCAAATTGCTATAAGCTTAGATGAACTTTCTGAGCCATCTGATATTATTGAAAATGATTATTATAATCTTATTCTTGAAATAAACAATTCTAAGTCAAATTTGATTTCAGAATATGATAGAAAATCCAAAGAAATGATTGATTATTACACACTCTGGGTGCATCAAATAAAAACTCCGATTTCTGCAATGCGTCTGCTTCTTCAAAATAGTGACAACGCCGAAAGCAGTGAGCTTTCTGAAGAACTTTTTAAGATTGAACAATATGTTGAAATGGTATTATCTTATTTAAGACTTGGCAGTAATTCGACGGATTTTTTGATAAAGCAGTATTCTCTTGATAAAATTATAAAAGATGCGGTTAGAAAGTATGCACCGATTTTTATAAGGAAAAAGATTTCTCTCTCTTATGACAATCTGAATATCGATGTGTTGACTGATGAAAAATGGTTGACTTTTGCAATTGAACAAATACTCTCAAATGCACTAAAATATACAAACGAGGGCGAAATTTCAATCACCGCTGAAAAGGGCAAGCTTCTTGTGATAAAAGACAGCGGAATTGGAATTGAACAAGAGGATTTGCCTCGAATTTTTGAAAATGGATTTACAGGATATAATGGCAGGAGAGATAAAAAAGCAAGTGGCATTGGGCTTTATCTATCAAAACAAATTTTAGAAAAGCTTTCGCACACAATAGAAATAAGGTCAGAGGTAGGTCTTGGAACAACAGTTATTATTGGATTGGATAGCGTTAATATTGACATTGAATAATGCTTTCTTACAGATTTGTAAGGTTTTTCCTTAAATTGTAAGCCAAATAGATGGCATCATTTTTGCCCATTTTGTATACTTAATACATCAAAAGAAGAATAGGCTTCTTTGATTAATGCTTTTTTTGGAAGGAATGAAATGAATGGCAATTTTAAATGTAAAAAATCTTAAAAAGGTTTATACTACTCGTTTTGGAGGCAACAGCGTTCAGGCTTTATCTAATGTAACATTCTCTGTTGAAAATGGTGAATATGTCGCAATTATGGGCGAATCTGGCTCTGGAAAAACAACGCTTTTAAACATTTTGGCTTCACTTGATAAGCCGACAAGCGGAGATGTTTTATTAAACGGAAACAATATTTCAAAAATAAAAGAAAAAGAGATTTCTGCTTTTAGGCGTGAAAATCTTGGATTTGTTTTTCAAGATTTCAACTTGCTTGACACTTTTTCAGTACAAGATAATATCTTTTTACCTCTTGTTCTATCAGGCAAACAATTTGAAGAAATGAATAGGCGATTAAGTGTTATCGCTCCAAAGCTTGGAATTAGTGAACTTCTTAAAAAATTCCCTTATGAAATTTCGGGCGGGCAAAAACAAAGAGTCGCTATTGCGAGAGCTTTAATCACAAATCCGCAACTTATTTTAGCCGATGAACCAACAGGTGCGCTCGACTCAAAAGCGGCTGACGGGCTTTTAAAGCTGTTTAATGATATAAATAGTGAAGGTCAAACAATTTTGATGGTAACTCACAGCACAAAAGCTGCGAGCCACGCCAAAAGAGTTTTATTTATAAAAGATGGCGAGGTGTTCCATCAGCTTTATAAAGCTAATATGACCGATGATGAAATGTTTCAAAAGATTTCTGATACAATCACTTTGATTGCAACAGGAGGTGCTAAAAATGAGTAAGTTTTTCTACTCTAAGCTTGCATTTTCAAATATCAGAAAAAATTTAAAGATATATCTTCCTTATATTTTAACCTCTATTGTAAATGTCGCAATGTATTTTATTATTGCTTCACTTTCGCAAAATTCTGGAATTCGTGATATGGCAGGCGGAAGAACTCTTACAAGTATGCTTGCAACCTCTGCCGCAATTGCTGGTATTTTTTCAATATTTTTTCTTATTTATACTAACAGTTTCATTGTAAAAAGGCGAAAAAAAGAGTTTGGACTTTATAACATTCTCGGAATGGAAAAAAAGCATATTTCACTGCTGATTTTTCTTGAAACAGTGTTTATTGCAATTGTAAGCATTGCTTTAGGGCTTGCTATTGGTCTTATTCTCAACAAGTTAATGTTTTTATCGCTTCTGAGCATTTTAAAAATTCCTGTTGCTTTTACACTTACAATTTCTTTTAATTCAATTATTGAAACAATTGTTCTTTTTTGCGGAATTTTTTTACTGATTTTAGTTTCTAATCTATTTCAGATTTATCGCTCTAATCCTATTGAGCTTTTAAAAGGTGGAAATGTTGGCGAAAAAGAGCCGAAAACAAAATGGGTTATAACAATTTTGGGGCTGATTTGCCTCGCCTGTGGATACGGGATTGCTATTGGTGTTAAAAGCCCTGCACTTTTGATTTCGCTGTTTTTTGTTGCAGTTATTCTTGTAATAATTGGCACGGATTTGCTTTTTACTTCGGGCAGTATTGCACTTTTGAAATGTCTTAGAAAAAACAAAAAATACTATTACAAGTCTAAACACTTTATTTCGATTTCAGGTATGATGTATAGAATGAAGCAAAACGCTGTTGGGCTTGCTAACATCTGCATTTTATCAACCGCTGTTTTAGTTATGATTTCCTCTACCCTATCACTTTATATGGGTATGGAGGGTATTTCAAAATCAAGACATCCCAAAGAATTTTTAATAACTTCTCAAAGCTATGATGAGCTTTCACACGAAGAAACTAATCTTTGGCTTGAAAATAGTTTTAAAGAGCAAAATGTCGTTCCTAAGGATAAAATTGAATACAAGTTTTTAGAGTTTTCAGCAATTAAGCAAGATGATTTTTTTAATACGGATCCATCAATTGCTTTTTCTTTTGATGCTATGAACAATATGTATTCTCTTTTTTTCTTAACGGTTGATGACTACAATAGGATACAAAACACTAACTACTCAATTAATTCAGATGAAATTATAATTTATTCTAATAGAAAAAATGATTATTCTGAAAAAACATTAAAGGTTTTTGACAAGAGTTTTAATGTAAAAGAAAAGGCTTCAGGCTTTATTGGAAACGGTCAAGCAGAAGCTAATGTTTCTGACACGCACTATATCATTGTTAAGGATATCTCAGTTCTCCAAGAACTTGAAAAGAAAAATGTTGAAGCTTTTGGCGAAAAAGATGCGTCAAACATAAAAATGTATTATGGATTTGATATTGATGGTGATGACGCAAAGATAAACTCTTTAAATGAAAGCCTTTTGAACACCCAAAAAAGTTTTGAAGTTTCTGAAAATCATCAGGAATGCAGAACTGCATCTAAGACTGATATGTATTCACTTTATGGCGGAATTTTCTTTATTGGAATTTTTCTCGGAATACTCTTTGTTATGGCAACAATATTAATTATTTACTATAAGCAAATTTCTGAGGGATATGACGATAAGCAGCGTTTTGAAATTATGAAAAAGGTCGGAATGAGCCATAAAGAAATTAAAAAATCCATTCGCTCACAGGTGCTAACCGTGTTTTTCCTTCCACTGATTGCAGCCGGAATTCACATTGTATTTGCCTTTCCTGCAATTAAAAGGCTATTATTGATGTTTAATCTCACAAATGTTCCTTTATTTGTTGCGTGTACAATCGGATGTTTTTTGGTATTCTCAATATTTTATGCTATCGTTTATGCGGTAACTGCAAGGACATATTATAAAATTGTGGAATAATAAAAGATGGCAGCTACACTTTTTGTGTTTCTGCCATCTTTTTAATTTAATCTTTTTTGAAATTTTCTAAACTTTCATATGGAAGAAAAACAAAAGCAATTGGAATAATGTTAAAAGCAACTCCTATAATGAATGTAATTAAATATGACAATATACCGCTTGGTGCTGCAACAGTGTCTGTAACTAAATTTATTAGTGATAATAGCAAGGTTAGTGTACAAAAAGTCAAAATAGAATATGATGCAAACCATGGATTTTTATTCATTAAAAAATACACAGTGCCCACTAAACACGCTAAACTAAGAATGTCAATTACTATTCCAAAAACGCCTGAAAAAACAAATGTGAAATTAAACAGCGTTGCGATTATGGAAAATAAAAAAGCTCCACATTTTATTACTGCTATCACCTTTAAAATCTTTGGATTATAAGCCTTTATGCTCATAGCTATTAGAACAAGTGCCACAGCGGCTAAAACATTTATAGTAATCGCCTTGTAAAGGTTTGGGTTAACCCCTAAAAACAGAATATACATAACCGACATATCAGTTGCACTTATTGCTCCTATTATTGATAGCACAAGAACTGCCGTTTTGAGGCAGTTATTATCTCTAACTTTTGTTAAATCCATTTTCTGCCTCTTTTTAAAAATTACTTTTAACCTTCATCTTTTAAAATTGCTTCTGCACATTTAATTCCATCAACTCCTGCTGAAACAATTCCACCTGCATAGCCTGCACCCTCACCACAAGGGTAAAGACCTCTTATATTTGACTGGTAAAATTCGTCGCGAACAATTCTAACGGGCGATGAACTTCTTGTTTCTGGTGCTGTTAAAACTGCATCATAAAGAGTAAATCCATTTAGCTTTCTGTTCATTTCTACAAGGGCATCAAGCATTGTTTCTGTAACCTTTTTTGGAAGAAGATTGTGAAGATTTGTCATTTCAACGCCTGTTGGACAAGATGGGTGAACCATTCCTAATTTTTTTGAAGTTTCTCCCTTTAGAAAATCTCCGACAAGCTGAGCTGGCGCAGAATAATTAGAGCCACCCGCTTTAAATGCGTTTTGCTCGATTTCTCTTTGATAATACATACCAGCAAGAGGGTGGTCGCCACCGAAGTTCTCAGGCTCAATTCCAACTAACACTGCTGAATTTGCATTTTCTTTGTCACGAGCATATTCGCTCATTCCATTAACTACTACCGTGTTTTCCTCACTTGACGCACAAACAACCGTTCCGCCAGGACACATACAAAAAGTGTATGCTCCCCTACCATTTTGAGGGTGGCAAGCTAATTTATAGTCAGCCGAACCAAGCTTTTTATTGCTTGCGAACCGCCCATACTGAGTTTTATTTATCATCTCCTGCGGATGCTCAATTCGCACACCCACAGAAAATGGCTTTTGCATCATTATCGCTCCCCTTTTGTTGAGCATTTCAATTGTATCTCTTGCTGAATGACCTATTGAAAGAATGAGCGAATCTGTTTCTATATCTTCTGTATTTCCGTTTTTATCAGTGACAGTTATTCCCTGAATAAAGCTATTGTAAACAATTATGTTGGTAAGAGTTGTTTCAAATCGGAATTCGCCACCATTTGCTATTACTTTTTTTCGAATGTTTTTAACTACACCGCCCAGCTTATCTGTACCTATATGCGGTTTTGAAGAATAAAGAATTTCATTTGGTGCGCCATTTTCACAAAATTCTAAAAACACTTTACGACAACGATTGTCTTTAATTCCCGTTGTCAGCTTTCCGTCAGAAAATGTGCCTGCACCGCCCTCGCCAAACTGCACATTGGAATTAACATTTAAAACTCGATTTTGCCAAAAATTCTTGATTGACTCGTTTCTTTCATCAACCATTTGCCCACGCTCTATTATAATCGGTCTTAGCCCTGCACTGCATAGCGTTAAAGCCGCAAACATTCCAGCAGGTCCAAAGCCTATGATAACTGGTCTGCGAGTGGATTTTCGTTTAACCTCGGGCAAAACATATTCGTATTTTTCGACTATTGAAATTCGATTATCGTTTATTCTTGATATTGCATTTTCTTCTTCAAAATCAAGCGACACATCAACACTATATATGAATTTGATTTCATTTTTTCTTCGGCTGTCTATTGATTTTTTAGAAATTTCAAGGTTTATAATATGTTCTTTATTTATTTTTAGTGCCTTTGCAGCAAGAGATTTTAGCTCGCTCTCATCTGCATCTAATGGCAGTTTTATTTCATTAATTCTAATCAATGTTTTTACTCCTTAAATATTCTAAAATTCCATCTGCCGCAAGTCGCCCTGAACTCCACGCCCATTGAAGATTGTATCCGCCACATTTTCCATCGACATCAAGTGCCTCGCCACTGCAAAAAAGCCCATCTTTTAATTTTGACATCATCGTTTTATTGTTAAACTCGCTTAAATCTGCCCCACCTGCTGTTACCTGTGAAAAATCAAAATCTCGAACATTTGATATTTTAATGTTCCAATTTTTAATTAGGATTGATAATTCGGTGATTTTTGTTTTTGGCACAAAGCTGAATTCTGCATCTTTTTTAATATCTGCCTTTAAAAGCAAATAATTTGAAAGCTGTTTTGGCAAAATACCTATAAGAACATTTTCAGCCGATATTTCTTTAATTTGATTTCGGGCTAAGAGAAATTTTTCTAATTCTTTTTGTGAAATGTCTGGCAAGGTATCAAGCTTTACACTGATTGACTTTGATTTTGAAGTCGAAACAAGCCTTGACATTTGCATAATAGGTATTCCTGAAATTCCATAGTCGGTAAACTGAATTTCCCCTTTTTCGGTATATATTTTTTTGTCATCTATAATAAGCTCTGCATTGCAAATTGCCCTAATTCCTTTTAATGATTTTGGAAAATCAGCACCACAAAGTGCGGTGAGTGCAGGCGTTGGATTTATGATGTTATGCCCCAGCATTTTAAGAAGTTTATAAGAGCCGCCATTTGTGCCTTGTGATTTAGCACTTTTTCCACCGCTTGATATGAGAACACAGTCAGCTTTAAATTTATTGTTTAAAATATATTGATTGTTTTTAATTTTAATATCTGTTATTTCTGTATCAGTGATAACCTTTACACCTAATCTTTGGGCTTCAATTAAAAGTGTATTTACAACGCTTGAAGCCTGTGAGGAAAGTGGATAAACCCTACCCTCATCTTCAATTTTACATAATAATCCCATTGATTTGAAAAAATCTATATTTGAATTTGGCGAATATTTTTCTATTGCAAAGCGGACAAAATCGGTTTTATCCCAATAGCTTTCACTATTAGTGTAAAGGTTTGTAATGTTACACCGCCCATTGCCTGTTGCGAGAATTTTTTTTAATATCCTTGGCATTTTTTCATACACGGTAACATTTATATTTGCTTTTTGCAAAAGAGAAATCGCAGAAATGATGCCCGATGCACCACCACCAATTATTGCTATATCAGCCATTTTTTCACCTTCTAAAAATTCAAATAATATAAGTTAAATGATAACATATTTGTGAGATAAATTCAACAAAATGAAAAAAGAGGGCGAAAAAGAGGAGGAACGGTCAAGACCGTTCCCTACACTGAATTTAATTGTACTAAGTTGTTCCCTCCTTCAGTCATTTGCGAATGCCAGCTTGCCTTTTGAGGAAGCGGAAAGGGTTTGCTTTGATTTTACTTGTTTCTATTTTGCTCCCTCCTTCAGTCGACTGCGGTCGACAGCTTCCTCCAGAGGAAGCGTAGAGTTACTCCAAAGGAAGCGAAAAAAGAGCAGTTTTCACTGCTCTTTTAAGTGTTTTATGAATATCAACAATTGCATTTTCTAATTTTATTTTTGAATTTTTAAAAACAAATCAAAACTTCATTACTGCGCCATCTTTTGCTGACGACACTAATGTTGAATAGCGTGCAAGCCAACCTGTTTTAACATTTGGCTCGTGCGGTACATAGGCTTTTCTTCGATTTTCCATTTCTTCATCTGATATTTTTGCATTTATCTTAGCGTTTGGAATGTCAATTTCGATAATATCGCCCTCTTTTATTAACCCGATTTCGCCACCAACAGCAGCCTCGGGGCAAACATGACCTATTGACGCACCACGAGATGCACCACTGAAACGCCCATCTGTAATGAGTGCAACGGTTTTATCAAGCTTCATTCCTGCAAGGGCTGAAGTTGGGTTGAGCATTTCTCTCATTCCTG
>JAVVWP010000021.1:0-29426 GCA_036652055.1 Oscillospiraceae bacterium | reverse complement strand
AAAGTTAAATTATAAAATGGAAATTCTTTCGGCTCTTGCAGGGCCTTTTTTTAATATCTTAATTGCTGTTATATTTACAATGTTTTATTATTTTAATCATAAAGAAAAGCTGATAATTTTAATATCGGTTAATTTAATTTTGGGCATTTTTAATCTTCTCCCTATTTTTTCACTTGATGGTGGGCGAGTGCTTGAAAACTCATTGCTTATTAACCATTCGCCCGAAAAGGCAGAAAAAATTTTAAGGCTAACATCAATTTTAACGCTTATTCCGCTTTTCTTTTTAGGATTTTATGTGCTGATAATTAGCGGATACAATTTTACCTTGTTATTAATCTGTTTTTATCTTTCGGCTTTAATTTATTTAAAAAACAGATAAAATAGCTTTTGGATTTTTAATAATGGTCTAAACGGTAAAACCAAAATTTTTCAAAAAACAGTTGTAATTATGTTGATTTTATTGTATAATACTGATTAATTAGTAGGGTAGCTAATTATAATTGCAGGTTTACCATGTCAATAATAAAGCAAGAGAAAATATTATTAAAAAGGGTGGTCAAAATGAAAAAGAAACTCAAAATCAAAGGGCTTTCAATTCTAATGGCAATTTTAATGGTAGCGTCGATTATTCCAATGGGGGCAATTTCATCTTTCGCAGCAGACGCTGATTATCAGTATTCTGTTGTTTCAGAAACCGACCAAACAATAAAAATAGAAAAATATGTTGGTGCTGGCGGAGATATTACAATTCCATCAACAATTGGTGGATATACGGTAATAAATATAGGGTTTGCTGCATTTGAAAACTGCATTAATATCACAAGTCTAATAATTCCAGACAGTGTAACTTCCTTATCACTTAGTGCGTTTTATCGCTGTGCAGGTCTTAAAAGTGTAATATTAGGAAATGGCATAACAAGTATAAGTCAACAAGCATTTTATGATTGTACCAGTCTTACAAGTATAGTTATTCCAAATAGCGTAACAAGTATAGAGCCGGCCGCATTTGCAGGATGCACAAGTCTAAAAAGCGTAACAATAGGAAATAGCGTAACAAACATAGGCATTGGTGCATTTTCAGGTTGCGAAGGTCTAACAAATGTAACAATTCCTGACAGCGTAACAAACATAGGTGACCGTGCATTTTTTGCTTGCACAAGCCTAAAAGGCGTAACAATTCCTAATAGCGTAACAACCATAGGGGTAAGGGCATTTGGCTATTATATGGGTAATGCCGATTATGAAAAAACGCCTAACTTTTCAATTACAGGAACAAAGGGCAGTTTAGCTGAAAGCTACGCAATAGCCAATGGATTTAAATTTGTAGATGTTACAGCACCAACAGTAATGTTAGGCGATGTTACAGGCGACGGCAGGGTAACTTCAGGCGATGCAATTGCAGTTTTAAGAGCCGAGGCACAGCTTAGAACATTATCAGCAGCAGAATTCACAGCGGCTGATGTCGTAAAAGACAATAGAGTAACCTCGGGCGATGCAATTAGAATTCTCCGATATGAGGCACAGTTAGTTCCATCACTTTAATAATTAAATTTTTTATAGTGTCCTGCCATTTTATTGTGGCAGGGCATTTTTTCGCTTTCTCTTAAGTAAAACCCCAACGCTTCCTCTGGAGGAAGCTGTCGACCGCAGTCGACAAAAAGGAGGGATCAACTAAGATAAAAGCAAAATCAGAGCAACTCGGAGAAATGCCCCTCCCTCAGGCATTTGCGAATGCCAGCTCCCTCCAGAGGGAGCGTAAAACATACCCAAGAGGGAGCGTAAATCCCTCTCAAACGCTTCCTCAAAAGGCAAGCTGTCGACCGCAGTCGACAAAAAGGAGGAAGCAACTAAGATAAAAGCAAAAACAGAGCATTTTCGTGTAGGGGCAAGCTTTGTGTTCGCCCGAATGGCTCACTGGCGAGATTCTTCGCAAGCTCAGAATGACCGTCATTTTAGTGTAGGGAACGGTCTTGACCGTTCAGCAATATTCGATGAAACTCTAACGGTTCGATGTGGGCATCGAACCCTACAATTCCTTAACAAAAATTTGGCTTATGTGTGAAAATCCCCTCCCTCAGGCATTTGCGAATGCTTTGCTTTTTCTCCGAAAACGGGAACCCTTTTGTCACTTCGTGACATTTCCCCTATTAGGGGAATAACTCCAGAGGGAGCGGAAGGCTGCTCTAAAATCATTTTGAGCGGAAAATATTCTCTAAGAGGAAGCGTAGAAGTTGCTCTGTTTTTGCTTGGTTCTTAGTTGCTCCTCCTTTTTGTCAGCTCCGCTGACAGCTTGCCTTAAGAGGAAGCGTAAATTCCTCCAAAGGGAGCGTTGGGTTTGTACTATGCGATTTTAAAAAGTAGAGCCATTATTTCATATAGCAATATTTAATTCTATATGATATAATTTATCCAACATAAAATTGTTGTGCTTAAAAATAACAATGATACTAATCTATTTATTAAAAATGAGGTTTTACAGAATGATTGAAACAAAAAGGCTGATTTTGCGTGAAATGCAACAATCTGATTATAAAGACCTTTGCAAAATGTTGCAAGATAAAGATGTAATGTACGCATATGAGGGTGCTTTTAGTGATGACGAGGCTAAGTGCTGGCTTAGAAAACAGCTATGTCGCTATAAAGAGGATGGATTTGGTTTGTATGCTGTCATCTTAAAAGAAACCGATGAAATGATTGGGCAATGCGGACTAACACTGCAGGATTACAATGACGAGAAAGTAGTCGAAATTGGATATTTGTTTCAAAAAGCATACTGGCATAATGGCTATGCAATCGAAGCTGCAAGTGCTTGCAAGGAGTATGCCTTTTCAGTGCTTGATGTCGATGAGGTCTTTTCAATTATTAGGGATAGCAATATTCCATCGCAAAATGTTGCGAAGAGAAACGGTATGAAAAAGATTGATACTCTCGTCAAATATTATCGTGGTGTTGAGATGCCACACTATGTTTTTTCAATTAAACGAGTAAAATGAGTATTAGTTTTGCCTAAAGCTTAATATCTTTAAATAGCCGATAGTTATCTTTACTATCGGTTATTTTTATTTTCGCCATTGCTACAACCTTTTCATTATTTATGATTGCTTTTTTAAAAATTTAGAATGAATTGTTAGTAAAAAGCGAAAAAATAAAATCCCGAACACTTACGCATTCGGGATTTTTATTGTTCTGTAATAAATGTTGTGGTATGGGAATTTCAACATTTATTTTTTTATAAAAGGAAACATATTTCAAAAAATCGGCTCACGCTACTGCTTATCTTTTAGCATTTGAATAGGACTTTTGTAAAACACAATAATTATTCTTACATTATTTAACATTTACTATAAATCTAAATGAAACTCGTCTGGATGCTTGCATATTCACACTATTATCCTCATTTTTTACTGGTTTACTATTTGATAGACCAACAGAAACCATAGTTGATGATAATGAATTTGTATTAGCTGCATTTAACCCTGTTTCTGACGAAATACAGTATGCCTTAACATTATTGGCTCTTTCTTCTGAAAGAGGAAGACCACTTTCATATGTACCTCCACTTATAGGTGCGGTATGCCCTTCAACCATAATTTTAGACACAAAGCCATTATATTTTTCATTAAACACGACAGATGTATACACGCCTACAAACTTATTGAGCAATTGTTTCCCTGCATCAGTAATAATTGCTTGGTCACCACCAAACAGAACTGATGTATCCATTGAAATTTCACCATTAACCTCATCCACATCAACATTAAGCCCAGCTGAGCTAAATGCAGCAGATAAATCCGCCGCAAGATTTTCTTTTTCTTTTAATATTTTTTCAATTTTTTCCTTGCTCATATTTTCAAGTGATTTTGCATCCTCAATTGTTAGATTGTTTTCTAACTTATTGCTGTATTGATCAGAAAAATTGGTATTATAATAATATGTTTTTTCACCGTCGCATAAAATCAATCCATCACTTTCGCAATAAAACATTGCAAACTGATATGTCTTATTTCCACTCTCATTAGGAATTGTGATTGTAAACAGACCGTCAGTTGTCAATTCAGCTATGCAATTACGGTTAGTCTTGCCATTGTCATATTCCATCACAATGCTCGTATTATCTTTGTTATACTTAAGATTAATATTTTTTATGCCGTCAAATGATTCTGAACCCTCAGATTTATAACAATTAGCAAAAAACTGATAATTCTCTCCTGCAGTGTCTAACCCAGATGACATAGAAACGCTTTTCCCGTTTTTAGAAAAAACAATGCTCAAGCCTACAAATTTGAATTCATATTCAAACGAAAAATCTGACAAAGCATATGTTATTTTGCTTGTTTCTTTATTATAGTCACATTTTGATAGTACGTTAAATTTTATCTTGTTGCCTTCTATTGTATATGCACACACATTGGTATCAAGAGTCCCCTTGTCAGTTTGGAAGTATATTCTTGCCCAATTATAGCCATCTATATAGTTTGCTACATTAGAGAATGTATGTTTACCACTTTCTATTCGAAAAGGTAAAAGAGATACCTGAGCACCAAGTGAGTTTTTATAATCCGGATAATACCCAACTTCGTCTGGAAGCTTTTTCTCTGCTTCTTTTCCACCAATAATTCTATAATTTCCGTGTAGCATCTGTGGAAGAATTTTCATACCCTCAAACATTTTTTTTGCATCCAATGATTTTTCTGGCTTCTCCAGAGCTACGGATTTATCACTTTTAAAAATGAAAGAACTAACATCAGATGTTGACTTCGAATTATCACCTTTATTTGAACACCCAGCAAACGAACAAACTAAAATAATTGAAAGTAACAATGATACAATTTTATTTACCATTTTCATAATTTTTTCCCCATTCCTTTTTTGTGTCAAGCAATCGCTTTGACTATTTTGTCTATATAATTATATAATAAAAAACAGAATAAAAATGTTTTTGTCATCATTTGTATGAAATTTGTCATAATTTGCTTATTCTATATAAAAGCAAAACAGAACCATAGGCTAATTAGCCCACGGTTCTGTCCGTTCGTTTCGACTTAGGTAATATCGGTTCACTAAAAGCTTTGGCAAAGAGCCTGAAAAAATAAAATCCCGAACGCTTACGCATTCGGGATTTTTGTAAACAGTTAACGGAAAAGATACCAATAAGCAGATTAATTCTTGAACGGATTATTTGTTTTTTTTAAATAAGTCCTTGTTACTATATCGCTCTTTTAAAGTCTAAAATAAATTTTTCATTATTTATCAGCATTAGCGATTTCTTTTTTCATTTTAAAAAGTCACAAAGACGAATGAAGAATGAATGATGAATATTGAATAATGAAGAATACAAAAAGAAAAAGCCACACTACATGTGACTTTTTCTTTTTGGTGCCGGTGGTCGGGGTCGAACCGACACGGTATCGCTACCACGGGATTTTGAGTCCCGCACGTCTGCCAATTCCATCACACCGGCAAATATAGAGCGTCTTTTTTGACGCTCAAATATTATAACTTATTGCCTCTGAAAAATCAAGAATTATTTTTTATTGCTATGCTTTGTTTTTGCTTTTGTCTGATTTGCTCCCTCCTTTCTGTCAACTGCGGTCGACAGCTTGCCTTTTGAGTAAGCGGAAGGGGTTGTTCAGAGGAAGCGGAAGGGTTGCTCTGTTTTTGCTTGTATCTTAGTTGTTCCCTCCTTTCTGTCAACTGCGTCGACAGCTTCCTCCAGAGGAAGCGGAAGGGGTTGCTCTGTTTTTGCTTGTATCTGATTTGCTCCCTCCTTCAGTCGACTGCGGTCGACAGCTTCCTCCAGAGGAAGCGGAAGAAAGTTGCTTTGTTTTTGCTTTTATCTGATTTGCTCCCTCCTTCAGTCGACTGCGGTCGACAGCTTCCTCCAGAGGAAGCGGAAAGTTACTCCAGAGGGAGCGGAAAGTTACTCCAGAGGGAGCGGAAAGTTACTCCAGAGGAAGCGGAAGGGTTGCTTTGTTTTTATTGTTTATAATCTGCTAAGAAATCTGAGAATTTTGTCATAGCCTCTGAAAGCTGTTTGACATTAGGCAAATAAACAATTCTAACATGGTCAGGTGTCGGATAATTAAATCCTTTTCCTCCAACTAAAAGAACTCTCTTTTTCTTTAAGAAATCTAAGACGAGTTTTTCATCATCTTTTAAATTGAATTTTTTCATATCAAGCTTAGGGAAAATATAGAATGCCGCTTTGGGTTTAACTGCACTTACGCCCTCAATATTATTAAGAGCATTATAAACGAACTCTCTCTGCTCATATATCCTGCCACCTGGAAGTAATAATTCGCTTACACTTTGATAGCCACCAAGTGCAGTTTGAATTATATGCTGTGCAGGAACATTCGAGCATAGACGCATAGATGAAAGCAAATTAAGACCTTCAATATAGTCTTTTATTCGGGATTTATCGCCACTTATGCTCATCCAACCACATCTAAAACCTGCAACAAGGTGTGACTTTGAAAGACCGTTAAAAGTAATGCAAGGAACATCAGGCGCTAAAGACGCTATCGAAATGTGCTTCAGTCCATCCATAACCAATCTGTCATACATTTCATCTGCAAAAATAATTATTCCTTTTTGGCGTGCTATTTCAACAATTTCATTTAAAATCTCTGTTGGATATAATGCACCTGTTGGGTTATTAGGATTAATTATTACTATTCCTTTTGTTTTATCTGTTATTTTCTTTTTAATATCATCTATATCAGGATTCCACTCGTTTTGCTCATCACACATATAATGAACCGCATTTCCTCCTGACAAGGTCACAGCCGCAGTCCAAAGAGGATAGTCGGGAGATGGAACTAATATTTCATCTCCATTATCTAAAAGCCCTTGCATAGACATAACAATTAATTCACTTGCACCATTACCTGTGAATATATCATCAATGCAAACATTTGGTATTTTTTTAAGCTGGCAGTATTGCATAATTGC
Source organism: Oscillospiraceae bacterium (assembly GCA_036652055.1). Lineage (GTDB taxonomy): Bacteria > Bacillota > Clostridia > Oscillospirales > Acutalibacteraceae > Fimenecus. The sequence goes on along the minus strand of JAVVWP010000021.1, from coordinate 22,472 downwards.
TTTTCTTGCAGAAAAAATTCCTTTTGAATCAGAATAGCCCTCTGCCTCAGGCAAATTATAAATCATATCATGAATTATTTCTTCGGGTGCGTGAAAATTAAATGGCGCAGGGTTTCCAATATTGAGTTTAAGAACCCTAATGCCGTCAGCTATCATTCTGTTAGCTTCGTCCATAACAGGGCCTCTAATGTCATAACAAACATTGTCAAGTTTTTTAGATTTATTAAACTCTTTCATAATTATTCTTCTTTCTAAATGTGTCTATTTATTAAATTTAATATTAACATATTCTTCTATAAGATTAGCACTTTTGTCATAGCCAAGTGAAGAACTGTTAATGCAAAGGTCATAATTTTTAAAGTTGTCCCACTCACGGCAAGCATAATATCTGTAATATTCACTTCTGTGTGCATTGATTTTTTTTATTTTCTTTTCTGCTTCTTTTTCAGAAAGTGGTTCAATCGCCATTACATTTTTAATACAGTCTTTCATTGGTGCCCAAATAAAGGCATCAACTGTGTTTTCACAGTCTTTTAATATAAAGTCGGCACATCTGCCAACAATTATACAAGGGCCTTTTTCGGCTAACTGCTTGATGATTTTAGCTTGATAATTAAATAGATTTTCATCTGAGGCAAAGTCATTGCTTTCAGGTGGAATTAGATTGCCTGTATATTTGTGAGTTGGAGGATCAAAAAATCCTTTTTTCACCTTTTCATCCATCTTACCGAAAAGCTCTATGTTTATACCGCTTTCTTCAGATGCCATATATAAAATTTCTCTGTCATAAAATGGAATTGAAAGGTTTTCTGCTAATATTTTGCCGATTGTTTTTCCGCCACTACCATAGCCTCTTGCAATTGTAATAACATAATTATCCATATAATTCACTACCTTTAAATAAAATGTTTATTCGCCAAGATAAGCTTTTTTAACAGATTCATCATTTATAAGTTTTTTTGCATCTCCTGAGAGAATTATTTTTCCTGTTTCTAAGACATATGCCCTGTCAGCGATAGAAAGAGCTTTTTTTGCGTTTTGCTCTACTAAAAGAACTGTTGTTCCACTCTCACTTATCATTTTAATTATATCAAAAATTTCAGAAACAAGCAATGGTGAAAGCCCCATTGAGGGTTCGTCCATCAAAACTATTCGAGGCTTGCTCATAAGCGCTCTGCCCATTGCGAGCATTTGCTGTTCACCGCCTGAAAGAGTTCCTGCTATTTGACTTTTGCGTTCTTCTAATCGTGGGAAACGCTCATAAACCATTTTAAGAGTTTCTTCAATTTCAGATTTGTCTTTTCTTGTAAAAGCACCTAATTTTAAGTTTTCAAGAACTGTTAACTGCCCGAAAATTCTTCGCCCCTCTGGAACATGAGCCATTCCCATAGAAACGATTTTATGTGCCTGTGTCTTTGTAAGCTCTTTGCCCTCAAAAACAATGCTTCCACTTTTAGCTTGTATAAGCCCTGTTATTGTATGCAGTATTGTAGTTTTTCCTGCACCATTTGCTCCAATAAGTGCAATGACTTCGCCCTCATTAACTTCAAATGATACGCCTTTTATAGCATTTATAACACCATAAGAAACTTCTAAATCTTTTATTTCAAGCATTGCCATAACTATAAAATCTCCTTTTATTCACCTATATATGCCTTAATAACCTGTGGATCATTAAGCACCTGTGAAGTTTTTCCTTGAGCCAAAACTTGCCCAAAATTAAGAACAGTTAATTCTTCACATATTCCAGAAACAAGATGCATATCATGCTCAATTAAAAGAATTGTCATTTCAAATTTATTAAGAACAAATTTAATTGTTTCCATAAGTTCAATAGTTTCGTTTGGGTTCATACCCGCAGCAGGCTCATCAAGTAATAAAAGCTTTGGATTTGTTGCAAGCGCCCTCGCTATTTCAAGCTTTCTTTGCTTGCCATAAGGGAGGTTTGACGCAAGCGTATCTGCCTGTTCATCAAGGTCAAAAACCTTTAAAAGCTCCATCGCTTTTTCATTCATTAGTTTTTCTTTTTTATGATATGACGGTAATCTTAATATTCCAGAAATCGTGCTGTATTTATCAAAATTATGAAATCCAACCTTTACATTATCAATAACTGACATACCGTTAAATAATCTAATGTTTTGAAAAGTTCTTGCAACGCCTGCCTTGTTAATATCGATTGTTTTTTTGCCTGTAATATTAACACCATCAACAATAACGCTACCTGTTGTTGGTTTATAAACACCTGTAAGCAAGTTAAATATAGTTGTTTTTCCTGCACCGTTTGGACCAATAAGCCCATAAAGCTGACCTTTTTCAATGTTTACATTAAATCCGTCAACCGCTTTTAAGCCACCGAATGATATTCCTAAATTTTCAATCTGTAATAATGACATTTTATTCAGCCTCCTTTACTTTTGACTTTTTAACTTTAGCCAATAGCTTTTTAGGAGAAATTTGTTCAATAAGGCTTTTCATCTTAGGATTATTGTTTACAATCATCATTATAATAAGTGCAACTGCATATATTATAAGCCTGTATTGCTCTGCTCCACGAAGAAGCTCTGGAAGTGCTGTTATTATTGTTGTTGCAATGATAGCACCAGGAATACTTCCCATTCCACCAAGAACAACCATAACAAGAATTTCTATTGATGTGTTATATGTAAAATCATTTGGAGTAATACTGTTTTTAAAGAAACCAAGCATAACACCTGCCATACCTGCAAAGAGTGACGAAACAACAAACGCTTGAACCTTTGTCATTTTAATGTTAATGCCTATTGATTCGGCTGCGACCGCATTGTCACGAACTGACATTATTGCTCTGCCTTGTCGTGAAGTTGTATATCTTACAATTACAAAGAGGCAAATACCGACTACCGCATAAAAAGCTGAAAAGCTTTGTAATCTTGTTGAAAAAGATGGTAATCCGTTAAGACCTGATGTTCCACCAAACCCTGGGACAATTTTAAGGAAAGACCGCAGAGCTTCGCCAAAGGCTAATGTTACAATCGCTAAGTAGTCACCTTTTAATCTTAAAATGCTTGAACTAACGAGAAATCCTGCTACCCCTGCGACAAAACCGCCTACAAGCAATCCAATAATAAATTGTAGGACAACAGGCCCGCTTATTAAGGTTGCAGCAAAGCAGCCCGAATATGCACCTATTGCATAAAATCCTGCGTGACCTAAGGATAATTCGCCTAAATAACCAACGATTAAGCATAAAGAAACTGACAGCACTAAATTATAACTGATTTTTAAAAGCAATGCTTGCCAACTACGAGAAAGGATATTGTTTGAAATGAGTACTGCCATTAAGGCGTAAAAAATTACATAAATCAGAACAGGTAATAAAGACTTAACATTAAATTTCTTTTTCATACTTCTCCCCTCCCCTTAAACTTTTTCAACTGTATTCTTGCCAAAAAGACCTGACGGTTTAAGGACAAGCATAATAATTAATATAACAAATGCAAAGCCATCAGCCGCAGGGCTGAGTGACTGTGGAAGATATTGAACAGCAAATGACTCGATAAGACCTATTAGAATTCCGCCAATCATTGCACCTGGGATTGAACCAATTCCGCCGAAAACAGCAGCAGCAAATGCTTTTATTCCAAACAACGCACCTGTATATGGCTCAATTGATTTATATTTTGCTATGTACAGAAAGCTTGCAACGCCTGCTAATGCGGAGCCAATGATGAAAGTAACGGAAATTGTTCTGTTGACATTTACTCCCATAAGTTCAGCAGCGCCCTTATCTTCTGAAACTGCGAGCATTGCTCTGCCCATTTTTGTTTTTTTGATGAATAAGCTAAGCAAAACCATAACGGTTATTGTGACAATCCATATTAAAATTGAAACGCCAGAAATTGTAATACTACCGATTGTAACATTTGGTAATTCTAAAAGACCTGTTACTGTTTTTATTCTTGATTTGAATATTAGCAACGCTAAATTCTCAAGTAATACACTAACGCCAATAGCTGTAATTAAAACTGAAAGCGACGAAGCCTTTCTAAGTGGCTTATATGCCAGCTTTTCAATAGTAAATCCTAAAAGTGCACAAAAGCCTACGGAAATTATAAATATTAATGGCAAGCTAAGGTTGAACTGTATGAATGTTAAAAAAATTGCATACCCACCAACCATAATAATATCACCATGAGCAAAGTTTAACATTTTTGCAATGCCATAAACCATTGTATAGCCTAAAGCAACCAAGGCATAAACACTGCCCAAGTTGACGCCATCCATAAGTGTTTCAAAAAAAACTTGCATAATAACTTCCCCCAGAAATTCTAAAAATAATCTAATATATTATACTGTAATATGCAAATATAAGCAATAACTTTTTCATAAAACATACCCAAATCGGCATTTTATATCAATATTAGCCTTTTTGATGTCATATATTGATACATTCTAAGGGAATTTATGTAATTAGTTAGTCTTAAATTCATCAATATTTTTTTAAAGGGCAATAAGTGCGACGCCTTGCATATTGATAATAATATCACTAATATACAATTTATCGCACTTATGTAATTAACATATTTACTTGATTTTTATTGTTTTTTCTTACACTTTATATCAAACTCGGGATTGAAAGCATAGAAGTTTTTGTCGTTTAAATTATCAGTAGCAATTCTTAACCCTTCGCCGAAACGCTGATAATGCACAACCTCTCGTTCTCTTAAAAACTTTATTGGTGCTATGACATCAGGATCGTCAACCAATCTTAAAATATTGTCATAGGTTACCCTTGCTTTTTGTTCTGCTGCTAAGTCCTCGTGTAAATCTGCTAAAACATCGCCTTTGCTTTGCATTCCTGATGCTGACCACGGTGTTCCGCCCGCTGACTGCGGATATATTCCTGTTGTATGGTCAATGAAATATGCGTCATAGCCATATTTTTTTATATCTTCTATTGAAAGATTTCTTGTAAGCTGATAAACGATTGCACCAATCATTTCTAAATGCCCAAGTTCTTCTGTGCCTATGTCTGTCAAAAGCCCTGTAAGTGCTCCGCAGGGCATTGTGAAACGCTGTGAAAGATAGCGGATAGATGCACCAAGCTCACCATCTGGCCCACCGTATTGGCTCATAATTATTTGTGCATATCGTGGATTTGGCGTTTTTATATTAACAGGATATTGCAACTTTTTTTCATAAACAAACATTGTTATCTGACACTCTCCTCTAATTCCCACGGCCACGGCTGTTTTGTCCAATTTTCCCCTTGACCTGTCATCGGTGTTAATGGCCCATATGTTTTTTCATATTGGTCGGTTAGTTCTTTTGCCATTATCGTGTATTTTTTATGGCACATTAATGCTGAAGTATCCATTGGGTGTGTATCAAGGTATAAATGTAATTCCCATAAACTAAATTGAACTGAGGACAGCCTTTTAATTAGTTTTTCTTTTTCGTTCATCATTCGCACTTGCCTCCTAAAAATGGCTTATCTAATGATGGAAATGCTGTGCCATTTTTTAATGCTGTTTCATCATCATACATTGTTGTATCGGTTTGAAATGGAACATATGCCATTGTAACAGTTGTGACTTTTGGAAGTGAGGAAACTCCGTTATATTCAGAAATTTCATTAATATTATTACAATCGCAATTCTCTATTTTTTCTTCCAATGTAATTACTCCTTTTTAAATTATTGGACTACTTTTAGTCCTGTATTATCATTATATTCAAGCAATAGTTGTTTTGTTATAAAAAAATAATCCGACAAACTAACAATGAGTTAATTTATCGGATTATTCGTTTTTAGCTTAAATTAAACAACTAATGTTTTAATAATTATAGTATTTTCTTTAAATACTGACCTGTATATGACTTTTTGCATTTTGCTATTTCCTCGGGCGTTCCTGTTGCTATTATTTCTCCGCCACAATCGCCACCCTCTGGGCCTAAATCGATTACATAATCGGCTGTTTTAATAACATCTAAATTATGCTCAATAACAACCACTGTGTTGCCTTTATCTACCAACTTTTGAAGAACCTCAACAAGTTTATGAACATCTGCTGTGTGAAGCCCCGTTGTTGGCTCGTCTAAAATATAAATTGTTCTTCCTGTTGACCTTTTTGAAAGCTCAGTTGACAGCTTAACTCGCTGTGCCTCACCGCCCGAAAGCGTCGTCGCAGGCTGACCTAATTTGACATAACCAAGCCCTACATCATAGAGAGTTTGAAGTTTTCGGCTGATTTTTGGAAGATTTTCAAAGAACATCATTCCCTCCTCAACCGTCATATCAAGCACATCATAAATTGTTTTTCCCTTATATTTAACTTCAAGCGTTTCCCTGTTATATCTTGCACCCTTACAAACATCGCAGGGTACATAAATATCAGGCAAAAAGTGCATTTCAATTTTAACTATTCCGTCACCCTGACAAGCTTCGCAGCGACCTCCCTTAACATTAAAGGAAAATCTACTTGACGAAAAGCCTCTGATTTTAGCCTCGGCAGTTGATGCAAACAGTTCTCTTATATCTGTAAACACTCCTGTATATGTGGCAGGATTTGAGCGTGGCGTTCTGCCTATTGGCGATTGGTCAATATCAATTACCTTATCGAGATGTTCAATACCTGTCATACCTTTATGACTTCCAACTGGCTTTTGCGCTCCATTTAACTCATTTGCAAGCCTTTTATAGAGGATTTCGTTGATTAATGATGATTTTCCCGAACCTGAAACGCCTGTAACTGCGACAAATTCGCCGAGTGGAAATGATACGCTGATATTTTTTAAATTGTTTTCAGAAGCTTTTATGATTTTAAGCTCTTTTCCATTGCCTTTTCTTCGATTTTCAGGAATTGGAACTTTTCTTTTTCCGCTTAAATACTGCCCTGTAATTGATTTTTTACAATTCATTATATCTTTGACTGTTCCTGCGCAAACAACTTCGCCACCGTGAATTCCTGCTCCAGGGCCTATATCTACAATATAATCAGCCTCAAACATTGTTTCTTCGTCATGCTCTACTACAATTAATGTGTTCCCAATATCTCTAAGATTTTTGAGGGTTTCAAGCAATTTTTTATTATCTCTCTGATGAAGCCCTATACTTGGCTCGTCAAGAATATATAGAACTCCCATAAGTGATGAGCCAATTTGCGTTGCTAAGCGTATTCTTTGACTTTCTCCGCCTGAGAGCGTTCCTGAAGAACGAGAAAGTGTTAAATAATCAAGCCCCACGCTTGCAAGGAAGGAAAGCCTTGAATGGATTTCTTTTAATATTAGTTCTGAAATCATTTTTTCTTTTGGCGATAATTCTAATTTGTCGATAAACAGAAGCTCATTTTTAATAGACAAATGAACGAATTTATCAATATTAATTCCACCGACAGTAACAGCTAATGACTCTGCTTTTAGCCTTGCACCATTACAAGTTGGGCAGTTGCAGGCTGACATTACCTGTTCAATTTCATATTTTGACCAATCGCTTGTGGTTTCTGTATATCGCCTTTCAAGGTTGTTTACAATCCCTTCAAAATCAGTTAAATAGTTTCCTGTTCCATATTCATTGGTTCTGGTCATTTTGATTTTTTTGCCTTTAGTTCCATAAAGAATGACATCAATAGCTTTTTTAGATAAATCCTTAATCGGTGCGTCTAACGAGAACTTATATTCTCTTGCGAGTGCTTCATAATACATTTGAGCAATCGTTCCACTGTCTGCATTTGACCAACCAGATGCCTTAACTGCACCTTTTCGTATTGAAAGATTTTTGTCGGGCATTACTAAATCAGGGTTCACTTTCATAAAAACGCCGAGTCCCGTACAAGTCGGGCAAGCACCAAAAGGGTTGTTAAACGAAAACATTCTCGGTGACAATTCATCGATAGATGTTCCATGCTCAGGGCAAGCATAGTCTTGTGAAAACAGAATTTCCTTTTCACCTATTACATCGACTATTACAGTTCCGCCCGAAAGGCTCGTTGCAACCTCAAGCGAATCGGCAAGACGGCTTCTGATTTCGCCTTTTACCACTAATCTATCGACTATTACTTCGATATTGTGCTTTATATTTTTATCAAGCGTTATTTCTTCAGATAAATCATACAGGTTTCCGTCAATTCTAATGCGAACAAATCCCGATTTTCTCGCTGAATCAATCTCTTTTGTATGCTCACCTTTTCTGCCTTTGATTATCGGTGATAATATTTGAATTTTAGTTCCCTCATCAAGCGAAAGAACCTTGTCTACAATGCTATCTATTGTTTGCTTTACGATTTCTTTTCCGCAAACAGGACAATGCGGAATGCCTACTCGTGCATACAAAAGCCTTAGATAATCATAAATTTCTGTAACTGTTCCAACTGTTGAACGAGGATTTTTTGAGGTAGTTTTTTGGTCAATAGAAATCGCCGGCGACAAGCCCTCAATGTATTCAACATTTGGCTTTTCCATTTGCCCTAAAAACTGCCTTGCATATGAAGAAAGCGACTCAACATATCGCCTTTGCCCCTCAGCATAAATTGTATCAAATGCAAGTGATGACTTTCCTGAGCCTGAAAGCCCTGTGAAAACAACAAGCTTATCACGGGGAATTTCTATATCTATATTTTTTAAATTGTGTTCTTTTGCACCTTTAATTACAATGTTTTTAATTGCCAATTTTTATTTTCCCTCTCTTAATTTTTGAATTCTGTCACGAAGCATTGCTGCGTGTTCAAACTCAAGAATTTTTGATGCCGCTTTCATTTCAGCAGTTAATTTGATTATTAAATCATCTTTTTCACGCCTGCTCATTTTCTTTTTAGGTGTATCATTATGTGAAGATATTTCGAGTATATCTCTCACATCTTTTTTTATGGTTTGAGGTGTTATTGAATGCTCTTTATTATATTCAATTTGTTTTTCACGGCGTCTGTAAGTTTCACTTATTGCTCTTTCCATTGACGGAGTAACTTGGTCTGCATACATTATTACTTCGCCCTTTGAATTTCGAGCAGCTCTACCTATTGTTTGAACTAAAGCTGTTTCTGAACGCAGAAAGCCTTCTTTGTCTGCATCTAATATTGCAACGAGTGACACTTCGGGAATATCAAGCCCTTCTCGCAAAAGGTTAATACCAACCAAAACATCAAATTCGCCTAAACGCAAATCTCTTATTATTTCCATTCTTTCAATTGTATCAATATCAGAGTGCATATATCTAACTTTTATATTGTGAGTTTCAAGGAACTCTGTGAGATTTTCTGACATTTTTTTAGTGAGCGTAGTTACTAAAACTCTTTCGCCTTTTTCGCTTCGTATATTTATTTCTGAAATTAAATCCTCTATCTGCCCCTCGGTAGGCTTTACAATTATTTCGGGATCTAAAAGCCCTGTCGGGCGAATTACCTGTTCGACAATTTGACCGCTTAAATCCTTTTCAAACGCACTTGGAGTTGCACTGACAAATATTTTTTGCCCAACCTTATCATAAAATTCATCAAATTTTAATGGTCGATTATCATAAGCAGATGGTAGCCTAAAGCCATAGTTTATCAGCGAATCTTTTCGAGAACGGTCACCGCCATACATCGCCCTAACCTGTGGAAGCATAACATGAGATTCATCAACAAAAAGAAGAAAATCATCAGGGAAATAGTCAATTAATGTAAAGGGGGCTGCACCTTTTTCTCTGCCTGACATTACTCTTGAATAGTTTTCTATTCCTTTACAAAATCCCGTTTCACGAAGCATTTCCATATCATATTCAGTTCTTTGTTTTATTCTTTGAGCCTCTAAAAGCTTGCCCTCCGAGGTAAACAGCTCAACTCTTTGCTCCATTTCTTCTAAGATTTCTTTTATTGCTCTTTCAATCTTTTCAGGGGCAACAACATAGTGCGACGCTGGGTATATTGCGATATGTGTTATCACATTTTTAACCTGCCCTGTCAGAGCGTTTATTTCAGAAATTCTTTCAATTTCATCACCAAAAAATTCAATTCGGATTGCCATTTCATTTGAATATGCAGGGAAAATTTCTACAACATCTCCACGAACTCTGAATTTATTTCTTATAAAGTTTATATCATTTCTCTCATATTGAATGTCAACAAGCTTTTTTATTAAATCATCTCTGCTTTTTATCATTCCCTGTCTTAAAGAAATAACCATATTGCGGTAATCAATAGGATCGCCCAAAGTATAAATGCACGAAACACTGGCAACAATTATTACATCTCGTCTTTCAGATAAAGCCGAAGTTGCAGAATGCCGAAGTTTATCGATTTCATCGTTAATTGCAGAGTCTTTTTCAATATAAGTATCAGTCGTTGGGATATACGCTTCAGGCTGATAATAATCATAATATGAAACAAAATATTCAACAGCATTGTTAGGGAAAAAGTCACGGAACTCACTGCACAGTTGCCCTGCAAGCGTTTTATTGTGAGCCAAAACAAGCGTCGGTCTTTGAACCCTCTCAATGACATTAGCCATTGTGAAAGTTTTTCCGGAGCCTGTAACGCCAAGAAGCGTTTGCTCTTTATAGCCTTTGTTTAAGCCATTGACTAACTTATCAATTGCCTGTGGCTGGTCACCCGTCGGCTTATAATTAGACACTAATTGAAATTTTTCACTATTATTCATTTGAAAATCCTTAAAACTAACTGTTTTGTTTTTGTAATTTCTTATTATTCTTATATGAATATAGCACATTTTTGTCAAAATTTCAATAACTTAATCCAAAAAAGCGAATATTTGTTCGGTTAAATTTAAAAGATAAAAATTTATTGTTATATATTACATATATTCATATACTAACCATAAATAAGTCTAAAAACAAGGTGTGAAATATAATATTGGAAAAGAAAAATGTATCGTTTATAGAAAAGGTTGGAAATAAAATTCCTGATCCCGCAATAATCTTTGTAATTTTTTATATAGTTGTACTCATATCAACTGCAATTTTCGGTGGATATGAATTTTCATCAATCGGTGCAGGCGGTGAAACCGTTACAACAAGCATAAAGAATATGTTCACCGCAGAAAATGTTAGGTGGATTTTTTCTAATGCTCTTTTAAATAACTGGCTCGGATATGCAGGTGGCATTCTTGGCACTATTCTTATTGTAATGTTTGGTATTGGCATTGCAGAACAGTCTGGGCTTTTATCATCACTTATTCGGCGTATGGGTACAAATGTATCTGATAGGTTTATGCCTTATGTTCTTGTATTTTTAGGAATTTTAAGCAATGTTGCTACTGACGCAGGTTACTTGATACTTGTACCACTTGGCGGACTTTTATACCTTGGAATGAAAAAAAATCCGATAATAGGTATGGCGGCGGCGTTTGCAGGCGTTTCAGCAGGATTTAGTGCAAATTTAATTCCTGCAACTGTTGTTGATGCAATTATCGGGACTAATGCGCAAGGCTTTGCAGAAAGCCAAGGAATACCATTTGTTTCATATCTCGGGAAAAGCTTAAACCCTATGACTATGCATTATTTTTTTATGGTCGCATCAACAATTATTTTAGTGTTTATCGGCGGATTTATAACAAATAAATTTATAAGGCCACGATTTGAAAATGAAGAATATATAATTCCAGATGATATAAACACGAGCGAGTTCAAAATTAACAATGATGAAAAAAGAGCATTAAAATTCGCTTTTTTAGGACTGATAATTTCTGTTATAATTGTAACCTTTTTGGCACTTGTTCCGTTAAAATCCTATGTTAATGACAGTGGGAAAACTATTAATCCATTTCTTGATAATATAATTTTATTTATCACATTTATATTTTTCACATCAGGTCTTTTTTATGGATTTGCATCAGGAAAATTTAAAAAAGGTAATGATGTTGTAATGGCAATGTCAAAACAGCTTGGCTCAATGGGATATGTTATTGTCCTCACATTTTTCTGTTATAACTTTTTAGCACTTCTCAGCTATTCCAATGTCGGGACATTAATTACTTTTATCGGTGCAAAAGCTCTTAGTGCATTAGGTCTTTCCTCGTCCCCTATTCTTCTTATTATTGGATTTATAATAATAACAGCGATTATAAATTTGTTTGTTGGCGGGCTTACTTCAAAGTGGATGCTTTTAGGCCCTATATTTATTCCTATGTTATACAGCGTGAACAGCTCTATGACGCCCGATGTTGTAGCTGCCGCTTATAGAATTGCCGACTCGTCAACTAACATTATCACACCACTTATGACATATAGCGGAGTTATTTTAATGTATATGAAAAAATATAAGCCTGATTTTTCTTTAGGAAATCTTATAACAACTATGCTACCTTTTTCAATTTGCTTTATTGTTGCTTGGACAATCCTTTTGATTTTATTTATTGCTTTTAAAATTCCACTCGGATTTTAATAATGGAGGTATAACCTATGAGTTCTGTTTGGCAAAAAGACTGTGAAATCCAAAAATTTGACAGTCTAAACGGTGATATAAAAACAGATGTATTAATTATTGGTGGCGGTATGGCAGGCATTCTATGTGCTTATTTATTAAAGCAAAGCGGTGTTAATTACTGCCTTGTTGAGGCAAATGAAATATGCTCGGGCATTACCAAAAACACTACTGCCAAAATCACTGCACAGCATGGTCTTATTTATGATAAATTAATTAATGAGCTTTCCTTTGAAGATGCTAAAAAATATTTGACTATAAATTTGCTATCATTAAAAAGATATAAGGCACTTTGCAAGGAAATTGATTGTGATTTTGAAGAAAAAGACTCGTTTGTGTATTCACTTGATGACAAAGAAAAAATAGAAAAAGAAGTTAGGGCATTAATTTCACTTGGTATAAAAGCTGAATTTAAAAGTGATGTTCCCCTGCCATTTAAAATTTCTGGTGTGGCTCTGTTTCCTAATCAAGCTGAGTTTAATCCGCTGAAATTTGTTCGTGGAATTTCAAAAGATTTGAATATTTATGAAAATACTTTTGTAAAAGAGTTAAAAGGCAATATTGCAATTACAGAAAAGGGAAATATAACCGCTAAGGATATAATTGTTACTACACACTTTCCTTTTATCAATAAGCACGGAAGTTATTTTCTTAAAATGTATCAACATCGTTCATATGCAATTGCATTAGAAAACGCACCCTGTGTTAATGGAATGTATGTTGATGAAAAGCAAAAAGGAATGTCTTTTAGAAATTATGAAAATCTTCTTATAATTGGCGGTGGCGACCACAGGACAGGAAAAAAAGGCGGTAACTTTGATGAGCTTCGTGACTTTGCAAAAAAGAACTACCCAGATGCTACTGAAAAATATTGCTGGGCTACGCAGGACTGTATGACGCTTGACGGTATTCCTTATATCGGTAATTATTCAAAATCGACTAAGCATTTATATGTTGCAACGGGATTTAACAAATGGGGTATGACATCTTCTATGGTTTCTGCAATGATTTTATGTGATATGATTTTAGAGCAAAAAAATGTCTTTTCTGATATTTTTTCACCAAGCAGAAGTATTTTAAAGCCACAGCTTTTAGCTAATGGATTTGAAGCAGCAATTAGTCTTTTGACACCATCAACAAAGCGTTGCCCTCATCTTGGCTGTACGCTTAAATGGAATAAAGCCGAACATTCGTGGGACTGCCCCTGCCACGGCTCAAGGTTTACAGAAAACGGTAAATTGATTGATAACCCTGCAACTGGTGACCTTAAAAATATGTAATGAAAAAGCGACTTCCCCACAAAATCAGTGAGAAAGTCGCTTTTAATTTAAAATTAATTTATGCTTTTAATTTTGCAGCAATTTTTTTCATAGATGCTCTACATTCATCAGTAATAGGTAAGAAAGGTCTTCTGCATTCGCCCATATCTATTCCCATTTCTGTTAAGATTGCTTTTTCTGATTGGAACACACCAAATTTAATCATTTCAACGATAATTTCATCAGCTTCGTTCTGACCTTTTTGAGCCTCTTCTATTCTGCCTGCTTTAAAGTCCTCAATGATTTTTAAATATTTTCCTGCCATAAAGTTATATGTACTTCCGATAGCACCATCAGCACCCATTGCAAGACCAGCTAAAAGTGTTTCGTCAAATCCATTATATACGATTATATCTCTATCAAGGTGCTTAAACTGTTGAAGTGCAAACATATCGCCTGAAGTATGTTTTATTCCGATAAACTTTTCGTTTTTGAAAAGCTTATTAGCTATATCAGCAGTGAATGCAAATCCGCCTGAATTTGGGAAATTATAAATAATCATTGGTACATTTACACTGTTTACAATGTCATTATAATATCCCATAATTGCTTCATAAGAAAAGCTATAATAAAATGGTGCAACAGCAGAAATCGCATCATAGCCGAGTTTTTCTGCACATTTTGCCATATCTATTGCTGCATCTGTTGAAATTGTACCTACATGAGCAATTAAAGTGGTTCTTCCATTATTGCAATCTGCTACAATTTTGAAAAGCTCTTTTCTTTCTTCGGCTGTAAGAAGCATTCCCTCACCTGTGCTGCCCCCAACATAAAATCCTTTTACTCCGCAATCAATATTGAATTCGATAAGTTTTTCAATTGATTGCTTGTTGAGTGTATTATCCTCATTAAAAGGAGTGAGAAGTGCTGTGAAAAGTCCCTTGAATTTTTCCATTTTTAATATCCTCCAAAAATTTAATAACTATTTATTTATCAAAGACATTAGAAAAACGCCTTGTGATGTCCATAGGTCTTGTAATTGCACTGCCTATTACTACTGCATACGGATTTGCAGACAGCACTTTTTCAAGCTGGCAAGTTTCCCAAATTCCGCCCTCTGCAATTACCTTTGCATTTAAGGTATCAACCATTTTTTTAAGTAAATCATAATCAGGAATGCTTATTCCTTTTGTATATTCGGTATATCCTCTAAGAGTTGTTCCTACATAATCAAAGCCCATTTTATCAGCATTCAAGGCTTCTTCATAGGTTGAGCAATCTGCCATTATTTCTGTATTCGGGGCATTATCTCTTATGTATTTAATTAAATCAACAAGCTTTTCGTTATGAGGACGAGTGCGGTTAGTAGCGTCAAGAGCAATTACCTCACAGCCTGTTGTAAGAAGCTCTTTAACCTCTTTTAGCGTAGGGGTAATATAGATTTCACTGTCATCATAAACAGCTTTTATAATACCGATAACAGGAACATCGACTTCGTTTTTTATGTCGATAATATCACTGACATAGTTTGCACGAATTCCCTTTGCACCGCCCATTACAGCTGCTCTTGCAAAGTGATGCATCATTTTTAAGCCATAAAGAGGCTCTGCTGTTGTAGCCTGACAAGATACTATCAAGCCTTTATTCAAATTTGCCATTATTTCTTAATCAATCCTTTCGCCATTTTACTAATCATAGGAAATCCATCGTGAATATCGCCCTCGGCTTGCCAAACGATAATTCCGCCATAATTATTGCTTTTTATATATTCAATTTTTTGCTTTAATGATTTTTCACTTTCATATGAAATATAGTATTTGAAATATTTTGAATTCACATCATCATTCCAAAGATAAGCACCATTTGTTTTCTCGTCATATCCTCTGTGCCAGCCAATTTCTGAAATATTAACCGCTTCGTCTTCAAAAACTTTAATATCACGGTACATCATAATGCCTTCAAATTCTTTATGACTTCCCTTTGCACCTATAACTTTTCCGTCTTTAGGAACATTAGAAAGCTTGCAACCGTGAGAATAAAGCGGAGAACCTATAACGATTTTATTGCTTGGCGTACCGCTTCGTTTGAATATTTTTGCAGCCTTATCAGCACTTTGCTTGCCAAGCCTGCTATATATTGGCGAATGATGCCCTGCGTGCCTTTTACAGCCATCAAGGTCATATGACATTATATTGATTAAATCAACGCTTGATTGAAAGTTTTTAATGCCCTGTCTTGACAAAAGAATTTCGCCCGACGGCGCACAAACGGTAATTTTTCTGTTTCCATTACCGAACTTTAAGTCAAAAGCTGCTCTCATTTCTTTTAAAAGCAGAGGGTAATTCTTTTTGTCATTGCCAGCTTTTATACAGCCATTGTTTTTCTTATAACTAATGCCAGGAAATTCCCAATCAATATCTATCCCTGAAAGGAAAGGATATTTTACGAGTGTTTCTATGCAGCTATCTATAAATGTTTTTCGACTTTTTGGGGTCAATGCCATTTCAGAATAATACCTGCAAAATCCCGCTCCGCCAACTGACAGCATAATATTGACATTTGGATATTTTTTATGTATCAGTTTTAAGGTTTCAAAATTATTTTTTAGTGGGCCAAAATCATACTCAGGATAGCAAGGCACAATCACAAACTTATTTTCTTCTTTAGCAATTTGCCAAAATGCGTGATTGAAAAAAGTCATTCTATCCCATGGCAAATCTTTAAAATCAATAGTTGAACAGGTCATACAGTAAATTACAACTTGCTTTTTCATATTAAATTCCTTTTCTAATTATCGCCTTTTATCCAGTCGAGTGAAAATTTAACAAAATCAATTTGCTTGCATTCAAGGTTAGGCTCATAAAGAACGCCGATATTTCCATCAGGAAGCATAGCAATTGAGCTATAAACAAATGTGCCTTCTTTAAACATTCTGCTATATTTAAAGGTTTCACCATCGTCTTCAGAAAGTCTAACCATTCCATTCGCTCTTTCTTTTTCAGAAGATGGATTTACAAATACAACATAAGGCTTATCCATATTATTAAGCTTTATAACAGACATTTGACAAATCGGCTGTGGAAGCTCGTCAACATGTTTAAAGTCATAAAAGCTTTCGCCACCATTATCACTGTATGCAGTAGCTGCACGCCTGACTTTATCGTGATTACGCATAAAATATTTAAGCCTGCCACCCTCTTGCTCAATTATTTGAGATTCAGTGAGCATATTGCTATTTGTTATATGCATAATATTTGCCTTTTTATTGCCTATCATTCTTGTGTTATTAGGTGACTCACCCATTTTCCAGCTTTTACCGTTATCGTCACTATAAATAACTGCACAAGAAAGGCAAAGTGGGAATTTTTTAGTTCCATAATAAATAGGAACAATAACTCTATCTTTGTATTTGCCTTCTCTAACTACTATTCCAATTCCAGGACCTGGGCCGATAAAGCTCATATAGCTTTCTTTTATTTGAGAATTAAGCGAGATTGGCTCTGACCAATTTTCGCCATCATCATCACTATAACACATCATTAATGTTGAAGTTTTTTCTTGCATAAACTTTTTGCCAATATAAATATTACCGACAACATTACCGTCTTTAGTAACATCGCCATCTTTATCTACTGTATAACCTGTTTCATTTCCACTTTTTGTGAAAAGCTTGTTTCCTTTAAGAACATATTTTTTAAAGCCTTGTTTAACTATTATATTACCATTATCGTCTTCGCCTTTTGAGCAGACACAATTTAAAATGCCAATTCCAGCAGGAGTATGGCAATACATAACGATAGTTCTGTTAATACTTTCAATATAAGTCATAACAGGATCAATAGCTGCAGAAGAAGCCATTTTTGTAGTTCCATGTTCTGCTACAATAAGCTTTATGTCTTCCCATGTTTCTCCGCTGTCAAACGAACGACGAATAACCTTGTCTATTCTGTTAGGGTTGTCGCCACCTGTAAAATATCTAGCATCGGCACAGGCAATAACTACATTGTTTTTAGTAACAATCATTGATGGTATGCGATAATTTTCGCATGGTCCGCCTAAGTTGGGTCCAAAAATAGTCTGAACATTTAATGAGCTCATTTGTTCCTCCAAATTATGTATTTTAAACATTTATTAAAGTTTACAATTTTTATCCAATAAAGTCAAACACAAATTGCCTAAATTGATAGAAAATTAAGAAATAGTGTGGTAAAATACTAAAAGCGATATTAAAACAGGTCTTTATTGTTTTGGAGGTAAAAAATGAACAACTATGAAGAAATCAAAATTCGTGCCGAAAAGTTAAGGAATGAACTTAATCATCATATATACCGATACTATGTTGAAAATGAAAATGATATTGAAGATTATGAATATGATATGAAAATGCGTGAGCTAAAAAGTATTGAAGATGAATATCCTGAGCTTTTAACCGATGACTCCCCTACTCATAGAGTTGGCGGAGAAGCTAATGGTATGTTTCAAAGTATTACGCACACCGTTAAAATGGAAAGCCTTCAAGATGCTTTTTCTAAAGAAGAACTTTTGGATTTTGACAGGAGAGTTCGTGAAACTGTTATACATCCAACATATATTGTTGAACCTAAAATCGATGGGTTATCCGTTTCGCTTGAATATACTAACGGTGTCTTTGCAAGAGGCTCAACGAGAGGCGACGGAAATGTAGGCGAAGATATTACTTTTAATCTTAGAACAGTTCGTTCTATACCTTTAAGGTTAAAAGAAAATCTGCCTTTTATTGAAGTTCGTGGCGAAGTTTATATGCCCCGTGAAAAATTTTTAGATATAGTTAAAAATCAAGAATTAAATGATGAAAAGCCTTTTAAAAATCCGAGAAATGCAGCCGCAGGAAGTTTAAGACAAAAAAATCCTAAAATAACTTCAACAAGAGGCTTAGATATTTTTGTATTTAATATCCAACAAATTGATGGTGTTGATTTAGAAAGCCACAAGCAATCATTGGATTTTATTAAAAATCTTGGATTTAAAACAATTCCGTTTTACAACGAATACAGCAATATTGAAGATGCTATTAAAGAAATTGAAAGAATTGGAAACGAAAGATATACTTTTCCGTTTGACATTGACGGTGCAGTCATTAAGGTTAATAATTTTAATGACAGAGAGCTTTTGGGTAGCACCTCTAAATTTCCTAAATGGGCGATAGCGTTTAAATATCCACCCGAAGAAAAAGAAACAAAAGTTGTCGATATTGAAATAAATGTTGGCAGAACAGGAGTTTTGACTCCAACTGCTGTGTTTTCACCCGTGCTGATTGCTGGCTCAACTGTTAGCAGAGCTACACTTCATAACGAAGATTTTATTAATGAAAAAGGAATAAGAATTGGCGATACTGTCATAATCAGAAAAGCTGGGGACATTATTCCTGAAGTGCTGTCAGTCACAAAACACGCTGAAAATAGTGTTGAATACAAAATGCCGAGCATCTGCCCCTCTTGTAAAAGTGCAGTAGTTCGTGAAAAAGAAGAATCTGCTATTCGCTGTAATAATCCCGACTGCCCTGCACAGCTTCTTAGAGTTCTTATTCATTTTTGCTCAAGAGATGCAATGGATATTGAAGGGCTTGGAGATGCTATTCTTGAAACTTTGATAAACAAAAACATCATTAAAACTGCCGCTGATATATATAATATCGATTATAGCAAAATCGAAGAATTAGATGGTATGGGTAAAAAAAGTGCGGATAATCTTAAAAAAGCTGTTTTAAAGTCAAAAGAAAATGATTTGTCAAAGCTGATTTTCGCTCTTGGCATTAGGCATATAGGTCAAAAGGCGGCAAAGCTTTTATCAGAGCATTATGAAAACATTGAAAACATTGAAGTTGCCTCAAAAAATTCACTTATGGCAATAGATGGATTTGGCGAAATTATGGCTGATGCTGTTATTAATTTTTTCGCATTGCCTGAATCAAAAGCACTTATTTCTGATTTGAAAAGCTTTGGTCTTAATATGAAATCGGGTAAAAAGGTTATAGATAATAGATTTGACGGGAAAACTTTTGTGCTTACCGGAACATTAACACAGTTTACAAGGACTGATGCAAGTGATATTATCGAAAGCTTTGGTGGCAAAACCTCGGGTTCTGTTTCTAAAAAAACAAGCTATGTTTTGGCGGGAGAAGACGCAGGCAGTAAACTGACAAAAGCACAGGATTTATCAGTTGAAATTATAAGCGAAGAACAGTTTAAAAATATGATAAAATAAGTTTTATAGATGAAAAAATCAGCACAAGCCAAAACTCGTAAGCAGTGAGTTTTGGCTTGTGCTTTTTAAAAATTAATTATTAAAGTGATGGGACTAACTGTGCTTCGTAGCGTGGGGTTGCACAGAGGAAGCGTTGGCTTTTTTTCAGAGAAAGCAAAAAATGTGTGATGAGAGTTCTATCTTCCACCACACATTTTTTATTGTTTTCTTTTTATCTTCCAAGAATATCGGCAATTCCATTGAATATATTTGTAGTTGTTTTTGCTTCTTCGGTTGTAGCTTCGGTTGTTGGAACTGCGCCCCAAACTTGTAAAATAATTTCTTTGCCTTTTGGATATTCAACTTTTGGAACAGGAGTTATATCAAAAACTGCACCTTCAACTTTTGTGCCATCGTTAGTTTTTTCAATCTTTTTACAGACAAAGCCTAATTCGGTTAAAGTTTTTGCCGCTTCTTCATAATCCCACCCTGTAATATCAGGCAATAGTACATTTTCAATTCCCTTGCTGACAACTAACTTAAGCTCGCTCCCCTTTGGAATTCGTTGACCTTCGGCTGTTCCTTGAGAAATAATAAAGCCTGTTTCAATATCTTTACTAAAAGCATATTCGATTACAAACTTAAAGCGTTCGTTTTGAACTGCATCTCCTGATATTCTTGAATAGCTTTGCCCCTTAAAATCAGGCACATTAACTAATTCTTTTGCTACTTCTGTTGTGGTTGTTTCGGCTTGTTTATCAGATTTTATTTTTTCTAAGGCAAAAAATCCAACAAGAACAACAACTCCAACTAAAAGGCACGAGCCAAAAGCTATTAAAAGAATTTTTGTCTGCGCTTCTTTAGCAGCTTGGTCTTTTAAATCTTTTTCGTTTCGTTTTTGCCTTTCTTTTTCTTCATCTATCGGTTGAGCCATTTGGACTTGCTTTTTTGCCTCCATTGAGCTTGGTGAACCCGAAAGTGCCTCTCTAAGCAAATCGACATCTTGTATTCTATCAGCCTGTGACATATCTAAGCCGCTTTGAAGTGCATCTATCAGATAAGACGGTAATGTTTCTGCAATTTTAGCAGGAACTATCATTTTGTCGTTTACAACCCTTTCAGTAGCTTCAATTGGCGTACTGCCTGTTAACGCTCTGAAAATAACCGCAGAAAATCCATAAACATCTGTCATTTTCCCGATTTCGCCATCAAATCCATATTGCTCAATTGCTGCATAGCCTGCAAAAATTTCAGAATTATAACCTGTATTTTGAACTCTTGCCTCAGTAATTTGAAAGCCTGTAATTCTAAGCTTTCCATCACGCCCTATGACTAAAGTGTTAGGTGAAATTCCACAATGGAAAACTCCCACAGAATGAAGTGCATTAATAGTTGAAATGAGTGGCATAACAAGAATTCTGATTTGTTCCCACGAAATGTAGCCTGCTCTGCTTTTTAGCAAAAATTCTCTTAGAGTAATAAATTCAACATATTCTGATATTGCATATGCGGTTCCATTCTCTTCAAAAATATCAATAACAGGAACAATAGCCGGAAATTCACGCATTCTTGCAAGCTTTCGCCAAAGATTTAAAAATTCTTGCAATCCATCATAAAATACAAGCTCGCTACCCTCTTTTGCGGTCACTGCTGAGCTAAATATTTCTCGGTTTATCATATTTTCAGGCAAAAATTCACGAATTGTAATAGGTGTGTTTTTTTCTATATCCCAACCTATATATGTAGCCCCATCACCCGATGATGACAACATTTTGCCTACACTATACCTACCACTTATTATAGCTTTAAGTGGTAAAAATGGCGCTATCTGTGGTGAGTCAACAAAAAATCCGCAATGCGGACATTGTTTGGCGTCGCCTATTTCTCTCATACATCCCATACATAAATTTTCGGTCATAAGTTAAAACCTCCAAATTCATCTTTATGCCTTTAACCTTATTATAATACCAAAAAAGTACACATATTGTCAATGGTATTGATAAAATTGGTGGTGCTTTTGGAAGTTGCTTTGTTTTTAGTTGCATCTTAGTTGCTCCCTCCTTCAGTCAACTGCGGTCTTGCTTTTTCTCCGAAAACGGGAACCCTTTTGTCACTTCGTGACATTTCCCCTAACAGCAATGTCATCAGGGTAACTTTTGAGATGGATGAATGCACAATAAACAAGCGAAAAGTTTGTGCAAATAGCAAATTGACAAAACAAGATTGGCTCCAAAATTGAGAGAACACATTTTGTGTATCTTTTAATTGATGGTGACAATTATGATGAAAGTGCAAGACGCAATAAAAATAGTGTTAAAATTGATGAATAGCATTGATTTTAAAGAGAGCAATATTTATAAAAAGACATACTTTTCGAGAAAAAGTCAGAAGTTGCAATTTTGTGATGCAATAAAATTAATATTAAGTTTGCCAAAAGCAAGTTTGGCAATGGAGTTGAGATATTTCGTGAAAAATTTTTTAAATGGCGTTGAAAGCATAGCTCCGCAATCTGTTTTTGAAGCACGCTTCAAACTCAAGCCAGAGGCATTTATAGAGTTGAATGAGGCTGTTATAAAAAGTTATTATGAAAATGAGTAT
>JAVVWP010000020.1:0-30657 GCA_036652055.1 Oscillospiraceae bacterium | reverse complement strand
CTTTAAAATATTTTGGAACGCCTCTTTTTTATCTGTTTCACTTTCAAAAAGATATTTAAAATCGCCTGTGAGTTCAAATTTCAAAACACTTTCAAATACTGATTTAGATTTCTCATCTGCCAAAATTTCATATACAGAATTAAGCTTTTCTTTATGATTTTCAATAAAATATCGGTCAAACAATTCCTCACCATAAACAGGCACGCAGGGCATTAAAACCTTGTGGATTTTCATAATTGACTTTATATTTTCAATAACCTCAGGAATTTGTGTGCCAAAAGAAACAGCAACAATGAAATCATCATACACACTTTCAAAATAAGAAAGCGTGCCGACTTTAAACCCGTGAAAACTTTGACCTCTTGCAAAACCGTCGCTCACCATAATTCCGCTAATTTTTATATTAAGCTTAGAAAATTCATAAAGTACCTTGTCGCCGCCGTCGCCAGTACCATACATAATAATAGGAAGCGTCGCTTTTTGTAGCATTTCCCAAGAGGAATTTAATTGCAAAATTTCATTAATCATTTACACATTCCTTAAAATATATCCGAAAGCAAATAAAAAGAACCACAAACAAGCACCATATCTTCTTTTTTGGTAATATCTTTAGCCATTTTGAATGCCTTTTTTGGATTTTCTTCAATTGTGATATTATCGCAGTATTTTTTTGCGATTTTTTCAAGCTCATTCGGTGAAATTGCCCGTGGATTTGAGGGATTGGTCAATATTACAGCGTCGCAAAGTGGTAATACATTTTTCAAATAATGCTCACAGTCCTTGTCAGCCATCATACCAATAACAACGGTTATTTTAGACCTTACAAAGCGTTTTAGCATATCAGAAAGAGCAACAGAGCATTCCTCGTTATGCCCACCGTCAATAAGAACAGTCGGCGATTTTTCGATTATTTCCATTCGTGCAGGGATTTTCGTTTTTTCTATTCCGCAAACAATGGATTTATCGGAAATTCCGCCAATAGCTTTTATGCAAGTGATTACGCCAACAGCATTTTCAACTTGATGACTGCCAACAAGTGGTAAATGAATTTTCAATCCATCAAACAAAAAATCCGTTCCAAAAATATTCTCGTTTAGAATTTCAGCGTCTTGAACCTTGCCAATGTATAAATCACATTCTTTGTTATTGGCAGTTTCTTTTATAATTTTAAGTGCTTTTTCATCTTGCCTGCTTGTAGTGATAATTTTACTGGAATTTTTAATTATTCCACATTTTTCCATAGCAATTTGTTCGACAGTGTCGCCTAAAATCTGAGTATGGTCAAGTGAAATTGAAGTGATGATTGAGGCAATAGGTGGTGGAATTATATTAGTCGAGTCAAATCGACCGCCAAGACCAACCTCTAAAACTGCAATGTCGCACTTTGTTTCTTTAAAATACAAAATAGCGCAGGCGGTTATAACCTCAAATTCGGTAGGCTCAATTCCATCTTTTAAAATAGAATTAACAGCGTTTTTGACAGTGGCAACAGTTTTAGCAAGTTCATTTTGAGGTATGTTTTCACCATTTACTTTAATTCTCTCGCAAAAGTCAAATACATAAGGCGAAGTAAAAAGCCCGACTTTTTTGCCTTCACAAGATAAAATTTCACTTATCATAGTTGAGGTTGAGCCTTTGCCATTAGTGCCTGCAATATGAATATATTTTAAATCGTTTTGTGGGTTTGAAAGTGCATTCAGCAGTGCAGAAATTCTTTCAAGACCTGGTTTAATTCCAAATTTTAAAAGCGAATGTATATAATCGACAGCTTCTTGATAGTTCATTTTTTTCTCTCATTCTAATTCATTTTCAATTAAAAAATCCACAATAGGCTGTGGCTTTGATAGGCTGTGCGGATGATGCCCAACACCTTTTTTAATAGTTAGTGAAAAAGGCAAATTAGCGTCTTTCCATACCTTTTCCAAAATAATTCCATTTTCATTATATGGCACAACTTCATCGCTGTCGCCTGCAACGATAATAAGCGGAATTTTAGCATTTGCAATAGAATTAATTGCAGCGTCAAGCACCGGTTTGTATTCATTAATATCGTTCATTCCAAACGCTTTAAGGCATATGCTTTTGTCAAAATCCGAGCCACAGCCACGCCCCATCGCATAAGGCCAGCTTTTAATATCAACAACAGGAGCGTCAAGATAAAGAGCAGAAACATTTTGAGGAAATTTAGCGGCATAATGAATAGCATAAAGTCCGCCACGGCTAAATCCAAATAGAATTGCTTTCTTTGACAGCTTGTATTCTTTTTTAATAAAATCATAAAATCGCCCCATTTGAGCTACTGCGTGGGGTGAGCCAAATTGGTTTGGAATTGCAAGATGCACAAGACAATAACCTTTTTTAACCATAGCAATATCGGCGTCGGGAAATGCACCGAAAAATTCAGTTCTCCATATCCACTTACCATTTTTATCAGCATTTTTAGGCAAAACAATAATGGCTTCATTACCTTCAAAATGAAATACAACCTTTTTAAAGCCTTTCCATTTTTCAGTCCTGTCAGTCAACTTCTTGTGACTTTTTATATATTTAGCTATCTTAACATTTGCTTTTTGAGCAGTTATATTAAGCTTGTCAAGAGGCAAAAACTCGTCTTTATATTCATTTTCATGCCCGATTGTTTCCTTATAATAGCGATGAAAAAGCATATCACGATTATAAATCATTTTAAACAGTTTGAAATGGTCGTCTGTCATTTTTTTTGCAAAATCATCACCATCAAACCCAAACATTTCGGTTAAAATAGTCTTAGCCATTATTAAATTTCCGTGTGTGTCGGGGTGAATGCCATCACCGACTTTGGCATTAGGATTTTTAAGGCGAAGCTCGGCACGGTCATTTGTCATAGCGGTAAATGTGTCAATAACCAGCCTTGAATGCTTTGGCATCTCGTCTTTAAGCCACATAGCATATTTTTCCATAACATCATTATAGTTTTTATAAGTATTCATAAAGCTGTATTTTTGCAGTCCATCATCAGCAAGAGGGCCAGTATAAGATATAGTGTCAAACGGGATAGGAGTCAAAACAACAAGCTCTGCACCAAACTCTTTAATAGTATCGGCAAGACGCAAATATCCACTTTTAAATTTATCAAAAAATTCCTCATTAAAGGGATAATAAATCCCATCATTAATACCATAAAGTGAAATAACCCATTGTGGCTTTATTGTTTCAAGCACTTTAGAAAGCCTGCCAAAAACACAAGGGCGGGGGAATGGGTGGTCCTCCTCGCTCAGTCCTGAAACAGTTTCACTGCAAACACCGACATTAAAAAACTCAATATCTGTATCACTTAAATAAAGGTCAAAATAAGTTTGAACAAATGAAGCGAATTGACCGCCATCAGTAATGCTGTCACCTAAAAATAAAACCTTACCTTTTATTTCATCTAAATATAAATTCTTCAACAATATCATCTCCGAAAGTTATTATATCAGTATAGAATTTGTTTGGCAATATAAAAATCAGTTTTTAAGTGTACATTCTAAGATAAATAGATGTGACGCATTTTTACTTATAAAAAACAATAAAAAATTTTACAATAAATAACATTGTTAAATCATTGTCAATCTGCATAAAAAGCAGTAAGCTAAATTAGTGTTTTTATACAATCCAATGAATGTTAAAAAATTAACAATTTCCCATTGACATTTAACGCTTCAAGCGGTATTATAATATCGATAACAAAATACTGATAGGAGGAAGTGCTGATATGCCAAATGAAAACACAATAAAAAACATTTCAAAACAAGCACTTTTACGATTACCTTATTATTTAAGTTATTTAAAAAAAATCGAAGAAAATGAATTTATCTCAGCACCAAGAATAGCACTTGATTTAGGGTTAAATGATGTTCAAGTCAGAAAAGATTTAGCGGCGGTTAGTTCTTGTGGCGGAAAACCTAAAATCGGTTATGAAATCAGGCTCTTAATCTGCGACATTGAAAAATTTTTAGGATATGATAATGTTGATGAAGCGATATTGGTCGGTGTCGGAAAGTTAGGCTCGGCACTTCTTCATTATGATGGCTTTAAAGATTACGGAATAGAAATAGTTGCAGCTTTTGATAATGATGAGTTTTTAACAAATAATGATTTTAAGGACAAAAAGCCTGTATTTTCAATGGATAAATTAAAAGACTTGTGTCAGCGAATGAAAATCCATATTGGAATAATTACAGTGCCATCAATAAACGCACAAGAAGTATGCAACAATCTGGTTTCAAGCGGAATTCTTGCAATACTGAATTTTTCGGGAGCGCATCTCAGTGTCCCACCAAATGTGATTGTTCAAAACGAAAACATTGCATCTTCACTCGCTGTTTTATCCTCGCATTTGAGAAAAAGCTTGGAAGACCAAAATAATTAGTTATTAATGTTAAAGGAGATAAAATAATGGAAAACAACAAAACCTATGAAATTGTAGATTCGGTTGAAATGCTTGAAGCAGCAATCAAAAAAGTCAGAAAGGCTCAAAAGATATTTGCAACTTTTTCACAAGAGCAGGTTGACAAAATCTTTAAGGCAGCCGCAATTGCTGCAAACAAACAGAGAATACCTCTTGCAAAAATGGCTGTTGCAGAAACAGGAATGGGCATAGTTGAGGATAAGGTTATCAAAAACCATTATGCCGCAGAGTATATTTATAATGCTTATAAAGATACAAAAACTTGTGGAGTTTTAGAAGAGGACAAAGCTTTTGGAATTAAAAAAATTGCAGAGCCAATAGGGCTTATCGCAGCGGTTATTCCAACAACAAATCCAACTTCAACAGCAATATTCAAAACGCTTATTTCACTTAAAACAAGAAACGGAATTATAATAAGCCCACACCCAAGAGCAAAAAATTCAACAATTGCAGCTGCAAAAATAGTTTTAGAAGCAGCAGTTGAAGCAGGCGCACCTGAGGGAATTATTGATTGGGTAGACATTCCATCGCTTGAAATGACTAATATGGTTATGAAAGAGGCAGATACAATTCTTGCAACCGGCGGCCCAGGAATGGTTAAAGCAGCTTATTCATCAGGAAAACCTGCTCTCGGAGTTGGTGCAGGCAATACGCCAGCAATAATAGATGATACAGCAGACCTCCTTTTAGCAGTAAGTTCAATTATTCATTCAAAAACATTTGATAACGGTATGATTTGTGCATCTGAGCAGTCAGTTATTGTCCTTGATAAAGTTTATAAAAAGGTTAAAGATGAATTTGCACTTCGTGGCTGTTATTTCCTTAAAAAAGATGAACTTGAAAAAGTTAGAAAAACAATAATTATAAATGGTGCTTTGAATGCAAAAATCGTTGGTCAATCAGCATTTAAAATTGCACAACTTGCAGGAGTTACAGTTCCTGAAAATGCAAAAATCCTTATTGGTGAAGTTGAAAGTGTAGAGCTTTCTGAAGAATTTGCACACGAAAAATTATCACCTGTTCTTGCAATGTATAAAGCAAAAAACTTCATAGATGCAGTTGAAAAAGCAGAACACCTTGTTGCAGATGGCGGCTATGGTCATACTTCTTCAATATATATAAACGAATTAACAGAAAACGATAAATTAGCAGAATTTACAAGCAGAATGAAAACTTGCAGAATTCTTATCAATACTCCTTCATCGCAAGGCGGTATCGGTGACCTTTATAACTTTAAACTTGCACCATCGCTTACACTCGGCTGTGGTTCGTGGGGCGGAAACTCAGTTTCTGAAAATGTTGGCGTAAAACATTTATTAAATATAAAGACGGTTGCCGAAAGGAGAGAAAATATGCTTTGGTTTAGAGCACCTCAAAAGATATATATGAAAAAAGGCTGCTTGCCTGTCGCATTAGATGAGCTTAAATCAGTTCTTGGCAAGAAAAAAGTATTTGTAGTTACAGACAGCTTCCTTTTCAATAACGGATACACAAAACCAATTACAGATAAACTTGACGAAATGGGAATAACCCATACAACTTTCTTTGATGTAGCACCAGATCCAACACTCGGCTGTGCAAAAGAGGGCGCAGCGGCAATGGAAGCATTCCAGCCAGATTGCATAATAGCACTCGGTGGCGGTTCTGCAATGGACGCAGCAAAAATTATGTGGGTTCTTTATGAGCATCCCGAAGCGGACTTTATGGATATGGCAATGCGTTTTATAGACATTAGAAAGCGTGTATATACTTTCCCGAAAATGGGCGAAAAAGCATATTTCATAGCAATACCAACATCAGCAGGAACAGGCTCTGAGGTTACACCGTTCGCAGTTATTACCGACGAAAAATCAGGCATTAAATATCCTCTTGCAGACTATGAGCTTTTACCAAATATGGCAATAGTTGATGCAGATATGATGATGAATGCTCCAAAGGGACTTACCTCAGCTTCAGGTATTGATGCAGTTACACACGCAATTGAAGCTTATGGCTCAATGCTTGCAACTGATTACACAGATGGCTTGGCACTTCGCTCACTCAAAATGATTTTTGAATATCTTCCAAGAGCATATGACGATGGCCCAAATGATCCGCTTGCTCGTGAGAAGATGGCAAATGCAGCTACAATGGCAGGTATGGCTTTTGCCAATGCGTTCCTCGGAGTTTGCCATTCAATGGCACATAAATTAGGTGCATTCCACCACTTGCCTCACGGAATTGCAAATGCAATTTTAATATGTGATGTAATCAGATTTAACTCAGTAGAAGTTCCAACAAAGATGGGAACATTCTCACAATATGACCACCCTCATACACTTGCACGCTATGCAGAAATAGCTGACTCTCTCGGGCTTTCTGGCAAAACTGATGAAGAAAAAATGGAAAGCCTTATAAATGCAATAGAGGAGCTTAAAGCAAAAGTCGGCGTTAAAAAGACAATAAAAGATTATGGCGTAGATGAAGAAACATTCTTAAATACACTCGACGAGATGGTAGAACAAGCATTTGATGACCAATGCACAGGTGCAAACCCAAGGTATCCGCTTATGAGCGAAATAAAAGCAATGTATTTGAAAGCATATTATGGTAAATAAGGGAGGATATAATTATGGAACTTAAAAAAGTAATTGCAGTTAGAACTTCAAAAACAGTCTATAAAGACGGTGACCGTTCAGTTAAGGTTTTCAATGAAGACTATAAAAAGTCAGACATTTTAAACGAGGCACTAAACCAAGCAAGAGTTGAAGAAACAGGGCTTCCCGTTCCAAAAGTGTTAGAAATTTTAAAGGTTGACGGTAAATGGGCAATAGTTTCTCAGTTTATTAAAGGAAAAACTCTCGGGCAGTTAATTGATGAAAATCCAAAAAAGCTTGATGAATATCTTGATATGTTTGTTGATATTCAGCTTAATATCCACGAGCAAAAAGCACCAATGCTTTCAAAGCTTAAAGAAAAAATGCAATCAAAGATTTCTCAAACTCCGCTTGATGCAACAACAAGATACGAGCTTCATACTCGTCTTGAGGGAATGCCAAGGCATCACAAATTATGTCATGGTGATTTTTGCCCAAGCAATGTTATAGTAGGCGATGACGGAATTAATTATGTTATCGACTGGTCACACGCAACACAGGGCAACGCTTCTGCCGATGTTGCAAGAACTTATCTTTTGTTCTGTCTAAAGGGCGAGCAAAAAACAGCAGACCTTTATCTTCAAAAATTTTGCCAAAAGAGTGATACAGCAATACAATATGTTCAAAAATGGCTTCCGATTGTTGCCGCATCTCAAAGCGTAAAGGGCAAACCAGAGGAAAGAGAATTCCTACTTCGCTGGGCAGATGTTGTCGATTACGAATAAAAAACAGGTGTAAGGGGATAGACAAAATGAAAGTAACAGTATGTATAGGCAGCTCTTGCCACTTAAAGGGTTCAAGGGAAATAGTCGAAAGATTACAACAGTTGATTTCTCAAAAGAATTTACAAGATACCGTTGATTTGTCGGGAAAGTTTTGCCTTGGGAATTGCACAAACGGTGTAAGCGTTACGGTTGATGATATGCTTTTCTCGGTTTCACCCGATACAGTCGATGCGTTTTTCAATGAACAGGTTTTAGCAAAAATTTAAGAAATACGGCTACCTCATTTTTATAGGGCAGGTATTAGGACGAATATACGAATTAATTTCGCTTTTCCCTGACTACTTGCCCTATTAATTTAAAAAGCAATGAAAGGGACAGATATAAAATGGCAGGATATATTAAACTCAAAAAATCAAATTGCAAAAACTGCTATAAGTGCATTAGAAATTGCCCTGTTAAATCAATCAGTTTTTCAGGTGACCAAGCAAAAATTCTTGAAGACGAGTGTATTTTATGCGGTATGTGCTTTGCTAACTGCCCCCAAAATGCAAAAGAGATAAGAAACGATTTAGGCAATGCAAGAGCGTTAATAAACTCTGGATTTCCAGTATATGCAAGCGTAGCACCATCATTTGTTGCAAATTATGATAATGTTAATATGGCAACAATGAGAAACGCACTAAAAAAGCTTGGATTTAAAGATGCAGGGGAAACAGCAATCGGTGCAACAGCAGTTAAAACCGAATATGATAAAATTGTAAATGAGGCAAAACAGGAGGTTGTTATATCTACCTGTTGCCATACTATAAATCTTTTAATACAAAAACATTTTACAGAGGCAATTCCATATCTTGCAAAGGTTCAATCGCCTATGCAGGTGCATTGTCAAAAGCTAAAAGATGAGCATAAAGACGCTAAAACAATATTCATAGGGCCTTGCATTTCAAAAAAAGCAGAGGCAGAAGAATATGAAGGAATAGTTGATTGTGTATTGACCTTTGAGGAGCTTTCACAGTGGATGGAAGAAGAAAATGTAGAATTTCAAAATGTTCCCGATGACGATAACAGCGGAAAAGCACGAATGTTTCCGACTTCAGGTGGCATTTTAAAAACTATGCTTTGCGATAATGATGATTATAATTATATGGCGGTTGACGGAATGTCCTCGTGTATTCATGTTATCAAGGATATTGTAGAGGGAAATATAAGAAAATGCTTTATTGAAATGTCAGCTTGCCCAGGAAGCTGTGTTGGTGGGCCAGCTATGCACAGAGAGCATAGAGCGCCAGTTAGAGATTATATTTCTATCAACAAATATGCAAAAGCAGCAAATGGCACTGATTTTGATATAAGCTCATTAGAAAAAAAGGATATAAGCAAAAATTTAACCTTTCTCGGAGTTCATAAGGATATAGCAGGAAGTAAAACTATTGAAGAAATCCTTAAAAAGATGGGCAAACAGAAAAAAGAAGATGAGCTTAACTGTGGCTCGTGCGGATATGACACTTGCAGGCTCAAAGCTCAAGCGGTATTTGAGGGCAAAGCGGATTTGTCAATGTGCTTACCATTTCTTAAAGATAAAGCCGAAACATTTTCAGATAATATTATAAATAATACTCCAAATGGTATCCTGATTTTAAATGAGGATATGGAGGTTCAGCAGATAAATTCAGCGGCACGAAAAATTATGAATGTAAGGCAAGCAAGTGATGTAATAGGGGAGAGCGTAGTAAGAATTTTAGAACCCTTTGATTTCATAGAAGTTCTCTCAAATGGGCGTGATATTCACGACAAAAGAGTTTATCTTGCAGAATATAAAAAATATGTTGAAGAAACAATTATATATGACCGTAGCTATCACATTTTAATGTGCCTTATGCGTGACATAACTGATGAAGAAATAGCAAAAGAGAAAAAAGATGAAATTGGTCGCCATACAATGGAGGTTACCGATAAAGTTATCGAAAAGCAAATGAGAATAGTTCAAGAAATCGCATCGCTTCTGGGCGAAACTGCCGCAGAAACAAAAATAGCCTTAACCAATTTAAAGGAGTCGCTGAAAGATGAATAACCTTTGTACAGACATAGGGTATCATAGCATAAATAAATTCGGCGAACAGCTTTGCGGAGATATGGTTGAAATAATAGAATGTAGTGATGATAGCTTTGTTGTGGTTTTGGCAGATGGGCTTGGCAGTGGAGTAAAGGCTAACATCTTGTCAACGCTTACATCAAAAATTATTTCAACGATGATGGCAAATTCAATGCCGATAGAAAGCTGCGTTGAAACAATAGCACAAACGCTTCCGATATGTAGCGTTAGAGGAGTTGCCTATTCAACCTTTACCATTGTAAAAATCACAAACAATAAAGAAGCAGAAATCATTCAATATGATAATCCCCATGTGATATTGCTTCACAATGGCAAAAATGTTGAATACAGTGAAATGGCAATGGAAATCGGTGGCAAAGCAATATATAAATCTAAAATTATTTTAGCTGAAAATGACCTTCTTATTTTCACAAGTGACGGAGCAATCCACGCAGGTATGGGAAAGTCACTTAACTTTGGTTGGCAACGCCCAGAGATAATTGAATATCTTGAAAAGATGTATAAATCAGAATACACAGCAAAAACAATTTCTTCAATATTGCTTGACGAGTGCAATCGCCTTTATGGTAATGAGCCAGGTGATGACACAACAGTATGTACAGTAAAAATAAGAGAACGAAAATCAGTTAATCTTATGATAGGCCCTCCAAATGATCCTCACGATGTAAATAAAATGATGTCATTATTCTTTTCAAAAGAGGGCAAACACATAGTTTGTGGAGGAACAACTTCAACCTTAGCAGGCGAATTTTTAGGCAAAGAGGTTGAAACGCTGTTAGACTATCTTGATCCCGAAATTCCTCCGATTGCTAAAATCGAGGGAGTTGACCTCACAACAGAGGGAGTAATAACGCTTAGTCGAGTTCTTGAATATGCTAAAAGCTATTTAAAAGAGAATGACATTTATGCTGATTGGAATGTGCGTCAAGATGGTGCGTCAAGAATTTCAAGGCTGCTTTTTGAAGAAGCAACTGATATAAATTTCTATGTGGGAACAGCAATAAATCCCGCCCACCAAAATCCAAAGCTGCCAATATCATTTAACATTAAAATGCATCTTGTTGAAGAACTTTCAAAATATTTAAAAGATATGGGAAAGAAAATCAAGGTAAGCTATTTTTAAAATTGCTATGGAGGCGATAAAGTGAGAAAATTTGATACAAAAGTACAACATTTAAAATACAAAGTTCTGCGTGAAGTTGCACGAATTGCGTTTGACGAAGACGAATTTCAGCTTGCCAATAATTTTAATGATATAGCAAAAATGATAGCACCAGGTCCAAAAGCGACTATGAGATGCTGTATATATAAAGAAAGAGCAATAGTAGCAGAGAGAATAAAGCTTGCACTTGGCGGTGATAAAGAAAATCCAAATGTAATTGAAGTTATTGATATTGCCTGCGACGAATGCCCTACAAGCGGATACAAAGTAACCCACGATTGCAGAGGGTGTATTGCTCATCGCTGTGAAGATGTATGCAAAAAAGGTGCAATTACCTTTGATGAAAACCAAAAAGCACATATCGATAAATCAAAATGTGTTGAGTGCGGTCAATGTGCAAAGGTATGCCCATACAGTGCAATAGCAAATTATAAAAGACCTTGCGAAAAAGCTTGCAAAATCAAAGCAATTTCAATGAAAGACGATGAAACAAAAGCGGCACAAATCAATAATGATAAGTGCATTTCTTGCGGAGCTTGTGTTTATACTTGCCCGTTTGGTGCAATAGTTGATAAGTCATATATAATAGATGCAATAAAAATGTTAAAAGAAAGTGCAAATAGTAGCACTAAGGTCTATGCGGTTGTAGCCCCATCAATTTCAAGCCAGTTCACATATGCAAAATTGGGGCAGGTAATAACTGCAATTAAAAAGCTTGGATTTCATAGTGTTGTTGAAGCAGCACTCGGAGCGGATATGGTTTCTTATGCCGAGGCACAGGAGCTTGCCGAAAAAGGATTTTTAACAAGCTCGTGCTGTCCTGCTTTTGTTCAGTATGTTAAAAAATACTTCCCGACTTTAGAAAAAAATGTTTCTCATAATCTTTCGCCAATGGCAACGATAGCTAAATATATAAAAAAGACGGATAACACTGCAAAGGT
Organism: Oscillospiraceae bacterium; assembly: GCA_036652055.1. Lineage (GTDB taxonomy): Bacteria > Bacillota > Clostridia > Oscillospirales > Acutalibacteraceae > Fimenecus. Next base: position 18,651 of record JAVVWP010000020.1, on the reverse strand, counting down.
TATATTTATAGGGCCTTGCACAGCAAAAAAAATGGAAATGCAAGATGAAGAAGTTAAAAAATATATAGACTGCGTATTGACCTTTGAAGAGCTTCAAGCACTTTTTGACAGTCGTAATATAGAGCTTTCAGAGCTTAGTGAAGATTTACTTGATAACGCATCATATTATGGCAGAATTTTTGCTCGCAGCGGTGGGCTTTCAGATGCAGTAGCCGAGGCACTAAAAGAGCAAGGAAGTGACTTTAAAGTAAATCCAATAGCGTGTGATGGCATTGAAGAATGCAAAGCAGCACTTCTAAGAGCATCTAAAGGAGTTTTGCCTAACAACTTCATCGAGGGAATGGCCTGCGTTGGTGGCTGTATAGGCGGTGCAGGGTGCTTAACTCACGAAGCAAAGGATAAAAACGAAGTTGACAAATACGGAAAAGAAGCAATGGAAAAGACAATCAGTGATGCAATTAGCATTTTATGATGGATACTTAAAAACCATCTTCAATTGAGAGTAAACTTGCAAATTTACTTTCAAAATAACTAAAAAATATACACTTTACAAATGTGATTAATTTTTGCTTTTCCACATTGTAAAGTGTATTTCTTTACGCTAATTCTGCTAAACAAGCCTTTTACAGCATAGTTTTTAACATTGTGAACATAGTTTTGAACATTTTGGTTGTTTAAAACTAAAAATGACAAATAATGTCAATAGTGAATAATCATCTAAAATTCGAGCCAAAAATGAATATTTTGCCACCTCGTTTTTGCAATATCTTTAATGAAATATTGCAAAAAAACGAAGTGGCAAATTAAAAATTATTAAATTTAGAAAATCAGTTTTTGCAAATTTTTTTAATAGAAAGAATTAAAAGCACAATGCCCGTTCCAGTTAAGATGTGTGCAATCCCTGAAATCCCCGAAATTGCCCCGCTAAGTGCAGGCGATACAGTTATCGAAAGCACTTGTACAACGCCACGAACTGTTAGCATAATAGCGGTGAGAGGCACGCCGATATTGTAAATTGGCATAAAAACCCGAAAAAGTTTTTGTTCTGATAATTTAGAATGTGCAGAAAATAAAGCAATAAGAAGAAACATAACCATACCGAGCAAAAATAGGTGTGTATGTACCTTGCCAAGAGCAGTAACCCCTGTAAAATCATTGAATTTTGTGAACTCACGATAGAATACGCCACCAATCATAGCGGCAATGGCATAAAAGAGAGAGAAGTTGACATATTTTTTCATTTTAATAACCATTCCTTTCATCAAATAATTAATATATGGTGCTGGGAATTATTACTGTAAGTGTAATGCAAATATAATAGCTTGTCAATAGATATAGTCGCTTAAAAAGATATAGATGTTATTTGAAAAAGAATAGTTAAATCTATTCTAAGACCTTATAATCAACTTCATAATTGTATTTTTTCTGCCACTCTTTGTTTTGAATAAAGATTTTCATCATTTCACTAAAATATTCTTGAAGTTCATCAGGCAAAGAGGTGACACCTTTAAAAATAACGCTTTTAGGTGGACAACTGCTCCATAAAATATCCCAAAGTGCATCTAAGTTAGTACCATAGTAATTTGGAAAATTAAAAGCGTCTTGAATGATTTTATGCAAATCGGTTAAATCCTTACAATTTGACAAATCACATATTATTGTTTCTGTATTATTCATTTATTATCCCTCCTAATATTAAAGTCAAAATCAATTTTTCATTATTCATTAGCATAAGTGGCTTCATTTTTTATTTTGCATTTGAAAAAGTCACAAAGACAAATGAAGAATGAATGATGAATATTGAAAAATGCAGAATACAAAAAAGAAAAAGCCACACTATGTGTGACTTTTTATTTTTGGCGCGCTGTAAGGGATTCGAACCCCCGGCCTTTTGGTTCGTAGCCAAACACTCTATCCAGCTGAGCTAACAGCGCATATGCAATAACTCTTTACTGCCAAAGTATAATAACACTATTAGCGAAGAAAGTCAATAATAATTTTACTAAAATCTCTATAATCATCAAACAAATTCATTCGCAAACAACCTCAACATTATCAAGGTCATATTTATTTAAAAGCTTGATTGCACTGCTTGAAATAACTTCACCGCTTATCACGATAGGAACGGCAGGAGGGCAAGAAACTGTCGGTGAGCCACAAATTCTTCCAAGTGCAGAATTAACAGGAATACTTTCGTGCTTTGCAAAAACCGCATTTCTTATAGTCATTTTAAAAGCAGCAGGTAAAACGCAAACATCATCTTTTGGCATTTCAACTTTTTCTAATTTTAAGGAGCAAAAAGCAGAAGAAATTCTTTCGAAATCAAGCTGTTTATTTTGAGGCGTAAACATTAAAACTACATTATCAGCGTCAGCGTATTCACATTCGACTTTGTGCTTTTTTAATATTTTGGCTATTTCAAAACCATTGTAATTAAGATTTACAAATGACAAAGAAATTTTAAGCGGTTCTTTAGAAACATCACAAAGTCCAAAACTTTTCAGCTTTTCTTTAAGTAGCTTTACCTTTTCAATAGTATTAAAAAGGTCAGATTTATAACTGCCACTAAGATATTTATTGCACAAATCAAGTGAAGCCAAAGAAAGATAAGACGGACTTGTAGAGCCAAATATAGCCATAGCATTTCTAATGCCATTTTCGCTTAAAAATTCATTTGAAATATGAAGATAGGCACTTCCCGTGAGTGCAGGCAGTGTTTTATGAGCCGAGTCACAGCATATTGTAGCACCAAGGTCAATGGGATGCCGAGATTTTTCTAAAAACTTCAAATATGCCCCGTGAGCGTTGTCAACCAAAAGAGGAATATCATATTTTTTGCATACCTTAGATAGAGCTTTTATATCAGAAATTCCGCCAAGATAGTCAGGCGAAGTTATATAAACTGCAAAAGGCTTTTGTGCCATTGATAAAAGCTTTTTATCGAGCGAAGCTTCATCAACAATACAACTGCAAATTGAGCCACTTTCTTTTGGATACAGCCATTCTATATCAAAATCAAGAAGTGCAGCAGAATATACAAATGCTTTATGAACATTTCTTGCCGCCAAAACGATAGGGCGATTATTCACATCTTTTCTATTCATAAGGCTAATATAAAGCATAGCTTTTATGCACTGAGTTGAACCCTCGGTTGAATAAAAAGTAGCTTTAGTTCCGAAAAGACCGCTTGCATTTTTTTCGCTTTTAGCAATTATTCCGCTTGCTTTATAAAGTTCATCTGCACCGCTTATTTCAGTTATATCCATATTTTCAAAGCCCAAAAAACTAAGCCCCTTATGCCCTGGCATATGAAGCCGTGAAACATCACTGTTTATATAATTTTCAATAAAATCATAAATAGGAGTATCCACTTAAATCACCACAATCATTAATCACTTTCGGCAACTTTCATCATAACAGCACATTCGATACGCTTTTTAAAAAGTTCACAGCCATATTCATAAATTCCTGTAATCTTTCCGGTTGCGTGATAGGCGTTTGCAGCACAGCCTCCAGAGCAATAAAGTTTTGCCCAGCAGTCTTTGCATTCAGCCCGTGCATAAGCGTTGCAGTTTTTGAACTCGTTTTGAATTTCAAAATTGCTAACACCATCAAAAATATTACCAAGGCTGTATTTTTCGTCACCGACAAATTGGTGGCAAGGATAAAGCTCACCCCAAGGAGTAACAGCCATATATTCAGTTCCCGAGCCACAACCCGAAACTCGTTTATAGATGCAAGGCCCGTTAGCAAGGTCAAGCATATAGTGGTAAAAAGTAAAGCCATTTCCGCTTTTCTTTCGCTTTATCATTTCTTTTGCAAGAATTTCATATTGTTCTAAAAGAATTGGCATATCCTCTTTTGTTAGTGCAAACGGGTCATCAGGTGAACAAACAACTGGTTCCATACTAAGCTCAGTAAATCCCAAATCAGCCATATGAAAAATATCATTTGTAAAGTCAATATTATTATGAGTGAAAGTGCCACGCATATAATAGTTTTTATCGCCACGCTTTTCAACGAATTTTTTAAATTTAGGAACAATAATATCATAACTTCCATCGCCAGCATAGTTTTTGCGAAGCTTGTCGTGAACTTCTTTTCTGCCGTCAAGGCTTAAAACGACATTGCTCATTTCTTTGTTTGAAAATTCAATTACATCATCATCAATTAGCATACCGTTGGTGGTAAGTGTAAAGCGGAAATTTTTATTATGGATTGGTTCTTGCGAGCGTGCATATCCAACAAGCTCTTTGACAACTTCCCAGTTCATAAGAGGTTCACCGCCAAAAAAATCAACCTCAAGATTTTTGCGAGTTCCAGAATTTTCAATAAGAAAATCAAGTGCTTTCTTGCCAACTTCAAAACTCATTAAAGCCCTGTCACCTTGATATTTACCTTGACTTGCAAAGCAGTAAGAGCAGTTAAGGTTGCAGGTGTGTGCAACATGAAGGCAAAGAGCTTTAAGAGTTGTATTACGATTTTTAAAGTCAAAAGCCATATCCTCATAAACATCAGGAGTAAACAATTTTTCACTTTTTATAAGAGCATTAACATCAGAAATACACTCTAAAATCTCACTTTCTGTGACATCATTATTATTTTTGTATTTTTCAAGAATTGTTTTTACTATTTCACTATCGCTTTTTGTTTTTATTAAAGAAATAATATCATATGCGACCTCGTCAACGAGATGAATAGAGCCACTGCAAGTGTCTAAAACGATATTATAACCATTTAGTTTATACTGGTGAACCATTAATTTCCTCCGAGTTTTAAATAAATAAAAAAATGCCACCAAAAATAGGCGGCACTTTTAATCTGATAAAAAAATATTTTACTTCTTTTTGTTTTCGCAAGGTTGATTAGCAACACCGCAAGAAGTTTTGCAAGCAGATTGGCATGAAGTTTGGCATTCGCCACAACCGCCGTTTTTAACGCTTTTCTTTAAATCACGAGTTTCAATTGTTTTAATTCTTTCCATAACTATATCTCCAATCTTACATATAAAAAATATATCAATCTGAATTTTAAACGAGAGCCTATATCCCAAATAAATACACAGACATCTGACTTTAAAAGTATATCATATTAAAAATATGATGTCAAATATAATTTCCATTAAATAGTGACGAGGCTATATGTTCACCCGAATGGCTTATGGCATTTCCCATAAATAGCTATGAAAATTCTTGTGATATATGACGATACAAAAAAGCTTTATAATTTTAGCTAAAAATGGTATTCTATATATACGATTAATAATTCAATTTAATTGGAGGTTAATATGAAGGGGTATATAAAAAGATTGCTCAGTGGAGCAAAAAAGTGGGAAATAGTCCTTTGGTGGGCAGTTAGAGCGGTAATGATTGGGGCGATAATCAAAACAATTGTTGATGCGTTTATGCCAGCTAAGGGTGGCGAGGTAATTGGAAATTCTGACCAAATAGCACAGCTAACAGCTAACCTTACCTTGATGTTCCTTTGGGAAATGTGTCAAGCTTTTTCAGAAAAAAGATTTTTAAGATACATTCCGTCATATGTTCAAGATGTGTTGGCGGTGTTTATTCTTCTCACCTCTTTTGGCGGAGCGTTTTTAAACTTATATTATAAGCTTTGGTGGTGGGATACAGTTCTTCATGTAGTGGGCGGAGCATTTTGTGTGCTTGGCGGATATGAGCTGGTTTGTGCTGTTCAAAAGCGTGATAGAGTGTATGCACATCTTACAATAGTTTTAGTAGCAGCGTTCTGTTTTAGTTTTTTTGCAGGAACAGGCTGGGAACTTTTTGAATTTACATATGACCAATTAGGTGGCGGTGATGCTCAACATTGGAGTTATGCGAACGCAATAGCAACATCATATCACCCGATTTTCGATCCTGTAAACAAAATAGGGCTTGATCCTTCAGCACGCTTTCCGATTATAGATACAATGGCTGATATTGTATGCAATACTTTAGGTGCAGTTGGCGGATACATAATTTTAAGATTTTTCCCATATCATCACAGGGGAAACGGCAACTTAAATGCAAAATATAAAGGAAACACTAAAAAACACGAGTATGCAGTAAAATAAAACAAATAGGTCATCTCACAAAGATAAAAGTGAGATGGCCTTTTTATATTTTTAATATTCCATCTTACGCTCCCTCTGAAGTTGTTTTTCCGCTCCCTCTGAGAATTCCTACGCTTCCTCTTAAGGCAAGCTGTCAGCGTAGCTGACTGAAGGAGGGGCAAAATAGATAAAAGTAAAATCAGAGCAATTCCCAATCCAATTCCCAATTCATACAAACTCTTAATATTATGGTTGATTTACAGCTAATAAAATGTTATTATAAATAAACCAATGTATAAAATTATTGAAAAACAAAGAGGCTTTTATATGTCCGAACATTCAGACAAAGCAGTATCTCTTTTTAAAGAGGGATTTAACTGCTCACAATCAGTTTTTGCAGCGTTTGCTGATAAATTTAATATGGATAAAGAAACAGCGTTAAAAGTATCGGCAGGTCTTGGTGGTGGCGTTGGTAGAATGCGTGAAGTTTGTGGAGCAATTACAGGTGCATCACTGGTAGTTGGAATGTTCTATGGTGCTACTGACGGCGATGATAAAAACGCTAAGGCACTTACATACAAAAAGGTTCAAGAAATTGCAGACGATTTCAAAAAAAACAATCCTTCAATAATTTGCCGTGAGCTTTTAGGCGAGGCACAGATGAATATTACTTCAATTCCCGACGACAGAACTAATGAATATTATAAAAAGCGTCCATGCGTAAAAATAGTTGAAGATATGGCATTAACCATAGAAAAAATACTTTTTTGAAAAGGAAAAGAAATTAATATGTTTATAGAAAAAAAAGATGATGTCGTTTCAATAGGTAATAGCTTTTTAGAAAGAAAATTCAATGTTTCCGATAATAAGCTTTTGCCAATGGCAGTTATAAATAAGCGAACCGAAGAAGAAACCAGCTTTGAGCCAAAAAAGGGTTCAGAGGAATTTGTAATAAGCATTTTAACCCATAAAAACAAAAAAGACTTTATTTTGGCAAGTGCATTAAAGCTTTCAAATGTCAATATTGATATTGAAAATGGTAAGCTTTGCTTTGAATTTTTGCCATATGATTTTCACAAAATAACATACAATATTGAGCTTTGCTATGAAATCAAAGAAACTGACCATTTTATGAGAAAATATTTGGTTATATCTTCATCAAATGATGAAAAAGCTGTTATTGATTATATTGACACTGAGCATTTTGCTTTAAATGGCGATGAAAAGCAGGTTTGGAGTCGCCCTGAAACAGAAAAAATATATCTTTCTGAATATCATTCTGCAATGGGCCAGCCAATTTATATAGACGGTCTTTTTATGGGAAATGAATTTCCTGTGAGCGACAATAATATTCTAAATGATGTTGCGTTTGTCAGATATTATTCGGGAAGAACTCTATCAGCGTTAAAAAAAGAAAACGATAAATATACAACTTGGAAAACTGTTATGGGTTCGGCAAGAAGCCTTGAAATGGAAGTTATCAGAGCAGACTTCCTTGAATATATCCGCTCAATATCTCAAAAGCTTTATCTAAGAACTCAATACAATTCATGGTATGACCATATGATGGATATTACAGCTGAAAATATAAGCGGTTCTTTTTATGAAATTGAAAAAGGGCTTACTCAAAACGGAGTAAAGCCTGTTAATTCATATGTTGTTGATGATGGCTGGAATGACTATACTAAAGATTTTTGGTGCTTTAATGAAAAATTCCCTGATGAACTTTATGAAATTTCAGAGCTTGCTAAAAAATTCTCGTCAGAGTTTGGGCTGTGGATGGGTCCTCGTGGCGGATACAACTATAATGCAAAATTTGGTAAGATTATGCAAAAAGCAGGAACAGGCGGATACAATAAGCAGTCAAGAGATGTCTGCATTGCTGACCATAATTATGTAAAAAACATCACTGAATTTTTCCTCGATTATATGAAACGCTTTGATATAAATTATTGGAAACTTGACGGATTTATGTTAAATCCTTGTAAAAGTAAGAAACACGGGCATGTTACGGGTGGCTTTAACGATACTTATGTTATGGTTGAGTGCTGGGAACAATGGATAGAAATATTCGAAAAAATGCGTTCATTTCGAGATAGTGAAGGAAAATCTCTTTGGCTCAATCAAACCAGCTTTTGCAATGCAAGCCCTTGGTTCTTACAGTGGAGCGAAAGCCTGTGGATGCAAAACAGCAGTGATATGGATCTTATAAAAAAAGATAAGCAGGGTACGAAGTTGTCAGACAGAGATTATGACGCTGTGCTTACATATCGAGATGACAGATATTTTGATTTTCACAAAACAAGAGAATGTCAGTTCCCACTTTCAAATATGTATAATCACGAGCCTATTTATGGAAATACTGCTAAGATAAATATGACTGATGATGAATTCAGAAAATATATGTATATGATTTCAACAAGAGGAACAGCATTTTGGGAGCTTTATTATAGCTTTAATCTTTTCACTGAGGATATGTGGAAAATAAATGCAGATGTGCTTAAATTCGTCGAAGAAAACTTCCACATTTTAAGAAATGCAAGGCTTATAGGTAACACACCGGCTAAGGGTGCTGTTTATGGATATTCAGCCTTTGATGGTTCAAACGGAATTATTTCTATTAGAAACCCTTCAAATCGTGAGCAAAGTTACACAATTACGCTTGATAGCCTTATAGGTGTTCAAAAAGGTGAAAGCGAAATGACTAAAGTTACAATTTTGCCTTATACAAAAGAGATGGACGAAAAGATTTATTCTTATGGCAGTAAAGTAATCGGTAATATCGCCCCTCACGAAATTCTGATATTTAAATTTGGCGAAAAAGATGCAAATGCACCAATCCTTTTATCGCAAAAATTCATAAGTAAAAATCAAATAGAATTTTTATTCGACAAACGCGTTGTAATTAATGAAGATAGCTTTAAAATTGGCGAAAAATCACAAAAATCAGAGCTGTTAGCAGGCTACAATGAAGTTAGAATAACACTTTCAGATGACGCTAATCCAAATGAAAAAGTGGCTATAAATTACAATGTTTTTGATATTTATGGTAATAATTCAGAAGGCAGTGCAGATGCTACCTATTATGAAAATAATATTATTACAACAGATGGCTCAAAAGGCTTTGAGGGCAGGGGCGACTTTACAATCTCTGCAAAACTTCAAAAGCTTAAAAAAGATGGCGTTTTGCTCACTCAAGGCGAGGATATTACACTTTCAATAGCTAACGGAAAATTAATTTTTGACTGCAAGGGCGTTAAAGCGAAGTCGAAAAAAGATATAACAAATATTCCAATAGCTAATATATGTGTGCTAAGAGAAAAAAATGGAATGGTTAAGATTTATATCAATAAAAACCTCGACTGTTCGGGATTTGATGCAAACAACATAAATCCTATCATAAAAAATTCTGAAATCAAGGCAGGCACTGGAATAGAAAGCTTTGAAATCATAAACAAAGCACTTGCATTTAACGAAGTGTGAACAATATAAAAACATTCTTTTAAAATTATCTAAAATTAATTACATTTTTCTTACATTTAAGGAAAACTCCTTGTGTGGCAGTGCAATTAATGATAAAATGTGACAAAACAGCGAAGGAGTAGGCTATGACAAAAAACATATTAGAAATGCTCGAAAACAGTGCAGAAAGATTTCCAAACAAAATAGCTTTTACAGATGAGAGCGTTAGTGCCTCTTATCTTGAATTTATGAACAATGCAAAAAAAATAGGAACACGTATCAGCAAAATTGGTAAGACAAAAGCACCAATAGCAGTCTTTATAGATAAAAGTGTTGCTTGCCTTGAAGCTATGATGGGTGTCGTTTATAGCGGAAATTTTTATGCTGTAATTGATACAACAATGCCAAAAGACAGAATTGCGGTTATTTTTAATACTCTATCACCGGCTGCAATAATAACAACTGATGAAAATATAGAAAAGGCAAAAGAACTGTTAGCAGATGGCGAAATCATAAGCTGTGACAAAGCAAAAAGCGGAGAAATTGATGCTGAAAAACTTGCAAAAATCAGAAAATCAGCAATCGATACTGATCCAATTTACGCACTTTTCACATCGGGTTCAACGGGCGTTCCAAAGGGCGCTGTTATTTGTCATCGCTCTGTAATCGATTATGCTCACTGGGTTTGTAATACCTTTGAAATAACAAGTGAAACGGTTTTTGCAAGCCAGACTCCGTTTTATTTCAGTATGAGTGTGCTTGACATTTTCAGCACAATAAATTCTGGTGCAACATTTCATATAGTTCCGCAGTCATTATTTTCATTCCCTATAAATCTTATAAAATTCTTAAACGAAAAGAAAGTTAATACGATTTATTGGGTTCCGTCAGCACTTTGCATCATAGCCAACTGGAAAGCACTTGATGAAGCAATTCCTAACTACTTAAAAAAGGTGCTTTTTGCAGGCGAGGTTATGCCAACAAAACAGCTAAATATCTGGATTGAAAAAATGCCTTCTGATACGCTTTTTGCAAATCTTTATGGGCCTACTGAAATCACTGATATTTGCACATATTATGTTGTTGATAGAAAAATCGATGATAATGAAAGCCTTCCGATTGGCTACCCTTGCGACAATTGCGATATTCTGATTTTGCGTGATGATGGTACAATTGCCAAAAAAGGTGAGGAGGGTGAGCTTTGCGTTAGAGGTTCGTTCTTAGCACTTGGCTACTATAACAATCCAGTAAAAACAAGTGAAAGCTTTGTTCAAAATCCGCTTAACCCTTATTATCCTGAGCTTATCTATAAAACGGGTGATTTAGTAAAAATCAATGAGCGTGGCGAAATCATTTATGTTTCACGAAAAGATTTTCAAATAAAGCATATGGGATACCGAATTGAGCTTGGCGAAATCGAAACAGCAGTAAGTGCGATAGAGGGTATTGAGGCGTCAGTTTGTGTATATGACGGCGAAAAGGACAGAATAGTTCTTATATATCAAAGTGAAACACTTACAAAAAAAGATATTTTAGCAGGGGTTTCAAACGCACTGCCAAAATATATGTACCCTAACAAGCTAATTAAAATAGACGAAATGCCTTACAATCGAAACGGAAAAATTGACAGGGCATATTTAAAAAACAATTATAATTCTTTAAAATAAAAGGGAGAAAAAAATGGAAAAATTACTTGAAATACTATCAGACTTAAAACCAGAAATCGATTTTCTAACAAACACGAGGCTAATTGATGACAAAATTTTAGATTCATTTGACATCATAACAATAGTTTCAGAAATTTCAGACGAATTTGATGTTGAAGTTCCAGTAAATCAAATTTTACCTGAAAATTTCAATAGTGCAAAGGCTCTTTATGAAATGATAGAGCGTCTTGAGGATGCCGATTAAAAATAAATTTAGGAGACCTATATGTCCTACACATCATTGACTTATGTCGTTTTTATGATAGTGGTTGGTGTGCTTTATTATTGCATTCCGAAAAAAGCGAGATGGGGCGTTCTTCTTGCATCAAGTGTTGTATTTTACTTTTTTGCGAGCAGATTTTTAATAGCCTACCTCGGAGTTACCACTATTACTATTTATCTTTGCGGATTGTGGATAGATAAAATATCCGCTTCTTTTAAAGAAAATAAAAAAAAGCCAGATGTTTCAAAAGATGAAATCAAAGCTTTAAAAACAAAAATGAAAAGAGATAAAAAAATAGCGATAGCAGTAGCAATTATCGTTAATTTTGGAATTCTTTTCTTTCTAAAATATTTCAATGCTTTTGGCAATGGAATTAATATGACCTTGTCAATTTTTGGTGTTGACGCTTTAATGCCACATCTTAAATTTATAGCACCGCTTGGAATTTCTTACTATACACTTCAAGCAGTTAGCTATATAATTGATGTTTATAGAGGAACATATAAGGCTGATAAAAACTTCTTTAGATTATCACTGTATGTGTGCTTTTTTCCACAGATGGTTGAAGGTCCTATCGGAAGATATGATAAGATGGCACATCAACTCTATGAGGGGCATGAATACAATTATCAAAACATATGCCATGGTGTTCAGCTTATGGTATGGGGACTTTTCAAAAAGATGGTAATAGCAGACAGAGCAGCAATGCTTGTAAACACTGTTTTTGACCATAGTGAAAATTATAGTGGATTTATAGTTTTAATTGGAGCAATCCTCTATACCGTTCAGATTTATGCTGAATTTTCAGGCTGTATGGATTTAGTAACAGGCACAGCAGAGGTCTTTGGAATTTCACTTGCACAAAATTTCCGCCAACCATTTTTCTCAGGTTCAATTGACGAATTTTGGCGTCGCTGGCATATTACACTCGGTGCGTGGTTGCGTGACTATATTTTCTATCCGGTTTCTCTTTCAAAAGCAACTCAAAGCCTTAGCAAAAAGGTAAAAGGGCGTTTTGGTGAGCATCTTTCAAAGTTCATACCTATGGCATTTGCACTCTTTTTTGTATGGATAGGAAACGGAATTTGGCACGGTGCAGGGGCAAAATACATTTTCTATGGAATGTATTATTATGTAATAATGATGCTTGGAAAGCTTCTTGAGCCATTTTTCCAAAAGGTACTTGAAAAGTTAAAAATTAATACTGAAAATCTGTTTTATAAAGGATTTTGCATTCTCAGAACCTCATTTATTGTGTTAATAGGAATGTTAATTTTCAGGGCAAATTCGCTAAAAACCGCATTTAAAATGTTTGCCTCAATGTTTACAGGTCTTTCAATAAAAGCTTTAGGAGATGGAACGCTTTTTTCACTTGAGCTTTCGGGCAAGGACTTTATAGTTCTCTTAATAGGAATAATAGCAATGTTTGTTGTTGATATTCTTCACGAAAAAAATATAGAAATCCGAAAAACGGTTTCAAAGCAATTTGTCGTTTTAAGATGGGCGTTTTATTTCATAGCAATTTTCTCAGTAATAATCTTTGGAATTTACGGAGAAGGCTACACACTCGGTTCGTTTATTTATGGTGATTTTTAAGGAGGTTAATACAAATGAAAGCACAAATTAAATACTTCTTAAAAACAGTAGCAGTCACTGTATCATTTTTGCTTGTTTTTGCAATGCTTATGCAGTTAACCTCTATGATTTTTATGCCAAAAAAAGATAAATCAGAAGACGGAATGATTGATTATATTTCCAGCGGATTTAAAGGCGAACCTGATAATACGCTTGATGTGTTTTTGATTGGAAACAGTGACCTTTATAGAGGCATAATTCCTATGGATTTTTGGAAAGATTATGGCTTTACAAGCTTTGTATGTGGGCTTCCTGCTCAAACTGGAGCAGCAGCCTTAGTCAAACTTCGTAAGGCGTTAAAAAAACAAACTCCTAAGGTTGTTGTAATAGAAACAGATATGCTTTTAGGAATTGAAAATGAAAATACAAAAGGCAGATATTTAAAGAGATTTCTTAATAAGACAAAAGAAATATTTTGGGAGTTTGATGACAGCAACTATAACGATGGGCTTGGAACGGGAATAAGCTATAAATTCCCGATTGTCCGTTATCATTCAAGGTGGGATGAGCTTACAATGAATGATATAAAAGAGCCTATGAATAGCTATAATTTTGCAGGCAAAGGTCATATCGTCAGTGTTGACACAAAGCCGTATCTAGGCGGATTTGACTATATGGCAAAAACCGACGATAGAGCAAAAATGTCAAAAAGGCAAAGTAAATGCTTGAAAAGAATGCTCGAAATTTGCAAAGACAGAAATATTGCAGTCGTACTTTTAGAACTTCCCTCTGCAACTTCATGGTCATATGCAAAGCATAATACTATTGCGGATATTGCAAAAGAAAATAATATCCCATTTGTCGACTATAATATAGATAACTTCGCACAAACCAATTTTAATTGGGAAACAGATACAAAAGACGGTGGCGACCACCTTAATATTTATGGTGCTGAAAAAATAACAAGGCATTTTGGTGAGTTTTTACAAAGCAATTATGAATTAGTAAATCGTAAAGAAGATGCTGCGTATGACCACTGGAACAGCGATACAAAAAGGTTTGAAAATATAAAAATCGAAGCTTTGGAAAAAGAAAATAAATAAGATAAATCGGTGCATAATTAAAGGCTCTTTGTCAAATGTCGGTTCACCCCAACATTTGACAAAGAGCCTATTTACATAGTTATCTGATGATTATTCTACAATTTGATAGTTATTTTATTGACTCCAAATAACTATTAAGGGAATTATATATTTTTTTATATTCACCATGGACATACTCAAATATTTCCCCATCAGCATTTTGCAATATGAGTATGCCTTCAATACCGCTGTTTTCTATTACATACATATGGCGTGGGAAATTAGGATTAAGAGTCATTTCGGATTTTGTGACATCAACAACATTTAGTCTTTTGTGCTCGCATATTCCAGTTAATTCTATACCCTTAGCTGAAATACAACCAAAAGTTGTAATATACTTTTTGTAATCATCCGCAAAAGACATATTAAGTTTTTCTTCTGATACAGTAACATCTTTATTGCTTGCAGGGGTTAAATGAACCATATTAGGTAAGTTATTAATTATATTAATTAAATCACTCATTAACCGTTATGTATTTAATTGACTCATTACCGTATTCATTCAAAAAACAATACTAATACTTTTTTAATAAAATTGAAAACACAAAATTAATGTGCATATTGCTCGTCAGAAAATATATAACTTTCATTTAAAATCCTTTGATATTCACTTTTAATTTCAGTACGAAGCAGTTCTTTGTTTTTTTGATTATGTTCGTGTTCTAATCTGAAATTCACAAATAGCTTATAACCGAAATTTGCAAGCCCAATATAGTTCACAGAATTCAAGAAAACAATTGGATTTTTTTGCGGTGCTCCTTTGATTATGGCATGCCCAATATCAATCGATGAAAATGAAAATGATGAGATCAACAACATACGTTGTAAGTCACGATTTTTGCCAAAGGGAATACACTCCTTTATGTTTTTTCCATAATAAAAATGTTGTTTTACAAACCAATATAACCGTATAATAATTTCTGATACTATAACAGGAATTGCAGTTGCAACTGAAAAACGAAGATCGTATCCATTGGTGTACATTTGTTCAAGAATTCCTTGCATATATTTAGACCCATTTTCGCCAATTGGCATTGTTTGTAGAATGCTCTGAAATGCAGTTGGCAAACCCGCACCACGCCCTTGGGCACCACTGGAACCTGCTATATCGCTCATACAATGCCCGAACCATCTTGCAATAGCAGAAGGAATCCCTGTTATTCCATCACATTTTTCAGTAACCACACGAATAATTTTACCGTGTTCAGAATCAAAAAAAGAAGCTTTTCCTTGTAACAAATCAATTATGCCAATTATTAAGCCAAGTGGACTATGATCCAAACTTAACAAGTGATGGTTTTTAGTATTCATGCCTTCAAATGCATGATTTATATCCGATGAATACCGAGCATCATAGTTGACTGGAAATTTCCGTTCCAAATACCCAATTGCGGATTTAACCGAATTCGAGTCCCCATTTGCCCCTTTCCATCCATTAAGTTTAGCATATACTTCGACAATCTTATCAAATGCACCATCTGTTACTTTAACTAACTGACCGCATTCGCTTTCGTTGCTTGATGCAGTGCCTACAAGCAAGATATCAATGATTCCGCCTAATATACCAACGGCAGTTGAAAAAGCATAATCGTATTTATCTAATGTAAGCAGTTCGAATTTCTCAGCCAATTCATTTGTTATCACTTGCTTTTCAACATCGGAAAATATGGAATTAAACGGATTGTTCAAATCTAATTGATATTTGTTTGCAAACTCCAAATTAGAAGCTGACACATCACTGCTGTTTTGAAAAATCTCTTGTGTCTGAACTAACGTGGTTTCTATAGTATCAGGAGATTTAATCATGGCGAGCTTATTTTTTAAATAATTAATTCTTTTCAAATCAGCTTCTGTCACACCGTATGTCTTGCACCGCGTGAGCGTGACAATAAGTTCTTGCTTAACAGCATTTTTTTCAGATAAGTATTCATCTATTTTTTTAGAATTTTCTATTGTTTTTTCTAACTGTTGCTGGCCTTCGTTCTGTATTTCACGATCAATTGAAATACTTGTGGCATAATGATTAATGAGCCTATAATCTTTTTCTGAACTATAATTTGACATTTTTATCCCCCAATAAATCCCTTTATGGCATTAAGCCCTTTTTGGACAGCAACACTTCCTTGAGCCATAGCGGATGTTTTAGTATCATAAAATCCAATTAACGAAAAAGCATCAAATGTCTTCTTTGCATCATCGAACGAGAGTTCTTCCTTTCGTTTATATTCAACAACAGTATTGCCATTTGAATCTTTAGTTTCAGCTTTTTTATATATTGTCATTATGTATTCGTTAATTTTAACTCTTTGAACGCTTGCCTTGTTTAATTCACTAAAACGACTATATGGGAGTTAGATAAGTAAATTTCGTAATTATTTTTTTCGTTATCATTATCAAGAGACCTCGCCGAAGAACCGATTGTTTCAGTCAATTCTATATCCGATAGCAACTCTTGGAGTAACTTATCATTCTCATTATTCTTGGCAATCTTTTTTGATATTTCACACATGCTTCGAGTTATATAATTTATGTCATCAATCATATAGGTGGTTGCTGCTTTATTCATTTCTATTGCCCCCTGTAATGCAGCTATTCGTATTCCCGATTTTTCATATTCGCTTGTTCCGGAAAAATATTTTATTCCTTTATATGCTCCATATCCTACGCCACCGATTGCTGCAAGCCCAAAAATCATTCCTCCTGTTGGAAGAAGACCAAGTGTTAAAAGTCCTCCCCAAACGCCTGTAGATACTCCCCCAGTTATTGCCAAAGCTGCCAGTGTTACGCCAGCTCCGCCTGCAACAGCAATTAATTCTTTTGTGAAATCTTTTATTTGCTTGTCTTCCAAGCGCTCAGAAACAATTCTTTCGTCAAGTCGTATTTTATTTATACCAATATTTGCTTGACCATCCGAAACATTCAGCAGTTGTTGCAATTCTCGCAAAACTTTATCATTTTTCCAATCGTCCATTTTCTCTTTTTTTACTAAAAGCAAATCAAAGAATAAACTTTGATTAATGCCAGTATAATCTACATTTTTTTCGCTAATACTGTCATCAAGCTCTTTAATTAATATGGCAAAATCGTTGCAACTATTATCTTCAGAAAGTCGTTTTCTTCTCAATCTTTCTGCTGAGTCTTTTGAAACCTTTATACGTGCCATTAAAGAAATTAATTCTTTATATTCAGAAGAATCAATTATGCCATCGTCCGCCATAAGATAGTTTGATATGATAGATACATATATCTCTGTGATTTCTTCCCCAAGCTCCTCGAGCTTGGCTATTTGACAAACATCTTTAATTGAATCTATTGATTCAGCAATACCATTCAACACTTCCGCAATAAACTCCAACTGATGGTTAAAATCATTGCTTGTTATTGTAATGTCACTTCTATTATTATATGAAATTACTATCTTTTGTATTGTATGCTGCTTTCCGTTTTCATCTGTCTTTGTTTCTGAAGAAAAAACAGCATTTGTTATATCTGTTAATGGCACAGTAATTGTTGAACTCAGTATATCTCTAAGATACATATTTGTTCCGGTAAAAGCTATTCCTTCTTTACAACTCTCAAAAGCAGTAGTGTCATATACGGCAATAATTGTATAAGGATCTACCCCATTTGCAATTTTATTTGCTGCATTCACTAATTTTTTGTCTGGAATATTGGGATAAACAGAAAATGCTCTATCTTCTTTAGCTTTTTCTAAAACGAGTTCTTTAATAAAATGTGTACTATCAATCATAATTTTGCTCCTTTTTTATTTTGATTTATAACTTTATCCCCGTGGCTTCTCAGCCACATGTCAATTCCATTACCATAAACCTCTGCCGAAATTGTGTATTTTCCGTCGTGCTCACCGATCGCACATAAGAAAACAAAATAATCTCTTGCTTGCCGATATATCCTGACAATTCCCATATTGGATCAAGAAGCTTTTTGCTAAATCTGACTTATGTACAGTTTCACCTTTGTTCAATCGTTCATAGATGTTGAGTAGTCGAAACCCTTTATTTCCGTTAAAATTCATATTAAACCCCATTAAAACACCTTCTTTAATTTCTATTATACCTTTTCAGATGGACATATAATGGGATTTTTATAAATTTTTTAGTTTTAATTCTTTGTTTAATTTATCTGTATAAATTTCAAGTATATTCAGTAATTTATTTGTTTCTTCGTTTTTGATAAAAATAAGTAATAATGCTAAAAATGTATTCCACGACATTTTCGTCTTTTTATTTTCAATTTGCATGATTGTGTGCCTTGATAATCCTGCAAAATTTGCAATACCTTCTTGTGTAAGCCCCAGTTTAGCCCTAAGCATTGAAAGATTACACGACATATTTGTTATGACTTTTTCGCGATTTACATTTTAAACTTTTCGTATAGCCATATTATCAATCCTTTTATATATATAAAGAGCATACCACATAATTAATCCTAAATCAATGAATTAACGACAAAAAGTTAGTTTAAATG